>JAWVFT010000013.1:0-79185 GCA_033855775.1 Blastocatellia bacterium | reverse complement strand
CTTCGGCTTCCGACTGGTTCTGCGTCATCCGCAAACAGAGCGAGTAGACGCGCCGGTTGTGACGCTGGTAGAGTTCCTCAAAGGAAGCCATCTCTCCCTGCGAGGCCGCCTGCGCCAGCGCGTAGTCCGAAGTCTGCGATGTCTCGGTTTCGGCTGCGGTCACGAGTTCGGTCGTAAGGGCAAGTAGAAGATGTGTCATCTTTCACTTCTCACTACTTCTCTGCGCCAACGTGCGCCTCGACCCGCTAACCAAGGAAGAAGGAGCGCCCGTGGCCTTACACGCCTGGGTTCCTTCCCGGCACGCATGAAGGCGGGCTCTCCACCGTGCTGTGTGATGCGGCGCTTCTCACGCGTCGTTGTCTTGCCCGTAGAAAATTTAATCTTTTTCGCGCGTCACATCAACGCTTCCGTCTATCGGCGGCGGCTCGCTCATGTCCAGTAGGTGCGGTCGAGCGAACGATAGCCGACCGCTTCCGCGACGTGCGGGGCGCGAATGTGTTCCTCGCCCTCAAGGTCTGCGATGGTGCGGCTCGTCTTTAGTATGCGGTCATAGGCGCGCGCTGACAAGCCCAGACGCGCCATCGCGCCTTCGAGCAGACGCTCGCTCTCCAAGTCAATCGGGCAATAGAGACGAATCAGGCGCGGCGTCATCTGCGCGTTGGCGAAAAGGCCGTCGCTTTTGAAACGCTCGCGCTGTCGTTCTCGCGCGAGGATGACGCGCCCGCGAATGCTCGCCGAAGATTCAGGCTCAGGCGTGTCGTCTCGTCCGGTCAACTCTTTGAAGCGGACGGCGGGCACGTCTATGTGTATGTCTATGCGGTCGAGCAGCGGCCCGGAAATGCGCCCGACGTAACGCTGGATTTGCGGCGGCGTGCACCAACATTCGCGCGTCGGGTCGTTCCAGAAACCGCAGGGACACGGATTCATCGCCGCCGCGAGCATAAAGCTGGCGGGAAAGGTGAGCGACATAGCGGCGCGGCTAATCGTCACTTGCTGGTCTTCGAGCGGTTGCCGCAAGACTTCAAGGACGCTGCGGTCAAACTCCGGCAGCTCGTCCAGAAAGAGCACGCCGTGATGCGCGAGGCTGACTTCGCCGGGACGCGGCAAAGCCCCGCCGCCAATCAACCCTGCATCGCTGATGGTGTGATGCGGCGAGCGAAAAGGGCGATCTGCGACGAGGCCGGAGCGACCCGTCAGGCCAGCCACCGAATGAATCTTGGTCAGTTCGAGCGCGGCCTCAAATTCGAGCGGCGGCAGAATCGTCGGCAGGCGTTTGGCGAGCATCGTCTTGCCGGAGCCGGGCGGGCCGATAAGCAGGATGTTGTGGCCTCCGGCGCTGGCGACTTCGAGCGCGCGCTTGGCCGTCAGTTGCCCGCGCACCTCACGAAAGTCAACCGTGGAGTGGTCGCTTGCGCGCAGCAGTTCTGAAGGGTCAACGCTCAAGGGCAGCGGCGGCTCGTTGGAACGAAGTCGGGCTATCAACTCGACCGCGCCGCGCAAGGAAGCAACCGGATAGACGTTGACGCCCGCGACGACCGCGGCCTCCGTAGCGTTCTCTTCGGGCAGCAGCAGTTGTTTGATGTGAGCGTCGCGCGCGCGCAGAGCGATGGGCAGCGCGCCCTTGATGGAACGCACGCGGCCATCGAGCGAGAGTTCGCCGACCGCTATAAGCTCGGTCAAACTCTGCGCGCCTTCGAGGTCGCCGTTGGCTCCGAGGATGCCGAGCGCAATCGGCAGGTCAAAGCTCGCGCCCTCCTTGCGAACGTCTGCGGGCGCGAGGTTGATAGTCGTTTTATGAAAAGGAAAGAAGAAGCCGCAGTTGCTAATGGCGGCGCGGATGCGTTCGCGCGATTCGCGCACCGCCGCGTCCGGCAGCCCGACGATGGTGATGGCAGACGGCGAATCGGATTCGCCGCGCGCAGGCGCCAAATCAACCTCGATGTCAACGAGGTCTGCGTTAATGCCGTAGACGGCTGCCGATTGTGTGCGAAAGAGCATGTGGAGAGACGTGTGCTTGCTAAAACCGTGCGCGATGAGCAAAGGAACGAGCGCGTCCCGCTTGCCGAAATTGCAAATTGAGTTGCTAAAAGCTTGAGCGCGCCTTTCGACTCGTCGGTCGAAAGGCGCGCTCGTTGAATTCTCTGGTCTTAGCTTGAGAGTTTAACTCAGCAAGTCTCTTTAGCGACCGCGACGCCGCGAGGGAGCAGCGGAAACCGAAGGCAGTTTGATTTCCTGACCGGATTGCAGTTCCGCATCGGCGGCGACGCCGTTCAAGCGCGCCACCACGTCCGCCGCGAAATTGAAACGCTCGGCAATCTTCGCCACAGTGTCTCCGGCGCGTGCTCTGACCTTCATCGCCACGCCGCCGCCCGTCGCGGGAGCTTCCGTCACGGGCTTGGCGCGAGTGATGCCGGTCAACTGCACGTTGCTGTTCTTCGGCACGACAATCTTGTTGCCGACGGCCTTGTCCGTGCCGCCGTTCATCTGCTGAAGCTGCGCGAGGCTGACGCCCGTGCGACGGGCGACTGCTTCCAAATCTTCGCCCGGCGCAACCGAAACGATAGCCGCAGTCTCACGAGCGTTTGTCGGGATGCGATTCAGGATAGCGACGAACTGCTTGGCTTTGCCGCCCGGAATGCGCACTTGATAGGATTCGCCGCGCGGCGTCGTGTCGCGGCGCAGTTCAGGATTGATTTCGCGCAGGTACGCGACGCTCGTGTCGGTCGCCTGCGCAATCAACTGAAGGTTGGTCGCGTTCGGAACTTGAACGATGTCATAAGCCATCGCGGGCTCGCGCTGGATACTGCGGAAGCCGTACTTCTCAGGATTCTTCGCAATCAGAATCGTCGCCAGAATGTTCGGCACGTAGTTCTTGGTTTCCTGCGCGATGTACGGGTAAATCTTCCAGAAGTTGGCTGAACCGGCGCGTGAGATGGCGCGGTCGATGTTGCCCTGTCCGGTGTTGTAAGCGGCCATCGCCAGATTCCAGTCGCCGTTAAAGTGCTTCGCCAAATCTTTCAGATAACGGGCGGAGGCGCGCGTCGCTTTCTCGAAGCTGTTGCGCTCGTCAACCCAAGCGGTCTGGCGCAATCCATAGGTGTGGCCGGTGCCGGGAATAAACTGCCAGAGGCCGGAGGCGGCAGCCCAGGACATAGCCGTCGGACGCCAGGCGCTTTCGACCTGACCGAGCCAAGTGATGTCTTCCGGCACGCCTTCTTCGCGGAAGATTTGGCGGGCCATCTTCATGAAGCGTCCCGAGCGGCGCAGTCCCGACTCCATAGTCGAGCGGCCACGGACTTGGTAGTAATTGATGAACTGCTGAATCAGCGGGTGCGTCTCAAAGTTGAAGTCAACGGAACTCTTGGCGACTTCGATTTCGCCGACCTCTTCCGGCGAGACGTTCGTCTCTTCCGGCGTCAAGACCAGCTTGCTCAACTCGTCGAGCGGCGACGGCTCAAACTTCTGGTCGCGGAAACCAATCTGCGTTTGCTGCGGAGTCTCCTGCTGCTGCGGCCCCGTGTTCATCGCCACCTGAACGTTCTGGACTGTCTGCGGCGTGACTTGCTGAAGCGGAACTTCTTCACGATAGATGCGCTCGGTCAGTTGCACGAAGTACTCGCGCAGCTTCGGGTACGAGCGGACATCAAGCCCCGAATCGAGGATGGAGTCAATCGCTTTATCGAACTGGTCGCGCGCCTGTTCGCGGCGGCTGTTTTCCAATTCCAGCTTGCCGTTCTTGAAATGTGTTTCGGCTTTGTTGATGATGTTGGTGACGCGCAGGTCGGCCTTTTCCTGCTCGGTCGGAATATAGCGAGCGGAAGAGCCTTGACCGAAAACGTTCAGAACAAAGAGTGTGGCGAAAGCCACTAACAAGGCGGCGCGGGCGATAAAGCGGGGGAAGCTCGTTGTCATCAATCGTCTATCTCCTTCTTCAGGCTTAGGGCGAATCCACGATGGCGACTTTCTTCCCCGGAAGAGAGCCGCGCGAGCGGTATCCACGAAAAATAAACGCGAGGTCTGATTTAAAGTTCCATTTTGAGCCGGCTCCGCTATGGAGGGCTCAGCAATTATTGGAGCGGAGCCAACAGGTTACGAAGGTTACCATATGGTTTCGCGCAGTGTCAACAATCCTACTCTTACAAAGAGAAGGCGAAGCAGTATGATTTTCCACTTAAAACCGCTCCGCCTCGCGTAATAAAGATGCTCCGCCGGGCCGCCGGGTTGTGCTCACCGGGGAAGAAAATCCGACGCCGCTAAGTGTTGAAATAGTTGCGGAAGCCGCCGTTGTCAGTGGTCTCTCGCCGATGCCGCCTGCGGGACTCTGGCGGGGCGCGCGGAGGTTTGCACGGGCGGCGTGACTTTATCCTTCAGAGCCTCGCGGAAGACTTGGCGAACGTTGTCCACGAAGACGAAGCGGATGTCCTTGAAAGGCTCTTTCGGGACTTCCTCCATGTCGCGCCGGTTCAGATGCGGCAGGATAATCGTGTTGACGCGAGCGCGCACCGCGGCCAGCACTTTTTCCTTGACGCCGCCGACCGGCAGGACATTGCCTCTGAGCGTTATCTCGCCCGTCATGGCGACATCCTTGCGAATCGGACGCTGCGACAGAGCCGAAACCATCGCCGTCGCCAGAGTGATTCCGGCTGAAGGGCCGTCCTTCGGAATCGCGCCTTCGGGAATGTGTATGTGCAGGTCGTAGTTATTGAAATCGTCTTCGGGGATGTCGAGTTCTTTGGCGCGCGACTTGGCGTAGGAGTAGGCGGCCTGCGCCGATTCGCGCATCACTTCTCCGAGTTGGCCTGTGAGAACGAGCGCGCCCTTGCCTTTCATCCGCAGGGCTTCGATAAAGAGCACGTCGCCGCCGACCGCCGTCCAGGCCAGCCCGGTCGCCACGCCGATTTGATCTTTCTTCAAGACCTCTTCGGGCAGAATCTTGGGCGCGCCCAAAAACTCGTGCAGGTTCTTCAGGGAGACGCGAACCGTGTCGGTCTGTCCTTCGGCGATGCGCCGCGCCACCTTGCGACAGATGGAGCCGATTTCGCGTTCGAGTTGACGAAGGCCAGCCTCCTGCGTGTACTGCTGAACGATGGCGATGAGGGCCGTCTTCGAGATGTTCAGGTTGCGCGCGGTGATGCCGTTCTCCTCCATCTGCTTCGGCATTAAATGACGACGGGCAATCTCGCGCTTCTCTTCCTCCGTGTACCCGGCGAGGCGGATGACCTCCATGCGGTCGCGCAGGGGCGGCTGAATCGTGTCGAGCACGTTGGCCGTCGTCATGAACATGACGTTCGAGAGGTCGAACGTGATGCCCAGATAGTTGTCTCTGAAACTGTTGTTCTGCTCCGGGTCTAAGACTTCGAGCAGGGCCGACGAAGGGTCGCCGCGAAAGTCTGCGCCCACCTTGTCAATCTCGTCGAGCATGATGAGCGGGTTGTTGGTTCCCGCCTGCTGCACGGCTTGAATGACGCGACCGGGCATCGCCCCGACGTAGGTGCGACGATGACCGCGTATCTCCGCTTCGTCGTGCAGGCCGCCGAGAGAGAGGCGGACGAACTTGCGGTCGAGGGCGCGAGCAATCGAACGACCCAAAGAAGTCTTGCCGACTCCCGGCGGGCCGACGAGACACAGAATCGGCCCCTTCGGCCTCTCCTTCAACTTGCGCACGGCGAGCGATTCGATGATGCGCTCTTTGACTTTCTCCAGGCCGTAGTGGTCTTCGTTCAAAATCTGTTCGGCTTTGCGCAAATCCAGATTGTCGGTGGAGGCTTTCGACCAAGGCAGGTCGGTCATAATCTCCATCCAGTTGCGCAGCGTCGCCGTTTCGGCTGCGTCCGGGTGCATCCGTTCCAGCTTCTTCAACTGCCGCAGGGCTTCATCCTCGGCGGGCTTCGGCATCTTCGACGCTTCGATTTTCTCTCTAAACTGCGCTATCTCTTCGGCCAGTTCGTTGCCTTCGCCCAACTCAGACTGGATGGCCTTTAATTGCTGTCGCAGATAAAACTCGCGCTGCGAACGGTCGATGTCGGCGCGGGCCTGCGTGTTGATTTCCTGCTGGACTGTGAGGACTTCAATCTCTTTGTTCAAGAGTTCGTTGACGCGACGCAGCCGCGCCGTCGTGTCCGCGATGTCGAGCACGCTCTGTGCGTCTTCGACCTTCAGTTCGAGGTTGGAAGCCGAAAGGTCTGCGAGGCGTCCGGCGTCGTCCAGATTGGCGATAATCGCCATCACTTCGGGCGAGATATTCTTGCCGAGGTTCGCGGCCTTCTCCATCGAAGCGCGGACGTTGCGAACGAGAGCTTCGACTTCGAGCGAGCGTTCAGGCGCGGGCGTCTCTGGCACGACGCGCAACTGGGCGCGCAGATATTCGCCTCCGGCCTCGACCGATTCGATGATCGCGCGAGCCAGGCCCTGCACGAGAATGCGTATGCGCCCGTCGGGCAATTTCAGCATTCGCATGATGACGGCGACCGTGCCGATTTGATAAAGGTCGTCGCCCGCCGGTTCTTCTTTGTCCAGGTCTTTCTGCGAGGCGAGCAGAATCATGCGATTCTCGCCGAGAGCTTCGTCAACCGCGCGAATAGATTTCTCGCGCGAGACGAAGAGCGGCACAATCATAAAGGGATAGATAACGATGTCGCGCAGCGGCAGCACGGGCAGTTCGTTCGGAATCTGCAACTGCTGCTCGGCAGCCGCCGCCCCGCCGCCGCCGTCGGTCGGTTCCAGAGTTTCAGGAAGGTCAGTGTTAATGATAGCCATAAGTTTTTTCTAAGTGATGAAGATGACTGATGTGCGACCGGCGCAGGTCGTTGCCTCACAAGGCGACTCGCTCATCATTCATCACCATCTCCCTCCTTGATAGACACCTTAAACTCTGCGCCCCGCCGGTCTTTCAGTTTCGGCAGGCGCACGAGCAGAACGCCGTTGGCCAGTTCGGCTGTCGCCGCGCGCACATCAACCGTCCAGCGCAAAGGGACAATCCGGCTGAAGTGGCCGTACGTTCGCTCGGAGCAGAGATGCGAGACGATGCGATTGCGCGAGGCGCGTTTTTTCTTCTCGCCGCAGACGCGCAGTTGCGTGTTCGTCAGGCCCACAGAGAGATGCTCGGCCCGCACGCCCGGCAGTTCGACGCGAATCGTCACGTCATCTTTCGTCTCACAAACATCGACTGGCGGCGACCACGCGCCCGGCCTCGCCGGAGCATCCGTAATCGTCGCTTCCTGAAGCGCCGAAAAGAGCATCCCAACGCGGTCGCGCAACCGCTCCAACTCGATTCTCTCCAGCCCTGTGACGCGCGCGGGTTTCAGCATAACTATAGTAACAAGTGCCGAGTGCCGAGTGACAAGCAAGAATAAGTGATGAGTGACGAGTGACGAGTTAAAGCCGGACGTTCAATGCTCATCCTTGCTTGTCTCTTGTCTTAACTCGTCACTTGTCACTTGTCACTTGTCACTCGTCACTGCTTTTCAAGTCCTTCTGGCGTTGGCCGTTTGGCGTTGGCGCACCAGATGTTTTAGTTCGTGCATGAATTCCGAGACATCTTCAAATTCGAGATAGACGGAGGCGAAGCGCACGTAGGCAACTTTGTCCAGTTCTTTCAAGCGGCGCATAATCATCTCGCCAATCTTGCTGGTGGCCCGCTCGCGCTCCGGCGATTCCTGCACATACTTCTCAATCGAATTGACGATGCCTTCCAGCTTCGAAGACGGCACGGGCCGCTTCTCGCAGGCGCGCAGCAATCCGGCCATCACCTTGTTGCGGTCAAAGGCTTCGCGCCGCCCGTCCTTCTTGACGACCATGTAGGGGATTTCGTCAATCCGCTCGTAGGAAGTAAAGCGTCGCTCGCACTTCAAACACTCGCGGCGACGGCGAATCGCATCGCCTTCGCGCGACTCGCGCGAGTCAACCACCTTGTCTTCGATAAATCCACAGAAAGGACACTTCATAAGTTGCTCCGCTCCTCTAAGGCAACAGGCACAAGGCACAAGCAAGGCAGCGAGCTTTCGACGAATCATGTTGTTGACTCGCGCCTTGCGCCCTTTAACTTACTCCGGTTGAAGCCGGAGTGATGCAGGCGTTCCCGTAAATTCTCCGGTCAGGACTTCCGTGTTCTCATCCTTCACGCAACGCGCGCGTAAATCAGCCATAAGCTCTCCGGCCAATGCCCTTCTCCGGCGTCGCGGCTTCCGTCCCCGGCGCGGCTATCGCCTCGTCCGGCGCGACGGCAGCGGCAGGCGGCTCTTCGTCCTCGTCTTCGACGGCATGTTCGATGGCTTCGGAAGAAGTCAACTCGCGCAGCCGCGTGATGCTCACGTCGCCGCGCAGGAAGTAGTAAAGCCCGAAGAAGATGGCGGGCGCGTAAGCGACAAGGTGGATGACGATGGAGGCGGCTGCGGCCTGCTCGCGTGTGGCGACGCCCAGAAAAATCAGCCCGGCTGCGGTCGCCGCATGAAAAGCTCCGGCGGCTCCGCCCGGCGTCGGCACCAGCGAGCCGACAATCGCGAAGCCCATCACGAAGATTGTCTCCATCACGCCGACATGCAAACCGAAGGCGCGCAGCACCAACAGGTCTGCGGCGACAATCGTCAACCAGACGGCGCTCGTCCAGCCCACAGTGACGGCTAATTCGCGCGCGTCGGCCAGAATCAACAAAGCCTTCGCCAGTTGCTCAAGCGTGTGCGTGATGGCGTGCGCGAGGCGTTCAGGCACGAAGCGCCAGCGACGCAGGCGCACGTCGAGCCAGTGAATCGCGCGGCTCGCGCGACGCTCGAACCAGACCAGACCGAACACGCCCAGAAGAGTCACGACGAGCAACGTCAAACCGATTTCGCGGACGTAGCCGAACTCGCTGGTCTGTCCCGTCGGCGGGTGAAACCAGACGAGGTTGAGCGCGAACAGCACGACGACCGCCATCGTATCGCAGAGCCGCTCAATCATAATCGTGACGAACGAAGCGGCGGGCTTGACGCGCCGGTCGCGCAAAGGCAGCACCACGGGTCGCACCACTTCGCCCGCTCGTCCGAAGACGAAGACCGCTCCGAAGCCGACGGTCGTTGCGACGAACAGTTCGCGCAAACTCGTCTTCGTCAAAGGCGAGAGCAGCGCGCCCCAACGATAAGCCCGCAGCAGGTATGTGACGCAGACGAAGGCAACGGCTCCGGCCAGCAGACGCCAGTCAGCCTGCCCCAGACTGTGCCGCACTTCGGCCCAATTGAGGCCGCGCCCGAACCACCACAGAATCAAAGTGGCGAGCAGCAACAGCGCTATGAATTTCAGATATTTTCTCAAGCCTTCAGAAGCCCTCTGTCCCAAATCAAAGTTGAGCCGCGCAAAGAGACGCGCTAAACTTGACTTCACCGGACGGACAACCACAAGATATAGCGTGGCGCTGCAAGGCTACAATACTCTCTTCGGAGGCGCAAGAAGGCAGTAGACTATAGGCGGCAATTAGAGCGCGGCCAGCAGTGACCAAAAAACGATTCCAGTCACTAGTAACTGCTGTGTGATGAACGCTTTCGGCTGGCAGTATTGACCGGAACTTTCGCTCTCCGCCCGTCGTAATCAGGGCTTGGCAAGGTAAGTTTTCCACCTTGTTTGCAAGCTTGAAACAAAATCAGGGACGCGCTCCAGACATTCGGAGAGTCAAACAGGTGGGAGTCGCAAACGCTTTGGCGGCCAATGAAGGAGCCGAATTAGTTAGGAAGTGTCGCGCAGGCGATGGCGCGGCGTGGGAAGAGATTGTCTCCAACTACTCCCGCCGCATCTATAATCTCGCCTATCGCTTCACCTCTCGCGCCGACGCCGCGGAAGATTTGACGCAGGAAGTTTTCGTCCGCGTCTATCGTTCTTTGAACCAGTACGACCCGAAGCAGGGCGACTTGCAGAACTGGCTGATGCGTCTGGCCCGCAATCTGATTATTGACGACTATCGCCGCCGCCAGCGCACGCCCCACGACACGCACGCGGATGATTTGGAAGACCACACCTATCATCTGCACACGACCAACGGCTCCGTGCAAAACGAGATGGAGCGGCGCGAGTTGGGCGCGCAGGTGCAGGCCGCAATTGACAAGCTCTCGCCAGACCTTCGCACTTGCGTCATCCTGCGCGACATAGAAGAGCTAAGCTATCAAGAGATAGTTGACCTCCTGAAGATACCGGAAGGCACGGTCAAGTCGCGCATCAATCGCGGGCGCATAGAGTTGGCGAAAATCCTGCGCCGGATGCGGGTCGTGGCGATGACCGGAGTCTGACTGTGAAGGCTCGCGGGCAGAGGAGCAAAAAGGCAACAATGGTGAAGCAAAAGCCGAACAATTTATCGTCAGACTGCCGGACAGACTTTGGCCTTAGAGCTTTAGCCTTTGACATTTTTCGAGGGGATGGAGACGAGTAAACTATAATGCTGTGTGCTGATTTTGAAGATTGCCTGACGGATTATCTGGACGGCGCGCTCGACGCGGAAACTGGTCGCGCGTTTGGCGAACATGCGTTGCGCTGTCCTGTCTGTCATGAGCTTCTGAGCGAAGTCAAAAACACCCTGCAAGCTTGTCAACTGTCCGAAGCCCCGCTGCCTTCGCGCGAACTCGAAGCGCGCATCATGAACGTCACCGTGCCGGAAATGGCAATGACGTGCGAAGAGTTTGAAGATTACCTGACCGACTACCTTGACGGATTCCTGCCCGCTCCACTTTTTCATCGTTGGGAACGCCACGCCGCCCTTTGCGAACAATGCACGGAGTTGCCCGGCTCTGTGGTGCGCGCCATCGGAGCTTGCTACACATACATCAACGAAGAGCGCGTTGTCCCCGTCGGGCTGCATGAAAGAATCTTGCAGGCGACGCTCGGCACGACCGATGCCGAAGAGCTTCGCGCCCCGCTCGGAGCGCGCATCGCGGCGCGGCTCAGAATGTGGCTCGACCCGATTGTCTCGCCGCAGTTGGCGACCGTGGCGACGATGTTGCTCGTCGCCGTCTTAGTCTTGACGAGCACCGTCTCGGCGGACGGCTCGATTGGCGGAATGTACCGCGCGGGCGTCAAACTCATCGGCCAGACCTACGACCAAAGCTCTCCGGCGGCCAGAGGAGCTTCCCTCACCAACGACCTTAAGCAACTCGCCGCGGGCATCTCAGCAGCTTTCATCGACCGCCCGAACGATAATTCAAACGGACAACAAAATCAGCAGCAGCAGATGGCGGCGGAGACTGCAAAGTAGTGGCACGAGTCCGGCGAGCGTGAGCAGCGCGTGCGGCGAGAGGCACGCGCATGAGTTTGAAATTTTCAGGGGACAGTTCAGGCGAGTTTTGATGAAGTGCGCTTATCATTCCAAGAATCCGGCGGTCGTGCAGTGTGGCCGCTGCGCGCGTCCTTTGTGTCCCGCGTGCGACCATCGCATACGCGGCTTCCCGTATTGTCAGGACTGCATTGTCGAGGGCGTCGAGATGCTGCGGCAGCAATCGAGCGAGGACGCGCTGCCGCTCGTGCGTCGTAACAGTTCGCCTGTGGCCGCCACCTTGCTCTCGTTGATTGTGCCCGGCCTCGGCGCGGCCTACAACGGCCAGACTTCCAAGGCCGTCGTCCACTTCACCCTCTTCGCCAGTTTCTTTCAAATGGCAACCGTCACGCAGGGCTTGACGTTCTTTGTGCTCGGCGTCGTCGGGACGTGGCTCTTCGCGGCGGTGGACGCAGGGCGCACGGCGCAACTGCTGCGCGACGGCCTTGAGCCGGACGCTGCCGAGGATGTCATCGCGCGTCGCCTCTACGGCAATCCGCTGGCCTGGAGCGTGACGCTGGTGGCGATTGGCGCCATCTTCCTGCTGCACACGATGCTTGGCGTGCAGCTTCCCGTGCGACAATTTCTCCCGGTCCTGCTCGTCGTCCTCGGACTCTACATGATGGGCGATTACATTCATCGCCGCCTCAGGCGCGAGCGCAAGTCCTTGCGCTTTGACGCCAATCGCCCGCCGCCGTCCGTCATCGCGGGCGCGGCGCTCGGAGCCAGCGCGTTCGGCACGGGCGAAATCGTCACGCAGGGTTCGGCGCGCGACGCGGCCTCTTTCCCCTTTGAGCCCAGACCGTAAAGCGCGCATGAAGCGCAGGCTTGCGCAGTAGCCGCAGGCGAGTTTAGTTCGGCCACGATTTACGATTCACTTGTTGGCGAGTTATAGTGAATCGGGAATAGCACGCCGCCGGATTCATTAACGAGCAGCCTCGAACGATGAAGCCCGCGCGCTTTCAGTTGAACAAGCATTTCGCGTTATAAGGAAACGAATTATGACAGCCTTTATGAAAACAGCGGGACGTTGGGGCGGCATCTTAACACTCATCCTGCTCGTCATCACACTGTTGCGCCAGTTAATCTCGCTCGTCACGTTTCTGCTCATGGCGATTAAGATTATGGTCGTCGTCGCCTTCGTCGGCGTGCTGTTGCTCATCGTGCTGGCGATGCTGCGCGGACGCTCGCGCCGTCGCCGCGACGAGGGCGAAGGCATCTAAGCAAGAGAGCAATCGCAAGGTCTAAAGTCCAATGTCCAAAGTCAGGAGCCGTTGTCTTGACTTTGGACATTGGACTTTAGACCTTGCGACTTGAACGGCTTTCCTCGCGGGTTGCAATCACTGCCGCCGTGTGATAGGGTGCCCACCCTTCACGGTTAATTCAGAGAATTTCCCAAGCGTGCGGCACATGCCACAAGAGAGAAATTCGCGAATCGTGATCTTCAAGCAGGTTCAATAAAGAAATAAGACCTCGCATTTTGTTTACTCGCACATGTCGCCCTCGGCAGGCTGTGCCTTTCCGCGGTCGCTTACGGTGTGGAGAACTACGCTGTTTTCCGCATGACCGATAGACGACTCGCTCAAGGAGCATAGATGATGGTCAGAGACGACCGTTTGTACGCTTTTATCGTCGCCCGCACCACACGTTCCCGCGCCCGCATTCGTCGCATCAGCGTTCATAAACGCTGGATGAAAGTTTTCGCTGCCCTCGGCATCGTCGTCCTCGGCACCGCTCTCTACGGCTTTTACGGCCTGACGCAACACCTGATTCACCTGCGCATCGAGCGCGAGAATCAAGCCTTGCGCGCCGAGAATGAAAAGCAGCGGCAGCAACTCAGCAATCTCAATCATCGCGTCGAAGCCGTCGAGGAATCATCGCGCCGTCTGGCCGAGATTTCCGGCGTCGAGCAGGAAGAGCAACAGCAGGAAGTCAACACGCACGGAGCGGGCGGCCCCGCGCTTCCGCTTGACGAAGCGACCGCGCTCGAACATAAAACAGTCCAACTCGAACAAGAGTTAAGCGCCTACGAAGTGGCTCTGCGCGAGCGCGCGATGACGCCTTCAATCTGGCCCGTGACGGGCGAGTTGACGGACGGCTTCGGCGGTCGTCGCAATCCCTTCGGCGGCTACTCGTCCGAGTTTCACACCGGACAGGACATCGCCACGCTGACGGGAACGCCCGTCGCCGCCGCCGCCAACGGCACGGTCATCTTCGCCGGTTGCCAGAACGGCTACGGCCAGCTTGTCATCATAGACCACGGCGACGGCTTGACGACGCGCTACGGCCATCTCTCCAGGATTGAAGCGACGCTCGGCCAGAGCATCTCGCGCGGCGATGTCTTAGGCCGCGTCGGCTCGACCGGACGCTCGACCGGCCCGCACCTGCACTACGAAATCCGCGTCAACGACAAACCCGTTGACCCGATGCCGTATCTCCCCGCGACCATGAACTAAGGCGAGACGCGGTGACGCGGCGAAAGAAAGATGAAGGCGTGGCGATTGATAATCAATCGCCACGCTTTTGACTGTTCATCGCTACACCTTTCACTGCTCATCATCGCCCCTTTGATTACTCATCGCAACGCTTTCGTCTTTCTCATTCGATTATTCATCGCCGCGTCTCCGTGTCTCCGTGTCTCCGTGTCTCCGTCTGGCTGTGTCGCCGCGTCCTTCTGCTCAGCGTTCGCTTTTGTTAAGATTCGTTCAGCCAGTCAAACGCTTTTACATCCGGCAGTTGTAAGGAAAAATTTCATGAAGCGCTCAAGATTTTCGTGTGCGGCGGCGCTCGCCGTCGTGTTGTCTATGTTTCTCGGTCTTGCTCCGCTGCGGGCCTTCGCGGATGAAGGCATGTTCCTGCCGGACGCGATTAGCCAGTTGCCGTTCGACAAGCTGGCGAAGCGCGGATTGAAGCTCACGGCGAAGGAGATTTACGACCCGGCGGGCGTGAGCCTGACGGATGCGGTCGTCATCGTTGACGGCGGCACGGGCGAGTTTCTTTCGCCCGAAGGATTGCTGCTGACCAATCATCACGTCGCCTTCGACGCGCTCGTCTCCGCCTCGACCGCCGCGAACGATTACGGCGCGAAGGGCTATCTTGCAAAGACGCGCGCCGATGAATTGCCCGCCAAGGACTACACCGTCACTATCACGCAAGGCATTAAAGATGTGACGAGCGAAGTGCTTCAGGGCATCACGGAAACGACTTCGCCGCGCGAGCGCGCGATGATGATTCAAACGCGCGTCGGCGCGCTCGAAGCCAGGAGCGACGAGGCCAACGGCATCACCGTGCGCGTGCTGCCGATGAACGAAGGATTGTCTTACTACCAGTTCACCTACTTCATTCTCAACGACGTGCGCATCGTCTACGCCCCGCCGAAGAACATAGGTTTTTTCGGCGGCGACCCGGACAACTTCGAATGGCCGCGCCATTGCGGCGACTTCACCTTCATGCGCGTCTACGTTGGGCCGGACGGCAAGCCCGCCGCATACTCGCCCAACAACGTGCCGTACAAGCCGAAGAAGTTTCTGACGCTCTCGACGGCTGGCGTCAAGGAAGGCGACTTCATGATGGTTCTGGGCTATCCCGGCTCGACGCGTCGTTATCGTGAAAGCTATTCGGTCGCCTACAATCAGGACATCGTTCAGCCCTTCCTCGTTGACCTCTACACCAGACAGATTGAGTTACTGCAAAACATCGGGCGGCGCGATGCGGCCCTGCGCGTCAAGCTGCAAAGTCAAATCTTCGACCTGGCCAACACGTTGAAGAACTACGACGGCTCTGTGCTGGCGATGCGCCGCGCCGGAATCGTCGAGCAGAAGCGCGCAGACGAAGCGGCCTTCACTCGCTGGCTCAATGAGAATCAGGCGCGCAAAGCCAAGTACGGCGAAGCACTGCCCGCGCTCGACAAGGCTTATCAGGAACTACTGAAGACGGCGCAACGCGACCAACTGCTGCAACAGCTTTTCGCGGCCAGCAATCTCGTCAGCTTCGCTTTCGTCGCAGGGCAGATTGCCGCCGAGAAAGAGAAACCCGAAGCCGAACGCAATCCCAACCTCGCCGCTATCATTCAACGCACACGCGCGCAGATTGCGCCGACGCTCGCCGACCGCAACCCGACCTACGAGCGCGAACTGCTGAGCTACCTGCTCTCGAAGGCCGAAGAGTTGCCCGCCGGACAGAAGATTGATTTTATCGAGCGACGCTTCGGACAGTTGCAGGGCGAAGCCCGCCGTCGCGCCGAAGAAGATTTCGCGCGCTCGGTCGTTGATAGCCAACGCTTCTCGACGAACGAAGGCGTGGCCGCGTTGTTCGATTTGTCTGCGGCACAGTTGCGCGATTTGAAAGAACCGCTCGTTGAGTTCACAACTCCGCTCGGCTCTGAGATTCAGCAGTATCAGGCGCGGACGCAACTGTTCAACGCCACGGTCAGTCGCTGGCGTCCGCTCATGTTCGAAGGGATGAGCGAGATGCGCGGCGTCAAGCCGTACCCGGACGCCAATCGCACGATGCGCTTCACCTACGGCGAAGTCAAAGGCTACGTGCCACGCGAGGCCATCCAGTACACGCCTTTCACGACGCTCTCCGGCGTCATCGAAAAGGACACGGGCCGCGAGCCGTTCGACGTTCCCGAACGACTCAAACAGCTTTTCCGCGCGAAGGACTTCGGGCCGTACGCCCTGCCCAATCACGCCGACGTGCCGGTTGATTTTCTCTCGACGACCGACATCATCGGCGGCAATTCCGGCAGCCCCATCATGAACGGTCGCGGCGAACAGGTCGGCATCGTCTTCGACGGCAACTACGAAGGACTCGGCAACGACTTCTTCTACAACGAAGAGAAAGGCCGCACCATCTCCGTTGACATTCGCTACGTGCTGTTCATCGCGGACAAGTTCGGCGGCGCTGGCTACCTGCTGCGCGAGTTGGAACTCGCGGGCGCAAGCATGGACACGCGCGGTGGCGGTGGTGGCAACAGCAACCCGCCGCCGCCGAAGGGAGCGCCTAAGCCGCCGGTCAAGGACGGCATCAAACCGCCGATGAAGAATTGAATTGAGCGGCGTGTGCGCAAAAGAGCGAGCAAATAATTGATGAATGGCCCGGACAGCAGCGAGCGGCTCGCGCGCTGGGCCATGATTTTTCGCTTGACAGATTTCGGCCTTTCGCTTAGTATGCGCCGTCGTTCAGGAACGCAGGGTTGTCCTTAACTTTGCCCCCACGCGTTAGCGTTACAGCAATGAGTTTTCGTTTTTCCCCGTTGGTCTGTGTGTGATGAGTTCGAGCGCCGCCCGGCGCGAGGCCATCGTGCGCAGGCTTTTTTTGTTGGTTGTGTAGTTCTGAGGAAGCGCACCTTTCAAAAAGCGCGTCCGGCTCACAAGCATTAACCTCTGGTCGGCGCGAAAGCCCCAAAGCTCTCCGTCACTGTTTTACCGAATCATTAGGAGGATTCGTTTGTCATGTCAAGAATAACCGGTAAGGTCAAGTGGTTTAATAATTCGAAGGGCTACGGTTTCATCGAACAGCCCGGCTCTTCGGACATCTTCGTTCACTACAGCGCCATTCAGGGCGACGGCTTCAAGACCCTCGAAGAGGGACAGGAAGTCGAGTTCGAAGTCACGCAGGGACCGAAAGGCCCGCAGGCTGAGAAAGTGACCAAGATGATGTAACTCCCCAGGCTTTGTTAGGAAAGCCACTGACCGCTTCCGGTCTTGCCGGAAAGCGCTCGTAAGAAAAGCAGGCGGCCTTCTTTCATCGAAGAAGGCCGCCTGCTTTTTCTTGAACCTGACGAAGCGATGAAAAGAAAGCTAAGGAAGGCTATCGCCCGCTTCGTCATCTTTACGCGGCGTCGTCTTCCGCTTTGGCTTTGAAGATGACGCGCCCGTCTTCGACGCCGACGGAGAAGAGCACGCGCTCGCAGCCCAGATGGTCTTTGAGCTTGTCCGTCTTGGTGGCAATCAGATGATGAAAGCGCGGGAACGAAAGGTCGTCGGTCGCCTCGCCGCAATTGGTCTTGGCTTCGACGAGGGCGTTGTAGAGATTCCTGACCGTCTCGACATCCTTATGCGCGTCGGCGCAGACGAAGTTCGAGCGCGGCGCGGCGCGCTCCGTGTCGCGTCGCTTCGCGGGCTTTGGCGCTCCCGTCGGCTCGCGCCCTTCCTCGCGCCCCTGCATCGTGCGGCGCCACAGTTCGCGGAATGAAGTGTAGCGCGCGACGAGCGCGTTGTAGAGATAACGCTGCGCGAAGGTCAGCGTGCGGTCGTCGGCGACGCGCTTGATGATGGTTTCGACGCGGCTCTTGGTGTCGTAGGGCGGACGCTTGCTGGCTCCGTTAAAGTAGATGTCGAACTCTATCTTGAGCCGACGGATGTCTTCTTCGAGTCGCTTCAACTGGTCGTCAATCGACGGCTGGCTGTCACGAACGACGATGTTCTTCCGGTTTCGCTCTTTCGCTTGACGCGCAAACTTATTATCGCGGATTGGCACTGCTGATTTCTCCTAAGGAAGGCGCGACGACTGTGGGCGGCGCGCTCTTAATTGAGTCTATGCGTTTTGAAAGCAGCGTGTCAACGAAATGTTCCGGCGGCCTCGCTTCGCGCGCCAAAGCCTTGCGCCCCGTTGCTTCATTGCGTGCGAAAAGAATATGCTACAAGCCATGCCCGACAAAGCCACATCATCGTCATCATCGTCGTCCGTGTTGCGCGCCTTGCCTTCGGTTGACGCGCTCTTGCGAACGGAGACGGCGCGCGCTCTGCGCGATGCGGTCGGCGCAGAGCATTTGACGAACATGGCGCGCGTCGTCACGGAAGAGTTGAGAGCGGACATGCGAGCGCAAGTCGCGAGCGCGAATCATGAAGACGGAGCTTTGACGCGAGACGAGTTGCTGGCGGAAGCGGCGCGCAGGTTGGAGCAGACGCTTCGGCGCGAGTTGGAAGGCGGCGTGCGCCACGTCATCAACGCCAGCGGCGTTATCCTGCACACGAATCTAGGGCGCGCTCCGCTCTCCGAAGCCGCGCGTCAGGCTTTGATGAACGAAGCGTCGCGCTACTGCGCGCTTGAATACGACACGCAGACGGGCGAGCGCGGGCGACGTGGAGCGCGCGTCGAACAACTGCTCGCAGAACTGACCGGCGCGGAAGACGCGCTCGTCGTCAACAACTGCGCGGCAGCCGCGTTGCTCATCTTGACGACGCTGGCCAGAGGCGGCGAGGCGATTGTCTCGCGCGGCGAACTGGTGGAAATCGGCGGCGACTTTCGCGTCCCAGATGTGATGGCGCAATCGGGGACGCGGCTGGTCGAAGTCGGCACAACCAACCGGACGCGCGCGGGCGATTATCGCCACGCCATTACGGAGCAGACGCGCCTCCTGATGCGCGTTCACCCGTCGAACTATCGCATCGTCGGCTTCACGGCCACGCCCGCGCTCGCGGAGTTGGCCGCGCTCGCGCGCGAGGCGGAGCTTCCGCTTTATGAAGACGCAGGCTCCGGCGCGCTCGTTGACTTGCGCCGCTACGGGCTTGAAGGCGAGCCGTTGATTGGCGAATCAATTGCGAGCGGGGCTGACCTCGTTTCCTTCAGCGGCGATAAATTGTTGGGAGCCGCGCAGGCCGGGCTCATCGTCGGACGCCGCGCGCTGGTCGAGCGGCTCCGCAAGCATCCGCTCTATAGAGCCTTGCGCGCAGACAAGCTGGCTCTCGTCGCGCTCGAAGCCACGCTCGACGCGCATCGCCGCGATGCCGCGTTCACAGAAGTTCCGGCTCTCAGAATGCTGGCGATGACGGAGGCTGAAATTAACGAGCGCGCCCGCGGCTTTGCGCAAAAGTTGTATGAGAGCATGGCGGCGAATCACTTGCGCGCAGAGTTGAGGCAGGGCGTTTCGGCCATCGGCGGCGGCTCCGCTCCGACAACGCGACTGCCGACGACACTCATCGCCATCACGCACGCGCGGCTCTCCGCCGACGCGCTCGAAGAACTCTTGCGCCGCTCGACGCCGCCCGTCATCGCGCGCATCAACGAGAGCAAAGTCCTGCTCGATTTACGCACCGTCGCAGCCGACGAAGAGGCCGCGCTGCTCGCAGTTCTGGCCGCGATTCCGGCCTGAGAAATTTTTCTTGCCTCAAGCGGGGCCGTTCGGTGTATATTGGTAGATGCCCCGCCGCGACTGTGTTCGGCAGCGCGCGCGCATCCCAACTTTACTACTCAGACCGTCTCGGCCTAGCTTGAAAAATTCGTTCACTTCGCCCAAGTCACTCATTGATTCGCTCGCTCTATCGCTTCTAGTCGTCCTTCTGGTCTGGCTGTTGTGGAGCGCGGGGACGCTTCTGTCCGTGCAGGATGTCTTCGTGCTCGTGGGCGCAGGAAGCGAGGCTGCGCGCCCGCAGACGTGGCTCGTCGCGCTGCTGGTCGTCACCGCCGGACTGAGCGCGGGCTTTGCCGTCGAACGCGCGGGCGCGAGTCGCGCGCTGCCCTTTGTCGGCGGCTCGCTCGTCTTGTTGGGCGGGCTGAGTTTGCTGGTTTCGCGTCTGGGCGGGATAGACTTTGCCTTCGCGCCGCTGGCTCTCTCCGCGCTCGGCGCGGCCTGCATCGTGCAATGCAGACGATTGTGGAGCCTCGACCGCGCGCTGACGCGCAACATCTGGCGGGCCGCGCGACAGGTCAATCAACTTGAGGGACGAACGGCTGACGCGCGACTGCACAGCGGCTTGAAGCTGCTTGAGACGGTCTTGCCGCTCGACGAGGCTGTGATTTTTCAGCCGGACGAGAACGGCGTGTTGACGCCCGCTGCGCGACTGCAACGCAGCCAGCCCGGCGCAACGCTTGAGGCCGGTCGCAATTCGACGTGGCGCGAAAACGTGCGGTTGTGCGAACGCGCCGTCGCCACCAAAGCAATCGTCAACGCTCCGGCGCAAAGCTCTGCGGGAGCCGAAACGAACGGCGCCTCGGCCATCGTGGCTCTGCCGCTGCAACACGAGAATCGCCCGCTCGGCGCGCTCTTGCTGAGGCTGCGCGAGAACTTTGACGAGAGCGACCGCCCGTTGCTGGCAGCGGTCGGAGCGCAACTGGCGCGCAACTTTCAACGCGACGAAGCGCGCAAGGCCAAAGTCAAAGGAAAGTTTTCGACCTTCGTTTCGACGCACGCCGCCGCTCATCGTCTGGCTTCCTTCGCCGTCGTCAGCGGACTCTTGACGGAGCAGCGATTCGGTCCCGAAGTCTTCTCCGCCGCGTCCGACGGCCACGCCATCGCGTACCTTGACGGCACGCTGGCTTACATCAACACGCCGCTCCTGCGCGCCGCCAGACTCTCCGACGCGCAGGCTCGTTCCCTCGACCTCTTCGGCTTGCTCGACTGCTTTCGCGGCGGCGTCTTCGACGAGCCTTCGATTGCCGTCCGGCGCGTCCTGCAAACGGGCGAGCCTTACGAGCGCGAGTTGATTATCAGCGAGCGCAATCAAACGCTCGCCCTGCGCATCGCGCTGGCCGCCGAGCGGTCGGACGAAGAAGGACAGCCCGCGCCGGAGCCGCTCTGCCTCGCCGTCACGGTGCGCGACGTGACCGAAACGAAGGAGTATGAAAAGCTGAAGAGCGACATGATTTCGTTGATGTCGCACGAGCTACGCACGCCCATCACCAGCATCAACGGCTTCGCCGAACTGCTCGTCACGGACGAGAGTTTGCCGGAAGAGGCGCGCGAGTTTCTCTCCATCATCCGCAACGAATCGCAGCGACTCTCAAGGATGATTAACACATTCCTCACCGTCACGCAGCTTGAAGCCGCCGACAAGCAGGAGGTCTTGAAGATACCGCTCAAGCTTGACGACGTGGTGCGCGACACCATCAGCAACCTTCAGCCGACGGCGAAGAAAAAGCGCATCCGTCTGGTCGAGCAGCCGACCACGAAGCTGCCGCCCGTCGCCGCCGACAAGAGCTTGATTACGCAGGCCGTGACGAATCTCGTCGGCAACGCCATCAAGTACAGCCCGGAACGAACGACCATCACGGTGACGACCGCGCTCGAAGCGGACGCCGTGCGGCTCTCGGTCGAAGACCGCGGTTACGGCATTCCACCCGAAGCCGTTGACCGTGTGTGGGAAAAGTTTTACCGCGTCGCGCGCGAAGGACATGAGAAGGACGAAGAATCAACTGGCCTCGGCCTCTCGTTCGTCCGCGAAGTCGTAGAGCAACACGGCGGCGCAGTCGCGCTTGAAACCGAAGTCGGGCGCGGCTCGAAGTTCAGCTTCACACTCCCAAGGCTCTAAGCAAGGCTTTTAAAAGCCAGCCGCTTTTAGCTCAAACCTCAACTCAAATCAACTTAAAGGAGGCTGCCCGGATGTCTTCTATCAAATGCGGAAACTGCGGGCTGGTTAATTTCAAGTCGCAGGATGTTTGTAAGCGTTGCCAATCGGCGCTGTCGGAAGCGGGAGCAGCAGCAGCCAGCATGTCATCGCTCCAAGATGAACGGGAAGCGGCGCAGACAAGCGGCGGCGTCTGGCAAGACCACAAGAAAGTCGTCCTGCACTTGAGCGCGCCGCTGCCCGAACGCTGCTTCAAGTGCAATAGCTCTGAGGACGTGACGAAGAAGGTCTACACGCTCACGCATTATCCCGTATCGAGCCTGTTCACGATGCTGCTCGTAGGCTTCGCGCGCTACAAAAAGGTCGGAATCGAAGCGGGCCTCTGCGCGGCGCATCGCGCCAGGCGAAGACAAGAAAAGCTATGGGGCGTCTACATGATGTTGGCTGCCGCCGTGATGTTCTTTCTGGGGATAGCAATCGAAGGGCTCTTCGCGTTGCTCATCGGCTCGTTCATACTCTTCGCCGTCGCTTGTATCTATCTCGCGTTCCTCGGCGACCCGTTGTCTATCGCCAAAATTAAAGAGCCGTACATCTGGCTGAAGGGCGCGGACGCGAATTACCTGAACGAGCTGCCGCCATGGAGAGGCGGACAACGCGAAGCGCTCTACTGAGCCGGAAGCGCGAACTGCGAGTCAGACGCGATTGATTGTTCCGCGACAGGTGGGCGCGCGGCAGCTACATCGCTTGGTGTCAGGATGCAGCGTGCTTTGATAGTCAACCGTTATCTCTTCGCCGGAGTGTATGTCGCGCAAGGCGTAGAACTGCATGCGACCGTAGTGGCTTTTCATGTAGGCGTTGGGGCTGCAACTGTGATTGATGTAGTGCGTGCCGTTGCCGCCACGGCTGCCGTCTATGCTCCAACGATTGTTGACGGCGCAGATGCGAAGGACGCGACGGCGCGCGGCCCTGCGCTTGGCCTCCGCGTTGGAGATTCGCTCGCCCGCGTAGTCCGCGATTTTCTTCCGCCCCGGAAAGAAGGCGGTCGCAAAGCATCCCTTGCCGTTAATCGGCGATTCTCTGATGGCCAGTCCATGAGCGAGTTGCATGCGCAGATTCTAAAACAATTTTCGAGAGCGCGTCAGGCCGCATGACGATTGATGAGAAAGTTGCCGGCCTTGAAAGCTTGAGCGGCGATGAGACAAAAGTGAACGCCCGTTCTTTGAGTTTATAACTCGCAGGACGGGCGTTTCAGTTTTGCTGTCGAGCGGTCGCGTTATTTGAGACGGAAGGTGCGCGCGATTTGGTCAGTCTGATTGCGTATCACTGCGAGCTTATCGCGCAGGCCCGTAAAGTTCAGCGTGTAGATGGTGCGATTGTCCGACTGAAGATAATAAGCGCGCCCGGCCATCGCCTTGCCGCCCGCTGTGTATTCGTAGGAGAAGACCACGCCGCTCAGGCTCCCTGCGAACTTCTCTTCTTTGCCGTCAATGTAGCCGGTCTTGAAACGAAACTTCTGGTCCTGGTCGCGCTTGGACAAATCGGAGGCGGACGTTCCGGCGTCAACGATTTCTTTGCGGATGCGCAGGTGCCCGTCGTTGCGGTCGCCGTAGATGAACTCAAGATGCTGGTGCAAGCTGTCTGGCTCGGAGGTGACGCGCCACGTCGCCGAAGGCAAATCAAATTCATATTCCAGCTTGTCGTTTGTGAACTTCGTCTGGGCCGTGGCCGCGCCCGCCATGAGCGCGACGAGCAATGTCGAGAATAAAAATATTTTGAGGCGTCGCATAACTTCGGATAACTCCTCTGCTGCTGTCAATGCGCAACGATAAAGGTTGCGCGATTCGCGCTAACAATCATCGGAACGTGAGAGTCCCAAACTTAAAACAGACTGCCTTCAGATGCAAGACCGCGTTCGCCTCGTTGTCCGCTGAGCGCGAGCGCTTTGCGCGTTGAGAACGAAGGCTTGCCCTTTGAGAGCGGGGGCGCGAGCGCGTCTCTCGCCAGTCTCTACCGCTCGGCCTGTTCGAGGGCTGCGCGCTGAAGGGCGAGCAGTTGTTCGATGCCGCGGCCAGCGAGTTTCAGCAAGGCGTCCATCTCGGCGCGCGTAAACGGCGAGCCTTCGGCTGTGCCCTGCACTTCGATGAAACGACCGTCTCCCGTGCAGACGACGTTCATGTCAACCTCCGCGCGCGAGTCTTCGTCGTACTTCAAATCAAGCAGCGGCGTTCCCTCAACAATGCCGACGCTGACCGCCGCCACTTCGCCCGCCAAAGGGTTGCGCGAGATTTTGCCCGAGCGCAGCAGGCGACGGCAGGCCAGCGCGAAGGCGACGTACGCGCCCGTGATGCTGGCCGTGCGCGTTCCGCCGTCGGCTTGCAGCACGTCGCAGTCGAGCGTCACTGTGCGCTCGCCCAAATTGGCCGTGTTGACGACGGCTCGCAGGGAGCGACCGATTAATCTTTGAATCTCATGTGTGCGACCGGAAGGGCCGCCGCGCCCCGTCTCGCGCGCGGTGCGTTGCTGCGTGGCGCGCGGCAGCATCGCGTATTCCGCCGTCACCCAACCTTGCCCGCGCCCGCGCAGGAAAGGCGGCACGCGCTCTTCGACCGACGCGGCGCAGATAACGCGCGTCCGGCCCATCTCTATCAACGCGGAGCCTTCCGCGTGCGGCAAATAGTCGGGCGTCAAACTCACTTGGCGCAGTTCGTCGGCGGCGCGAGTGTCAGTGCGTGCGAAGCTCATCGTGTCCCCAAACCTCTACGGCCTCCAAAACGGAAGGCGCGCTTCCCAGGAATCTTTCAGCGACGCGGCTAAAGCGTTCCGCCGCGTCCGTCACATAAAAATGGTCTAAGTCGTCACACAAATGACGCTCGCGCGCCTTGTCTTCCGGGGCTTCACGAGCCAGCCCGTTTGTCTCCAACCGTGACTCAACATCGCGCGCCGCTGCTTCGCCCGAATCTATCAGACGAACTTGATGGCCGAGCGTCTCCTGAATCACGCGACGCAGGATTGGATAATGCGTGCAGCCGAGGACGAGCGTTTCGACCGACTGCTCGCGCAGGTCGCGCAAGTATTCGGCGGCCACCTCGCGCGCAACGTTCGTCTCGGCCCAACCTTCTTCGGCCAGCGCGACAAAGAGCGGGCAAGCGCGCTCGATGACCGTCACACCGGGCGCAAAGCGCGCGATGGCCGCGCTGTAAGCTCCGCTGTGCGCCGTCGCCTCCGTGGCGATGACGCCGATGCGCGCAGACCTTGACTGCCCTTCGGAAGATTCCGCAGCCGCCCGCGCTCCCGGCTCGATGACGCCGATGACATCAACCGAGACGGCGCGACGAATCGCCGGCAAGGCCAGGGCCGACGCAGTGTTGCATGCGACCACCAACAGCTTGATGCCGCGCGCTTCGAGGAAGCGCGAATTTTCAATCGCGTATCTCTCAACCGTCGCCAGCGACTTAGTGCCGTAAGGCACGCGCGCCGTGTCGCCCAGATAGACGAAACGCTCGTCGGGCAGTCGCTCGTGCAAGGCGCGATAAACGGTCAGCCCGCCGACGCCGCTGTCAAAGATGCCGATAGGAAGATTTGGGTTCAAACGCAAACTCGCTTGCGAGCCGTCTTGCAGGTTGACGCCGAAAGAGCGCGGCGTCCGTTCAAAGATAAAAGCAGCCACTTCATGCCGGGATGTTATCACATCGCTTCATGGAGTGGCTGCTCGCATTTCCCTTTTGATTAGAATGGAGGCGCCGAGATTCGAACTCGGATCCAAGAGCCAACGCTGACAGAATCTACATGCTTAGCCGCTTCTCTTTGTGCCTCTCTTGCGAGAGGCCGCTTCGCTGCCTGCCGAGTAAGTGAAGCGACGAAGACCTCGGCAAACAGCTAGCCCGACTTTATCTCGCTCGCTGCCACGGGCCGAAGCAGCGAGCCAGCTCAACTGAGGTGACATCTCCATCCGCGCGCTTGAGCAACTTGCGGCGGAGACGCTCGCGGCTTAATTAGGCAGCGAGAGCCAATTCGTTGTTGGCAATTGTGTTTCCCTACGCTTTTTAACGAGCTGCATAGAGTAGCCCGGCATGCATCCGTTCAACGATTAAGACTCCTGTCGAAGCCTGTCGCCCCCGCAAAACTCAAGGGGTTCGGAGTATAACTGCCGCAAGCGAGCGGGGTCAAAGGCCGCGCTGCAAAATCATCACTTGAGGCCGTTCTTTTGATGAACGAGCGAGGGCAAAAGCTGCCCGTCAAACTTGCGCGGAGCGGCCACTGATGCGGCGTGGTCAAATGAGTTTCGACTGCCGCTCGCGGTTGCGTTATAATCTACGGCGCGCTCGCCGCCAGTCTCCCGAACCGCGCAGGCGCTTTTTCTGTTGACACCGCGCGCCGTAGCCCGCACGAGCAAGGGCCGGGAGCCGCGCTTCCACTTCATAAAGGATCTGTTCTATGGCCTCCATCAATTCCGTCGTCCGCGTTCCGCAATCACGCTTGAACGTTCAGCCCGCGGTGAAGCGTCGCCATTTCCTGCGCCGCTTCTGGCTGCCCGCCGTTTTGCTGCTGGCGATTGCCGCCGGCGGACTGACCGGAATGATAATGGCCGCGCAGATTAACTCTTCGCGGGCCGCGCAGGAAGTCGCCAGCCTCGCGACCTATCGCCCGAGCGAAGTGACGCGCATCTATGCTGACGACGGCGAGACGGTCATCGGCGAGTTCGCTTTGGAGAAGCGCATCCCGCTCAAGTATGAAGAGATTCCGCAACTGCTCAAGAACGCCGTGCTCGCCATCGAAGACGCGCGCTTTTACGACCACGTTGGCATTGACCCGATTCGCATCATCGGCGCGACCTTCAAGAACCTGCGCACGGGCAGCCGCGAGGGCGGCTCGACCCTGACGCAGCAACTCGCCAAAAATCTTTTTCTCTCGAAAGAGCAGACCTTGAAGCGCAAGGTTAACGAATGGTTGATGGCGCTTCAGATTGAGCGTTACTACACGAAGAATCAGATTATAGAGTTGTACATCAACCACGTCTTTCTGGGCGCGGGCTCTTACGGTTTCGAGGCCGCCTCCGAAACCTACTTCGGCAAGCAGGCGAAGGATTTGAACATCGAGGAAGCGGCCTTGCTGGCGGGGATTCCGAAAGCTCCCGGCGAGTATTCGCCGACCATTCGCCCGAAGGAATCGAAAGAGCGGCGCGACCTCGTGCTTGACCAGATGGCGAAGTACGGCTTCGCCACCGAAGCGGAAGTCGAAGCGGCCAAGGCTCGTCCCGTCAAGCTGGCCGACACGGCCTTTTATCAAGCGCAGCCGCGTTCCTCCGCCTTCGATTATCCGGTCGAAGAAATCCGCCAGCACCTCGAAGACAAGTATACGACACGCATCGCGCAGGGCGGCCTCAAGGTCTACACTTCCATCAACGTTGACGCGCAGAAGAAAACGATGGAAGTCTTGCGCGAGGGCTTGCGTCGTTACGACCGCTCGCACGCGGGCTGGCGCTCCGCCTACATCCCGATTCCCTCCACCGCCAACAACGGGCAAGGCCCTGCGACGCAGCAGGAACTCAACAGCTACAAAGACCCGCAGTGGTACGGCAACGATTACGCGCCCGGCCAATTCATACGCGGCTTGATTATGAGAGTTGACCAGGCGAAGAACGAGGCGGAGGTGCGCTTCGGCAACTACAAGGCGATTGTCACGGCCAAGGAAATGGGCTGGTCTGGCCGCCAGCCGAAGGCGGAGTTTAAGCCCGGACTGCTCGCCGAGTTTGAAATCAAGGAAGTTGACGAGAAGAGCCAGCAGTTGAAAGTTGAGCTCTCGCAGATTCCCGGCGTGCAGGGCGCGATGGTGACGCTCAACGCCAAGACCGGCGAGATTGTCACGATGGCCGGCGGCTACGACTTCGCCACAGGCAAGTTCAACAACGCGACGCAGGCTTACAGGCAGACCGGTTCGGCCTTCAAGCCTTACGTTTACACGGCGGCGGTCGAATGGGGAATGACGCCGGATTCGACCGTCAGCGGAGCGCCGATTCACATCGGCAGTTGGTCGCCGCACAACTACGACGGCTCGACGAGCAACGGCGACGTGCCTATGAAAATCGCGCTCGCCAAGTCGCTGAATATTCCAGCCGTTCACCTGCTCGATATGGTCGGGATTCAGACGGGCGCGCAGATGGTTCGTCGCTTCGGCATCAAAGTTCCGATGGCTCCTTATCTGCCTTCGGCTCTGGGCGCGACCGAAGTTCCGCTCGACCAGATGGTGTCGGCCTACTCGGCTTTTCCCAACAAGGGCGTGCGCGTCGAGCCGCACATGATTCGCCGCGTGCTCGACCGCGACGGCAACGTTTTGGAAGAGTGGGAGAAGACGACCTACAAAGTGACGAGCGAGTATGTCGCGCTGACGATGGTTTCGATGATGCGCGGCGTGACCAGCGGCGGCGGCACGGCGGCTGGCGCGCAAGCCCTTGGCGTCCCCGTCGCGGGCAAGACCGGGACTGTCAACGACCACACGGATGTCTGGTTTATCGGCTACACGCCGACCTACGTGACCGGCGTGTGGATGGGCTATCCGGGCCGCAAGAAACCGCTCGGCAACGACATGACAGGCGGGCACGGAGCCTTGCCCTTCTTCGTTGACTTCATGAAAGATTTCCTGAAGGGCAAGCCGAAGGAGGACTTTGCGAAGGCTCCGGCGATGCCCGAAGATATGAAGGAACTGCAAAAGCAGCGGCAACGTGAAATGGCCGAAGAGCGCTCTGACCTCTACGCCCTGCGCGGTTCGTCCAAGCCGGGAGAGAAGAGCGACGAGATGACGCTGCCCACAGCCATCACGACGCCCAAGCTCGAACAGGTGACGCTGCCGCCCGCGCCAAGCAGCGGCGACGATTCATCAGGCCCGTCAACTGCGCCCGCAACCGCCGCACCCAAGAAGCCCGACGCCGCGCCCGTCAAGAACGACACGCCGCCTCCGCCCGCGGCCACGCGCCCGCGCGAAGTCACGCCCGAGAAGAAGAAGGGCAAGAAGGGCAACGACGAACCATAAAGAGCGGGGGACAGGGAAAAGGGGTTGGGGGTTAGGGAAGAAAAAGCAGAGCCGTCGTCGCCGCCCGCTTTGTTTTCCCTAACCCCCAACCCCTTTCCCCCAACCTCCGTTCTTCTAAGACAGTTTGCCCAGATAGTAAGGCAGCATCTTGCGCCACCACGGCCAATCGTGGTCTACGTCATGTCCCCACAAATCGAGCGTGTGCGGGATGCCCTTGTCGTTCAGAATTTTTGAGAGATGACGGCTGCGCTCAGGCGCTTCGTAGGCTCCCTGGCCGGAGACGATGAAGATGGCGTCGGCGCGTCGCAACAGCGGCAGATAGTAATCGTCGTTCAGGTTCGGCAAGTAGTCCGCGGGGTTGTTGAAATAAACGTTGTCGTCCGCATAGCCGCGCAGGTAGGAGCGCACATCGTAGCTGCCGCTCATCGCTATCACGCCGCGCAGCAAGTCCGGGTGGCGAAAGTAGGTGTTGGCCGAGAGGAACGCGCCCAAGCTGGCTCCGGTCGTGACGGGTCGCGCCCGCTCGTCGCCCGTGTCCTTGCGAATCAGCGGCAACACTTCGTCCGTGATGTAGCGGTCATAGCGCGTCAACAACTCTGCTTTGATATGCGGCGGGGCTTGCTCGTTGAGCAAGCTGTAACGATTGACGCTGTTGATTGAGTAGGCCCGCACGCGCCCGCTCTCGATTAAAGGCTTGATGGCGTCAATCAGTTGAAATCTCTCGTACTCCAGATAATCCGCGGCGGCGGTCGGAAACATCAACAGCGGATAGCCCGCATGGCCATAGGCCACGAGCGGCATCTCCATCCCAAGATTATTACTGAACCAACTGGTCGTCCGGCGCTCCATGCAAACACTCTCCTACTCACGCCTTCGGGCGTGGCGAAATTCTTAGAACGTGGCCTTCACCGTTTAATAAATCGAGTGGCGAGATATTCTCGCACTTCTCGCTCACGCGCAAGCTAAACGGCCCGGCCCGGCCTCTTTTTCATCCGCTCGCCTTCCCTCTGCTTGACGCTCCCACAAGCCTTCTGCTATAAAAACGCTCGCGCCCCGGAAGGCTTCACTCAGCCTTCGCGCGGGGGCGCATCTTCCGCAGTAGCTCAATGGCAGAGCATTCGGCTGTTAACCGAAGGGTTGTAAGTTCGAGTCTTACCTGCGGAGTTAATATCTCTTAAGAAAATGGCCACTCTGGTAGTGGCCATTTCCCTTTTGTGTCATGGATTGTGACATAACCTCCGAGGCGGCTCATTTTCTTCAGCGCCGCGTAATACTCTTCGGCCTAGTTCCAGCATGTCTTTTGATTGACGCCTTTGTGTGCCTATGTTAGCTTTCTGCCAACCTACAAGCTTGGGCAGCAGATTAATTGCGCCTCGGAATAGAACCCCTGCGCGAAGCTTCTCGCGAGCCATCGGGTGGCTACAATTCACTGAACCCGGATTAAAGGATGAATCTATGAGCACGGCAGAAAAACAACAGCCTTCACCGGAGGCTAAGGAGCATGTTTCGGCTGACGGCAAGGAGAATCAAATCGAGCGCAGTAGTAGTAGCAGCAGCGGAGGCAGCAGCAATAGCAACGGCCCCTCGCTGGACGAGGGCGGCAACATAGACAAGATTAGGGAGATTCTCTTCGGCATCCAGATGCGCGATAACGAAAAGCGGTTTTCTCGCATCGAAGAGCGCCTGCTGAAAGAGTCTGCTGACCTGCGCGAGGATACGCGCAAGCGCTTTGAGACGCTTGAGGCGTTCGTCAAAAATGAGTTTGAAGCGTTGTCCGACCGCCTGAAGTCTGAACAGCAATCGCGCAATGAATCCGTGCAGGGCTTAACGCGCGACCTTCAGGAGATGGGAAAAGCTTTGGAGAGCAAGCTCGCGCAGTTTGACGAGCAGACCACACGCGGCCAGCGCGATTTGCGCCAGCAGCTACTGGACCAGTCGCGGACTCTGAGTGACGAGATTCGCCAGAAGCACAACGAGCTTCAGTCGTTGCTTGAGAGAGAAGTGGCGGAGTTGGGCCATGCCAAGACCGACCGCGCCAGCCTCGCAGCCCTCTTCACCGAAGTGTCGCTCAGGCTCAACAACGAGTTCAAGATTCCCGGCGGCGATTAGTCAGGCTGCGGCCTTTGCCGGTTCCACACGGGTGGCGCGCGCGCGTGCGCTTGAACTAATCTCGCGGACTAGAGACTCTGATGAGCGATCCCTTTGAGCATGGGGTGTTGGATGAAGCCCCGCCTGCCGACTACCCCGCGGCGGGCGATGAGAGCATGGCTGAGCTTCGGAGCCTTTTGCTCGGCCCGGCTGAAGCGCAGATTGCCGACATTCACACGCGGCTGGCAGACCCGCACCGGCAGCTTAAAGAGGTGAGCCGCGTGTTGCCCGCGGCCGTCGCCGTCTGTTCACGCGCAGACAACGAACTCTCCGAAGCTCTGGCTCCGACCATCACGGGCGCGCTTGAACGCTCGGTTCGCAAGAATCCGCAGCCGCTCGTCGATGCCATCTTCCCCGTCATGGGGCCTGCGATTCGCAAAGCTATCGCCGCCGCGCTCGGCGGCATGGTGCAGTCGCTCAATCAGAGCATGACGCACAGCCTCTCTGTGCAGGGATTGAAGTGGCGATTCGAAGCGTGGCGAACGGGCAAGCCGTTTGCCGAAGTCGTCATGCTGCACACGCTGCTCTATCGCGTCGAGCAGGTTTTTCTGATTCATAAAGAGACCGGGCTGCTGCTGCAACATGCGATGGCGGCGAACGTGGCGGCGCAGGATGCCGACATGGTTTCGGGGATGCTGACGGCCATCCAGGACTTCGTTCAAGACTCTTTCAGCACGCGCGCGGGCGACCAACTGGAAACGATGCAGGTCGGCGAGTTGACCGTCTGGATTGAACAGGGGCCGCTGGCTATCTTAGCGGGCGTCATCCGTGGAACTGCGCCGCAGGAGTTGCGGGAGGTCTTCCGCGCGACGATAGAGAACATCCATCTACAGTATCACGATGCGCTCGTGGATTTTTCGGGCGACGCCGCAGTCTTCGAGCCGACGAAGCCGCTCCTTGAAGATTGCCTCGACTCGCAGTTCGATTCCGGGCATCAATCCGCGAGCATGAAGCGACAGTTGATGCCGCTCCTTGTCATCCTGGGCGTCGTCGTGCTGGCGTTGCTGCTGTGGGGTTTCTTCGCGTGGCGCAGCGCGCGTCGTTGGGACGCGTATGTTGAGAGAGTCAAAAGCGAGCCGGGCGTCGTCGTCACGGAGACGGGAAAGCGTGATGGGAAATATTTCATCAACGGCTTGCGCGACCCGCTGGCCCGCGACCCTTTGACGCTGCTGCCGGAAGCGAAAGTTGACGCGGCCAATGTCGTGGGCCACTGGCAGCCGTTTCAGGCGTTGAGCCCGGAGTTTGTGCTGGCCAGAGCGCATCAATTGCTAGCTCCTCCGGCGACGGTGTAGCTCAGTGTTGATGGCAGCGTGCTGGAAGCCGAAGGCTTTGCCTCGCGCCAGTGGATTACGGAGACGCGCCGCGTTGTGCGTTTTATTCCCGGCCTCGGCCAACTCAGGGAAGACAAGCTGCTCGACCTCGACCGCATCGAAAACCCACGGCTGCTCTTCGAGCTTGACCAAACGCAGCTTGTGCCCGGACAGGAAGAGGCGCTCAGGCAATTGGTGGCCGACATCGAGCGCCTGCAATCCCTCGCGCAGGCGATGAAGAAGACTGTCCGGCTGGAAATCACGGGGCACGCCGACGGCAGCGGGACGGAGGAACGCAATGGCGCGCTCAGCCGCGGACGCGCCGAAGCTGTCGCCAATGAACTACAGGCCAGATTACCGCTGCATGCGGAACATCTGGCCATCGCTCCCATGGGCTCGAAAGAAAAACCGCGCGACGAACGCACAGAGGCCGACCGCGCCGCCAACCGGAGCGTGAGTTTTAAGATTATCCTGACGGAGGCAGAAGAAACGATGAACTAGTTTTCAGTTTGGCGCTGGCAGTTATGCGCTTTCGCTCTTTGGTCGAAACCTATCTTTGACTGAAAACCGACGGCTCAAAACTGCTCTCCATTCATCGTTGATAGCGAGGCGCTTCATTTATGATTCAGAAAAAGATTTGCATGCTCGGCACTTTTGCTGTTGGCAAGACCAGCCTCGTCCGGCGTTTTGTCGAAAGCATTTACTCGGATAAGTATCACACGACGGTCGGCGTCAAGATAGACAAGAAGCTGGTGCAGGCTGCCGGGCAGGAATTGATGCTGCTGCTCTGGGACATCGAAGGAGCGGAGACGGTGAACGACCTTCGCAAGTCTTACCTGCGCGGCGCTGCCGGTTATCTGCTGGTGGCCGACGGCACGCGGCAGGAGACGCTCTACAAGGCGCTGGAGATTCAGGTCCGCGCGCAGGAGACAATCGGCCCCGTCCCCTATCTGCTCTTGATTAACAAAGCAGACCTCATCGAACAGTGGAGCCTTGACGCGCGCGAGATGGAAGCGTTGGCAGCCAAAGGCTGGCACGTCATAGAGACCAGCGCCAAGACGGGCGCGGGCGTCGAAGAAGCTTTTTTAACTCTCGCGCGAAAGATGATGGAGACTTGAGATGGCCGAACTTCCAACCCCCATACGCGATTTCATTCTTGAGTTGACCGAAGACCGCCGCTCGCCCGCCTACCTGCTGGTAGGCGGCGCGGAGGGACTGACGGAGTGGGGCGGCGATTTGTCGTCCTACGGCATCAGCGGGCTTCAGCCGAACATGGATGTCGGCGAGCACATCCCTTTTCTACAAGGGTTGCTGCCGCTTGAGACGCGCAACCTTTTTCTGCCGCACATGAGCACGGGCGATGGCCTCTATGCGGACGTTTATCTCTTCAGCCGCGATGGCGGCACGTGGGTCTTGCTGCTGGATTCATCGGCTGACGCTTCCAGGCGCCAGCGAATGCAGCAGAAGGCCAACGACCTCAGCCTCCAGGTCGCGGACCTCGAACGCGAGGAAGAAGCGCTCTACGAAGCGCAGACCATACTGGAACAGCGCGTCAGAGAGCGAACAGTCGAACTGGCCGACATGAACCTGCAATTGAGAAACGAGTTGGCCGCGCGCCAGCGCGTCGAGGCTGCGCTGCGCGAAAGCGAGTCGCGTTTTCGTCGTCTCTCTGATTCAAACATGATCGGCATCATGTTCTGGGACTTGAAGGGCCGCATCACCCAGGCCAACGATGCCTTCCTTGAAATGCTCCGCTACACGCGCGCGGATTTGGAGGCGGGCCAGATAAACTGGGAAGCTGCCACCGTCAAGGACAAGAGCGCGCTCGACGAAAGAGCCTTTGCCCAAATGCGCGACACAGGAGCCTGCACGCCCTTTGAGCGAGAATTCATCCGTAAGGACGGCACGCGAACCACGCTCCTCTTCGGCTCAGCCCTCCTCGAAGGCTCGCAGAACAAAATCGTCTGCTTTGCCATAGACCTTTCGAGTTACAAGTGAGCAGAGTTAAAATCTATAAGCGCTAACGGGCGCCCAAGTGATGCCCGTTAGCGCTTTATGCCCACATTCATATCCGCCATCGCGCTTTCCAATGTTTTGACCTCATCGGGTTGACTGACGAATCGCCATGTTAAGGCGTCGACGCCACTACCGCCGTGGTTTTCACTTGAAAGGCTGCAAGAATAGCCGCCGTCTCCGCAGCAAGAAATTCTCACGCCGATTGTCAAACATAGGATAAGATGCTCAGCCGTTCGGATTTGAAATCTGCCCCGAGTTAAGAGTCCGATGAAAAGCTGCCCGACCTGCAATCGCACTTTTGAGGACACGTTCACCTTTTGTTTGGCTGACGGGTCTTTGCTTAACGCGCCGTTCGACCCGCAAGCCACGCTGGTCATTCCTGAGCCTAGGCCAACCGAGCCGCCACAGACAGAAACGCTGCGACCTCAAGAGAAGATAAAACAAGAGTTGGCGCAGACCATTGCCAGCCCTCAGCCACGACAGCAGCCGGAAGAATCAGTTTCGTCCATTGCGGAGCCAGCCCTGAAAGTTGCCTTGCCGCGCCGCGCGCCTTTTTCCGCGCAGCCTTCCAGAGAATCCTACCGCTCGCTTTTGATTATGGTTGGAGTCGGCGCATTACTGATAATCGGTCTTATCATTTTCATCAACGCCAATCGGGCTGACAGCACGAATGAGAATGCCGCCAAGATAAGCGCGGCGCCAGCCAACGCTACTAATACGGCTACCGTCTTAAACAACAATCAGACGCTCAATATGGAGGCTCCCATACCAGAGCCTTCATCCACGCCTGAGATAAATCTGGAAGGAACTGTCTGGAAGGGCAAGCAAAGCGGCCAATACGTGAGAGTTTACGAGTTCAATGCTGGCGGCAAAGTAACTGAAAAAGCTAGCGGCAAAGAAGGCGAGAAGGTTCCGATAAGCTCTCGCAGCGGCTCATGGACATTAAAAGGAAACCGGGTATCCATGAAATTTCCGACAACGAAGAGTGATGTCGGCATGGAGATAGAAGCGACGATACAGGGCATTGGCCGTACTGAAATGACGGGCAGTATAAAGTGGGAAGAAAGACCTTTCATGCATGATACGATTCTTGTGCAACAAATAAAGTAGACCTTGCCGCCGGCAGACAATTTTCAACCTCGATGCGAAGCATCAGAGCCTGCCCTGCTCGCCCCGTAGGATTGAAGCGTCAAGCAGCTTCAATTTTTATAGCCTTCAACATCTGCCTGAGTGAGCGTCTTGATTCTCTGATTGCCGAACCCCGCCTGCGGCGTTTGCCCTTGAGACGGCGCGCGAATAGTTTAAGAAACCGCAGGAAGAGAGACGCTGACGAAACAAAAAAGAGAGAGCGGAGTGGCAGGACTCCGCTCTCTCTCTTTCTCCCCGGTGATGCTTAGTTAGTCTGTGAGAAGGATGCCGTCTGACAGCAAGATGCCGTCCGATAGCAGTATTCCATCGCTGAGCATGATGCCGTTGGTGAGCAGGGGGCGATTGGCGAAGATGACGCCGTTGCCGTAGAGCACGCGCTTGCTCGCCTGCACGGTTTCGCCGCCGATGTTGACCGACTGGCTGAGGGTGTTGAGATTCGCGTTATTTTTGAAAATCTTGTCGCCCGCGTTGAGGTGGTCTGCGTTCGGGACGATGGCGCGCGCCATCTCGACGGCCAAAGGCGCGTTAACTTGCCCGGCGCCCTGACTGATGAAGTTCTGCGTCTTGCTGACGAACTGTGAGGCGGGGAGAGCCTGCGCCGTGCGCATCAGCACGCTCTTGACGAGCGCCGGGGTGAGAGACTTGTTGGCGTCGAGCATCAGGGCCACGATGCCGGAGACGACGGGCGCGGCAAACGAGGTGCCCGAATATTTGAAGTAAGAGTTGGGGCGGGCGTTGGCGTTGGCGGGGGCGATGATGCGGTCTTCGTGGCCGATTGCGGAGTTGGGGGTATCGAGGGACATGGGGGCGACGAGACGACGACCGGGCGCAACCACGTCGGGCTTGGCGTTGTGGTCAAACTGCGTAGGGCCTTTGGAAGAGAAAGAGGCTAGGGTGTCGTCGGAACGCCTGGCGGTGCCGTGCGTGTCTGTGGCGCCGACGGTGATGGCGTAAGGGCTGTTGCCGGGGCTGTTGATGGCTCCGTAGACGAGGCGATAGATGGGGTCGCCGTTCGCGTCGTAGCCTGTGATCTCTTCGCTGCGACCGTTGTTGCCCGCGCTGCACACGACGACGATTCCGGCCTGCGTGGCGCGCGCCACGGCCCGCGAGAGCGGGTCTGTGCGGAAAGATTCGCGGACGGGCGTGCCGAGGCTCATATTGATGATGCGTATGTTGTGTTGGGCGCGATGAGCGATGGCCCAGTTGATGGCGTCGAGCACGTCTGCGGTCGAGCCTGCGCCGTTTTCGTCGAGGGCTTTGAGGTCAACGAGGTTGGCTTCCGGCGCGATGCCAGCGTAGTTGCCTGCGTAGCCCGTCGAGGCCGCGCCGTTGCCTGCGGCGACGCCCGCGACGCCCGTGCCGTGACCCGCGCGGTCGCCCGCTGCGCCATCCGTGAAGTTGACGGCGGCGACGATGCGCGATTGGTTGTTGTTCTTCTTAAAGTCCGGGTGAGTGGAACTGATGCCGCTGTCGATGATGGCGATGCCGACGCCCTTGCCCGTAAAGCCGGGAGCGCCCGCGAAGCCTTGCTTGACCAGTTTCGCGCCGACGGCTTCACCGGTCACGTCCATCTGGGCTTGGACGCGACGGTCGGGCGAAACGTAAGCAATGTCTTCGCGGGCGGCTAGGTCGCCGAGCGCGCTGGCGGGAACGTCCGCGACCATCGCGTCGAGCGATTCGAGAGCCTTGCGCTTGTGTCCGCCCCTGGCCGCGACAGCCGCGTCCTGCGCCGCGGTAGAGCGGCCTTTGCTTTGAATGATGACGCGAATCGTGCCGCTCGTGGCGGTTTCCAGTTCCGGCGCGAGCTTGCGTTCACGCCGCTGCTGGCTGCTGTTCTGGCTGCGGGGCGCGGGAGCGGCAAACGAGTTGAAAGGGGCAAGAGAGGTCAAGAGCAACGTGACTGTGATGATGTAAGTGGCGAGGCGGCGCAACATGGGGATTCTCCTTTGTGCTCATGTTACCGGGGAGCGGCGCGTTGGGCCGGGCAATTCACCGGTGCAATTTTAGTCGTAAAAGATTTAGAGAGCGACGACGTTTGAAAGGACTGCGCGGCGTGCTCCGTTTCGTCACGCGCGGCTCAGGAGTCTTTTAAGCTTGCGCTCCTGATTCTTCCTCTCAATCATCCGCCCTCTCCCATTACAACCGTTGTGCCACACCTACAAAAGATTTGACTACGCCACTAAACGCCGCTTTTCACAGCCACTTAACTTCCCTCCCCCGCCACCCCGCGAAATTGACGCGGCAAGCCCCCAAACAGATACTTCGTTCGCACCCATTGACCATCAAACCGATTTTTACGGGGATTTCACACGACAAAGCGACAATCAACCGCGGTGCGAACGAAGTATCGTCCTGATTAGCAGGTATCCACCCTCAGCGCATCGCCAAAGTTCGATTTAATCGGGTGAAAAATGGTCTCGACGTTATTGCGCTTGCAGGTTTTGATTTGTGGGATTTATCATCGGGCGACGGTAAGCAGGGCATGGATGTTTCCATGTGGGGCAGTTTCAAAAGGGGGGCGAACGAGGATGGCTAAGAATACGGGTGAGGGTTCTCGCAAGGGGGCGGTGAAGAAACGAACGCAGGTCAAGAATCCTTTGACTGATGAATACGTGAAGCGTAATGAAGACCCGAACAGTTCGCATGCGGGCGAGTTCATGGATGTTAAGGAAGACCACAAGAAGTTTAAGGGCGTGGCGAAAGAGCCTGATAAACGTCGCAAGTGAGTTAGCCTTCAGGTCGTAAGTTTCGCTTCCTTCTCGCCTTTGAGTTTCCCGAAACGATTGGCGAGTCAGTATCTCTTTTTCTCTATCATCACACTGCTTTTGAGCTTTCCGGCGAAAGCGTTCGCGGCGCGTCTTGTACAGAGGAAAGCCCCACTTGTTAGGGCGGGGCTTTCCTTAAGCTTCAAAGCGCGCCCTCAATTTCCGGGGTTAGGTCTGCTCATGCATGCGAGAAAGCGGATGCTGGCGCGTAACGCCGCGCTCCGCGCATCTATGCATTCTTGCTGTGTGCCGGTCGAGCAGGCTGCCTCGGCAGCGACCTGCGCTGTGATTGAAATGATTTGCTCAACCTCGCAGCCAGCCATGGCTTTCTTGTTTGCCGCGCCGCTGGCTTTCGCTTGCTGAGTCGGCGCCGGAATAGCGACGAGGGCTAAGCAGAGGATGGTTGGAATTAGAAGCTTACGCATACGAGGGACTCCTTTCTGAAGTCAATTGTAAGAGATTAAGAGAGGCGCTTGGGACAGATTAGAGGCGCGTCTCCTGCAACAGGATTAAGACACGTCTTAATCCGACATGGATGATGCGCGCAATTTATTCCTCATCACATTATTAGTCAAGGAATTGTCGCGGCTTATTTACTCGCTTTGGTGGCGCGGGTTTTTGAGGTCTGAGGTTTACTGAGTTTAGGAATCTCTTGAGCTAGCTGTCGAAGCCTATTGGCGGTTTCCAGTTTTTCCGTCAAGGGACGTGAGACTTGTCGCTGTCGCCATTCTGCCTTCATCTTAAATAGCTCTGAAACGTCTGGATAATTCTTCTTCATGGCAGAAACCTCCATCTGTTTTTATGCCACTTGTCTGCTAATTGGCTTTGCTCATTAATAGACTAAGACGCCTTTATTGCCGGGCAGACTAGCGGCGTGATTGTTTCAGTTTGGCGGGCAAGTCCATCTCGTCATCTACAAGAGTTTCCATGCTCACACCCGCCACGCGAGCATAGCGTAGAAGAACCATCAGCGTTGGCTCGGCTTTGTCTAACTCGTAATCCGAGATTCTTGTGTAGAGAATTTCATCTTCAACGCTTAACCGCCCGTACATCTCAGTTTGAGAAAGACCAAGAGTCAATCGAATCTGTAACAGTTTTTCCGCTAGGCGTTTTGGCCTCCGGCGCGCGTTGCCCATCAGGAGTGGCCTCCTGATAGGGTGCGAGTTTCACAAAACAGCTTGCGTCTATCCGGTGTACCGGATAGAATGTATTCGCGCAACTTGTTCGCCGTGAGTATGAACCTTTCATGCTCAACGGCGATGCTCATTTACTCCACTCTTGAGGATGAGCCGTCGCATTTGCCGTTGCCTTATTTTCAACTAACTCATGCACATGATAACAGAGGATGAACCCTCTTATCACGCCAGAGCTTTATATCGTCGCCTCTCGGCTCGACCCTGCCGCCTGCTCTATGTCGGCCTTGATTGCCAGTTGTTGAAGTATCTCGAAGGCGAGTTGGAGGATTGCTGGATAGTGCGCGCTCCGGCTGCCTGTGTGGCGCGTTCCTTCATCAAGCATCTTGAATATTCGCTGCTGTTGTTCGATGAAGTGTTAATGGATACCACGGCGCGGGAACTGGCAGCCTTTACCAGAGGGCTGGCGCACAGGCAGAGCGTGCCGATTGTCATCGTGGAGCAGGGAGATACGTTTGCGTGGGTGGCGAGCGACATTGACCACTTACTGGCAGGGAGCAGGGAAGAGGCGCGGCGATTGGCTGCAGCTCAGCGCGAGATGGGGATGTGGCGGAGTCGTTTAACATCTTTGGCGTGTTTCGGGTGGTGAGAGCAACATTTGCATGAAAAGCATACGATTTTAGGGGATGCAAGGGGTCGTACACGCGGTACGCGCCGTCGTACGAGTGATATTATTCGTCGTACGACTGATATTATCCGTCGTACGCATGTTCCACTCCATCGTGCGAGTGATATGCGCCGTCGTACGCGTGTTCCACTGTGTCGTACGACTGATATTCTCTGGCGTTCACGTGTTCCAGTCCGGCGTACACATGTTCCACTCGTTCGTTCATGTGCTCCACTTCATCGTCAACGTGTTCCACTTCATCTCTGACGCGGTACGGGCGAACTTCGAGGCGGTATGGATGAACGCTGACGTGGCACGCGTCGTCTCTAACGTGTTCAGCTTCGTCTACACAGCGGTACGCATCGCTGACGCAGCGCTGCATCAGACGAAACGCTGCATTTCATCGCTGGCGCCAAAGGGCGGCGCGGCGGCAGGCTGAGCGGAAGGAGCATTGTTGCCCGCCAGGTGGTCAACGATAGACAGGCTCTTTACCGCCAGATTGTTGTGCTCCCAGGCGTGGCTGCCCGCAGGAGCAGCGTCAAGCGGCGTGTAGACGGAAGCCAGCCAGCGTGCTCCGGTTCCGACCGGCGGCACGAGAGCCCGCGGCCACCTTGCCTTCAGGACGACCGCCGCGCCGGACGCAAGATTATAGCCGACCGACGCGCTGATGAAAGGCGTCCAGTCGAACGGATAGACGAACTGCGTCCCGGCGAAGAAGGACTTCACATTGAACGTGACGACAAAGGCTCTGGCCGCCCGCACGCCGCGATTGCGGACGCGCGCATAGAACCAGTTGTCTTGGCCGGACTCAGGATTCTGATGAAGCGCGCCGTTGTCGTCCGTGTTCCGAATCCAGAGGTCCGGCGAATCCTCGAAGAGCGCGCCGGATTGATTGGCCCCGTCATCGTTCGCTTCATCTTTCATCCAGAGGTCAACTCCGGCTTCCGAGCGCAGGAGGCCGCGCGCGTGAAAGCTGTCGAGCATCTCTCTCAAGCGCCGGCCGCGATATTCCGGCAGAGCGGCGTCCGTGTTCATGACGGCCTCCGCCCCGTCCGGCATGCTGGCGTTGGCGGCGAGCATGTGATGACTCAGTATCAAGGTCTTGAGCAAGGCATCGCGCGCGGCCAAACGCTCCGCAGCATTCGCAGAGTCGCCGCCGATGGCGCGGTAGATGTTCCACAGAGCGGCAGACCAGATTTCGCCGTCGGCATGCTCTTCGCTTTGCCAGTCAATCGGGTAAACTTTCGTCCCGTCCACGCGCCGCCGCCCGTGCAGCTGACTTGCGACGCCTCGTAGGGTTCGACCGCAAACAATTCTTCCGGCGTGTCAGGCTCCTTCGGCTCATCATTCAAGGCCACAGCCTTGGCGGCGTCGGCTTTCGCTTCAACGTCAACGACCTTCGTGCTGCCGCGCGCGGCCTTCGTCTTCTTTGCTGCCTTTGAGCTTTTCTTCTTTGCCGGGCACATTGTTGTTCCCTTAAAAGCGGGGGGGCGCGAATGACTCAATGCGAGTTGAGCAGAACTGCGGATTGATGAAGAGCTTTAGCGGTCGCGGATGTTAAAGACGACGAGAGCCATCCCGGCTTAATCAGCGAAACAAACCTTTGATGAAGCCAATCTCGTAGAGCATAAAGAGTCCGAAGCTGAGACTGAAAAGACCGGCCATCCCGCGCACGGTGAGATTCGCGCGATTGAAGCGCGCCGCCGTCAGATAGACTGGCAGGCCGACGAGCGCGCTCATCAACATCATGCCGCCGATTGAGCCGACGCCGAAGACGACGATGTAGGCGAACCCGAGGAGCGGCGACGGGATGGTCGAGAGAACCATCAACATCAACGCCGCGCTTCCTGCGAACCCGTGCAACATTCCCACCAGGAGCGGGCGCGCGCCGAGCCGCAGGCCGTGATGCGTCGGAGCAATCGTCTCCGCCGGGCCGTCATGAGCTTCATGCGAGCCGTCATGAGTGTCAGGCGAGTCGTCATGCGTCTCAGGCGAATGGTCGTGAACGTGCGGGTGTATGTGCGCGCGTCCGCCGTGCTGGTGAACGTGCAGATGAAGATGTCCGCCGCGCGCGAGTTTCCGCAGAGCGTTGACTCCGAGCGCGACCAGCATCAGCCCGACGCAGAACTCAAGAGCCTGCGACATCTTTTCGCTAATCTCAAAGTGGAAGAGAATGACGACGACGCCCGCGATGATGAGCGAGATGGTGTGGCCGACGCCCCAGAGGCCGCCGACCAGCGATGAACTCAGCAGGCTCTTGCGCTCGCTGACGATGGTTGACACGGCTGCCAGATGGTCTGCCTCGACCGCGTGCTTGAGGCCGAGCAGAAAGCCGAACAAGAGAATCGAGCCGGTGGAAAATGTGAGCATAAATGAAGCGACCAACGATGCAGCAATGAAGCAATCAATAAAGAAACAATCAAACTATCGGCGTTCAGCAAACGGCAGTTAGTTATCAGCCTTCGGTCATCGGCCTTGACGACGGCGCGGGATGAAAGCAGCCGTCGCGGTCATTCAACAATCTTCGTGAGCGACAGCCAACGACGACTGACCGCGAGGCTCAGCAGATTCGTGGCAACTGCTCGCCGACGAGCATATCAACGATGCGCGTGCCGCCAAAGCCCGTTCGCATCGCAACGATGCCGCGCGGCTCCGCTTTCACTTCGCCGATGATGCAGGCATCCGCGCCGTAAACGTTCGCTCGCATGCGCTCGACGAGCGGCGCGGCGATGTCTGCCGAGACTATCGCCAGCAGCCTTCCTTCGTTGGCGACGTAGAGCGGGTCGAGGCCCAGAATCTCGCACGCGCCCTTCACTTCCTCGCGCACCGGAACGAGCTCTTCCTGAATCTCTATGCAGACTTCGGAACTGAGCGCGAGTTCGTTCAAGGTCGTGGCGACGCCGCCGCGCGTCGGGTCGCGCAAGCAGTGAATCGCGTCTAACGAATGAAGACGGCTCGCTTCTTCAATCATCTCGCGGACGAGAGAGCCGAGCGGGGCCGTGTCGCTCTCAATCTCCGTCTCAAGCTCAAGCTCGCCGCGCGCAATCATGATGGTCGTCCCGTGGTCGCCGACGCGGCCACTGACAATCACCTTGTCGCCCACTTCTGCGCGCGTGGCGGACAGACGAATGTTTGATTCGACAACGCCGATGCCCGAAGTGTTGATGAAAATCTTGTCGGCGCTTCCCTTCTGCACGACCTTCGTGTCGCCCGTGACGACTTCGACTCCCGCTTCCGTCGCGGCCTCGCGCATCGAGGCGAGGATGCGTTTCAAGTCGGCGACGGGAAAGCCTTCTTCGAGGATGAAGCCGACCGACAGATAGAGCGGTCGCGCGCCGCTCATGCACAAGTCGTTGACGGTGCCGTTAATGGCGAGGCGACCTATGTCGCCGCCGGGAAAAAAGATGGGAGTGACGACATAAGAGTCTGTGGTGAAGGCAAGGCGCGCGGGGCTTGTGCCGTTCGGCAGCTCGAAGACCGCCTGGTCTTCCAAAGCTTCGAGCAGCGGGTTGCGCAGGTATTCCAGAAAGAGACCTTCGATGAGTTCATGCATGGCGCGGCCACCGCTGCCGTGCGCGAGCGTAATCTGCTCGTCTCTGAACTTGTGCTTTCTACGCCGCGCGCGTTCGACTCTCTCGAAGAGCGGCGAAGGGCTAAAGTCGCTGGTCATCTTTCATCACATCGCTTTCAAGAGTTTCGGCTGAGACGACAGACTCGCTGGTGGCAGACTCGCTTTCGCGTCGCTCATGAACGCAAGCGGGCAGTCGCTTCGTTACGCCACCGTCAGCTTTTAGACCGTCACATTCAACGCCGCCGCCGCGACTTTGCCTTCGCCGTTTGAGGACGAACGCTCTGCAATTTTCGACAGCCGCCCGAAGTTATAATAAGCGGCGCACGCGCCTTCGCTCGACACCATGCAAGAGCCGATGGGCGTCTCCGGCGTGCAGGCCGTGCCGAAGACCTTGCACTCCCATGGCCGCTTCACGCCCTTCAGTATCTCGCCGCACTGGCAAGCCTTCGGGTCGGCGATGCGCAAGCCCGGCACATTGAACTTTAACTCCGCATCGAAGGCCGCATACTTTCGTCGTAGCTTCATCCCGCTGTGCGCGATGGAGCCAAGCCCGCGCCACTCGAAATAGTCGCGCGGCTCGAAGACTTCGAAGAGAACTTCCAGAGCTTTGCGATTGCCGTCGCGGTTGATGCAGCGCGCATATTGATTCTCGACTTCCGCGCGCCCTTCGACCACTTGCCTGACAATCATGTAGATGGATTGCAGTATGTCCAACGGCTCGAAACCGGCGACGGCGACCGGCTTGCCGTACTCGCGCGGGACAAATTCGTAAGGGCGCGTGCCAATCACTGTGCTGACGTGGCCCGGCCCCAGAAAGCCGTCGAGTTGCAAATCCGGCGAATCGAGCAGGGCTTTGAGCGCAGGCACAATCGTGATGTGATTACAGAAGGCGCTGAAATTCTCGACGCCTTCTTTGGCCGCTTGGAGAATGGTCATCGCGGTCGAAGGCGCAGTAGTTTCAAAGCCGAGCGCGAGCCACACGACCTGGCGTTCCGGGTTCTTCTTCGCAATCTTCAAAGCGTCGAGCGGCGAGTAGACCATCCGCACGTCCGCGCCGGAAGCCTTCGCGTCGAGCAAGCTGGTCTTTGAGCCGGGAACGCGCATCGCGTCGCCGAAGGTCGTGAAGATAACACCGGGCTGCTCCGCAATCGAGATGGCGTCGTCAACGCGCCCCAGAGGAATGACGCAGACGGGACAGCCCGGCCCATGAATCATAGTGATATTGTCGGGCAGCAAATCTTCTATCCCGTACTTGAAGATGGTGTGCGTGTGGCCGCCGCAGACCTCCATGATTTTGAGCGGGCGCGCGGTCAAGCGCGCTATCTGCTCCGCCAGTTTGTGCGCGATGTCGCCCTGCCTGTATTCGTCTATAAATTTCATAAGACCTCCAATGAGAGTCTGAAGCGCGCAGCTTGTAGAGTCATGAGCCGAAAAAGTTTTTCATCCCTCGACTCGGCGAATCGAAGCTTTCGACTTCAGACTTTCGTTTGCTCTTCGACCAACGAACGATGCTGCAAGAACGTGTGAACCATGTCCCATGTGATGTGATACAGAGCGACGTGCGTTTCCTGTATTCGATGAATGCTCGAAGTCGGCACGGTCAGGCAAAAATCGAGCAAGCCCGCGGCCTGCATCCCGGCCATCCTGCCGCCGTCGCTTCCGGCATAACCGATGGTCAGCATCTTCATCCGTCGCGCCGTGGCAAAGGCGTGCATCAGATTTTCCGAGTTGCCGCTCGTCGAGATGCCCATCAGGATGTCGCCTTCAACCCCGAGCGCGATAATCTGCCGCGTGAAGACATCATCGAAGCCAACGTCGTTAGCGACGGCTGTCACCATCGCCATATCGCTCGTCAGGCAAATGGCGGGCAAAGCCTTGCGCCCGACGATGACGGGATGCATGAACTCGACCGCGATGTGCTGCGCGTCGGTCGCCGAGCCGCCGTTGCCGCAGACCAGCATCTTGCGCCCGCGATGAAAGCTCCGAGCCATCGCAAGCGAGGCCGCGAGAATCGTGTCCTTGTTCTCTTCAAAGAATCTGGCCTTGACCTCGACGCTCTCGCGCGCCTTCTCAAGGAGCGAGAAGCGCAGTTCCTCCATCAAGTCCTGCGGCTGCTTTTCGTCATCATGCAGGAAAGGATAAAAGGCCCGCGAAAAATCGTCCGAAGCTGCCTTGCTCATCTTGCTGGTTCCTCGTAAAGCTTACTCGATGGAAGTACTGAACTGGTCAAACTCGGATTCAAACTCTCCGATTTCCTTCAACACGCGGAGCGTCTCTTCGGCTTCGCGCTCGTCAATCTTGCTCATCGCAAAGCCGACGTGAATCAACACGTAGTCGCCGACCTTCGTATCGTCAAGCATGCCCGTGTTGATGTTGCGGCGAACTCCGCCGACATCAACTTTGGCTATCTGATTCTCCGCATCAACAATCTCTATGATTTTGCCGGGTATCGCCAAGCACATATTTTATCCAATCCTTCCTGCCGCGAGTTGCGCGCCTGCGACCATCGCCTGACCGAGAGAGATGCCGCCGTCATTGGTCGGCACGCGGCTGTGTGTGAAGACCTCAAAGCCTCTCGCCTTGAGCATCCGGCGCGCATGTTCGAGCAGAAGCATGTTTTGAAACACGCCGCCCGACAACGCCACACGATTCAATCCACGCTCGTCTCTGAGATGAAGCGCGACGTTTGTAATCAGATGAGCCACGCCCAGATGAAACTTTGCCGCGACCCTTTGCGGAGAGAGCTTGTCGAGCAAGTCTTCCACCGCGCTTCGAATGACCGCCTCGGCCTTAATGATGCCACTGTCGGCGGCAAAGTCAAACTGATAACTTTGCGGGCAATCGCGCTCGGCCATCGCTTCCAACTCAATCGCCGCCTGCCCTTCATAGTTGACCACGTTTCTCAAGCCGAGCAGGCTCGACACGGCATCGAAGAGCCTGCCCATGCTGGATGTCTTAGGGCTGTTCGTGTTGGTCAAGGTCATGCGGCGCAGCGTCGTCCATGCGCGCCTGTCAAGGGTTTGCGCGAAAGGAATTTCGAGCTTGAGAAAATCATCTCCGAGCGCGCGTTGCAGGTAGACGGCGGCGATGCGCCAAGGCTCGCGGATGGCCTTTGCGCCGCCGGGCAGCGGAATGTAGTCGAGATGCGCGACGCGCTCGGCGGTGAGAAAATCCGCGACGAAAAATTCGCCGCCCCACATGCGCGCGTCCGTGCCGAAGCCGAGGCCGTCCATCGCCACGCCGATGAGTTCGCCTTCGATGCGATTGTCGGCCATGCAGCTTGCGATGTGCGCGTGATGATGCTGGACGCCGATTTTAGTCTGCCCTTCATCGAGCGCGAGCGCGTACTTTGTCGAGAGATATTCCGGGTGCAGGTCGTAGGCGACAACTTCGGGCCGCAGATGAAAGAGCCGCTGGTAATGCTCTATGCCTTGCTCGAACGAGCGCAGCGTCTCAAGGTTTTCAAGGTCGCCGATGTGATGACTGACGAAGGCGTAGTGGTCGCGCGCGAGACAGAAAGTGTTTTTGAGTTCCGCGCCACAGGCTAGAATCTCGCGCTCGAAGTTAAAGTCAACTTTGACGGGCGCGGGCGCGTAGCCGCGCGAGCGACGCAAGACCATCTCGCCCGTTTGCGTCACGCGGGCGACAGAATCATCCGTGCGAATGTGAATCCGCCGGTCGTGAAAGAGAAAGTAGTCGGCAATCTTGTTGAGTCGCCTGACGGCATCGGCGTCTTCATAACAGATTGGCTCGTCGGAGACGTTGCCGCTCGTCATCACCAGCGGGCCGTCCGAGTTTTCCAACAGCAGATGATGAAGCGGAGAATACGGCAGCATGAAACCGAGTTGGCGCAGGCGAGGCGCGACCGCTTCGGGCAGGAGGCGCGCGTCCATTCTCTTTTCGAGCAGCACGACGGGGCGCCGCTCGCAGTTGAGCAGGGCTTCTTCCTCCGCCGAGACGAGCGCGTATTCTCTGACGACGGCGACCGACTTTGCCATCAACGCGAACGGCTTGTCTTCCCTGAATTTTCTACGCCGCAAACGCTCGACCGCCGAGGCGTTCAGCGCATCGCACGCCAGATGAAATCCGCCGATGCCTTTGACGGACACTATCTTTCCCTCAGACAAGAGCAGGCGCACGCGCGCCGTCGCGTCTTCGCCGTCATCAAGCATGACTTCGCCGCCCTCGGCATTCGTCAGAGTGAGGCGCGGGCCGCAGCGCGGGCAAGCGGTCGGCTCCGCATGAAAGCGACGGTCGAGCGGGTTCGAGTATTCGTCGCGGCACGCCGCGCACATACGGAAATCGCGCATCGTCGTCTGCGCGCGGTCATACGGGATGCCTTCGATGATAGTGAAGCGCGGGCCGCAGTTCACGCAGTTGATGAAGGGGTAGCGATAGCGACGGTCGGCGGGCGTGAACAGTTCGCGCAGGCAGTCGGCGCAGGTCGAGATGTCTGCGGAGATGGGCGTGAACCGCTCGCCGTTTGCAGAGCTTTCGACGATGCGAAAGTCCTGATAATGCGCGAGGTCTAAATTGTCGTTGCGCTCGACCGACTCGATGAGCGAGAGCGGCGGCGAGTTGAGCTTTAACTCCTTGATGAAATCTTCGATGCTGTAGCCTTCGCCCTCGACATCAATGAGCACGCCGGAAGTGTTGTTCAAGACTTGGCCTTTGAGCGAGCGACGCCGCGCGAGCGAGAAGATGTACGGACGAAAGCCCACGCCCTGCACAATGCCACGGACTATGATTTGAGTTCGCGTCGGCATCTTTATGATTGAGGATTGTGGACGGGCGTCGACGGATGAGAGACGAGAACGCGGCTGTCGCCTTCAACCGGCAAGTCGTTGCCAGCAGGCAAGTCGCCGTCAACCGTCAAGCCGCCGTTCGTCATCCGCGCTTGTAAAAACTGTAGCCACTCCGTCATCCCTGCGCCGGTCTTGGCCGACACCTCGAAGACACGCATGCCGGGGCGCACGCGTTGAATGTTGTCGTGCGCCGCCTGCACATCGAACTCGACCGCCACGGCCAAATCCATCTTAGTGATAAGGGCCACGTCCGCCGTGTTGAAAATCGTCGGATACTTGAGCGGCTTGTCCTCGCCCTCCGTCACGGAGAGCAGCACGAGGCGCAAATCTTCGCCGAGGTCGTAGCTTGAAGGGCAAACCAGATTGCCGACGTTTTCGATAAACAGCGCGTCTAGTTCGTCGAGGCTCCATCCGGCGAGCGCGCTCTCGACCATCGTGGCGTCTAGATGACAGACGGTGCCGGTCGTGATTTGTTTGACGGGCGCGCCGCTGCGCGCGAGCCGCGCGGCGTCGTTCTCCGTGGCAAGGTCGCCGACGAGGGCCGCGACGGCGCGTTCGGGCCTGAGCAGCGTCAGCATCTTTTCGAGGAGCGCGGTCTTGCCCGTCCCCGGACTTGAGACGAGGCTGACCACGTAGACGCCCGCGGCGCGAAAGCGTTCGCGCAGTTCACGCGCGAGCAGGTCGTTCTGCTTCAGCACGTTTTGTCTGACTTCGACGAGGCGAGGCTGTGTGCTCATCACTGTATCTCCAAAGCAAACACTTCGAGTTCCTTCCCGCGCAGGATGTGCGGCGTCGGGGTGGCGCAGATTGGACAGCAGAAATGCTGTAGCGAAGCCGGGGACGTTTCAGCCTCGCAGGCCGGGCAATAGACGACGACCGGAACGTCTTCGATGACCAGTTGCGATCCCTCAAGCGGCGTGCCCGCGCAAGCCACCTCGTAGGAGAAAAGGAGAGCTTCCTTGACCACGCCCGACAGCGGCCCCAACTTCAGATGCACCGCGTTGACCTGCGCGGCGCCACGGCTCGCGGCTTCCTCCGTAGCCATCTCCACCATGCTCATCGCAATGGAAAGCTCATGCATAACGTGAAGAGACGAAGGCGCGACGAGCGACGAGTTGCCGAATCATCATCATCTTCTTCGCGCCGTAGATTCGACTCGACTTCCGCCGCTCAACCCGGCTCAAACGCTCAACCGCTCATTCTTCATCCCTGCTTTTCCGCGCCGATGTCGAACGAAAACCGCAGGTCGTCTTTGACCTTGAGCGTGCCGCCGACGGCGGAGAATTGCCTGATGTTGTAGTCGCTCTGGCGCAAGCTGAACTCGCCGCGAGCGCGCAAGAGATTGCCGCCGTTGATGCTTAACTCCGCGTCCACATTCTGTTGACGCGTCACGCCGTGCAGCGAGAGGCTGCCGCCGATTCTCGATTGATAACGGCCTTCGGCAATCCGTGTCGTCTGCACGCTCGTGCTCATGTAGACAATCTCAGGATAACGCGCGATTTCGAGAACGTCTTCGCGCATCGCGCGCTCTATCTCCGGCCGGTCTTTCTCGCTGGCTTCGCCGACGACCGCGAGCGAGTTGGCCTGCACCAGCATCAACAGCGAAGCCTGAGCAAACGTGCCGTGAATAAAGCTCGCGTCGCCGCCAAAGCCACAAATAGCGATGACCGGATTGTGGCCGACGAACGACAACAGCCCGCTGGCCTCTGCCTGCACGACGAACCGGCTCTGCTTTGGGTCAATCCGGTAGCGAACGGCAATGTCTTCGTTGGCCGCCATTACATCGTGCTGATTTTGATGTAGCGTTTGATGTCGGGCAAACTAACGATGACACCGACCGCCATTGCCACCACCGCGACGCCTCCGAGAATAGCCCAGATATTCATGTTGGACGAGTTCCTTTCTCTTCTTTCCAAAGACTCATGTCGTCTTGCAAGTTCCGAACCTGTAGCCATCTTTCTGCTCCTTTTAATCCTTCGAGCGCCGTTGCTCAAACGTTTAGACAGTCGCCTTGCGGCGTTCCTCTTCGAGAATCTTCGAGATGAGCGATTCGACCATCCGAACCGCTTCGCCTACGGCGGCCTCAACCGGCTCGCTCAAACCCATCTCGCCGTCTTCCGATTCGAGCGGCGTCGGCTCGCACCCGACCAGCAGTATCCGCTTGAACTCGCCGCCCATAGACTTGACCATGCCGAGCACCTTCATCGGATTCATCCCGTGCGTCTCGACCATCGCTGCGTCGTCGTTCAGATTATCAAGCTCTTTCAAGTCAGGCTCGATGGTGTAGAGCGTGCCGGGTTCTCCGCCGCGCGGGGTCGCGTCTATAAAGATTGTCACGTCGTAGCCGTCGAGCAACGCATAGGCGAGGTCGAAGCCACGGATTCCAAAATCCACGACGCGCGCTTCCGGCGGCAACGCGCGCCCCATCAGTCGCCGCGCCACTTCCGAGCCGAAGGCGTCATCGCCCAGAAAGATATTGCCGATGCCCGCGATGAGAATGCTTGGCGGCGTCAAGAGCTTTGTCCATCCTTGTCGTCGAGCAGCGCGAGCGGCTCTATCTCTTCGGGAGAGAAAAAGAAACGATGGCCGGGCTGTCGCAGCATGCCTAAATCCAAACCGGGGTCGTCTTCAATGACGACCGCCAGATGAACTTTGTCTTCGTAGTCCTGCTCGATGGATTCGATGATGGCGATTTGGCCCGCGAGCGCGAGGTCGAAGATGTCGCCCCCGGCGCGTGGACGCAGCCGCACGCGGTCGCCTGTCTTGATTTCAACGCCCGCGACCTGCACCTCGTTCAAAGGCGTCTTCTCTTCGAGCAATTGCCATTCCCATTCGTTCATCGCTCACCATCAAGAAAGATAAAAGTTAAGCTGTTTCCGCGAAACTGTTTCTCGTTCGCCCTTCCGCTTTTCGCCTTGCTACGCTTTGCCTTTCATCGCGCCGTGCATCTTCATCATCTGCTCAAGCGGAATCGTTTCGGTGCGCTCAAGTATCTGTCGCGCTCGTTCGTCTATGCCGCGCATCTCGCGCTTCTCTTCGTCCGTCAACGTCATGATGCGAAGCGTCAGAATCTCGTCTATCTCCGTGCCGTCGAAAAGGTCGCCCGCGCTTTCGGGCGCAATCTGCGGATAATCGTAGAGAATAATCGGCGATGAAAGCAGGCAATCGCGCTCGCCTTCGTCTCCGACCATGACGGGCCACGTGCCGACGTTGCTGCAAGCGGCTGCAACTTCGCGTAAAGTTTCGGGCGGCTCAAGCAGCGAGACGAACTCGCCGTCGCGTGCGCGCAGGATAGTGTGCGTCGAGACGAACGAGCGCAGCAGAGCTTCATCGCGGCTCCTGTTGTTGGCATCCGTCAACGGCGTCAGGTTCAGGATACGCACGGTTACTTTGAACAATCGCTCGCCCGCCTGCTCGGCTCTCACTTCGACTTCGCCTGCGATTGCTTGCTGGCTGCGAACGATGACGCCGACCACCGGCCCGCCCGTTTCAAGCAAAGGCTCCATCTCTTTGCTTGACGGAAAACTGAACGCCTGTCGCTCGGCAGCGGCGACGAGTTGGCGCAGATTAAGGCCGCGCAAGTTCACTTCGCGCTCCGCCGCTTCCTGCCATGTTTGATAAAGCTGTCCGCCGACTTCCAGCGCCGCGACTGTTTGAAAGTCAGGCTCGACGCCTTCCTTTAACTCGGGCAGCGGCGTCGCCAGTTGTCCCACTTCGCGCGCGAGCAAGTGCAGGAAGCGCGCCTTCACGTCGAGCGTCGCGCGCTCGTCTCCGGCCACCAAGCACTCCGTCTGCATGACGCAGGCTTCCGTGCCCTTCTGCGCCCGGCGGTAAGCGGGCGGGCAGAGAGCGCCGAAGTTCCAGCGCTGCTGGTTCTTCACGGCAGAGGCTCTGTACGGGTACAGAATGTAGCCCTCGTAGAGCACGGCGTTGGCAATCTTTTCGACGCGTTCAAGGTTCACGACGGCACGTTCTCCTCAAGCTCTCGCTCTTCGCCAGTCTCTTCCAAAGTTGGCAGAAGGCTCTCCAACGTTTGCTCCCACGTCGGTATCCCGCGCCGCATCTTGTAGCGGTAGAGACGGTCGAAGACATCGCGGCGCAACGAGAGCCACGCGCTGTTCGGATAGTAGAAATCCATCATCTGCTGCCAGACGCGCACGGGCAAGCGATACCGCGCTTCCTTCTCCCATGAAATCTGCGAGACCTGCAAGGCTCCGTCTTCCGCTTCATAGAAGACAGTGCCGCTGAAGAGCAGGCAGAGCGGAACTTCGCCGTCCTCAAGCCCCGCGAAATATTTCGCGGCGGCCACGTTGAAGTCGAACGTGCAGGGGACTGGCAAGTCAACAAGCGTCGCGCCCTCGAACGGTTTGACGACGACGCTCGCGTGCGTCCATAGCATCGTGCGCAGCGTTTGTCCCCAACGGTCCGGCTCGCCGTAAAGGTCGAGCAGGCGTTCCTGCTCCTGCTCGTTATAATGACGGCGCGGGGCTTCTATCTGAATCTGGCAATGGAGCGCAACGGTGTGAATCGGCTCGGCGGCGACTGTGTTCTCGACGCGCAGCTTGAACGACAGAAGCGGAGCCGCCGCGTAGGCGACGGCTTCGGCTCCCTCAATCTGGAAATTCAAGTCAGGCACGTTGCGCCTCTTTCGCAGGGGTGGAGCGCGCTTGCAGTGACGCGTAGAATTGCCCGACCTCGCGCCAGACCTCCGTGCCGCCGGAGAGTCCGCGCCAGTGCGCGCGAATCAGCCCGACCAGCTTGTAGCACTCGTCAACCGGCGCAAGATAATATTCGCTCTCGCCGCCGACGCGCTTGACGAGCAAGGCTTCAACGTCCGTCTCCATCTCCCGCAGGATTGGATTAGCGGCGACAATCTCGTTCCATGAATCGAGCGCGAGCAGCGATTCGGTCGGGCCAGCCGGACTCGGATAGAGCGCGATGACGCGACCCGCCGGGGAGCTATTGAAGAAGAAGGCCAGTTGAATCGGAATCATCAAGCTGTCCCACTGCGCGTCGGTCATTTGAAAGTCGGGCAAGGCGCGGATGCGGCGCGGGACGCGCTTGTATTTCGTTCCCGCCTGACCGCTGAACAGAATGGCGCAAGGCTCGCAGGCGCAAACCAACTGGCGACTCGCAGGCTCGACCAGATGTTGATGTTCGGCTGCGAGTTCGGCGCTGCATAGTTCGCAGCGTTCGACGGCAGCGGAGCGCGGGCGCACAAAGCGGCGCAATCCGGCCAACGGCGATTGATTCATCCTGCTGTCACGCGAATCCTGACTCATCTGTGAATCTGCTGCCTCAAACTATTTTCCGCCGGTCGCCTGTTCGCTCTGCTCGCGGTTTAGGGAGCGGGCATGTTCGGGCTTGCAGGGTCAATCGGGCCTTCGTCATCAGGATTGATGCTGGTGGAATCGCGCGCCGTCGAAGTTCCGGCGGGACGGCCCGCGTGCGTCTCGCCTGTGACTTCGCGGCCCGGCTCCTTTCCTTCCATGGAGGATTTCTCCTCGCCCTTGCCTGTGCCTGCGTCATGCGCGGGCGACTCGCTCCTGGCGTCATGTTCGTCCATCATCTCTTCTCCTCTTGGTCGTCCGTAGGCGCGAAGCGCGTTTGTCCCTTCGCGCCACGGGCGAGCGGTTGAAAGCCTTCAACTCGTCGCCGGATGAGGCACGGCCACCTTCATCCGGCCTTGTTCGATTAACAGCGGGAACGGCTCAAGGTAGAGGCCCGGCTCGTCTAAGCCGCGACCGGCGCGCTTGCAATCGTAGCGTTGCTCGCAGGCAGGGCAGACGAGCGTTGCGCCCTCAAGCGCGGCTGCGGGCAAGGCCCGACCGCAGCCGGGACAATTGCTGCTGTAGGCGTAGAACGTCTCGTCAAGATGACAGAAGAGAATCGTGCGCCCGCCGACTTCGACCGCCTGCGCCGCGCCTTGAGCGAGCGACGACAGGCCGTTGACCTGCTCCCAACCGTGACCATTGACGACCGCCTGCGCCGCCGCGTCGTCGCTTCTTCGCGTCCGCTCCAAAGAGACTAAGCCTGAGACGGCGGGCGGCGGAGGCTCAAAGACTCCTTCGGCCTCAATAGCCGTCACGTCGGGAGCGGCTTCATAGATGGCCTCTTCAATGGCGAGCTTGAGCGTCATCGCGGACGAAGGGCAACTCTTGCAGCTTCCCTGAAGTCGCAAGCGCACTACGCCGTCCTCGATGCCAATCACTTCGACGTTGCCGCCGTGCGAAGAGAGATAAGGCCGCACTTTGTCCAGAGCCTGCATGACGCGCGTTTCGAGGGCGACCGGATGCAGCCCGTAGAGCAGCAGCAATCCTTTCACCAACTCGTCCCGCGCAAAGCCTTCGATGACGGCGCGGCCCGGCGCTCCGGCTTCCGCGACCAACTCCAGCATGCGCTCCAGGCAAGAGCCGTGGAGTTCCATCAGCGATTGCAGAAGCTCGACGCAGCTAGAGCGCGCGTCCGCGTCGGCCATCGTCTCAATCTTGCGGACGAGTTCGTCAATCCGCTGCGCTAGTTGTTGTGAGTCCATAAGAATAGTGACAAGCAGCGAGTGACAAGTGACGAGCAAGAAGAAGAAAAACCAGTCAGTAAAAATTCGCAGATGGTTTTAACTTGCTGCTCGCTGCTTGTCACTCGTCACTGCTTTACTTCATCGCCCCGAACATCGGCGAGTGGCGCGTCTCCAAGACTTTGCCGTTGCCGAGATACATGTGGACGCCGCAGGGCAAGCATGGGTCGAAGCTGCGGACGGCGCGCATGATGTCTATGCCCTTGAAGTTTTCAGGGCCGTTCTCTTCGAAGATGGGCGTGTTCTGCACGGCGTCTTCGTAGGGGCCGGGTGTGCCGTAGATGTCGCGCGGGTTGGCGTTCCAAGGCGTCGGCGGGTACGGGTGATAGTTGGCAATCTTGCCGTCGCGGATAACGACATGATGCGAGAGAACGCCGCGCACCGCTTCGTGAAAGCCGCAACCGATGGCTTCGTCAGGCACCTTAAACTCAGACCATGTTTTCGTGCGGCCCGCGTGCAACTCGGCCAAGGCTTGCTCGGCAAAGTGTAGAGCGGCGGCGGCGGCGTAAGCCTGAAAGTAGGTGCGGGCGCGGTCGCGTTCGATGGCGTTCGACCACTTCGGTATCTTCCATTCAAACTCGACCTCCGGCTTCATGGCCGTCTGCGGCAGGTAAATCTTGACGCTGTGGCCCGTCGCCTTGATGTAGCCGATGTCCACCTTGCCCGCCAGCGCGGTTGACCAGAGGCGAGCGATTGGCCCGCCGCCCGTGTCGAGCGCGAGATACTTGCTGCCTTCGCCCTGCTCGCCTTCGTGATACCAGCGCGGCGACATCACCCAGGTGTACTTGTTGTCGAAGTCGCGCTTCTGCGGCCTCGGCGTCGTCGTCTGATTCCACGGATGTCGCTGGTCAACCGCGTTGCCGAGCGGGTCTGTCTTGACGAAGGTTTCGGCGTTCTGCCAGTCGTCGTAGTAGGAGCTTCCCAAAAGGATGCGGATGCCGAGGTTGATGTCAACGAGGTCTGTGGTGACGAGTTTGCCGTCAACGATGACGCCGGGCGTGACGAACATCGCGTTGCCCCACTCGTTCATGTTCTTGTAGGTGTAGTCGCAGACCGCGGGGTCCTGAAACGAACCCCAACAGCCGAGCAGGATGCGGCGTTGTCCCACTTTCTCATAGCCGGGCAAGGCTTCGTAGAAGAAGTCGAAGAGGTCGTCATGCAGCGGCACGACCTTCTTCATAAACTCGCAGTAGCGCATCAGGCGGACGATGTAGTCCGTGAAGAGTTGGACGGTCGGAACCGTCCCGACGCCGCCCGGATAGAGCGTCGAAGGATGAACGTGACGGCCTTCCATCAAGCAGAACATCTCGCGCGTGTAACGCGAGACGTGCAGAGTCTCGCGGTAGAACTCGCCCGTGAAAGGATTGAGGGCCGTCATGATGTCGGCGATGGTCTTGTAGCCGTGGTCGGCGGCGTGCGGGGCTTCGGTCGTCTTCGCTTTTTCCCAGACGCCGGGATTCGTCTCCTTGACCATCTGCTCGCAGAAGTCAACGCCGACCAGATTGTCCTGAAAGATGTTGTGGTCGAACATGTACTCGGCGGCTTCGCCCAGATTGACAATCCACTCGCCGAGGGCGGGCGGGCGAACGTTGAAGGCCATGTTCTGCGCGTAGTTGGCGCAGGTGGCGTGGTTGTCGCCGCAGATGCCGCAGATGCGGCTCGTGATGAAGTGCGCGTCGCGCGGGTCTTTGCCCTTCATGAAAATCGAATAACCGCGAAAGATGGAGGAGGTCGAGTAGCACTCGGCGACCTCCTTGTTGGCGAAATCAATCTTGGTGTAGATGCCGAGGCTGCCGACGATGCGCGTAATCGGATCCCAGTTCATGTCCACCAGCGTGCGGGGCTTGGCCGGAGCCTGCGTCCCGACTGTCGTTGTCGTGCTCATCTGTTGTCGCTCCTTCTCAGTAGCTCGTGGGCTTGTAGCCGGTCGTTAGTGTATCGCCGGTGTGTCGCCACTTCGGCTCCTTGTTGACCGTTGTGTTGGTGACGGCGCGCAGTTTGCGAATCATCCTGCCGTAGATGCCAATCGCCCCGGCGGAGAGCTTCGCGCCCGGCGGCTCGTCCATGAACGGCATGAACTTGTCTGGAAAGCCCGGCATCGTGCAGCCGATGCAGATGCCGCCGACGTTCGGGCAACCGCCGATGCCCGCCATCCAACCGCGCTTCGGCACGTTGCAGTTGACGACCGGCCCCCAACAGCCGAGCTTGACGATGCACTTCGGCGAGCCGTACTCGGTGGCGAAGTCGGCCTGCTCGTAATAGCCCGCGCGGTCGCAGCCCTCGTGAACGGTCTTGCCGAAGAGCCACGTCGGGCGCAGTTGCTCGTCGAGCGGAATCATCGGCGCTAATCCAGCCAACTGGTAGAGCAGGTAGAGCACCGTCTCCATGAAGTTGTCCGGCTGAACGGGACAACCGGGGACGTTAACAATCGGCAGCCCGGCCTTCGATTTGAAATCCCATCCGAGATAATCGGCGAGGCCCATGCAGCCGGTCGGATTGCCCGCCATCGCGTGGATGCCGCCGTAGGTGGCGCAGGTGCCGATGGCGACGACCGCCACGGCCTTCGGAGCCAGACGGTCAATCCAATCGCAGGTCGGAATCGGCTGGTTCGTCATCGGGTCGTTGCCGAGCGCGGCCCAGTAGCCTTCCTCTTTAATCTTCTCGTTCGGAATCGAGCCTTCAACGACGAGGACGAACGGGTCAATCAAGCCCTGCTCGGCCTGATACCAGTACTTCATGAAATCGTCGCCGACTTCATAAGCCAAAACCGGATTGTGCAGGTGAACTTTGGGAAGGCCCGGTATCGCTCCCATCACGACATCCTCGATGCTCGGCTGCGTCGCGGCGGTGATGGAAATAGTGTCGCCGTCACAGCCCAATCCGGCTGTGATCCAGAGAATATGCACTTCCTTGACCGCAGGCGCTCGCTGAGTGACCCGACCGTATGGAGCAGTTTCCGCTGCCATAGTTGTCTCTCCTTTCCGTTCTGTGTTGATGACTGGTTTGCTGGTGGGTCGGCGCGCAGCCTGTCTGCGCGCGCGGCGCTACCATCGTCTCTGCTCGCACTTAAGGGTCAGGCTCTTCCGGCCCGCACCCCAATAATGACAACAGCCTCAAGGCTCGCGTTTAACTTGATGAACTGACGTTAAGAATGGGAAGGTTTTTCCTACAGCCGGGGGAGGCCGCGGAACGATTTGGGGGAAGTCACCAAATAACCGACGAGAGTTAAAAATTGTAGAGAAGGTTCAACGCACAATTTCCGTGGAGTGTGTCGGTCGCTCCGTCGAGAAATAATTCTCCGCTGAGAAGTTCGATTCGACTTCGCCGGGACAATATCTTTTTCAATATGAGCGCAGTCTAACGCCGCGCTTCGTTGACTGTCAATTAAATTCGCTGCGCCGCCAGAGCTTCTGTTTGACTATCTGGAACATCGCCTCGCCGCAACTCGAATACAAGGACAATGCAATAATTAAAGGGGCCGCTTTGCGGTTATGATGGCTGAGCTTTCCGAGAGCGAAGCGCTTGCCCAAATCTCATTCATTGAATAGCTCATCACTCTTTGCGTTAACCAATTGACTACAGAGCCGAAGTCAGGGTTGTTTGCGTTCGGCGCCATAGTTTTGTGTCGCGTCTGCGCTCTGTCCCGGACATCGAGCGGAGGAACATCATCATGCTTAGAATGGGTAGACATCCGAAAGCGGAATTGAACGAAAACGAAAAGCAACCGGCGCCGCAGTATCCGGCCTACAACGCGCCCGCGCAGCCTGTGGCCGCTCCCCCGCCCACGGCTTACGCCGAGCCGCCAGCGCGACCTGAAATAGAAACTCCCTTAACCTCGCGCGCCGTGACGGAAACCGAATCGCTCGCGCGCGAAATTAAGGACGGCACGATGAGCGGCTTTGTCGGCGGTGGAACGGTTCTCTCCGGCGAAGCCGAGTTCAAAGGGATGCTGCGCATCGACGGTCATCTGACCGGGCGCATCACTTCAGAAAAGGGAACGCTGATTATCAGTTCGGGCGGGCGCGTGGACGCCGCCATCAACGTGGCGACGGCGAAGATTAACGGGACTGTCAACGGCGACATAGTGGCCACCGAGCGGCTTGAGTTCGGACGCACGGCGCAGGTTTACGGCAATATTCAAACTCCCGTTTTGATTATCGAGCAGGGCGCGATTTTTGAAGGCGGCTGTCGCATGAAGACCGCTAAGGCGACGCCGGAGAAAGCGACGACGACGACCACAGACAAGCCGCGCGCGAAAGAGCCTGAAGCGAGAAGCAATCTGTCGCAACCCATCCCCGCCAAGAGCGCCGCTGTTGAGATGAGCCAATCTTCCAACATGACGGGCTGAACGCATAGACTGACTTGATGAGCCGCGCCGCATCTAAAGAGTTCCGCTTTGAAAGCTTCCACGTCAGAGCGGTTCGTCCGGTGGCGGGCGTCCATTCAGTGGCAGGCCGCATCGTTAACGGCCAACGAAGTCGCTTCACTTCCGCACCGCGACTACTGACTACGAAGGCCGGGTTGCGACTAACGCGCGCGGAGGCAAAAGCGAAGTTCCGGCGGCTCTCAACGTTGCTTGCGCTTTGCGCTTCGCTTTTTGCCGATGGCCTTCGCGGTCGTCGCCAGTCGCAGCACGTCGCCCGGTTGACAGTCGAGCGCGCGGCAGATGTTTTCCAAAGTCCCGAAGTTGATGCCCAGAGCTTTGCCCTTCTTCAAACGCCACAGCGTCGTGTGGCTGATGCCCGTCTCTTTCGCCAGCCAGTAGAAAGTCCGCCCACGCTCTTCCAGAAATTCATCGAGCCGAATCTCAATCACGATGCGCTTCCTGCCTCCATGTTTGCCGCCCGTCATTTGCGTTGAGTCCTGCATGCGGCATATATCCTATATTTGACATATATATCATGTCTAGCGTAGAGTTAATTGGAACCGAGTCCAGCTCACTCTCTTCTCAGCCCCTCTGGAATCATCCAGACTATCTGAAGCTACCAGCCAACCATTCAGAGCCGACAGTCTTTTAGTGGACCGGAGCAGGTCGCATTCCGGCTCGCGCCGACTGCGCGGCAACTTGGAAGGAGAGCGATGATGAAGTCAGATGATGATAATCCGGGGACACCGGAACATCCCATTTATTCAAACTATTCAAATCGTCTTTGGACTGCGCGCGCGCGGCACGAAGCGGCGCAATTGCCTGACAGTTCTGGCGAAAACACGGATGGGCCGCTGCTTCCGCTTGGCCAGCCGTCGCCGAGCGTGGATCAACCGCGTCGCGGCGCCGAGATTATCAATCGCAAGCTCGCCGCTTAAAAACCGGCGTGAAGATTTTTGTTGACGGTCACTAAAGATGGAGATGATGCGTTTATGATTGAGTTGTATGCCTTGCAACGCGCCAACGGCGACTGGTTTGCGGTTAAGGATCAGGGACGTTTGCGGATGCCTGTGTTTCGGAGCAGCAGCGAAGCGATGCAGGCGCGCGCGCGCAACATGGGAATGCTGCTGTTCAAGCCGGTCAGGCTGGATGAAAGCGCGCTCGACGACATCACGTCGGACGAAGGCGCGGCATGTTTCTGGCTAGTGGATAATCCGTCCGCCAATTTGAGCCGCAGTCGCCCGATAGAGCACGCGCAGCTTGTCCTGCTCATCCAGCAGCCCGCGATGCTGGCGCAGGCATGGGCATGAAGCAGTTGAGATGAGGAGCGCTTTATGAATGAAACGAAAAAGACCGCAGAAGATGACGGCGACGGCCTCGCGACGGGCGCGCAGCAGTGGCCGGGAATTGATTCGATGTATCGCTTGATTGTGGTGGCGGCTCAAAGAAACAAGCAGCTTCTGCGCGGCGCGCGTCCACGCATTGACGCCGACCCGCGCAAACGCAAGAACACGAGCATCGCGCTCGAAGAAGTCAAGCAAGGTCTTGTGCCTTTTACGCTGACGCCGAAGCCGCCCGTCAAGCATGCCGCGCATAGCCTCGTCGTGATGCCGGACGGCTCTTGATGAGCGCGGTCAAGATGGAGACGTTGAAGGAGATTTGCGACGGCGTATGGCGCGACCGCGCGGGCATACTGTTTTGGCGCGGCGCCTTGAGCGGCGAAGATGCGTTGAGACGTGCCGTCTACTGGCGGCTCTGCAAAACCGGCGCCGAGCCGGATGAGAACCGCAAACGCTACGCGCACGTGCTTCAGAAACTCGTCGAGCAATACATAAACGAAGCAGCGGGACATGCTTGTTGAGCGACGAAGCGAACTCGTTAAGCGAAAGCTTTGAAGGTCAAAGACCGTTAAGATGAACGGACTGCGGGTCTACATCAATGCGGAGAGCGCGGACGCGCACGGCAGCAGACAACTCGTGTTCTACAGCCGCCGCGCCGCCGGCCCGTATTACTGCTGGCGTTACGAGGAGCAAGCTGGACAGTGGCTCTGCTCGCGCCTGCATCCGCCCGACTGGACGCCCAAGACGCTATGCGTTGCTAGTTGGAAAGCCGTTCCCGTCGCGTTACAGGCAAGGCTCGGCGAGCACTACCTGGACTAGAGCGCGTGGCGGCGCGTTCGACTCGTCAAACTCCTGCTCTTTCACTCGACTCGTCAACGCTCGCTGCTTCGATTAGCGTTTAGCTTTCGGCATCAGTCCCGGTCTTGTTTAGAAAACGCTGGATGAGATCGGCCACCTGAATGAAGTCAATCGGCTTGGTGAGATATTCGTTGAAGCCGACGGCGAAGGCTTTGTTGCGATGGTCAACGGTGTCGTGGGCGGAGATGGCGATAATCGGCGCGGAGCGTGTCTTCGCACTCCGGCGCAACTCTCTGACCGCCCCGTAGCCGTCGAGCACGGGCATGCTCAAATCCATCAGAATCACGTCGGGGCAATTGCTCTGCGCTATCTCCACCGCTTCCCTGCCGTTGGCAGCTTCCACCACTCTGTAGCCGCGCATATCAAGCACAAACTTGAGCATCCGGCGGATGTCGTCCGCATCATCCACAACCATCACAAGCGGCGCTTCCTGCTCATCCGAGCAGCCTGTTGATTGAGACACGATTTCCTCGTTTGATGTATAGCAGAAAGGAAATTCAATTGGGGGATATCCGCCTGTTAAGCTCTTTCTACTCTCAATCCCGGCGTAAGTCAACGCTCGCTCTGTACGCTCAGGCACAGAGCCGATAAGCCGCGACGTAGCGACGACGGACAAGCTGATAGCTCATCCGTCGTCTGTTAAGCGACGTGAAGAGCTACGCTTCCATCCTCAACTATTGCGTGACAATCGTTCCCATCCGCACGACTTCAAAGTCTGAGCCTTTGACGCCCTTCAGTGTGTTCAACTCGTCATCGTTCCAGCGCGCATCGGGCGAGCCGCTGATGTACCAGTTCGAGCCGTTGTCCGCGAGTATCATCCCGTACTTCTTCAAAGCCTTGAGGACGACCTGCATGGCGGGCGAGTAGCGCGAGATGTCGAACGAAGCTTTGAGGCGCACGCGCATTCCCATTGGCGGCAAGTTGGGGCTGGTGTTGCTGCTGGCGAAATGGCGCGCGGGCGAGACGTAAGCACGGCGCGTCTGTTGGGCCGTGAAGCGCAGAGCGTGCTTGATTTCCTGCTGCTCGAAGACTTCATCGTAGCGGACGAGGCCGGGGAAGACGGGCAGGCCCGCCGCGTCAGCCGAAGTCCAACCGGCAGGGCGCAGGGCGTTGGAGTTTAAGTCGAAGACAGCGCCGCTCGACGCGCGCCAACTCGCGCCACCATTGACGGGAAAGGCCGAGTACAATTCGTAGAGCTTCCAGTTGTCTCTGTCGATGACGATGACGTGGCGGTCGCCGCTGCCGCTTGGCCCGCCTTCGATTGGAGCGTCCGGCGGAACGGGATACGGGCCGGGGTCGCTCTCAGAACCGTACGGCGTAAAGTTGATGGCGACTTTCGTTTGAGAGCCGGAGACGACGATGTAAGGGATGCCGTTGGGCGCGCCCGCCCAGACTGTTCCAAAGTCCGGGTGCAGGCTCGTGCCGAGTCCCATGCTGGCGATGAGGTTGCCGGAGTTGGCGTCAACGGGCAGGCCGGAGATGTCTTCGTTCCAGGGATTGTCCGCGGGGAAGACTTGCTTGCCATGAAGGCTCGCGCCGGGGCCAAGCTCCGGCACAGGCGGAGGGCCAACGCCGTCGTCCGGCGGGCCGCCGCCGATGTGGCCGATGCCGACGCGCACGCGATTGCTCGCCGCGCCGCGCAAGGTGATGCCGATGAGCACGTCGCCCGCGTCACCCAGATTGGCGTTGAGCCTGACCACCACCGAACTCATCCATTCAAATCCGGGGACAAGGCCGACGTACTCGACCGTCAAAGGATAGCGCACGCCCGCGCCGTCTTCGGCTTCGGCGCTGACGGCTGTGGCATCTTCGCCGGGAAGCAGTTCGACGTTTCTGGCGAAGAGCATGATGCGCGTGCGGCTATCGAGGCCGAACAGAATCGGCTGTGTGAGTTGAAAGGGTTCGCGCCGCAGCGTCACGGATTCGAGCGCGATGGCGCGCGTCGAGTTGGCTTCGCTAATCAAAGCGGGCGCGGCGTGGGCCGGAGCTTGCGCGGCGCAAATGATGAGAGCGATGAGAGCGAGGCTGTAAGCAGCCCGCAGGATTGTTAAGAGAGAAACAGTGTGGCAGCGATGCCTGCGCGCACAGGCGCGCAAGTAAGTGAAACTCATAAGCCTCGACTCGTCGAACAGTTTCAAGTTATGTGGTGAGAAGCCGGGGCAAGCGAACAGACTGACAGTTCCACTTTAGTTCAGTTTGTGAATAAGTCAAGCGATTCTTCCGTGAGGCTTCAATTAGAAGATGAATGCAAGAAAAGCGTAGGCGCGACGACGCCCGCGCGCGAAGAGAAACAGCTTCAAACCGCTCCGCATGAAACGCTGTTGACAATCTCTTCCAGTCAATGTGAATCTCGCTCGATGAAGCTTAACCAGACGCAGGCGCGTGCCTTGATGCTGGCCGCGCAGGGACTCCAACGCCGCCCCTTGAAGCAGGCGACCAAGGCGGACGTGCTGCGCGCGATTCGCCGCATGTGCGTTCTTCAGATTGACACGATTAACGTCGTCGCGCGCAGCCCTTACTTCGTGCTGTGGAGCCGCCTCGGCGATTACGAGCCGCGCTGGCTGGAAGAACTGCTGGCCGAAGGCGCGCTCTTCGAATACTGGGCGCACGAAGCCTGCTTTCTTCCCGTCGAAGACTTTCCGCTCTATCGTCATCGAATGCTCGATGCGGAAACGTTGGGCTGGAAGTACTCGAAGTCATGGGTCGAAGAGCGTCGCCGTGAGATTGAACAGTTGCTTGAGTTGATACGCGAGCGAGGGGCCGTGCGCGCCGCAGACTTTGCGCGCACGGACGGCAAGGCCGGCGGCTGGTGGGAATGGAAGACGGAGAAGCGCGCCCTTGAGATGCTCTTTACGGCGGGCGAGTTGATGATTGCGCGCCGCCATAATTTTCAGCGCGTCTATGACCTGCGCGAGCGAGTCTTGCCCGCCTGGGACGACCGGCAGTTGCCGTCACGCGATGAAGTCAGGCGCGAATTGACGCTCAGGGCCGTGCGCGCCCTCGGCATCACGACCGCGCGTTGGGCTGGCGATTACTTCCGCACGGATAAACGCGCGACGAGCGCCGCCGTCATCGCTCTGGCCGAAGAGGGAGCTTTGCTCACGGCGCAGGTCGAAGGCTGGCAGGACTTGGCCTTCGTTCATCCAGACAATCTCAAGCTGGCCAACGCGGCGGCGGCTGGCAGGCTCAAGCCTGAGTTGACGACGTTGCTCTCGCCCTTCGACCCGCTGGTCTGGGATAGAGCGCGCGCACGCGAGTTGTTCAATTTCGACTACCGGATTGAGTGCTACACGCCTGCGCCCAAGCGACGCTACGGCTATTTCACGCTGCCGATTCTGCGGCGCGGCTCTCTCGTCGGGCGGCTCGACGCAAAGGCTCATCGTAAAGATGGCATCTTTGAAATCAAGTCGCTCTACATAGAGCCGGGAGAGCGCGTGAGCGTCGAGTTGCTGGAAGACATCGCCGTCGCGTTGCGAGAGTGCGCCGCGTGGCACCGCACGCCCGAAGTTCTAGTGCGCGCGTCCGACCCGCCGCGCGTCGCCGCTCGCCTGCAAAAACTAGTCAAGCATTGAGATGAACGCCGCTTCGCCGCAAGGCAGGCGACACGCGCGCTTGGTCTGCGCCGCGTCTGTCGCATGGCTTGTGTGGCGGAAGCAACCGGCGGCGTATCTCAAAGCTCGTCGAGCGTGGCGAGTTGCTGTATCTCATCGAGGCGCGCGAGCAGTCGCTTGGTTGTCATCTCAAGCTCGTGGCGCGATTTGTTCGTCTCGTAATGCTCTATGGCGCGGCTGATGGTGAGGCGCAGTTCGTCGTTGTCCCAAGGCTTGGTGACATACTTGTAGACGAGGCCGGAGTTAATCGCCTCGACCAGCGTTTGCACGTCCGTGTAGCCTGTGACAATAATTCGCACCATGTGCGGGCGCAAGCCCGCGGTCTTCTGCAACAGTTCGAGGCCGGTCATGTCCGGCATCCGCTGGTCTGTCATAATGAGCGCGACATTGTGTTGCTCCAACAAGCGCAGGGCTTCCGCCCCGCTCCCGGCGATGACCACTTCATAGTCGCCGCGAAAAAGCCTTTCGAGCAGGCGAGTGTTAGCCGGTTCATCATCAACGACCATGATTTTATAAGTCATTTCAAGTAAAACTCCTGTGCTGGTTTATGAAAGCCCGTGCGCCGCGCCGCCGCCGCTGTTGCTGTTCTGCTCGGCGCGCTTCGGGTGGCGCGCGGCGTCTATCGGAATGGCGACGGTAAAGATTGTGCCGAAGCCGGGGCGGCTCTGCACGCGGATGGAGCCGCCGTGGCGTTTGATAATGCCGTAGGCGATGGAGAGTCCAAGCCCTGTGCCTTCGCCGACCTTCTTGGTGGTGAAGAACGGGTCGAAGATTTTCTTCAACAGTTCGGGCGCGATGCCGCTGCCCGTGTCGCTGATGGCAACAACGGCCATCTGATTTTCCAGGCGCGTCGTGATGCGAACGCGCCCCTCGCTGCCGCCCATCGCGTGCGCGGCGTTGACCAGCAAGTTCATCCACACCTGATTGAGTTGGCCCGCGTAACAATCCACGAGCGGCAACTCGCCGTACTCGCGTTCGAGCGAAACGCGGCCCGCGCCGTAGTATTGCGACAGCAAGCGCAGCGTGGAATCAAGACCTTCGTGAATATTAATCTTCTTCAACTCGGCTTCGTCGAGCCGCGAGAAGAGACGCAGGTTCTGAACGACATCACGAATCCGCTCGGCTCCGCTGTAGCAGTCGGCGACAATCGAGCGCAGGTCTGCGAGCGTGTTCAGATAATCAATCTCCTTCTTAATGACGGAGGCGCGCTCGGCCACATCGGGCGGCAACTGCGCATCGTCGTAAAACTTTAAGAGGAGTTCGAGACTGTCAACGCAGTTTTTGAGAATCTCCATGTTGCCGTAGATGAAGCCCGCGGGGTTGTTGAGTTCGTGCGCTACTCCGGCGGCGAGTTGGCCGAGCGAGGCCATCTTCTCGCTGTGCACAATCTGGGCTTGCAGGCGTTCGAGTTCGGCCTTGCGTCTGGCGAGTTCCCCGTTCTGCTGCTCAAGGTGTTGCTTGTAGTGGCGCGCCGAGCGCAGCAGGGCGCGTCTTTCAAGTGCGCGCTCGACGCTCAGTTCGAGCACGCCCATGTCGCAGGGCTTTATCAAATAGTCGAACGCGCCGAGGCGCACGGCGTCCAGCACGCGCTGCGTGCGGTCGATGCCGGAAGCGACGATGACGATGGTATCTGGAAAGTGCTCTGTGATGCGGCGCAGCAGTTCGATGCCGCTCAAGCCCGGCATTTGCACGTCGGCGATGACGAGCGCGAAGGGCTGGCTGGCGAGACGCACCAGAGCCTCCTGCGCGTCGCCCGCCGTCACGCACAGGTAGCGCGCCCCCAGGCAACTGGCGAAGACGCTGCGCACCGCCTCCTCGTCGTCAACGATGAGAATGCGCCGGTCGTCCTCCGTCGACGCGTCGGGCGCGGACGGAAGCGAAGCTGTGAACGTCTGACCTTGAACTGACATAAGAATCCGTCAAAGCCTCCAAATCACTTGCGCGCTGCGCGAGCAAGCAGAACATGCCAACGCAGCCGCGCGCAAAGAGCAAGTGTTCCATAGCTTGCGCGCCAAAGCACAACTCTCCCGCGTCGCCGGAGAGCATCTTCAGTTGATAACACTGGGCAATCTATCGTCTGCCGGTTGAGTTGTCCGGTGCAGGCGCCGGACAGATGGGACTGGGCAATCAACCAACAAACCAAAGGGATTTGTTCCGACAAACCAAAAAGATTTGTCAAGTAACACTATATTGCGTGAGACGACGAATTGTCGAGTTTGTAAAACTTGCCAGTCAAGGCAGGCGCCTTTTTCATCTTCTCCACCTCCATTTGAGCGAGACGACGCAAAGCGGCAAAGGCAGCCGCTATGGTTCGTTGATTCCGGCTTCCTTCATGACGAAGGCGGGCGTTTCGGGTTTGCCCGCGAAGAACGCCCCGCGCTTGCCCGCCGTCAAGGCCCAGCGATGCAGCCATGTGCTGCCGCCGCGCCCCGTGTCGGCAGCGCGCGGCGTTTGCGCCCATGCGTCCCTCATCGCAAACGCCATGAGCAGGCACATCACAACGGACACGATTGAAAGTTTAGTCTTCATCTTATTTTTTTTGAGTTGGAGAGAGACAGCCCGCGCCGCACGTCATCTCGATTGAGGACGGCGCGCGGCGGCTGATGAAATCAAGGCGGGATAATAACAGAGCGAGCCGTTTTTATCGCTAATTCTTTCGGTCTGTAACGCCTAATCTTTTCGCGCGACGCGCCGCCAGACATTGCTCTCGCCTTCGGCGCGGACGAGCGCGAGCGTCTCGCTGTAAGCCTTCGCGTACAGCGCGCGCATCTCCGTGGCCGACGCTGGCCGCGCGAGTTTCTGCTCCAACTCGTCCAGCGAAAGCGGCTCTTTCGTCTCAAAGCGCGCGAGCAGGCGGCCTTCCCCGGCAAACCGCATGGCGAGTCCTTCGGCCAGCCAGCGCGGCGCGCGTCCAAGGCTGAGGGCGTCTATCAAGACGTGCGCGTACTCGTGGCGCAGCGTCGTCAGCAACACGCCGCGCCGTCGCAACACAGCGAGCGGCTGCAACTCTATCCGCCGTCCGCGCGTCGCCGCCGCGGCCCAAGGCGGCTGCCCCGTCGCCACGACAAAATCGCCCGTCGTCGCATGAACAATCACGTCGAGCGTCGGCGGCCCGCCAGAGCCTTGCGCCATGAAGTTGACGCGGCCCGCCAACTCAGCCCGCGCCGCTTCCATCGCGCGCAGGATATTCTCCGCCTCACGCCGCTCCAAGCCCGCCGGATAGCTCACACGAAAATGCTCGCCCGCCAAACTCAAAAAGCGATTCTGTGAACCGGACGAGCGCGGCAGCGGCACGTACGAATTATCAACGACACGGGCAGCGTCAACGACAAGCGAAGTATCAACGACACGCGCGTTGTCAGCGACACGCGCAGGCCGCGAGCCTTCAGACAAGTTACCGTGAGGCTCGCTGTCATGAGCCGCGATTCCGCTACGCTTGCTGCCGAACATCAGGACATCCGCTTTCCACGTCGCAAGGCTTCGGAGGATGTTGAAAGCAGCGGAACAGCCATCCCTCGCCGCGCCAGCTTGTTCCGGCTCACTCGCGCTGTAGTTGCTGGCTTCGCTGGCGTCAGTTTCAGGCGTCGTGTGGCCGACGCTGGTCGAAGGAAAATAGTGTTGGAGAATCCGGCGATAGTTGATGCCGCGATGAGCCATGACGTGCGCGCCTTCCTGACAGAGGCCGAGGCCGTGGCCGAAGCCGCCGCCGCGAAAGATAAAATCCCCCCCGGCGCGGCTGACGATGAAACGCGAACTCTTCAGCATGTTCCAACCGAGAAAGCGACCGACGATAATCTTGAAGTCCCAACCGCGCACGACGCGACGACGCGCGCCTTCGAGCGTGATGAGTTCGGCGCGTCCGCTTCGGTCGCGTCTGGACAGAATCACATTGTCCAGACGCGGGCCGACATCCGTGCGCGCGTCGCTTGAGAGCGCGGCGGCCAGACGCGACGCCGGAATCACGTCCGTCCAGTCGTGATGCGGCATCGTGGCGCAATACTCATCGCTCACGCCGCGCAGATACTTCGGCGCCGTCGCGCCCCAGAGCGTTGAGACGTTGGCGGTCATGCCGCCGCAAGCCGCGTGGAAGTAAGCGTCCGCGACGCGGCCCGCTTCGTCCAGCAAGACTTCGCCCGCCGTCTCTTCAAAGGCTCGCCGCAGCCGCTCGCTGACGCCTTGCTGCTCGCCGCCCGCGACCGGCGTGTAGCGTTGGCAATGCGTCGTGCTGCAAAAGTCGTAGCCGTCCGCCGCGTGGCGTTTGAGATTCCTCAGAGCATAAGTGCGAACGGCGACGGCCAGAGCCTTGAGGGCTTCGGGTTCCTCCTCAATCGCTCCCTCCGTCGCCAGCACGCCGAGCACGTAGTCTTCAAACGAGACGGACACCGTTCTCTCTTCGCCGACCAAACGAACGCGCACACGCGCTCCGTCGTCTGTCGCAGGCGCGGGCGCAGCTACAGCTTTGCTCTCATCGCTCGCGCTCGTCTTCACATCGGTTGCGCCCGTCGTCGCATCGCTCGCGCGCCTCTCCGCATCGCTCGCGCTCGTCTTCGTATCTTCGCCGCGCGTCGCGTCCTGGCCCGCGTCCGGCTGCCGCGCAAAGGCTTCAAAGATAATCCGCGCCGCTTCCGCAGACTCCGCGCCGTGACCTTGTTTGAGGAAGACCAGCACGGCCAACTCCGCGCCGTCTGTGGAGACGCTTTGCGCCGCGCCCGGTTCGGAAGCGAAGCCGACGAACCAGCCCTGCGTTTGCCTGCTATCGCTCGCGGTGGCCGTCCCCGTCTTGCCGAAGATGTAAAGCGGCAGAGCATTCAAGCCCGCGCGCAGGGCCGTGCCGTAAGTGACCGCGCCGCGCATGCCTTCGATGAGCAGAGCGCGATGCGCGGGCGCGATGCTCAAGCTCGCTCGCTCCTTCTTCCTAAACCCGCGTGCGGCGGCGAGTTGCGGCGTGTATAGATGACCGCCGTTGACGAGGGCCGCGTAGGCCGCGAGCAACTGTACCGGCGTGACGCGCAACTCGCTGCCTTCGCCGATGGCGTCGCGCGAGCTAAAGCTTGCGCCGCGCGGCAAGCTTCCCGTCGCTTCGCCTTCATGATTCACGTTCGTCCGCGCCCCGAAGCCGAAGGACGAGAGCAGCGCTTTGAAGGAATCTTCGTTGACGCGCTCGCCGAGTTTGCCGAAGTAGTAGTTGCAGGAATAAGCGAGGGCTTCCGCCGGGTCAAAGGGCGCGGCGATTTTCGGGTGCGAACAATGAATCTCGAAATCAGCGCTCTGGTAACGCTCCCGGCAGAGCAGCCGCGATTTCTCGTCAATCAGATTGGACTGCATCGCCACGAGCGCGGTGAACACTTTGACGGTCGAGCCGGGCGAGAACGCCTGCTCAAAGGCAAGACTTGGATTGACGACGGCGCGCAGGCGTCCGTCCTGCGGATTGATGACGACGACCGCGCCTTCGCGCCCGTCGAGAGCCGCGCTCGCCGCACGCTGCAAGCGCGCGTCCATCTCGTCTTCGTCAACAACGCGCGCGGGACGCCGCATAGCGACCGCTTCAAGGCTCGCCGACCGCTGCGGCGCGAGCCACCAATAAAGGACAGCAACACTCAGCAACGCCGTGATGAACAGCGGCGCAGACGGCCAAACTGAAAGCTGACGGGCTATGCTTCTGGCGCGCATCAATCGTCTCGCCTCGACTCGAATCGTCTCTCGCTTCAACTCGTCGCCGCGCCGTCGTTCACGGCTGCCGCGTTCGCTGTCCCGCCTCTTGCCAGCGCGTCGAACGTCACAGCCCAACCGTAAAGCGTGAAGACGAAGACCAGCGCGAGCCGCGCGATGAAGAGCCCGAACTCGACCGCTTGGCTGGCGGCGGGCGTGCGCATGAAAACGAGCGCGTAGGGAATGAGGCCGAAGAGCAACAGGCCGACCGCGTAGGTCAGCACAGCTTCGGGGGCGAACGCCCGCGCCAGATGATGACGCGCGCGCTTAATGGCGGGCAGCAAACCATCGCGCGCGACCGCGCTCCACAAGTGAACCGCGACGAGCGGCAGCGCGACATAGCAGAGCAGAAAGCGCAAGGTCGTCCATGCCACGAAGAGCCATCGCAGCGAAGCGTTTGCGTCAGCGTCCGCGCGGAGGCGCGGCGGCGGCCACATCTCCGGCGGCGTCGCCTGCGCCGTCCAGACATGCGACGCGGGTTGCAGCTTGTTCAAGAGATAGAGCAAGAGCAGGACGGCCAACGCGAGCGGCACGCTCGCCAACGCAAGCTTGCAGGAATCCGTGAACGAACGACGGAGCAAGAGCAACGCTTTCGTCTCGCCGCGCGCATAGTTGACGAGCATCGCTTGCAGCAGAAAGAAGAGAGCGGGCGCGAGCGCGGCGAAGCAGAGCGTCAGGAGAATCTGCCACGCGCTCGCCTCCGTCGTGGCGACGAAGAAAAAGAGCGCCGCCAGCAGCGCAGCATAGATGGCCGCCAGCACAATCATCATGCGCCACTGCCCTTTGAGCCTGCGCGCCGCCTCAAGCATCGTTTGCACAACTCTCATACAATGTTTCCTCCCTCATCGCTGTTGCCACTTAAAAAAAGCATGGCCGTCGTCGCTCCAAAATCGCGCGGCCTGTCATTAATCATTTGCTGTCAAGGATGCCCAGACGCATGTTGCCCGTGTTGGCTTGGACGGTTGGCTGGTACATCAGTTCGACGCGGGCCGGAGCGACGCGGAACACGCCCGGAGTTTCAACACGCATCGCATACTGAAACATCGCGTCACCGTCGAAGTTGTCCATGAAGAAGACCGTCCGCGCGTCGCGGAATTCTCGCGCGCTGTACCAGTCGCTCCAATTCGCCGTCCCGAAGTTGAAGCTCAGGCCGCTAACGCTCGTGACCTGCACGCAGCCCGCCGGAATCGGGTCTTCAATCATCAAGTACTGCGCACGCGCGCCCGCCAGCCGCAGCCTTGAGACGATTAAGTCGCCGGAGCGCACGTCGCCCGCCAGCGGCTCAAGCCGCCAGCTCGGCTTGCCGTCGTCCGTTTCCGTCACGAACAGCCGCAGGTATTCGCGCGTCAGTTTCAAAGCGGGCGAACCTTGCGCCGCGACCTCTTCATCGCCCGTGAAATATTCGAGCGTGGTCGAGAGATAGAGCGCGCCGCGACCGCGCTTGACGACGCGCACGCGCGAAGCGGCGCCGACGGCGCGACCCTTTCGCTCGATGATGAAGGTCTGCGCGCTTTGCGCGTCTTCGGCGGTGACGCGACGAGAGATGACCTGTTCGTCGTTGACGTAAACTTCGAGCATGTAGTCCGGGTCAAGCTCGCGGCTGACCTTGAGATATTCGGTCAGGCCGTAGATGGCGAAGGCCGTCTCTCTGGTCGAAAGCCAGTAGTAGCCGTGGCGACGATTGCCGACGAGCCAGCGCGCGGCCTTCGCCGTCAATTCGCTCTGCGGCGTAATCTGCGCCAGAGCTTTCAGCGAGAAAGCGGTCGCCTCAATATCCATCGCTTGCTCGTAGCCGTAGTGAGTCTTGAAGCGCGTCTCCCAGTGGGCTTCAAATTCGTTCACGCTCGCGGCGGCTGCAATCTCGGCAGCGACTTCGTTCGCTCTGCCGTCGCCGCGCTCTTTGAGAGCAAGGGCCAGCAGCGCGCGCCCGTAAGATTGCAGCGTGTTGCGATTGGCGTAGAAATCTTCGATGTACTTCGCCTCCGTGTCGCCGCTCTGGATGAGCGCGTAGCTCATGTAGGCGCGCGTCTCGGCGTCCGGCTGATTACTGTTGTCGTCGAGCATCGTTTTCAACCTTTCGCGCGCCGCCGCGAGGCGTTCTTCGTCAACGGCGTAGCCCGCGCGGGCGGCCAGCGTCAGACCGTCAACGACGTAAGCGGTCATGAAAGCGTCGGTCGCATCGCTCTTCCACCAGCCCCAACCGCCGTCCTCGTGCTGGAAGCTATAGAGACGGTCAAGCCCGCGTTTCACTTTCTCGTCGAGGTCGTTGGTGGCGCGAATCTTTGCCGCCGGAACCGCCTGAAGCGTCTGCGCCACAATCACGTCGGGCAGAAAGCGCGACATGGTTTGCTCTGTGCAGCCGTAGGGAAAACCCGTCAGGTAATCGAGCGCGCCGAAGAGCGTGGCGGCGACCGAAGGCGAAGCTTCGATGCGCAGCTTGCGCGCCTGCGTGTCGGGGTGCGCGGGCAAGTCGAGCGCGATGGTTTTGTCGGCCTCGTCGTCCGAGATGGTCGTCGTGCCGCCCATCGTTTGACGCAGGCCGTGCGGCACAATCTCCATCGTCATCTCAACGGCGTCGGATTCAGTGTCGGTCAAAGCCCTGGCGAGCAAGCGCAGTTCGCCCGCCTCGGTCGCGGCGACGCGCCAGTTGACGCGATGCTGCCCGCCCGCCGGAATCGTCACCGTTTCAAACGCAGCATCGAGCAGCCGCGCGCCCGTCACTTCGAGCTTGATGCGCGTCGTCTTTTTAGTCTTCAGAAAATTATGGACGACGCCGGAGATAATCGCCGTGTCGCCTTCGGTGAGAAAGCGCGGCATCGCCAGACGCATGATGACATCTTTGCGCGACACCACTTTCTGCACGGCGGAGCCAACGCGCGTGTCGGCGGTCACGGCCCGCGCCGTCGCCCGCCACGTCGTCAGATTATCCGGTAGCTCGACCTTGACAATCGCCTTGCCCTGCTCGTTCGTCAAAACGTCGGGCTGCCAGAAGGCCGTGTCTTTGAAGAGACGACGCACGATGGGTTCGGCGACTTCGCTGTCGTTCTTGAAATCGGCGAGTTGATATGAAGGCTTGTTCTGCGTCAGGTTGACGGACTGCGCGCCGGAATAGCCCGTGAAGGCGAAGGCTCCGGCGAGGCGCGTCTGCACTTCGTTATACCTGCGCCCGTAAAACTCGCGGCGAATGCTGCCCGCGTTCTCCGGCGCGATGCTATAGATGGCTTCGTCAACGACGCCGAGGCTGACTTCGGCGTTCGCCGCCGGAGAGCCGTCCGCGTTGCGCGCGAGGATGGTGTAGGAAGCAGTCTCGCGCGGCTTAAACTCCTGCTTGTTGGGGATAATCTCAACGTCCAAATACTTGTCGCGCGCAGGCACGGCGAGCAGTTGCTCTTCGCTGTAGAGGTCGTTGTCTTTGACGTAGGCGACGTTGAGATAAACGTTCGGCGCGAAGCGCGCTTCGATTGGCACGTCAATCATCACGGTGCGACCGGGCGCGTCAATCTGTCGCGCGCTCATCACGCTCATCAGTTCGGTCGTGACCAGCAAGTGCGCGCCCTCGGTCGGCAACGCGGCCAGCACATGAGCCGTCTCGCCCGCGCGATAGGATTTCTTGTCCGGTATCAGCTTGATTGACTTTTCATTCTCATAACGAAAAGAAAAATCGTTGCCCTCGATGCGGCGCGCGGGCGCCCAGAACGAGCCGCCGCGATTGACTATCTCCGCGCCGTTGTCGTGGAGGATGGCCTTGATGTAGATGTAGCCGGACGAAGGAACCGCGTAGTCGTAGACGGCTTGCCCGCTCGCGTTCGTTTCAACTTCGACGGCGGAGAGTTCGCGCTCGCGCGGCACATAGTCTGTGTAGGTGTAGCCGCTGCCGTTGTCCTGCTCAATCTTCTCCCATCGCTGCTCGATAAACTTGAGCGTCACTCTGGCCGCGACCGCGTGGCCCAGATAATCGGAGGCCCGGACGTTGATGCGCGCCGCATCGCCTTGATAGTAGAGATAACGTTCGGGCTGCGCGTCGGCGATGAAGCGACCGCGCGTTCCGGTGAAGCCGGCGCTGGCGTGCATCTCGCGGCGCGCGGCGTCCGTCACCTGCGCTTCGAGCGTGTAGGTATAGTCCCATTCGTCCTGCTCGTCCGGCTCCGGCACATCAAACTCGACCGTCAGATGCCCTTTCGCGTCCAACTGGCCTTCGCCTTCGTCGGCGATGCTGCCGCCCGAGTCGTAAGAGAAATTCTCGTCATCGTCAACGTCGTCGGCCAACTCGGAATCGTCAACGTCGTCGCCCGCGCCGTCCGCTTCGCCGAACCAGTAATGATGATAAGGCGAGCGCGTGATGTAGTACTTCACGTCCGCGTCGGCGACGGGCGAGCCGAAGAAGTAGCGCGCGTCAACCGAAAACCTGACAGTCTCGCCCACGCGCGCGAACGCTTGCGGCCCCTTGACCGTCACCTTGTACTCAGGCTTTTTATATTCTTCGACGGAGAAAGAATGGCTCGTGGTCGCTGCACCGACGCGCGCCGTGATTTGATAATCGCCGAGCGGAGCTTCTTCCGGCAGGTCAAGCTCGCCGCTGAACGTGCCGCGCGCGGAGAGCGGGAAACTCTGCTCGATGAGCTTGCCGTTGTTGTAATCCTCGATGGTGACGCTGACCGTTTTCTCCGCGGGCAACTCGTAGCCGTCCTTCGTCCGCCGTCGCAAGATGCCCTTGAAATAAACTTTCTGTTCGGGACGATAGACGGGACGGTCTGTGTAGATGTAGCCGGTCAGGCCGGAATCGCCGCCTTCGTCTTCATAGTCGCTGAAGTAGAACGAGTCTAAGTCGGAGATGGCGAAGTGGTCGCCGTCGCGCGCCATGACGAGATACGAGCCGCCGCTCTCGTCTTCAGTTCCCGCCTCAGCGCCTTCGGCAGGCGGCGCGGCGCGCTTGCGCTCGACCGACGCCTTGAAGATTCCGTCGCGCCCGGTCTGACCGACGGCCAGAGATTTACGGTCTTCGCTGAAGAGCACGGTGGCTCCGGCGCGCGGCTCTCCCGTCTTGCGGTCAACGACGTAGACGAGAGCCTCGCCGTCGTTCGTCGCCTTCAGAACCATCGTCAAGTCCGTGACGATGGCGACGCAGTAAGCGCGCAAATCATCGTTGACAGCTTCGACTAGATAGACGCCCGGCTCACGATGGCCGAGCGAGACGGTGCGCTGGTCGGACGCATCACCCATCGGCGTCAGCTTCTCTCGCCAACTGCTGACCAACTGGCCCGGATTGAGCAAGGGGACGCGCGCATAGTCGGCCACGTTGAGCGGCGAGCGGCGCGGCTCTGCGCTGGCGTCACGAAACTTCTGGTTGAAGGTCTGGCGATGCTCGCGCTTGAGTTGGTCGCGGACGTAATCTTTGATGCCCGCGTAAATCCAATTCTTGAGCGAGCGCGTTCGCGCTAACACGGAAGGGCGCGCTCCGTAGTCGCCGTCTACCTCGTCCTTCTCTTCTTCGCCGACGCGGTGCGGATTCTCAAGCTGCTGGAAAAACTGCGCCGGGTCTTTGACGCGATAGACGCGAAAGTCCAGATAGCTGACGCCTTGATAACTGGCCGACAGCCGCGCCCGCTCGTCCGTGCCGAACATCCGGTTGGTGGTCAGAGAAAAGAAGGGCTTCGCGGCGGCGTTCTGCTGCGCGTAGGATAGCGCGGGCGGCTCCGTGGCGGTCGCGGCGGCGCTGAGGCGATAGACGTTAAAGGCAAAGGCCGCTCCGGCGATGCCTAGATAGATGGCCAGCAGCTTCAAAGTCCGGGGCGATGGATGACGGCGGGGCAAACGTCTGTAAATTTGGAACACGCTCTTGGTGCCTCCCTTTCGAGAGAGTGATTGAGTGAACGGCTCAGTCCAAAATATTGAGCCGGTAGAAGCCTAGAAAGTTTGGATTGCTTTTGATGGGCCGCCAGCGTTTGTCCGGGTGATGGTCAAGCACGGCGAGCCGCACTTTCTTGACGACGCCCGCGTCCGCGCGCGACGCGCCCGTGTGATAGACCACCCAATCGCGCGCGCCCTCGCCCTGTGTCCGCGCCGCGCCCAGAAATATCATCGCGTGAAAGGGCTGCTTCTGCGTCCAGGGTTGAAAGAAGAAGATGAGGTCGCCCGGTTCCGCGAGCCTTCGGTCGCGGCTGATGAAGCGACAGTTAAACTCCTTGAGGCTGCGCGCATCTGCAAACTCGGAAAAGGTGCCGCGCTCCAAGTCGCCTTCCTTGAACGCGCCCGCGCGAGCGCGAAACAACTTTTCGCCGAGCGGATTGCTCTCCAAAGTGTAGGCCGCGACATCCGGCGCAAAGGCTTCATACTCGCTCCCCATTCGCTGAAACCACTGGCGGTCGTGGCGCCGCAAAGCCTCGCGCCAACTGAAGCGCGCCAGCCCCGCGCAATCACGCTGCTCCGCGCTCCATTCATCGCTCAGGCTGTAAAACTGCATCTCCGCGATGGCCGTAAACCAGCGGCGAAAATTCTCGCGGTCGTTAAATGAACCGAGTTCCGCGACATCTGGAATCCCGTCGCGGTCAGCGTCGCTCCAACTGACGGCAACAGGCCGCTCGCTCGCGTCGCGCGCGTCCATCTGTTTCAAAGTCTCGCTCGCGGGTTCGCGTGTTCCCGCTTCCGCCCGCTGCCTTTGATAGGCGGGTGCCTCTTCGCCAGCCATGACGCGCGCCGTCCACCCATGAAGACGCCACGCCAACGCCGCAAACGTTAGGAGGACGCTTGCCAGCGCCACTAACAGCCGCGAAGAGGCACGTATTGGAAAGGGACTCAGTAACATTAGCGTGGATTATGGACGGCGACTGTAGGAGCGCGCCACGCGGAGGCGAACAGTGGCGAGGGCGGGCTAAGACTCTCGGGCGGCTGCGTCTCTCACGCTTTAAGCGCCTGTGGTTAGCCACACTAAAAGCAGCGCGGCCCAAGTCAATGATTCGAGATAAAGGAGCGAGCGTGGGCGAGCGGGCTAAGACTATGAGCCACTCTTTCGCCTGATTGTTCGCGTTGACCGCGACCGGCGAGGCTTGGCCTGCCCGCGCCGTTCGTGCTTGAGGCGCGGGCAGGTCGGATGAAAATCAAGCTTGAGAAGAAAGCTCTTGCGCCGTAGTGCGCGGCGACTGGTTGAGGGCTGCGTGGCTCGCGCTAATCGAACAGTGGCTCGCGTTAATCGAGCAATTGCACAGTCGGCTTGAGCGCGCCAATCTGCTGCATCAGGCTGAGGATGTCCCAGTTGTTCCAAGCCTCTGAGATTTGCCCGTCACTGACGTAGATGATTGACATCCCCGTCACGGTCACTTGCCTGTTCGTCGCGGGGACTCCGAGTTGCTCGCCTTCGTGCGTGACGCGCGCAGTCCAACGCGCGGCCACCTTGTCGCCCTCGGCGATGGTGTCTTCGATAGTCACTTCAAACTGCGGGAAGGCTCCGCGCATCTTCTCGAAGAAAGGCACGAAAGCCGCCGGGCCGACGACATCGACGCCGGCTTCGCCGAGGCCATGCACGACGCCGTTGGCCGCGAGCATCTCCGCGATAGCCTCCATGCGCCCCTTGTTCCAGACCTCTGCAAACCAACGATGCATCAAAGCGACATTTTCATCCGACATGGCTCATCCTCCGTTTCAGAATTGTGTGCCTCACACGGCGCAGCCGTCTGCCATTGGAACCCCGCGAACTTTTTCAACAACTGTCGGGCCGGATTATAAGTCAATCGTCTCGGATTAGCAGCGACGAATAAGTTCAAAGCCGCGCTTTTGACAGCCGAGCTTTTAAGCTTCGGCTCAGCCCTTCCTGAACAAGCGATAGGTCAGCCCGACGGTCAGGCCGATTGGATAGCCGGGCGTCCCGTGAAGGCGAAAGCTTGAGGGCGAGTTGGGGCGCAGGCGCGATTCGAAGTAATTCTGTGTTTCAAAGTAGCGTTTGTTGGTCAGGTTATCCACGGACAGATTGAAGTCGAGCGAGGGCCGCAGCCGCTTGCTCAAGCTTAAGTCGAGCATGTCCAGACCGGCGGCGCGAAGGCGCGCGTCTTCGCCGTCGAGACGATAATTGCCGGTGTGACGATAACGCAAAGAGGCCGTGAAGCCGTGAAAATCCGTGAGCGTGAATCCGGCGTTGGCCGTCAGGTGCGGCGCGCTGTCAACGTAGACGCGCGGAGACGTGCCGCGATAGAAAGCATTCATCACGCGCGTCAGCCCGCCGTTGAACGTGAGAGCGCGAGTTAGTTGAGCCGAAGCCTTGACTTCAAATCCGTCCGCGCGGCTCGGCCCCGCAAACTCTATGCGGCCATCGTCCGGGATGTACACCTGCTCGTTGGAGCGGTCTATGAGAAAGAGGTCTGCGCTGAGAGAAAAGCGGCGCAGTTGATGTGAAAGGCCGAGTTGATAAAAGTCTGTGGTCGCAATCTTCGGAGCGTCTGGCTGGCGGACGACGCCGCGCGCGTCCTGACTGTTGATGCCGCGCCCGTAGTTGAAATAAAAGGTCGCCGGGAAAGAGTCTGTCGGCGTGTAAGCGACGCTCGCCTTCGGCTGCAAGCGCGTGGCCGATTGCGCGCCGGCGAATTGCTCTTCGA
>JAWVFT010000012.1:0-7823 GCA_033855775.1 Blastocatellia bacterium | reverse complement strand
CTTCGGCTTCCGACTGGTTCTGCGTCATCCGCAAACAGAGCGAGTAGACGCGCCGGTTGTGACGCTGGTAGAGTTCCTCAAAGGAAGCCATCTCTCCCTGCGAGGCCGCCTGCGCCAGCGCGTAGTCGCTTTGCGGGCGCGCTTCGACGTTGGGTGCGGCGGCGACGCTGTTGATTCCTTGCCAGAGCGGAAGTGTTGCGGTATTTGTGGTCATGACCGCTGATAAAGCAAGCTCAATGCCACCCATTTCCCCGCCTAAGCCGTTGAAAACAAACGCGCGCTGGCCGCCCCGTTTGAGAGTTGACCCAAAAGAGGCCACGGCCAAACCCAAAACGTGTAGTTCTTGAAAGCTTTGCTATCAACTTTATGTCCGAGCAAGCCGCCGCCGATTCAGAAATGAGCTTCATCACAGAGCAAGAATTTATCAAGCTCTGTGACGAACTTTATGCTGACCGCCATCAACTCTACGCATTCAATCCCAACATCGCCAGACGCGAGGCCGTCTTGTGGATGCTGCTCGGCTGTTTGTTGAGCCTGCTCAGCATCCCGGATGCGGAGCAATCCGGCCTCCTCAACGGCGCGTCTGCCGACCCTTACGCCGCCGCCGTCAGCGAACTCCTGCGGACGCGCATGCGCCCGCCCTTCGAGCCTCAAGTCCATCTCGCGGAGCTATCGAAGAAGATAGCGAGCGAAGAGCCAAACGAAATTCGTTGAAGCCTGCGCGGGCTAACGCGAGATAGCGATTGGCTCGACCGCATCGGTCGCGCAGCAAGATTCCGTCAGGCACGTTCCCGCAGCCATCGGCTCACAGCAAGCGGCTTCAGCGGCAGCTTCCAAGACCGTTGACGAAGAAGCTATCGCGCGCTCTTCTGTCGCTCGCTCTTCGGTTGCAGTCTCTCTTGACGACGAAGCGATTGTTGTCACTTCTTCCGTCGCGGCGGCGTTTGTCGCGCAGCACATTGTTGTCTCCGATAGGTTGTCTTCCAACACGACGAAGACTTCCCACTGATTTCCGTCGGGGTCGCTGACCCAAGCCTTGTCCTGAATCGCGTAGCAGCAATTGGTCTGCATTTCGTCGCGCGTCTCCAGCCCGCGCGCCTTCCACTCGTCGCGCAGGGCGAGCACGTCCGCTGTCGCCGCCACCTGAATCCCAAGGTGCGAGAGCGCGCCGCGTTCTTGAAACACGGCTTCGTTGAGCGTTAAGTTCAACGGCGGATTCTGCGCGTCGAACTTCGCGTAACCGCGCCGCTCCTTGCTCGGCTCCAACCCGAACAGCTTCCTGTAAAACTCCGTGCTTCTCTCGACATTGCGCACATTGAGAGCAAGGTGCGCCTTCAAGGCCACAACCTGCCGCGCCGCTGTTTCTTCACTCATCTTTCTTCTCCTTACGAGCTTATGATATATTCGCTCAGGCGAATGTGAAATGAGAGTACGGCGAGAAAACACATCTGTCAAGGCATATTTGTATTGATGTTAGAATAAGCCTTGCGGACAAGTTCGATTTTTGAGTTCGGGGGCGAAGCGTGAGCGTGAAGGAGTTTGAGATTGGCCCGTTAACGAAGGAGCATTGGGAGCAGGCGCGGGCGATTTATCTGGAAGGCATTGCGACGGGCCTCGCCACTTTTGAGACGGAGGCTCCGGCGTGGGAGCGTTGGGATGCGGCGCATCTGGCTTGCTGTCGTGTGGCGGCTCTGGCGGGCGAGCGTGTCAAAGGTTGGGCGGCTTTGAGTCAGGTGTCTGCGCGGGCTGTGTATGCGGGCGTGGCGGAGACGAGCGTTTACGTCGGGCGGCGACACAAGGGCGCGGGCGTCGGGCGCGCGTTGCTTGAGGCTCTCATCGACGCTTCGGAGCGGCATGGCATCTGGATGCTGCAAGCGAGCATCTTTGCGGAGAACGAAACGAGCCTGGCCTTGCACGACAAATGCGGCTTCCGCGTGGTTGGCAGGCGCGAGCGCATCGCGCGCTTGCAGGGTCGCTGGCGAGACACTATCTTGATGGAGCGTCGAAGCCGCGTGATTGGAGTGGATTGAAGGATGGCAAATAGAAGTCGGCAGATGGAGTTGCTTTTCAAAGCGCTGGCAGACCGCACGCGGTTGCGCTTGCTCAATTTGATGGGAGCGGATGAAGTGTGCGTCTGTTTCTTCGTGGAGGTCTTGCGCGAGAGTCAGCCGAAAATCTCGCGGCATCTGGCTTACCTGCGGCGGGCCGGAGTGGTCGCCGCGCGGCGCGAAGGCAAGTGGATGCACTATCGCGTGGTCGAGCCTGCGGAGCCGCACGTGGCGCGTGTCTTCGCGGAGGCGCGGGCGTGGCTCGCGGAAGAGAGAGAGATGCAGCGCGACCGCGCGCGGCTGGCGCAGGTCTGTTGCGCGCTGCGCCCGCCCGTTCAACTTCAGGGAGCGCCGCGTCCGGCGAGCTTTGTTGAGACGGCGGCTGGCAGGATTTAAAAGCGATGCACGCTGGTGCTCTTGAGTTCATCGCTTGAGCGACGCGAGCGTTGCGACCAATAGCTCTGCTTCCAACTTTACTCTCCACGGCGAGAATGTTTTAATCTGAATCCCCGACCCGAAACAGCATGGAAAGAATGAAGAGCGCGGCTCACTTTAAGAGACGCCGCGGGCAGCCCTTGAAACTTTCCGCCTCGCAACTTTTTACACGGGCGCGATTTCGTCAAAGCTAAATATCAGGATGCGACTACAGCGGACAGAGTGTGCGCGGCGGAGTTGGATGAGGAGCCTTTTGGTCTTGCTCGCCTGCGGCCTGCTGGTGGTCTGCTCGCGGGCGCAGGCTTGGGCGCAGGCGCGGCCCGTGTTTGATAGTTCCGGCGCCGGTTGCAGCTTCGACGGAGCGGCAGCGCCGCGCGCTTTCAGTTGGCCGCACGCCATCGGCAGCGGGCAGAGTCGCCTGCTCGTCGTCAGTGTTTCGACAACATCGCTCGACCTCGCTCCCGTCGGCTCGCCGCTGCCGCGCGTTCTTTCCGTCAGTTATAACGGCGTCGGTCTGGCGCGCATCAACGACCTGCCTGCCGTCTCGCCGCTGCCGGACGCGCGGGCGGGCGTAGAGATGTTTCGTTTGAGCGAGCCGCTGCCCGCGGGCGGGTCTTACATGGTGACGGTGACGCTGGCGGGCGGGGCTGACTACGCCGTCGGCGGTTCCGTCTCCTTCAGCGAGGTTAATCAGGTCAGGCCGCTCGGATTGTTTCAAAGCAGCGGCGGCAACAGTCGCTCTCCCGGCGTCAATGTCCTGAGCGCGCCGAACGAAGTCTTGCTCGACGCGGTGGCGACGAGGTTCGACGGTGGCGTCCTGCAAACGCAGGCTTCGCAGGCGGAACGCTGGAACGGCAGAAATTGCTTCGACCTGATTCACTCAATCGGCGCGGGCAGCAGCAAGCAGGGCGCGTTCTTTGCGACGACGCTCGGTTGGACGATGGTTGGCGGCAGCAATCAAGCGCAGCCCTGGGCCATGGGCGCGGTTTCCGTCAAGGCTGTGCCGACGCGCCCTTCGGACTTTGACGGCGACGGTCGCACGGATGTCGCCGTCTGGCGTCCAACGTCCGGCAACTGGTATCTCAACACGTCGAGCCTCGCGCCGCGCATACAGTTTGACTGGGGCAGCGCGAGTCTTGGCGACGTGCCTGTCCCCGGCGACTACGACGCAGACCGCCGCGCCGACATCGCCGTCTGGCGCGCGGGCGAGGGCAACTGGTACATCATTCGTAGCTCGACGAACAGCGTCATCAATTTGAACTGGGGACAGAGCGGCGATAGACCAGTCGCCGCCGATTACGATGGCGACGGCGCGACAGACCTAGCGGTCTTTCGTCCGACGGAAGGCAACTGGTACATACGCAACTCGTTCGACGGCACGGCCAGAGTGCAGGGTTGGGGCGATAGCACAGACCGTCTGGTCCCCGGCGATTATGACGGCGATGGCAAGGCCGACATCGCTGTCTTTCGTCCGTCGGACGGCAACTGGTACATCATACGCAGTTCAGACGGCGCGGGCGTGGCGCAGAATTGGGGACTCGGCGGCGACGTGCCAGTCCCCGGCGATTACGACGGCGACTTGAAGACAGACCTCGCCGTCTTTCGTCCAACGGAAGGCAACTGGTACGTGCGACAGAGCACGGGCGAGGCGACGATTCGCAACTGGGGACAGAGCGGCGACGCGCCCGTTCCCGGCGATTACGACGGCGACTACAAGACGGACTTCGCCGTCTTTCGCCAGACGGAAGGCAACTGGTACATCATCCTCAGCGGCAGCGGCGCTCCCGCCGTGCAGTTCCTCGGTCAGAGCGGCGACACGCCCGTCCCCACGGCTTACCTGCATTAACAACTGAGCAAGCAGCGAAGATGAAACGATGAGAGCGTGGCGGCTCGAATGTTCGAGCCATCACGCTCTCATCGTTCGAGCCGCCACGCTCTCGGCGTTCAAGCTTACTTTCGTCGCTGCCGCCTTCATCGTTCGTCCTTGCTCTTGAAGCCGACTTCGACGGCGAGCCAGCGTTTGAGCTTCTCGTCCTCTTCGGCCAGTTCGTCTGCGTTAATCAGTCCGCGCTTGAGGGCCATGAGCATGGCGCGACCGCGCGGGTTGTATGTGTGTCCGAGTTTGGGGTCGGCGACCTGTTCGATGTCAACCTGAAGTTTGGTGTACAACTCGCGGAGGCGATTCTGGACGCCGCGCTCGGAGAGATAACGGCGGCGCGCGATGGTCTTGTCCGTCAGGCCGAGCGAGATGTCTATCAGGGCTTCGTATTCGACATCGGTGAGCCCGGCTTCGCGGCTTCCGGCGCGCGATTGAATGCCGCGCACGTCGCGGTCAATCCAACACTGCTCGTCCAACAGCACGGCGCGCAGAGCTTGCGTCAGCTTATCGTCGGGCGAATTTTTCAGGACGTAGCCGTAGACGGTTTCGCCCGGAACTATCTTGCCCAACTCGCGCAGGTAAGCTTCGTCCTTGTACTGCGTCCAGAAGACAATCCTTGAGAGCGGCACTTCGTTCCAGATAGCCTTCGCGGCTTTGATGCCGTTCAGCTTCGGCAGCTTGATGTCCATGACAATCAACGCGGGGCGCGAGCGCAGGCAAACTTCAACGGCCTGACAACCATCTTCGGCTTCGAGCAGCGCGTGCTCGCTCGTCAACTCCGTGGCAATCAACTGGCGCAGGTAGTCGCGCTGAAACGCTGTGTCTTCGGCAATGAGAATGCTCATCCTGTCTTCCTCTTCAAGTCGAGCCGCAACTCGACCACCGTTCCACCGCGCGCGCCCGCCGCGCCGCCGTCGCCCGCGCGCCAGCAAAGCGTGGCCCTGATTAGTTGAGCGCGAAAACGCATGTTCTCCATCCCGCGCGACTGCTCCGAAACTAAAGATGACGGCAGCCCGCTGCCATCGTCCGAGACTTGCACGAGCAACTGTTCGTCGTCTTTGCAGAGGCTCAAAGCGATGCTCCTGGCGCGGGCGTGCTTGCCTGCGTTGGTGAGAGCTTCCTGCACGATGCGATAGACGGCCAACTGCTCTTCTTCGCTCAAGGCTTCAAGCTCTTCTTCCGTGACGTTGATGCAGAGGCGCGGCAGGAGCGGCGGGACGGAGCACGCGGCGGCGCGGCGCAGGGCGGCTTCGAGCGCGGGGCGCAAGCCGAACGAATCGAGCACGGACGGGCGCAGGTTTTCCATGATGCGCCGCGCTTCGTTGGCCGCCTGTTCCAGGCCTTCGATGATTCCGGCGAGATGGGAGCGCGTCTCTGCGCGCAACTCCGTGTGCTCGTCTTCCAGCAAGCGGCGCGTCATCAGAGACGCCTCGCGCAGGTCGCACAACAACTCGTCATGCAACTCGGCTGCGAGCAGCTTGCGCTCGTCCTCCGCGAGGCTGACGAAATTGAGCATCCCGTCTATCAAATCTTGCGGCGCAGGGTTCATCTTTTGCTCAGCCGAATCGACAACTCTCTGCTCTGTTCATCTGCGCGCTGTGGAATCCCACAGTCGGCTCCCGTCAATCGCTTCCCGAACTTATACGGAATCCAACGGCTCCCGGTTCAAACTTGCTGCGTATAACAAGGCGACGACGAAACGGTTGTCATCAATTATCGAGTTCATCAAACAGAGTTGCTTGAGGAGGCATTCAAAAAGATGTTGAGAAAATACAGAGCGATTATTCTGACGGTTGCGACCGTGGCGTTGTTGAGTTCCGGCCTGACGCTGGCCTCCGCGAAGGAGACGGCTGCGGGCGCTTTCAACGTGCAGGGCAGAGTCCTGGCGGTGAATCTGAAAGCGCGCACGATGTCTGTCAAGGACAACCATTCGGGGCAGGAATATCTGGTGGTCGTGCCTGAAGAGAGCATCTTTAAAATCACCTTCGGCAAGGACTCGAAGCGCAATCTGCCGCAACTCGAAGATGTCTCCGTCGGCGATGTCGTCAACTGCCGCGTGCGGATGGCGAAGGACGCAGAGGGCGTCGCGGCCCGTCGCGGCGGCGCGAAGGTCGTCATCTCGAAGAGCTAACGGCGCAGCCCCCGCGAGCGAGTCGCCCCGTAGATTAATTTCCGCGAGGGCAGGGAACAGAACCCTCCCGGCCCTCGTCCCCCGTCTGAGCCAGTCGTTAAGAGTCCGGCAAGGTGGTCTGTCGAACTCCGGCGGCAACTCAGATAACAGCAACGCGCCGGAGCGGAGAGTGTGTCACTGCTGAACTCACTCTCTGCCCCGGCGCATTGCTTTGACTGCACACGCTCCGTCCTGCTTTGACTTCAACCGCGCCGTCAAACGCGGTCGCGCAAACATTTTCGCCGCGCCGTCATTCTTCAAGCGAAACTCCGCTTGACGCTTGCCCTCGACACGCCATAGAGTCGCGCCTGTGCCGGCTTAAAAATTCCTGACGACGGCGCTCGCTCTTTTTGAGCGACAGACTCCAAGCCGCGTTTCGGGCGCGGGCAGGCTTCGGATGGCGAAACATTTACGCAGCAGAATCTTGTTGGGCGCGGGAGCCTTCGTGTTGTTCCTCTCGCTCCTGATTTGGCTCTTCGGTTCACGTTCGCGTCAGGAACAGGCGCGCGTGCTGCCTCCGCCGCCGCCGTCGCCCGCCGCGACGGTCGCTCCCGAAGCGATGCCCTCAACGTCGAACGAAGCGACGAACGCGCCAGCAGACGCGACGCCCGCTCCGTCATCTATAGCGACGGAAAGCAGTCCTACGCCCGCATCAACGCCGGTGCCAGCCGCGCCTTCATCGCCCGTCACAAACGCTTCGCCGGATGTTTCGTCAAGCGCGGGGCCGCTCTTGATTCCGGTCGCTGGGGTGCGCCCCGAACAACTGCGCGACACCTTTCAGGAGGCGCGCTCGGAGGGGCGCGTTCACGATGCGATTGACATTCCGGCGGCTCGCTCGACGCCCGTGCTCGCCGTCGCCGAAGGGCGCATCGTCAAGTTCTTCAACAGCGAGCGCGGCGGCATCACCATCTACCAACTCAGCGCAGACGAGCGCCTCGTCTACTACTACGCGCATCTCGAACGCTACGCCGTCGGCCTCGCCGAAGGACACCTCGCGCGCCGTGGCGAAATCATCGCCTACGTCGGCGACACGGGCAACGCTGGCCCCGGCAATTATCACCTGCACTTCTCCGTCGCCGTCATCACAGACCCCAAGCGCTACTGGAACGGAACCAACATCAATCCTTACCCGCTGCTTCGCGGCGGCACGACGCAGCCTTAAACTCTAACTCCGTCCGCCCTCGAAAGCGTGGCTCAAGGCTTGAACCTCGCGATTTTAAGCCTCAAAGCCACGATTTCGCGCTTCGTCGCCAAGCCGTTAAGCCTTATCAGCGCACGGATGAACCTTAAC
>JAWVFT010000011.1:0-22168 GCA_033855775.1 Blastocatellia bacterium | reverse complement strand
TGACTTAAACGGAGCTATCGGGCGAGGCGGCGCGTTGCCGTGGCATTACTCTTCCGACCTCAAGTTTTTCCGGCAGCAGACGACGGGCCACGCCTGCGTCATGGGCCACACGACATGGCTCACGCTCAGGAAGCCTCTGCCGGGGCGGCTCAATCTGGTCTTGAGCAGGCGTTCGGAAATCGAGCCGCAGCCTGCGGTCGTTGTCCTCAGAGACAAGCAGGCGATTCTCTCGCTCGCGCCGTATCTCTCCTGCGACATCTTCATCATCGGCGGCAGGCAAATTTACGAGACGTTTCTCGTGGAGATTGAGCGCTGGATTGTCACGCAAGCGCCGCTCACCGTCGAAGGCGCGGACACGTTCATGCCCGCAAACTTTCTGGACGGCTTCGAGACGACGCAAACGCTCAGGCTCGATGAAGAATTGATTGTGAAGTTTTACGAGCGACGTTGAAGAAAAAAGTTTGGCGCGTCAAGCTTCCGTAAATAATGAAGGAAGCATCAGACGAGCAGTCGAGCCAGAGAGCAGAGAGCAGCTTGCGTTAGATGAAACGCGAGCGCTGACATTTGATGAAAAGCGAGCTTGAGCGCACGCCGCTTGCGGTTGAGTGAGCTTCCCCTCGCAGATTGGTTAAGATTCTTGACAACTCCCGAAGCCCCCGTTTTCTATGACCCGAAGGGTCGTCGCTGGCGTCGCGTGCGGCGCACATCGCTGACGCTTTCCGTCGTCGTCACCACGCTGGCCGCCATCTTCGTCTTGAGCGTCATCGTCAACCCGCTCTTGCCGCGCCTGAACTTGCCCTCCGCGAAGAGCCTGCCGCACGCCAAAGATTTAAAGCCGCTGCCGCCCGCGCTGCGCGAGCAGAAGGCCGGAGGCGCGGAGGCCGAGTTGCGCCGCGCGCTTCAGGCGACGCGCGTTGTCCCCGGCAAAAGGCCCGCGCAGATAAAGGTCGCGCCGCCGCTCTTGATAACGACGCCGGAGCTCCCGGCGGCTGTCGCTGCTCCGCCGTCAACGGCCCGCCCGCTGTCCATCGGCTTCTACGTCAACTGGGACGATTCCAGCTATGCTTCGCTCAAGCGCAACCTCGCGCGCCTCGATTGGGTCGTCCCCGAATGGGTTCGCCTGCAAGACGGCCCGGACCCGCTCGTGCGCGACATAGACCCGCGCGCCTTAGACTTTATTCGCCGCGAGCGTCCGGCGACGCCCATCATCCCGCTCGTCCAAAACTACCAGAACGAAGAGTGGAACTCGGAGCTACTGGCCCGCAGCGTCGGCGATGAGCAAGCGCGGCAACGCCTCGTCGCGGCTCTCACGCGGCTCGTCGCGGAGAACAACTTCGCGGGCCTCTGCATTGACCTCGAAGAAGTCCCTGCGGCGCAGCAGGCGGGGCTGTACAGTTTCATGCAGGAGTTGCACGCGGCCTTTCAAAAGCGCGGCTGGATTGTCGCGCAGGCCGTGCCTTTCGATAACCCGGATTGGAACTATCGCGCCTACGCCGCCACGACCGACTATCTCATGCTGATGGGCTACGACCAGCATTGGGCCACGAGCCGCCCCGGCTCCATCGCCGCTCAGGATTGGTTCGAGCAGACTTTGCGTCGCCGCATGACCGAGCTTGACCCGAGCCGCACGATTGTCTGTTTCGGCAACTACGGCTACGACTGGTCGGACGCCGCGGAGGAAGCCCCCGAAGTTTCCTTTCAGGAGACTGTCCTCGCGGCCCGCGACTCCGAAGCCGTCATCAAGTTTGACACGGCGACGCGCAATCCATATTTCACTTACGACGAATCCGACGGCTCTCATCACACCGTCTGGTTTCTCGACGCCGTGACGGCCTACAACCAGATGCGCGCGTCGAGCGCGTATCATCCGGCGGGCTTCGCGCTCTGGCGGCTCGGCTCCGAAGACCCTTCGCTGTGGTCCGTCTTCGGCTCGCCCGCGCCGTCGCAGGAAGACGCCGGGGCGACGACGGACGGGCTGCGCTTGATTCGCTACGGCTATGACATAGACTTCGAAGGCACTGGCGAAATCTTGCAGGTCACAGCCGAGCCGCAGGACGGAGCGCGCGAGATTAAACGCGACGACGCGAGCGGACTCATCGCTGCGGAAAACTACACGGCGATTCCCTCCGGCTACGTCATTCGCCGCGCGGGCGACCAGCCGGGACTCGTTGCGCTCACCTTCGACGACGGCCCCGACGCAGACTGGACGCCGCGCATCCTTGACGTGCTTAAGCAAGAGCAGGTCGCCGCCTCCTTCTTCATCATCGGCGAGAACGGGCAGGAGAATCCGGACCTCGTGCGCCGCATCGTCCGCGAAGGTCACGACATCGGCAATCACACCTACACGCACCCGAACCTCGGCGAGATTCCGGGCCGCATCACAGACCTCGAATTGAACGCCACCGAGCGCTTGATTGAATCGCTGACGGGCCGCTCGACCACGCTCTTTCGCCCGCCTTACTTCGGCGACGCCGAACCGACGACGCCCGACGAAGTGGAGCCGATTGTGCGCGCCGAACGGCTCGGCTACCTGACGGTCGGGCTGCACGTTGACCCGGACGATTGGGCCTTGCCCGGCACGGATGAGATTGTCAGTAAGACTATCGAAGGCATCACGAACAAAGCCCTTGATTCAGACCAGCGCGGGCAAATCGTGTTGCTGCACGACGGCGGCGGCAATCGTGAGCAAACGCTCGCGGCCCTGCCTCGCATCATTCATGAACTGAAGGCGCGCGGCTATCGTTTCGTCACCGTCTCGGAGTTGTCCGGCCTGACGCAGTTGCAGACGATGCCCGTCGTGGCGCCGCAAGGGTTTTTCGCGCGCGCCGATTCCGTCACCTTCTACGCGCTCGCGCTCCTTGGCCACGCGCTCCACTGGCTCTTCTTGGGCGGCATCGTGCTCGGCGTCGGACGCCTGACCGTTATTCTCCTGCTCGCGCTTGCCCAGTGGTGGCGCGCTCGCCGTCGAGAACAGACCGGCGCGGGCGCGACTTACAATCCGTTCATCTCCGTCATCGTCCCGGCCTATAAAGAGGAACGAGTTATCGCGCAGACCATCGAGAGCTTGCTCGGCTCAAGCTATGCTGCCTTTGAGATTATCGTCGTCGATGACGGCTCGCCTGACGGCACAGCCGAAGTCGTGCGCGAGCGATTCTCGAATGAGCCGCGCGTCCGTCTCCTGACAAAGGAGAACGGCGGCAAGGCCGTTGCGCTCAACTTCGGGCTCGAACACGCGCACGGCGAAATCATCATCGGGCTCGACGCCGACACGCTCTTTGAGCCTTCGACCATGAGCGCGCTCGCGCATCGTTTCCATGACCCGCAAATCGGCGCGGTGGCGGGCAATGCCAAGGTCGGCAATCGCATCAACCTCGTCACGCGCTGGCAAGCCCTCGAATACATCACCTCGCAGAATCTGGACCGCCGCGCCTTCAGCAGCCTCAATTGCATCACGGTCGTTCCCGGCGCGGTCGGAGCATGGCGGCGCGACGTGCTGGAACGCGCCGGAGGCTTTAGCTCCGACACCTTGGCCGAAGACCAGGACCTGACGCTCAGAGTCCGCAAACTCGGCTACAAGATTGGCTATTCCGAGCGGGCCGTCGCCTGGACGGAAGCCCCGGACACTTTGCGCTCGCTCGCCCGCCAACGCTTTCGCTGGTCGTTCGGCACGCTGCAATGCATGTGGAAACACCGCGACGCGCTCTTTCGCCCGCGCTACGGAGCGCTCGGTTTCGTCTCGCTGCCGAACGTCTGGGTCTTCCAGATTCTCTTTCCGCTCGTCTCGCCCGTGATGGACTTGATGGTCATCTGGTCGCTTCTGGGCGCGCTGCTCGAACGCCTTGAGCATCCGACGCAGTACGCCCTGACCAGCAACCCGAAGCAGATTATTTTTTACTACGCGCTCTTTCTAGCCATTGACTGGCTGGCCGCGGCGGTCGCCTTCGCGCTCGAAAAAGGAGAACGCTGGCGGCTGCTCTGGTTGTTGTTCTTACAGCGTTTCGGCTACCGGCAGGTCATGTACCTGGTGATGCTCAAGTCTGTCGCCAACGCCGCGCGCGGCGCGCTCGTCGGATGGGGCAAGCTTGAGCGAAAAGCGACCGTCACGGCCCGTCAATCGCCCTGAGCAAACGGCGCCGAATCCCGCTCGGCGTAGTTGCCATCAACGCTCTTGGCGCAAACGCGCGTCGCCGCTCTCGCGTCCGCTTTCGCTGAGCAAAATCGGTTTGCCGTGCGGTTGCTTGCTTCTGCCCTGACCTTTCCGTATAATTCTTCGCTTGCTCGGAGCGCGGCGGTTTCATCCGGTGGGTTCGCGCCCACTTTTTCTTTTGTCGCGAAGACGGTTTTTTTGAGCGAAGGGAGCGGGCGGGCGTTGAGCGCAAGTTCGATAGCGGAGCGGGTGCGGGAGTTGGCCGAGCGCGTCTGCATTGACAACGGCCTCGAACTGGTTCACGCCGAAGTTGCAGGGCCGGAAGGCAAGCCCATCCTGCGTCTCTTTATTGACAAGCCGGAGGGCGTGACCCACGAGGATTGCGCCGCAGTCAGCCTGCACCTCGGCACGCTTCTGGACGTGGAAGATTTCATCCACTCGCCCTATACGTTGGAAGTCTCGTCGCCGGGATTGGAGCGCGGGCTGTACAAGCGGGCCGACTACGAACGCTTCGCGGGCAGCGCGGCCAGGGTCAGAGCCAACCGCGCCATCAACGGGCAGCGCAATTTTCGCGGGCGCATCGTCGGCCTCGAAGGCGACGATGTTGTTTTTGAAGATAAGACGAGCGGGCGCGTTCTCATTCCGCTCGCGGCGGTGGCGAAAGCCAATCTGGAGATTGACGTGGAGGCGGAGTTTCGCCGCGCCAGGGAACGCGAACAGGTCGCCGGTAACTGACCGGGCCAAACTGACAACTGAATATGCAATCGAGTCAAACCAAGTCTGAGTTCAGCCTTGAAGGCTCAACCGACCACTGACCGGCCACTAATTTATGAGCACATCTATCGCGCAGAACATCGAAACCCTTTGCCAGGAAAAAGGGATTGACCGCGAACTCGTCATCGAAGCGATGAAGGAAGCCGTGCGCGCCGCGGCCAAAAAGCAGTTCAAGTCGGGCGAGGACATACAGGTTGACTGGAACGCCGAGACGGGCATCGAGCTATCGGCGACGAAAGTTGTCGTTGACGAAGTGACCAACCCGGCGACGGAGCTTTCGCTCGACGAAGCCAAAGAGATGGCGGGCGACGAGGTGGAGATTGGCGACGCCTTGCTGCTGCCGCTGCCGATGGAAGAACTGGGCCGCATCGCCGCGCAGACCGCCAAGCAGATTCTCTTCCAGAAAGTCCGCGACGCCGAACGCTCCAACATCTACGACCAGTACATAGACAAAATCGGCGACCTCGTGAACGGCTTCGTCAAGCGCTTTGAGCGCGGCAACATCATCGTTGACCTCGGCAATATGGAAGCCATCCTGCCGCGCTCGCAGCAATCGCGCGGCGAACAGTGGAATCAGGGCGAGCGCATCCGCGTCGTCATCAACAACGTCTCGAAGGAATCGAAGGGGCCGCAGGTCGAAGTCTCGCGCACGAGCCCTGAGCTACTGCGTCGTCTCTTCGAGATGGAAGTGCCGGAGATTTACGACGAGACGGTCGTTATCAAATCGGCTGTCCGCGAACCGGGCGAACGCGCCAAGATTGCCGTCACCTCCAACGAGCGCGACGTTGACCCCGTGGGCGCGTGCGTCGGCATGAAGGGTTCGCGCGTGCAGGCGATTATCCGCGAGCTTCGCGGCGAGAAGATTGACATCATCGAGTGGTCGGACGAGCCTTCGGTCTTCGCCGCCAACGCCCTGTCGCCCGCCAAGGTCAATCAGGTGCGCATCACGGACATCGAAAACCGGCAGATGGAAGTCATCGTCAACGAAGACCAGCTTTCCCTAGCCATCGGCAAGCGCGGGCAGAACGTGCGGCTGGCGACGAAGCTCGTCGGCTGGAACATAGACATCCGCAGCGAAGAGGAATTGAAGAAAGAGGTCGCGCTACAGATGGGCGCGCTCATCGCTTCGGGCGAGGCCGTCCCGCTCTCCGCGATTGAAGGCGTCACGGCTCAACAGGCCGACGCTCTGGCCGAGCACAGCATCAACGACATTGACGCTCTCGCTGCAACCTCCGTCGATGACCTCGTTGATTACCTCGACGTGAGTTTGGACGAAGCAGAGGCAATGCTCGGAGCCGCGCAGGCAGTCATCGCCGCGCGTGACGCCAGCAAGCAGCCAGCCGACGCGGAGGCGACTGATGAAGACGGCGCTGGCGAGGCTGCGGCAGACGAGACGGTTGCCGACGACGAAGCCGCTCCGGCAGAAGGCGACGCGGGCGATGAGCCAGCCACCGAAAGCGAAGCGGAAGGCGCGAGCGAGTCGGAAGCCACTGGCGAGACGACGGAAGATGAAGACGCCGCTGTCGCTGCTGGTTCCGATGAAGCGACGACGGAGACAGTCGAGCAGCACGCTTTCTCGGCTGAGTTGGACGAAAGCATTGACGCGGGCGAAGTCGAGCCGAACGAAGCGATGATTGCCGAAGGCTACGACGAAGCAGTCCGCGACGGCTCTCCGTTCACGGCTGAGCCGAACATCCTCGCGGAGTATTCCGCAGACCCCGTGGCTGTCACCGAAGCCGAGCCGATGTCTGAAGACGAGTTGCGATTGCAGGACGCCGGACGCGACCTGCGCCCGGACACGATTACGCCCGCGCCGGACATCACTTCCTCCGGGGCAGCGAGCATCGAGGACGCCGCTCGCATCGGCGAAGGCGAGCCGCCGGTCGAAGAAGAGTCCGGGTTTTCACCGCAGGCAGATTTCGCTTCGGAGTCTTCGGCTCCCGAAGCGCAGGATAGCTCCGTTCTCGAACCGCAAGTTAATGATGAAGCCGCGACGGTCGAGGACATTGAAGACCAGAAGCAAGCAGATGCTTCACGAGACGATGCGGCACAGTAACCGTGGCGGGCGCGCATGTTCCCGCAAGTGCGCGTCACGCTCCTCGTCCCCACAGCCTCTTTCGGCTCTGCGTTCCTGACCGAACGCGCTTGCCAGAAAAGGGTTGAGGGGCGACGAGTTCCCAACCCTTTATTTGAAGCGCGCGACGCCGTTCTACCAAAGCGTCGAAGAAGGAGTGCATGACAACCGTTACTTCCAAGGTTCGCCTGTACGATTTAGCCAAAGACCTGAAGCTCGACACCAAACGCCTCATCGAAGAAGTGCGCCGCGAAGGCGTGGACGTGAGCGTGCCCTCCAACTCTATCTCTAAGGAGTTGGCGGAGAAGATTCGCAACAAGTACTTCCCGAAGAAAGAACCGACCGTCAAGCGCGCCGTCAAAGTCCTCAAACGACAGACGCCCGTCGCGGCGGAAGAGGAAGCCGCAGAGTTTGAGCCGCAGGTCACGGAAGAACTGCCCGACGAGCAGGCCGGAGCCACGACTGTCCCGCACCTTCCGCAGGAAGCAGCCACGCCGGATGCTGCCAAAACAGCGCGCCCGATGGACGGCCCGCGCGTCGTCAAGAAATTGACGCCCGCCCTGCGCGCAGAGCATCCGTCCGCTGCGACCAGCGCGCCGCAAACCGCGCTCGAAATGCCGGAAGCGGAAAGCAGCTCTACTTCGACCACGCAACCGCAAGCGGTCGAAGCAGAGCGCGCGACGCCTGCGAGCGAAGAAGCGATACAAGCGGCTGAGCAGTCGGCCGTGCCACAGGAGGCAGCCACGCCAACGACGATAACAACCACGACCGCTGCGGCGCCGGAGCCGCAAACGGCTCCCGCCCCGTTCGTTCCCTCAAGGCAAGTCAAGGTCCTGCGCCCGACATCGGAAGCCATCAAGTCCGGCGTCATCGGCCCCGGCGGTCGCGCTCCCGTTCCGGTGGCCCCGACGCCAAGCCCGCGCGAAAGATTCGAGCGGCAGGAGCGCGTTCGCGGCGGCGGTGGCGCGACCGAGACGCGCGCGACCGAGCAGCAACGCCCCGCCCGCGCCGCTTACCCGCGCGTCGCTCCCGGCGGCACGCCCGGCGAAACAGCCACGCCGCAGACCGTCTACACGCCGCCGCCAAGCGATAGAAAGAAGGGACGCTCGCGCGGCGGGAACGTGCGCGGCGGGCATAAGCATGATGACAGAGGCCGCTTTGATGACCGGGATTTCATACGCCCGCCGAAGGCTCTGTCGCTCGAAGACCGCATCGCGGGCCGTCTCGATGCGGCTGGCACGGCGGCGAGCAACGAGTTGAAGCCCGTGCGTATCGTTGAAGGCTCGACCGTCAAGGAGTTTGCCGAAAAGCTCGGCATCAAGCCGAAAGACATCGTGACCTTGCTCTTGCAGCGCGGCGTCTTTGCGACCATCAATCAGGCTTTGAACGACGACGTGGCCGCAGACCTCGGCAAACGCTTCGGCTACGAAGTGACCTTCGTGCCGTTTGAAGAGATGATTGCCGAAGAAGAGTTTGAAGAGTTGATTGCGGCGGACGCGGACGACGTTGAGTTGCCGCGCGCGCCCGTCGTCACAGTGATGGGCCACGTTGACCACGGCAAGACGAGCTTGCTCGACGGCATCCGCACGACGGATGTCGCGGCGGGCGAGGCTGGCGGCATCACGCAGCACATCGGAGCCTACAGCGTTCAGGTTCCGAACCCGGATAAGCCGACTGAGACGCGCCGCGTCGTCTTCCTGGACACGCCGGGCCACGAAGCCTTCACCATGATGCGCGCGCGCGGGGCGAAAGCAACCGACGTGGTTGTGCTCGTCGTCGCTGCCGACGACGGCGTGATGCCGCAGACGGTTGAAGCCATCGAACACTCGCGCGCGGCGGGCGTTCCCATCATCGTCGCCATCAACAAGATTGACCGGCCCGACGCCAATCCGGATCGCGTGAAGCAGGAGTTGGCGACGCAGGGCTTGCAGCCCATCGAGTGGGGCGGCGAGACGGAGATGGTTCAAGTCTCTGCCAAGAAGCGCGAGAATCTGGACACGCTGCTGGAAACTATCTTGCTCACGACCGACATTCTGGACCTCAAGGCCAGCCCGACGCGCCTTGCCTCCGGCGTCGTGCTCGAAGCCAAGCTCGACCGTGGGCGTGGCGCTGTGGCGACCGTGCTCGTGCAGCAAGGAACGCTGCGCGTCGGCGACCCGTTCATCGTCGGGCAGATTTTCGGCAAGGTGCGCGCGATGTTCGACGACCGCGGCCAAGCCATCGCGGAAGCAGGTCCGGCCACGCCCGTCGAGGTGCTCGGACTGCAAGGCGTGCCGCAGGCTGGCGAGTCGTTCCAGGTCGTTGCCGACATCACACGCGCTCAACAGATTTCGCATCACCGCCAGGTCCTGACGCGCCAGAACACGCTCCTGCAAACCACGAAGCGCGGCATCGAAGCTCTCGGACAGACAGAGATTAAGGAACTGCTCGTCGTCATCAAGGCGGACGTGCAGGGTTCTGTCGAAGTCTTGAAGAGCACTTTGCAGAAGCTCTCGACCGCGCAGGTCAAGGTCAAGGTGATTCGTTCGGGCGTCGGCGCGATTACGGAGTCGGACGTGCTGCTGGCTTCGGCGACGCAGGCCGGAGCATCGCAAACGGCGGTCGTCATCATCGGCTTTAACGTTCGACCGGAAGTGCGCGCCGCAGAGCTAGCCAAGCAGGAAAGCGTCGACGTGCGCCTCCACTCGATTATCTACAAGGTCGAGGAAGAGATACGCGCGGCGATGATTGGCATGCTCGAAGCGGTCGAGAAGGAACGCATTCTCGGCAAGGCGGAAGTGCGCGAAGTCTTCCGCGTGCCGAAGGCTGGCGTTATCGCCGGTTGCATGGTCATTGACGGCCTCATCCGTCGCAACGCCCGCGCGCGCCTGATACGCGACAGCGTGGTGGCATGGGAAGGCGGCATCAGCAGCCTGCGCCGTTTCAAGGACGACGCCTCGGAAGTCCGCGATGGCTTTGAATGCGGCATCGGCCTCGAAAACTTTAACGACATCAAGGTCGGCGACCAAATCGAAGCCTACATCGTCGAGAAGGTCGCGGCCACAGAACTGTAAAGCAGTGACAAGTGACAAGTGACGAGTGACAAGCAAAAGCTTTTAACTCGTCACTTGTCACTTGTCACTCGTCACTCGTGTTATGAGAAGGCCGGAAAGAGTCGCCGACATGCTGCGTGAGGAGATAGCGCAGATTGTCGGGTATGAATTGGAAGACCCGCGTTTGACGATGGTCACGGTGACGGACGTGCGCGTCTCGAATGACCTGCGCGACGCCCGCGTCTTTGTGACAATCCTGGGCGACGAGGCAGAGCATGAAGCGGCCATGACGGCCCTGCGTCACGCGGCGCCTTACGTGCGCAAGCAACTCGGCTTTGCGCTGAGCCTGCGGCACACGCCGGAGATTCACTTCGTCCGCGACACGGTTGAAGAGCAAGGCCAGCGAGTTGACCAGTTGCTCGCAGAGATCAAGCAGGAGTGGGACGATCCCGCCCAGATGAAAGAGTCCCCCGACGAAGAAAGGATAAGCGATGAATGATGAGCGATGAGTAATGAGTTAAGAGCCGCCTGCTTTTACTCATCACTCATCGCTCATCGCTCATCGCTGCTTTTGACATAATGCTTAGTCAAGTTGTTGAGTTAATCGAATCGAAGCGTCGCTTTGCGATTACCTCGCACATCCGCCCGGACGGCGACGGCCTCGGCTCATCGCTCGGACTCTACTGGGTCTTGCGCGCCCTGGACAAAGAGGCCGAAGTCATCATTCATGATGAGGTGCCGCATTCGTATCTGCAACTGCCCGGCGCGGAAGCCGTGCGCGTCACGCAGACCATCGACCGGCCCTACGATGCCGTCTTCGTCATCGAATGTTCGGACATCACGCGCCCCGGCCTGAAGGATTTGGACAAGCAGTTCGTCGTCAACATAGACCATCATTCGACGAGCGCCATGTTCGGCTCCATCAACTGGATTGACGCCACCGCGTCAGCGGTCGGCGAGATGATTTATAATTTGTGCAAGGCGACCGGCGTGCGCGTCACCAAGGAAATCGCCGAGTGCGTCTATACCGCGCTCATCACAGACACGGGCTCTTTCCATTACTCGAACACGACGGAACGCACGTTCAAGGTCGCTTCGGAGTTGGTGCGCGCCGGAGTCAAACCGGCGAAGATAGCGCAGGCCGTCTTCGCCAGTTACCCCTGGCGCAAGATTGAGCTGTTGGGCAAAGTGCTGGCCACCGTGCGGCGCGACACGACGGGCCGCGTCGCATGGATGCGTCACAGCCTTGAGATGCAGAACGGCGCTGGCGCGACCGAAGATGACGGCGACGGCTTCGTCAACTATCCTTTGACCGTCGCTGAGGTCGAGGCCGTCGCGCTTCTCAAAGAGACTGCGCCCGGAATTTATCGCACCAGCCTGCGCTCCAAAGGCGACATCAACGTGGCGCGCGTCGCCGAAAAGTTTGGCGGCGGCGGCCATCGCAATGCCGCCGGATGCACCCTCACGGGCGACTGGGACGAAGCCGAGCGCGTCATCGTCAGCCTCTTGCAGGAGGCCGTCGAGCGGCGCAGCAACGGCCACCGCGACAACGTTAAAGCCGCGCTCGCCGAACACGATTCACGCGCCGAAACAGAGGAAGCAGAGGTCAGAGGCTAGGAAGCGAGAGGACGGTTGTTGATTCCAGTCAGCCGCCGGGCTTTCGTCTACGGCCTCTGTTTTGTGATGACCGTCAAAGAGAAAAAGTATAAATGGCGTCGCGCCGATTATCAGGAGCAGACGCGCGGGCTGTTGATGGTCAACACGGGCAACGGCAAAGGCAAGACGACCTGCGCGCTCGGCTTGATGATGCGCGCCGCCGGGCGCGGCCTCAACTGCTGCATGATTCAATTCATGAAGTCGCGCAACGACCGCTATGGCGAACACGTCTCGGCGGAGAAGCTCGGCATCGAAGTGCATACGATGGGCGACGGCTTTACATGGGACACGAAGAACCCTGAGCAAGACCGCGCGACCGCGCGCCGGAGTTGGGAGCTATGCGTCGAAAAGATGCGAAGCGGCGACTACGACCTGCTGGTCTTCGACGAGTTGGTCTACGTGTTGAGCTACGAGATGCTCTCGACCGAAGAGTTGTTGGCGGAGATTAAGAGCGTGCGCGCAGAGCAGCCTGCGCTGCACATCGTCCTGACGGGACGCGACGCGCCCGCCGCTTTGATTGAAGCCGCAGACCTCGTGACCGAAATGCAAGAGGTCAAGCATCCATTCCAGCAAGGCATCCTCGCGCAGCAGGGCATCGAATTTTAGAGACGAAGGAGGAAGCATGAAAGCGTGGCGATTGATTCATTTTGAGTTTGCGGCGACGAGTCGCTCGGCTGCCGCAAAGATGAATCGGGGCTCCGGCGGCTCAACTTATTCGCCCTTCATCCTTCATCCCTCATCCCTTCCTGTGTTACTCTCTGCGGCGTTCTCATCATTTCACTCTCACAGAGGGGCTGGCCGCGTTCGCAGCGGCGCGTGAGTGTGGACACCTATGACCTGGTTTCGTAAAAAGAAGGAAAAGAACGAAGCCGTCCCGGCTGAAGAACGGCGTGTCAAGACCGAAGGCATCTTCGTCAAGTGTGACGAGTGCGACGCTCCGCTGTTCAAGCCAGACCTCGAAGAATCGCTGCAAGTCTGCCAGCACTGCGGCTATCACTTTCGCCTCGACGCGCGCGCGCGCCTTGAGATGCTGTTTGACGACGGCGTTTACGAGGAGTTGGACGCGGACGTTATCTCCATTGACCCGCTCGGCTTCGTTGACAGCAAGCCGTATCCGCAACGGCTCGAACAGGCCAAGCGCATTTCGGGTTTGCCCGAAGCGATTATCAGCGGGCGCGGGCGCGTCGGCGGCCACAAGGTCTTCGCGGGCGCGATGGACATGCTCTTCATCGGCGGCTCGATGGGTTCGGCGGTCGGCGAGAAAATCACGCGCTTGATTGAGCGCGCGATGGACGAGCGTTGCGCTGTGATTATCTTCGCGGCGTCGGGCGGCGCGCGGATGCAGGAGGGCACGCTTAGCTTAATGCAGATGGCGAAAATCTCCGCCGCGCTCGCGCAAATGGACGAAGCCCGCCTGCCCTTCATCTCCGTCTTGACAGACCCGACGACGGGCGGCGTCACCGCCAGCTTTGCGATGCTCGGCGACGTGATTATCGCCGAACCGAAAGCCCTCATCGGTTTCGCGGGGCCGCGCGTCATCGAACAGACGATTCGCCAGAAACTTCCAAAGGATTTCCAGCGCTCCGAATTTCTGCTCGACCACGGCATGCTCGACGCCATCGTTGACCGCCGCCAGATGCGCGACTACATCGTCAAGCTGCTCAACTTTATGATGAATCCCGAAATCCTGCGCGACGCGCAAGCGGAAGAAACCCTCAACGGACAAGCAGTGAAAAAGCAGTGACGAGTAACGAGTGACAAGTGACGAGTTAAAAGCAAACGCTTGTCGCTCGCAGCTTGCTTCTCATTCTTGTTTGTCACTCATGACTTGTCACACGCAGTTCGACTCTTGTCTTTGCTCGTCACTTGTCACTCGTCACTCGTCACTGTTCTTATGCTCTTCGACGAAGCGCTCCGCTATCTTTTGAGTCTGGGCCACGAGACGATTGCGATTAAGCTCGGGCTCGGCAACACGGAGCGGTTGCTCGAAGCCTTGGGCCAACCGCAGCGAGCTTTTCCGAAAGTTCAAATCGCGGGGACAAACGGCAAGGGCTCGACCGCCGTGATGCTCGAAGCGATAACGCTCGCGGCTAACATCAACACGGCTCTCTACACTTCCCCGCACCTCTTCAACATCACCGAGCGGATGCGCTTCGACGGGCAAGAGATTCAGCGCGAGGCTTTCGCCGCGCTGACCGCGACGGTGCGAGACGCGGCCAACGAGTTGCGCGCAAGCGGCGAGCTTCCGGCTTTGCCGACCTTCTTCGAGCATCTGACGGCGATGTTTCTCTATGCCTGCGCGGGCGCGTGGACGGAGTTGGCTATCCTGGAAACGGGCCTCGGCGGGCGGCTCGACGCGACGACCGCGGCGGGCGCGCAAATTGTCGCCATCACGCCCATCGCGCTCGACCATCAGGAATACCTGGGCGCGACGCTCGCGGAAATCACCGCCGAAAAGGCCGCGATTATTCGTCCGGGCGTGGCGGCCATCGTCGCCCCGCAGATGCCCGAAGCCCTCGCCGTCATCAACGCGCGCTGCGCGGAGTGCGAGGTGAAGCCGCAACTGAACGATTGCGAGCCTCTGATTCAAGACGCCGAAACGGACGGGCGACTGCGCGTCACTTTCAAGACCGCGCATGAGCGTTACGAGAATGTCTTGCTCGGATTGCGTGGCCGTCATCAAGTGACGAATGCCTGCGTCGCCATTCAAATCGCGGAGACGCTCAGCGAGCGCGGCTTTCATCTTTCACGCGCGGACATCATCGCGGGCATTGAACAGGCGCGACACGCCGGACGATTGGAAATCTTCGACGGAGAGCCGCCAATTATCTTTGACGGCGCGCACAACATCGCCGGGGCGCTCGCCCTGCGCGACTACCTGGACGAGTTTGTTGCCGCGCCTTTAACACTCGTCTTCGGCGCGATGCGTGATAAAGACCTGTTGGAGATTGCGGCGATTCTTTTCCCCGTCGCGCGCCGCTTGATACTCACGCAGCCGCCGTCTAACCCGCGCGCCGCGTCTCCTGAAACGCTCGCGCGAGTCGTGCCGCGAGATGTTGATGCAGCGAGAGTGACGCTCGCGCCTGACCTCGATGAAGCCTTGCGGCTGGCTCTGAAACAGACGCCGCGCGATGGAGTCGTCTGCGTGACAGGCTCGCTCTACTTGGTCGGCGAGGCGCAAAGCATCTTACGAAGGTGAAACGCGCGTTCGCGGGTTGTCGCAATTCATCTCAGACTCTAAACTGCAAGGCGGAAACTTATCCGATGGCACCACACGAAACAGCAAACGCGCCGGAGACGCTGGCGACGGAAGAGATTTATCACGGGCGGATTATTGACGTTTCGCTTTACACCGTCCGCGAAGGCGAGCACACGTATCAACGCGAAGTCGTTCATCATCCGGGCGGGGCGAGCGTGGTCGCCGTCTTCGACGACCAGACCATCGCGCTCGTCAGGCAGTATCGCCACCCGACGCTGCGCTTTGTGTTGGAGCTTCCGGCGGGGCGTTTGGAAGCGCCGGAGCGTCCTGAAGAATGCGCTGCGCGCGAGTTGGAAGAAGAGATTGGAGTGCGCGCCGCGAGCCTTGAAAAGCTGACGGAGTTCTTCACGACTCCCGGCTTCTGCGAAGAGAAGCTGTGGGTCTATCTCGCCACGGAGTTGACCGAGACAGAGCAGAAGCTCGAAGACGACGAAGTGGTGGAAATCGTGCGCGTCACTTTTCCGCGCGCCCTTGAGATGATTGCCAGCGGCGAGATTGAGGACGCCAAGACCATCATCGGCATCATGCTCGCCGCCGAACATCTGGACCTCAAGAGCAGCCATACGATTGACACGACGCTCGAATAATAAGTCCAAAGTCTAAAGTCAGAACGCTCGGCTCTTGACCTTGGACTTTGGACATTAGACTTTGGACTTTGGACTTCGAACATTGGACTTTGGAATGAACTCTCTCTTACACTCCTGTGCATCGTGGACAGAATAAACGACCAGACCGACCGCACGCCGCTTCCGGCAGACAGCTACGCGAACGTCGCGCAGACGGCGGAGGCTCCGCCCGCATCATCGTCAGGCATTGACCCGAACAATCCGCCGTGGGGCGTGTGGGCGGGAGTGTTGACGTGGGTGGGAAGCGTTGTGTTGCTGGTCGTCCTGAGCTTGCTGCTGACGCTGCCCTACGTCTTCCGCTACTTCAAGGGCAGTTCCAATGAAGAGCTTGCGCAGTTCTTAAAAACCGACAAGACAGCCGTCCTGCTGCAAATCCTTTCGGCCTTGCCGGCGCATCTGTTGACGCTCGGTCTGGCATGGGCGGTGGTGACGCGTTTCGGCAAACGTCCCTTCTGGAGATCGCTCGGTTGGTCCTGGAGCAAGAACGTCGGATTCTGGACGAGCGTCGGGCTGGCGGTCGCTCTCTTCCTGCTGGCGATAGCGATGACGATGATTGGCGGCCAGCAGAAGACGGCGCTCGAAGAGATTGTCGCCAGTTCGCGCGCGGCCAGCTACACCGTCGCCTTCCTTGCTTTCTTCACCGCGCCGCTCGTCGAAGAGGTAGTCTATCGCGGCGTGCTCTATTCCGCGTTGCGCAAAAAAATCGGGATGCAATGGGCGATTGTCGGCGTGCTGCTGCTCTTCACGATTGTCCACGTCCCGCAGTACTGGCCCAACGCCGGGGTCATCGCCACGATTGGCGTTCTCAGCCTTGCGCTCACCTTAGTGCGCGCCTACACGGGACGACTGCTGCCCTGCTTCATAGTGCATCTGGTCTTCAACGGAATCCAATCTCTTATCATTGTGCTCGAACCATATCTGCCTCACTCCATCACGAACGACGAGCAGAAGGCCGGGGCGATTGTCTATCTGGCGCGCTCGCTCCACGGGTTGATGTGAAGCGATGGCATACGAGGTCGTAGTCGTCGGCGGCGGGTTCGGCGGGCTGACTGTCGCCTCGCTGCTGGCCGCGCGCGGCGTCAATGTCTGCCTCCTGGAAAGAGAGACGCAGGCGGGCGGTTGCGCCGCGACTTTCGAGAAACTCGGCTACACGTTTGAAGCCACCGCGTCGCTCTACGCCGGATGGCAACCGGGCGAAATCCACGAACGCATCTTTGCCGAACTGCCCGTCGCGGCTCCCGAAGTCCATCACGTCGCGCCCGCCTACGTCGTTCGCCTGCCTGACAAGACGGACGTGGCAATCGTTGAAGACGACGAAGAGTTTGAGCGCAACCTGCGCGCGGCTTTTCCAGAGTGCGCGGAGGCGTGCGTCAATTTCTACCGCGAGATTGCGCCCATCGCGGCGGCCATCGAGCGCGCCGCCGCGCGCGTGCCTGACTTAATCACCGCCAGCCGCCTGCGTCGCCTGCGCGCCACCGCTCCCGAAGCGCGCCTCATGTCGCGCATCTACGCCGCTGCCGAACAGACCACGGCTGAGCATCTAACGCAGACCTCGCCGCGCTTTCGTCGCTTCATTGATGTCCAACTCCAAATCTTCGCGCAGCGCGCGAGCGACGAGTGCGCTTATCTCTATGCCTGCGTCGCTTTGATGTTGCCGCGCCGTGGTGGCCTGCACGAAATTCGCGGCGGAGCTTCGACGCTCGCGGGCGCGCTCGTCGTGGCGATTAAAAAGAGCGGCGGCACTGTGCGTCTCAACGCGCCCGTCCTGCGGCTCGCTTATGACGCAAGCGGACGCGCCACGGGCGTTGACCTCTTGAACGGAGAGCGCGTTGAAGCGACGCGCGCCATCGTCAGCAACCTCACCGTCTGGGACACGTACGGCAAGCTCGTCGGCCTGAATCGCGCGCCCGAAGAGATACGCCGTCGCCTCAAGGGCTTGCGCGGTTGGGGCGCGTACCTGCTATATCTTGCGCTTGACGAAGCGGCGGTCAAAGAGCTTCCGGCCAATCACCTGCTCGCCCTGACAGACTGGCAGGAGGGACAAACGTTTCAACCCGAAGCGGCGCAGTTCATGTTCGCCGCCGCGCCCCTTTGGGACACGCGCGCCCCCGCGGGCAGTCGCGCCGTCACCGTCTCGACCTTCACAGAGGCCGAGCAGTGGTTCACCTTTCACGAAGACGAAGCCGAGCATGAAGCTCAAGACCAGCAGACGCTCGAACGTTGCTGGCGACAACTCCATGCGGCCATGCCGGAACTAGGCGACCGGATAGAAGTCATCGAAACGGCGACGCCGCGCGGCTACTACGAGACGACGCGGCGCAAGCTCGGCATGGTCGGAGGCGTCGGCCAATCGCTCGACGTGTTCGGCTCAAAGGCTCTGACGCATCGCACTCCGCTGCCCAATCTCTTCCTCGTCGGCGACACGGTTTTTCCCGGCCAGGGCATCGCCGCCGTCTCCCACTCGGCCCTCATCGTCGCCAACGAGTTAGCCCCGACCATCAAGAGATAGACGGCGCGCTCGAAGAGATAGCGTGTGCAATCAAGTCAGCCTTCGTTTAGACTATGGCGCGACGCAGCTTTCATCATGCGACGCGGCTTTCATCGCGCAGTTCATCTTTCATCGCGCGGTTCGACTTCCGTTGAGCCTTTCTTTCTTCAAAGGAGCAGCCCCTTGAAATTTCTCATCATCCTTTGCTTCATCGTCTTGCTCGCGCCGTCGGAGCTTCGCGCGCAGCAACCGGACGCGACGCCGCAGCCAGTGGCCAAAGAGGCGAGCCGCGCGCAAGCCGCCTTGCCGCCCGCAGCCTTGATGCTCTCGCCAGCCGTCTGCGGCAAGAGCAGCTTCAAGTTTCTGCTCGGCCAGCAATCGCTCGGCAGCGAAACGTTTGAGATTGAGTGTCGAAACGGCGGCTACGCGGCCAGCGGCCACACCGAGATGAAGTTGCCCGGACTGGTCATTGACATCAACACGACCATTGAGATGGACAAGGAAGCGACGCCCTCAAGATTCACGCTCAAGGGCATGCTCGGCGCGAACTCTCTGGACCAGACTGTGACGGTGACGAACGACAAGGCGACGATTGTTGACAAAGGCGTCACAAGCGAAGCCGCTTACGTGAAGAGCCCGTCCTTCATCGTTCCCAACGTCACGTATCTATACCAGTTCGTCGGGGCGCGCTACGACACGGCGCGCGGCGGGGCGCAGAAGCTCACAGTCTTTCCCAACTACGAAGTGACGATGCAGCGCACGGCGCGCGATGAAGTGTTGGCCGAAGGAGCGACGGTCGCGGCTGCCGTCAAGCCGACGGCGTTCGACCGCTACTCGCTCGAAATGGCTAGCGTTCCCAACCTCATCATCTGGGCTGACCGGCAGGGACGCCTCGCGGCCTTCGCCGTCCCGGCGCAAAACTTCATCGCCATCCGCGAAGAGTACGCATCGTTTGCGGCGCCTTTGATGGCTGCGCTCGCTTCCAACATGAAGGCCGGGATGCCGGATTACAGCGCGCCGCCCGATGCGCCTTACACGGCGTCGGAAGTGACCATCGAGCTTAAAGGTTACAAGCTGGCCGGGACGCTGCTGTTGCCCAAGAGCGGCGCAGGCCCGTTCCCGGCGGTCGTCACCAGCACAGGCTCAGGGCAGGAGACGCGCGACGAGAATATGCCTTTGCCGGGTTTGGAAAACTACAGGCCGTTTCGCCAGATGGCCGAGCGGCTGGCGAGCAGCGGCATCGCCGTGCTGCGCGTTGACGACAGAGGCGTCGGCTCTTCGACGGGGCTGGACACGCTCGACAACGCGACGACCTTCGACTTCGCCGACGACGTGCGAGCGCAAGTCGCTTATCTGCGCACGCGCCGCGAGATTGACCCGGCGCGCATCGCCGTCATAGGTCACAGCGAAGGCGGCGTTATCGCTCCGCTCGTCGCCGCCGCAGACCCGCGCCTCGCAGCCATCGTCCTTCTCGCCGGGACGGCCCAACGCGGCGACGTAGTGCTGCTCTACCAACTGGACTTGCTTTACGCCAGCGACCCGAAGATGACGGAGGAAGAGCGCGCGAAGAAGCGCGCGGAGAATCGCGCTTCCCTGCGGGCCATCGCAGAGAAGGGCGATGTCACGAAGTACCAGCCGATAATTCAAATCCTCAATCGAGACTGGACGCGCGCCTTCCTCGCTTACGAGCCGCTGCCGACGATACGCAAGGTGCGCCAGCCGATTCTGATTCTACAGGGCGCGCTCGACCATCAGGTCACAGCCGAGCAGGCGGCCATGCTCGCCAAGGCTGCGCGCGACGCGGGCAACAAGGATGTCACCGTCCGCGTCTTTCCGAATCTCAATCACCTCTTCCTCCCGGCCAGGAGCGGCGAAGAGGGCGAGTATGCGACGCTCTCGACGAACGCCGTCCCCGATGAAGTCTTAAACGTTTTGACAGACTGGCTCCAACAAAAGCTCAAGGCGGGAGCGAAGGCCGGAGCGGGAAGAACGAGCAGAGGCGGCGCGGGCAAGCGGCGTTGAAGTTGGAGAGATTAAAAGTCAACGGTCAGAGCTTGAATGTCATGGCTCTGACCGATGCCTGACAGCTAAGCTCCGACCGTTGCTTGATTCGTCGCTACTTTTTCGTGGCGAGGGCGAGGGCTGTGTTCACGTCCTGCTCGGCTCCGCGAATGACGACAACGTTGTCGCCGTCGCGTTGCAGCAGGGTGACGCGACCGGCTTTGCGCCAGAGCATTTCGTCTGCGGATAGTTTCTCAAACGCCTGCGCGCCGCTCAACTTGCGCTGAAGGGCGTTGTAGGCGTTGAAAAATTCGTCTGCGTCCGTGGGCTTGTCCCAACTCGTTTTCCAGACGAAGAGCGGCGTGCCACCTTCGCGTTCAAAGAGGTAGGCGCGGTCGCCAGCCCAACCCGCCGCCGCGCGCAGGGCATCTTTGACGGCGACGCCTTCGAGCAGCAACCCGCGCATCCCTATTTCGCCGAGCGGCGTTGAAGCGATGCTCTGCCAGCCGCTCGTCGTGAAGGCGCTTTCGTCCAACTCTATCGCGCGCGGCAGTTCGTTCTGCGCGTACTTCTCAGGATGCAAAATCTGTTCGCTGGAAGCGGGCGGGCGTGTGAACAACTCGTCCACTCCGCGCTCGCCGCGACTGCGCCGCACGGCTTCGACGAAGCGCGCGCCGTCCCTGTAACGAAAGATGAAAGTCTCCGTCAGCAGACGCGGGAAGAGAGCGTTCATCTGCGCGCGATAGCCCGCGAAGCGTTCGTCCTCCTGCCGCAGAATCTCTTCGAGCGGCTTGCGCGCGTAGGCGTCGCCCTCTTCCGAGCGGCGTTGCACGTTCATCGCGTCGCCTTCGATGACGGCGAAGAGAGCTTCCGAGCGGTCGAAGTTATAGGGCGACCCGAGGAGCAGTTTCATCAAGTCGAAGTGCTGGTCTTGCAGGGCGTGGACAAATTCGTGCGTCAGCAATGAATCGTCCTTGAACTTGTCAACGAGCAGGACTTGTTTGTCGAGCGGCGAGTAGGTCGCGCCCGCGGAGATGGCTGTGAACTGCGCGGCCAGCAGCCCAAGGTCCGTGCCTTCGGGCAACATGCCGCCCGCCGCCGAGAGGCGGCTCAGGCCGCGCAACTCTTCACCGCCGAGAGCCTGCGCCATCTCGCTCGCGCGCGTCCCGTATTCCCAACCGGACAACTCAGACATACCGACTTCGCCCTTCCAACTCAACTCGCGCAAGCCCGCTGCGACATGCATCGCGCGCTCGCGCAACGCCTGCAACTTGGGCGACAGCGGGCGCTGCGGCAGCGGCGGCAACGCGCGCGCAACAGGCGGCGGCAGCGCGGTCGCCGGAGCCACGCTCCGCCGCGCCGCGCCCTGATTCCCGCACCCCGCGACGAGCAAAGAACCGATAATCGCCAGACAAAAATAGCTTGTGACCCTGCCCTGTTTCTTCATCACAAGCCTTAGACGCAGGAACCCGCCGCCGCGATGCCGAAAAAAAGCGGGGGCGAGGCTCAGGCGGGCGGACGCGCTGGTCGCTGCGGCAAATGGCGCGAAATGCGAAGTTTAGAGGTTTTTCAGGCGTCGTCGTTGGTTCCGCCGCTGGCGTCATCTGTTTTGAGCCTTTCGATGAGCCAAGCGGCGGAGAGCAGGAGTGGGATGATGAAGGCGAGCGGCCACCATGCGCGGAGTTCCCATGTGCGGCGCGTGGGCGCGCGGTTGCGCGGGAGGGCTGCGATGCGTTCGACGAGGGCGGCTGTGTCATCGCCTGGGAAGAGGGCGCCGCCGGTTTCGCGGGCGGCGCGACTGAGCGTGTCGCGCGCGGCGTCCGGCCCGGAAACCAGACCAGCGATGACGACGAAGCTCTTCGAGGCGCTGCCGCTCTTGCCGCCCGCGTCATAGTCCGCTTCGAGCGCGTACGGCCCCGGCGCGTCTATCGCAAACGATGCGCGCCAGACGCTCCCGCCCGTCTCGTCAGGCGTGAACGCGACTTCGCGCGGCGTTCCGCTCGAAGCGGAGAAGAAGCGCGAGGGCTTGACGCTTGTGCCGACACAGGCGGGCGCGGGGCTGGCGCTCGGCGGCTACTTGAGCGCGGCTGAGGAAGCGGCTGGCAAGGGCG
>JAWVFT010000010.1:0-36883 GCA_033855775.1 Blastocatellia bacterium | reverse complement strand
GCTGTCTCTTGACATAAGTTTTCTTTTGCCTTTAAGTTTTCCCTGTTAGCTGCTCACTGCCATCTCTTTGATTAGCGGAGGTTCTATGAAACGCTCATCCTCACTGCTCTTTATTGCCCTCTTTCTCTTCGCTTCGTCTACCTGGGCGCAGACCTCCGGCCCGGCCAAAGAACTGGCCGACAGTTGTATAGCGAAATACAAGCAAAATGATTTTGACGGGGCTCTCGCTGACTGTAGCAAGGCTCTTGAGTTGAACCCGCGCTCAACCGACGCCTATGCCATGCGCGGAGTTTTATTTTTACAGAAAGGGAATTTGGAAGGTGCCCTTGCTGATTTAGATAAAGCCCTTGGGCTAGACCCGCGTAATGCGCATCTTTATGGAGTGCGCGGCATGGCTAAACTAAAAAAGGGTGACTTTGTTGACGCTCTCGCTGATTACGACAAAGTAATTGAGATAGAGCCTTCGCTGGCGAACTACAAGTACCGGGCGATAGCAAACTATAGCGCAGGCAATTTCGATAAGGCGATTGACGACCTCAATGTGGTTGCCAGGAAAGCATCCGGGCAGGTTGATGTATATACATTGCGTGCTCTGGCAAAATTCAGGAAAAGTGATTGGGCCGGCGCCATCGCTGATTACGATAGAGCTATCAAATTTAAAGCCTACGGCGACCAGGTTATCCTCAACTCCGCGCGCTCCTACATCACTTCGGCCACGCCCATCATCGCGGAGTTTACTAAGCGCGGCCTCGCGCCAAGCTTTCTGACCACGATGGGGACGACTATCACGGCGGTCAAAGACGCCATCGCCGCGCAAGCCGAAGCCCTGGGCGAGCAGACCGCAGCGACCGCCGGAGTCGCCGCGGCACAACAACAACTCGTTGATGCCGTCCACGAGTTTGGCCCCATCGTCCTCAACACCTTCAGCAACGACCCTTCGGCCCTCGCCGCCTGGAAGAGCGCCAGCCACGTCGAACGCGCCCCTAAGAAAGCCGCGAAGAAGAAAACCTCGTCCTGATAAGAAGACGAGGAAGACGACAGCACAAGCGATAGAGACAAAGAGAGCCGGTGTTGCTTCATGCTCACACCGGCTCTCGTTCGTTTGCGCGGTTTGCGCGGGCTGTCAGAAGTTGCCGCCTGCTTTAAGAATCTGGCGGGCCGTAGTTGGGATTACAAGTTTGCGATGATAGAGAGCGCGCGCGTGGGCCAACCCGCCGCGCGTTAGTTGGGCGTCGGGGCGACAGTTCGCGCTTGCGCCGCGGAGTGTCGCGCGTCTGTTTGCGGCCCAAGCCCTCAACGCCAGCAAGTCATTGATGCGCGATTCAGCCAAACTCTACGTTTGCCGCTATTGATTGCAAGAGCAGGCCAGCCTACTCCGGTGGATAAGGTTCCGGCAGATGGCATTTCGGGCCGGTTCCACAGTTTTCCTGTAGACACTCATTATATGCCGTGCAGCACCAGAAGAAATCGCCCTGTCCCTGACTCAGGCAAGGGCTGTATAGATTGTAGCAATCCTGAGTGCAACTGGCGCGGGCAGCGACCTGAGATTTGGACGCGCTGAAAAAGACGAGCAAACCAACCATCAGCAGCAAGACAAACGCTCTGGATGTTAGATGTCGCATCTTTCCCCTCCTTAAAATGCGTGGATTGGCAATTAATGTAATCCCGAATCCATCGAGTGTAAAGGGTAAAGCCACAAGTCTCAGAAGATAAGACTGGCTGAGCAGAGAGCGACACTATCCCCTGCCAGCGCAAGACTCGCTTGCCGACGGCAGTTCAGATTACAAGTTTGCGATGATGGAGAGCGCGTGCGCTAACTCTGCGCGCGTCGGTTGGGCGTTGGGGCGCAAGCTAACTTAGGGTTGAAGGAGTTGTTAGCTCTCGCCGTTGCCTGACGCAGAGCCGTTCTGATTGGAGCTAATGTACCTCTCTAAAACTCCAATGAAGGCATCCAGCTTCTCTTCCGTATGCGTGTGTGTATCAGCCATCACAGCCACTACTTCGTTCATATGAGTCTGCGCCCGCGCCATCTCGGCCAAGTGCTCTTCAAGTCGCGCCACACGTTCTTCCGTTTTCTGTAGATTCACGGCAAATTGCGCCTGCTGCTCAAGAATAAACTGCATCGTCTTTTGCATATCATCATTCATCATAGAAGCCCCCGGATGAGCAAACTGGTTCCTTACATCTTCAAGTATAAGCGATTCATAAAAGATACGAAATAGAAGACGCCTGACGCGCGCCGGACTGCTACCGGCAGCAGGAGCCGACGACGCCAGCTTTAAGAAGCAGGCGGGCGGCAGTTCGGATTACAAGTTGGCGATGATAGCCAAAGTGTGGCTTATGAGTTGGCGATGACAACTGAAGGTCGGATTACTGATAAGGCTCGAATTAAAAAGCAAGCTATTCCCGCTCCGGTTGAATGAGTTGTTAGCCTGCGCGTGCGGATTTATGCGGCAAATTCATAAACAGGGGTCTCAATAACTTTCTTCGGCTTTTCACCCTCCCAAATCATCTGCTGTAGCCGCTCGACTGTTTCGGGAGAAAAGAACTGCTCACCAGTTTCGACACAGACTCTGGCAGGCACATTCTCGACAATAATAAATTTACCGTCTTTTTCGAGCGTATATGTGACTTTTCGCTCGACCATAGTTTCTTTAGCGCTCATCTCAGTTACTTCCTTACCTTAAAATCAATCCAGAGATTAGCATCTGGCTCGTAAAGCGTAATGATCTTCACCAAAGGACGCGATGGATAGCTGCACTGAATGTGCAAAGGTCTACTTGCCAGAGTGTAACCCAATATCAAGCAGCTCGGGCCGTATTTATCATTCCGATAATCTTCGATGATTTCAGCATCAGCGATTGCCTCACGTATCTCCTGCAACGTGACGTGACGCAAAACACTTTGGTCAACGGCGTGCTTAGCGAACTCAAACAGTCCCGCTGAAAATTTCTCACGAATCCCCTCAATCATCCATCTAAGAATATACTGTTTCGCCGCTCATGGCACGCGACGTTGTGACTTAGAAGCAGGCTAACAACCACAGTTTGGATTACAAGTTGGCGATGACGGCTAAGGCGTGGGCCAACTCTGCGCGGGTCAGTTGGGCGTTGGGGCGGAAGAGGTTGGCGTCGGCGGTGAGCAAGCCGCGAGAGAGGGCGACCGCGACGTAGCCGCGCAGGGCGGAGGGGATGCTCAGGGCGTCCGCGACGGTGAGCGGGGCGTTCGCCTGCGCTTCGGCTTCCGGTCGAAAGCCCGCGGCGCGCACGAGGGCGATGGCCGCCGCGAGGCGCGTGACGCGCTCGTCGGGGCGGAATTGGCCGCCGAACGGCGAGTCGTAAAAGAGCGGGCCGGAGGGCGCGCTCTGCGCGCTCTCGACGAAGAGCATCGTCGCGCGGTCGCCTACATCCGTGAAGCGCGATTGCGCGGGCAGGTATTGCGGCACGCGCGCTCCCATCAAGAGCGAGGCCGCGAAGTCTGCGCGCGAGACGCCGAACAACGGGCGAAAGTTGCGCCCGTAGGGTCTGAGCAGAAACATGCGCAGGGCCTGATTAATCTCCGCGCGCGACTGCTGGCTCAAGCTCGCCACGTCGTCCAGCGGCGCGTACTCGACACGCGTTAGCTCAAGCGCGCTCTTGTAGTTCTGCGCCGACGCCAGCATGTTGCCGATTGTGCCGGGCGCGTTCAGCACGCGCGCAGAGATGACGCCCGCCGCAGGGTTTCGCAACAACACACGCTCGCGCAGGCCCGTCAGGCCGGGGCGATTCGGCGCGCTTGAATCGTCAAGCAGGATGCCGTTGCCGTCGTAGACGAAAAGGCCGAGGTCGTTTGTGCTGGAAAGATTCCAGGCCGTCTGCACGGAGGCCAGCAGGGTGTTCGCGGGAATCATGAAGCCCGCGTTCGAGCTACTGCCCGGTTGCGCCGTGCCTTCAAAATATTGTTCCGGCTCGTTGGTGAATCGCGCTTGCCCCGCGTCCAGGGCTGCGCGCCAGTCGCCCATGTGGCGCGAGGGGAAAGCCGCCTCCAGGACAGCCGCGTGCGTGTTCAGCATCCCTGCGCCGACTTCATGTTGATAGTAAGCGGCGAGCGGCGTCGCCGTGCGTTGCAGGATGTCTTTAATCTCTGCGGGCGAGAGCGTGGGGTTGGCTTCGAGCATCAAGGCGATGGCTCCCGCCACCTGCGGCGCGCTGAAACTCGTCCCGCTGGCCGTCGTGTAGAAAGGCAACTCCGCAGGCGTCAGGCGAGTTCTATCCGCGCCCGCGACGCCGAGCGTTCCCGTCACGTTCAAGTTACTCGCGCGCAGGCTAATCACGCTGACGCCGGGCGCGACCAGCGAGGGGCGAAAGAGCGGGCTGCCGAAATCGCCGCGAGATGAAAACTCTGCGAGATGTCCTTTGTCATCCGTCGCCCCGACGCTAATCACCCAAGGCGCGACCGCATACGGGTTCAAGCTGTGCAGCCCGTCGCCCGTGTTGCCAGCCGAGAAGACGACCGACACGCCTCTCTCCGTCAGCATCTTCGTCGAGATGTTCACGGGGTCGTTCACGTCAAAGACAGTGTTGGCCGAGAAGCTGCAATTGAGCACGCGCACGTTCAAGCCCGCGCCGCGCTCCAACAGATAATCGAAGCCCGCCAGCACGTAAGAAAGATTCAGGTCGCCCGCGCTCAAGCCCACAAGACGGACGCCCGGAGCCACGCCTCCATACTTCGCGCCCGAACGGCTGCCGCTGCCGCCGATTAAGCCCGCGACGAACGTGCCGTGGCCGTAAGCCTGATCCGTGTTCGGCAGATTCTCAACGTCCTGCGGATAGAGAAAGCCGACGCCAGCGCTCTGCGCGTCGAGCAGCTTGACGTTCTGCGCGACGCGGCCCGACAAGTCCGGATGCGTCGCGTCCAAGCCGGTGTCAAGCACGGCGACCGTCACGTTGCTGCCCGTCAAAGGCAAGCCCGTCGTCCCGTTTCGCAACTCCGTGTCGCCGCGCACCTGCTCCGCGCCCGTCATCGTCAGGCTCGAATCCATCGTCGCTTGCAGCGTCCGGTTGCCGTAAATCGAGCGCACGTTCGGCAGGCGCGAGATGTCGAAGATTTGGCGGCGGCGGGCCGTCAGCGTCACCATCGGAAGCTGATGATAAATCGTGCCGCTCGTCACGCCGATGCGTTGCAAGTCAGCCATGTCCGCGGCGTCCGGCGCGTGATGATAGACGACGATGGCGTTGACGTTGCTATCGTCCGTCAGGCGATTGAGCAGCACGGCCAACTCAGGGTCAACGCTGCGCAGGCCCGTCTGCATGCTTATCGGAGCAACTGTGTCCGCGCCAGTCGCGGTGATGCCGTCCGCTCCTGTGATGGTGATGCCGTCCGCGCCCGTAGCGGTAATGCCGTCCGCGCCCGTGATAGTGATGCCGTCGGGCGAGATGATAAAGGTCGTGCCATCGGCTCCGGTCGCTGTGATGCCGTCGGCTCCGGTAATCGTGATGCCGTCCGCGCCCGTGGCGACGATGCCGTCGGCGTGCGCTATCTCGCGTGAATCCGCTCCGGTCGCGGTGATGCCATCCGCGCCCGTCGCGGTGATGCCGTCCGCGCCCGTAATCGTGATGCCGTCCGGTTTGCGTATGCTAACTGAATCGACGTGGCGGGGCGTTCCGTCCGCGCCGGTGATAGTGATGCCGTCGGCTCCGGTCGCGGTGATACCGTCGGCGCGCGTGATGGCGCTGCTGTCGGCTCCGGTCGCCGTGATGCCGTTGGTTCCGGTAAAGGTCACGCCGTCGGCTCCGGTGGCTGTGATGCCGTCGGCTCCGGTGGCTGTGATGCCGTTTGTCTTGAAGGCCAGAAAGTTGTCGGCTCCGGTGGCTGTGATGCCGGTCGTGTTGATGTAGGTGATGCCGTCGGCTCCGGTGGCGGTGATGCCGTCGGCGCCAGTGATGGTGATTCCGGCGCTGGCGGGGACGACGACGAGCAGGCAGACGAGGGCGAGCGCTATGGTTTGTCGGGTTTTCAGCAATGTTCCGTTCATCAATTCTTTATCGCCAGCGGCGGCAGCGATGCGCTTCTACACAGTCAAGCAAGTCTGACGGCGTGCGCCTACAAGTGCGAGGTGGGAGACACGAAGGACTAAAGCGGCCTTAGTATCAAGGCGCGAATTTTAACCGAAGTTCGAAACGCCATTATTGCAACCTTCTTATAATTTCTTTACGCAAGTCAGGCTTTTCGGTGTCTTAGCGCAGATTCAGGTTCAAAGCCAGCTTGCGATTCGACGACGGCGCGGCAGCAGGGCTTATCCGGCCAATTGACGCGGGAGCTTATTTCAACAACTCACGATAGATCCGCTGCGTCTCCGCAGCCGGTTCGACTCCGAGTTCCTTGCGGAGCAAGCGGCGCAGATTCTCGTACTGTTCTTTGACGGCGACGCGGTTTCCCTGCCCCGCGTGCGCGCGCATCATCATGCAATGCACGTCTTCACGGAAGGGATCGCTGCGCAGGATGCTCTGCGCGAGTTGCAGAGAGCGCGGCCACTCCGCGTTCTTCTGCGCCGCCACGGCCAGAGCTTCGAGCATGCGCAGGTATTGCTCGCTGTAGTAAGAGCGTTGCTCCTCGACCCACTCATCGTAGCTCCCTTGCATGAAGTCGCCGCGATAAAGCGCGATGGCCTCTTCGTAGAGCGCGAGCGCGCGTTCGTGTTGGCCGGAACGACGCGCCGCCTCGCCTTCGTTGACCAGAGCATCGAAGGCTTCCAAATCAATGCGATAAGAGAAGTCGGAGTTCAACTGGTAGTCGCCGTCGCGGTAGAGCAGGAAGTTCTGCTTCAAGGGCTGGTTGCTGTTGAGAGCCTTGCGGATGTGCGAGACGGTCGGATGAAAGTTTTTCTCGACGGCCTCGAAATCGGCTTCGCCCCAGAAGGTGTCAATGATGGCATCTTTGGAGGCGCGGCGATGACGGCGCGAAGCGATGAAGCAGAGAATGTCGCGCGCGCGTTTGGTCGTCCACGCGTCGGCGCCGAGGGAGCGCGCAGGGTCGCGTGAAATCTCAACGGGGCCGAGCATGTTAATCGTCAAGTCCGTGACGGGTTGCGCGATGGCGGCGGCGACGGCGACAACGACGCACGCGGGCGTCGTCGCGGCGGCTGCTTGCGGCTGCTCCATCAACTCGTCGCGCACGTCTGCGGGCAACAGTTCGGCGGCCTCCGCGTTGGCAAACAGTTGTGGATGAGCGGCGACCTCGCGGCGCAGCCAGTATTCATAATCGTAGCGCGCCGCAAGGTCCAGGGAGCGCCGCAGGTGTTCCAGCATCTCGCCTTCGCGGCCCGCCGTCTCGTCGCAGGCGGCCAGAGCCATTCCGGCCTGCGCCTCGTAGTAATAAAGACCATGCTGGCGAAAATAGTTGAGCGACTTGAGAAGCTCGGAGCGCGCCGCTTCGTGCTCGCCCTGCGCCAGACGAACGCGCCCGCGCGAGAGCGTCGCAGTGAAGTAGCCCATCTCGTTCTGCTGCTCTTCGCGCAAGTGAACGAGACGGTCGAGCAAGGAACGCGCCGCGGTTAAATCTCCGAGTTGGAGTTTGAAGACGGCTTGCTCGTCCAACAGTTCGGAGCGCGCGAGGTCGATTCCGGCTTCGTCGTAGGCGCGCGCCGCTCGCTCGTAAAACTCCGTGGCGCGGGCGGCGTCATTCTGCTCGCGGTAGAGGTTGGCGTAAGTCTCGAAAGTCTCGGCGCGGGCGGCGATGAGATTGAATAGCTGGCAACGCTCAAGGGCCTGGTCAAGATGCTGCTCGCAGGCGGCGAGGTCGCCGCGATAGAGATAGCAGCGCGCGATGTTCAGATGGCCGGTCGCTTCCTGCGGCAGCGGCGGCGCGCTGCCCTCGCTGCCCTCGCGCAGCATGCGGCGCAGCCAGCGCAGGGCTTCGCCGAAGTCGCCGCGAATCATCGCGGGCAAGCCGAGGTTGTGCGCGATGAGGCGTGTGTAGCGTTCGTCGGCCTGCTCTTCGGCGGCTTGCAGGGCGGCGCGAAACTCGCGCTCGGCCGCAGTCCATTCGCCCGTCGCCGTCAGGCACAGCCCGCGCGTGTTGCCGCACTTGATGCGCACGGGAGAGTTGTCGTCGGTCAATGCGACGGCGCGGTCTAAGTAGGTGAAGGCCGACGCCGAATCGCCGCGACGACGCGCGATGGTCGCCAGCGAATGCAGGGCTTCGGCTTCGCCGACCGCATCACCTCGCTCGTTGAGCAAATTGGCGGCGCGGCGGAAGGAGGCTGCGGCAGTCTCGTACTCGCCGCGCAGGCGCGCGACTTCGGCGCGATGCGCGAGGGCGCGCGGGTGAGCTTCGAGCACGGCGCGCGGGATGGCTTCGGCAAATGTGACGAGCGAAGCGAGCGCGCCCGTCTCAATCCACTTCGCGCCCTGCTCGCTGATGATTTGGGCCGCGCGCTCGAAATCTTCCGCCGCGAGCAGATGGCGTAGAGCCTGCTCAAGAGCATTGTGCGCGAGATAGTCTTCGGCGAAGCGACGATGCTCGGCAGCCGTGCCGTTGCGCCCGGCTTCGCTGCGAAAGCGACGGCGCAGGAAACTCTGAAAGAGCGGATGCAGGCGATACTCTTCGCCGCGCTCGTCGGAGGCAACCGTGATGAAGACGTTGCGCCGCACAAGGGCGGGCAACACCGCGCGGGCTTCGGCTTCCGGGTAGAGCCGCGTGCAGATGCCCGCCTCAACGCGGTCGAGCAGAGAGATGCGGAGCAAGAGTCGCTGCACGTCTTCCGCTTCGTCCGCGAAAACCTCTTCGGCGAAGTAGTCGAAGATGTCGCGCTCGGACTGGCGCAGGATGTCGCTGAGGTCCGGGCCGTTCGTCTCTTCCGCTTGCTTGGGGTTGGAGAGAGCTTGCCGCTGCGCGACCTGACGCACGAGTTGCAGCGCCGTTATCCAGCCGTGCGTGCGCTCGCGGTACTCCGTCAACTGCTCTGGCGTTAGCTCAAGGTCGAAGACCTGGCGAAAGAGTTCCTGCGTCTCATGGTCTGTGAAGAGCAGTTCGTTGCGGTCAACGATGGCGAGCGATGAATGCGAACGCAGGCGCGCGAGCGAGAGCGGCGGCACGTCGCGCGAGATGATGATGACGTGCAGGACATCCGGCAGGTACGCGAGCAGGCGGTCAACCACCGCATGCACAGCCGTCAACGCGCCAAGATGATGATAATCGTCGAGGACTAGAATCAACTGCTGGTCGATTGATTCCAACACTTCGTTCAAGAGCACGTCAACGGCGCGTTCGGGCTGGCGCGCGAGTTCGTCCGCCGCTTGCCGCAAATATGAAAAGGTCACTTCGCCGAAGCCGGGGACGGCTTGCCGCAGCCCGTGCGTGACGTAGCCGAGGAAGACGAACGGGTCTGCGTCCGTGTGGTCGAGTTGATACCAGACGAAGGAGCGCGCGTGTGTGCGGACGAAATCGGCGACGAGCGTGGTCTTGCCGGAGCCTGCGTTGGCTGTCACGAGCGTGACGGGATGCGCCAGATTGGCAAGTAGTCGTTCGGTGAGACGCGGGCGCGAGAGCAGTTCGGGCGCGGGGCGCGGCGGCAACAGCTTGGTGCGCAGAAAGAAGGTCGTCTGCTGTTGCGGCTGCGGCGCAGTCGGCGGCGATTCTTTGCGCGAGCGCGGCGCGTCTTTCAAGGCGCGCGACGCATCCTTCTGCGGGCGCGGCGCGGCCTTGCGGGAGCGCGCGGTTTCCTTCTCGACCGCTTCAGGCGTCGGCTCGTTCCGGGCGCGGGCCGGACGACGTGTGCGTGTGGCCATCGCAATGTGCCTCGCTATTCTCGTTGAGGGAGCGACCGAGAGTAACATACTGACAGGCTCACTATCTACGATTCAAACTCAAGCAAACCAGGCGAGCGATGATGGTCGAACGATGACAGACAAACGATGACTAGCGAGCGATAACGAACGCGCGATGACGAATGAGCGATGCGAGACGAGTGATGACGGCGCGGCTCTCAATCTTGCATGGTGGTTGCGGCCAAGCCTTGATAGCTGCCGCTTCATCGCTACGGCCCTCATCTCTTCTTAAAAGGCGTAGCCGTGTGTATGGCGGACGCGCGGCTTGCGTCGTCGCTTCTCTTGATGGTCAGGCGCGGCGGCGGCGTCCGTGTTTTCCGTCTCGCTCCAAAGGCGCGCAAGGTGGTCGAGCGAAGAGGCGCGTGCGCGCGTTTGATGAAGAGCGCTCTCGGCTCGCTCCGGCGCGAGGCCGTAGCTCGTCAAGAGCTTTTCCGCTTCCTTCAAAGTAAAGCTCATCACCGTCTCTTCCACGACGCAGAGCGTCTGCTTCGAGCGCATCCGCCAGAGCGGAGCGGGCGGCAGGCTGCGGCCCGTCAACAGCATGTGCGCCTCGGCGGGCAAGAGCGGCAGCAGCCTGCGAAAGAAAGGCACGACCCATTCGGCGTCGTAGACTTGATGCAGGTCGTCCAGGATGATTAAGAGCGGCTCGCCGCTGCTTTCAAGCAACTCGTAGACGAAAGCCTCCGCGAGCATAGGCATGTCTTCGAGGGTCGCGCCTGCGATGAGCGGCCAGAGCATCTGCTCGCCAAAGCCGGGCCGGTGACGAGCGATGGCGGCCAGCAGGTAAGCGAAGAAGACGGGAGCCTCCGTGTCCGAGGCTTCGACTTTGTACCACGCGACGCCGCGCCCTGAGCGGCGCGCGAAATCCGCGGCGAGCAGCGTCTTGCCCGTCCCTGCGCGACCGTTAATAATCGTTGACGCGCAACTGTTCAGGCTTCCATGCAGCGTGCTCAAAAGGCGCAGGCGCGAGACGCGCGGGGCTTCTGCGGGGGTTCTGATTTTGTCGAGGATGAGCGGCATAGCTTCCGTTCCAGGGATTTGAGTAAGATTCGTGCAAGCCTGCGAAGAAGCGCTCGATGGCTCGCCCGAAACGAGGGCCGGCTCTTCATAGAGAGGCCCGGTTAGTGGCAATAGGACGCCGTTTAAGAGCATCGTGCTCATGCTGATTTCCCGAAAACCAGAGGTCTGTGCGGAGCCGTCTGTCGTTTATCAATCAGGTCTTGGACGCGCCACGGCGTCGGTCGCCCGAAGCAGGTGAGGCGCGCGCTGTCGCGTATTTCATAGAGCGGCGGCCCCAAATATTCCCACGCCAGCGGGTCGTAGAGCTTGAAAAAACCGCCGCTGCCGCTCGCAATAAGCTCTCTGCCATCAGGCAGCAGATAAACGCCGCCCTCTTTGATTTCGTCAATTTCCATGCTGTTTTCGCCAACCAAAACTGCCGGACAAACGAACCGCCAGGGCTCATCGCGCGGCCCTTGCGCCGGGCGCGACGAACGTGTTGTGAAGGTAGCGGACGAGACTTGAGAAATTCTTGAGTTATTAAACGGGCGGGCGCGGCTACGAGCGCAGATAGTAGCTGGCCGCGATAATCTTCGTTTGACTTTTGCGCGTGCCCGCTCGTATTCTTTCGTTGAAAATGAGAATGTTCGTCACGCTGACGAAGGTAAACAGTGCGGCCTCCGAGCTATCCTGTTTTACAACCCTATTCATCCAGTCCGAATTAAACACCCAACGCTGAAGCGCTTTTTTAAGAAAGCACGATGCACAATTAATGCCCCTCGCTCGACCGCGACCAACGCAGCATCCGGCTGCCGCGAGCGTCCGGCTTTCCCTTGAGACTTCAATTGCGTGCGCTAGAACCCCGCGCGCATCCACCGAAGGAGAACCATGCGAACCCGTAACCTAAAGGGACGCGCCATCAAGCCGCTTCAAGCCGGCCTCGCAGCCCTGTTAATTCTGACCCTGAACCTGTCGGCCTTTGCGGTCGTCTTTACCAATCCCGCGCCCATCACCATCAACGACCGCACTTCGACCATCGGCGCGAGCACGCCTTACCCGTCGTCAATCACTTCCAGCGGCTTGACCGGCACGATTACGAACGTGACCGTCACGCTGTCGAACTTCAATCACACGTTCCCCGACGACGTGGACGTGCTGCTCGTCGGCCCCGGCGGGCAAAAGTTTATTTTGATGTCGGATGTCGGCGGCGGCAACGGCGTCAACAACGCGACGTTCACGTTTGACGACGCGGCGGCCATCGCCATGCCCGACTCCGGGCTGCTTGCGACCGGCAGTTACAGGCCGACCAACATCGGCGCGACCGACACCTTCCCGACGCCCGCTCCGGCTGGCCCGTACCTCAATCCGGCCACCGCAGGCGCGGCGACGCTCGCCACGGCTTTCAACGGCGGCGTGGCGAACGGCCAGTGGGATTTGTACATCGGCGACGACGCGGCGGGCGACGTGGGCCTCGTGGCTAACGGTTGGAGCGTGACCGTCACGTCTTCCGGCTCGCCTGCGACCACCTTCTCAAACACGACCTTGATTCGCATCAACGACAACTTTGGCCGCGCCACACCGTATCCTTCGTCCATCGCTGTCTCCGGCCTGACGGGCCGGATTACGGACGTGAACGTGACGCTGACCAACATGAATCACACGTTCCCGCAGGACATCGCCGTCCTTCTGGTCGGCCCGAAGGGACAGAACTTGATTCTGATGTCGCAGGCTGTGGGCGACGATTTGACGCCGCTCTCGAACACGACTATCACGTTTGACGACTCGGCTGCGACCGTGCTGCCGACGAGCGGCGGCGTGGCTTCGGGCAGTTTCCGCCCCGCCACTTACGCCATCGTTGACTTCCCTGCTCCGGCTCCGATTTCGCCTCCGAACTATCCGACGCTCGGCGGCTCTTCGACGCTCGCCACGGCCTTCAACGGCACAGACCCGAACGGCACATGGTCGCTCTACGTCGTTGACGTTGCGCCTCCCGATCCGGGCAGCATCGCGGGCGGCTGGTCAATCGACATCACGGCGGGCGGCCTTGTGCGCCGCTTCACCAACAGCGACTTCGACGGCGACGGTCGCTCGGACGTGTCGGTCTGGAATCCGACAACGCACAACTGGTCAATTCGTGATAGCTCGACCTTCAAGTATCGCACGGTCTTCGATTGGGGCAACGGCGCGCTCGGCGACCGCCCTGTGACCGGCGATTACGATGGCGACGGCAAATCCGACGTGGCCGTCTTCCGTCAATCGGAAGGCAACTGGTACATCATCCAGAGTTCGACCGGCACACCCATTATCAAGAACTGGGGCCAGTCGGGCGACATCGCCGTGCAGGCGGATTATGACCGCGACGGCAAGACCGACGTGGCCGTTTACCGCGCAGGCACATGGTACATTCAAGCCAGCAGCGGCGTGCCGATTCCCGCCTCCGGTTGGGGCAACGCCAGCGACATTCCCGTCACGGGCGATTATGACGGCGACGGCAAAGCGGACCTGGCCGTCTATCGTGGCTCCGAGAACAACTGGTACATCAAGAACAGTTCGACCGGAACCGGAACCGTCGTCAACTGGGGAACGTCGGGCGACCGCGTTGTCCCCGGCGATTACGACGGCGACTTGAAGACGGACGTTGCGGTCTGGCGTTCATCGGACGGCAACTGGTACATCCGTCGCAGTTCGGACGGCGGCGTTCAAACGCGCACGTGGGGCGACCCCGGCGACACGCCCGTCCCTGCCGACTACGACGGCGACAACAAGGCGGACATAGCCGTCTGGCGCGGCTCGCAAGGCAACTGGTTCATTCTACAGAGCGCCATCTCCGGCATCTCGCCCGACAACCGTAACGATAACCTCGGCCTCAATGTCACAGGCGACATCCCGACGCAGAGAGGTTATTTCGCAGAACCCAACGGCCCCAGCGCGCCGGAGCGACAAGCTGTTCGCGCCGCTAAGGCTGTTCGCCAGTAACACAACAAAGCTGGCTTTCAATCATCAGGAAGCCAGCCCTTAAACACTAACAGAGCGGGCGCATCGACGAAGATTAAAGTCTCCGTCGATGCGCCCGCTCTCTATTCTTATTAAGACGACTTTGCGCCCGCTCTCTTGCTTGTTGAAACGACTTTCCGGTTGAAGCGATTCTATCTACTTCTCCGCGCCGAGTCCTGTGTTGGCGCGCACGGTCAGTTCGTCAAACTTCGCTTCGGCCTCCGGCTCGCGCCCGGTCAGCGCGCCTAAGTATGCGCCGAGGAAGCCGAGCGGGATGCTGACAAGGCCCGGATTTTCGAGCGGAAAGAGCGGGGCGGATTGAATCAAATGACGCGCCGCTCCCGTCACGGTCGGCGCGTCAACGGTCATGATGCTTGGGCTGATGAGAATGAGAATGATGGAAGACGCAAGGCCCGTCGCAAGGCCCGCGACCGCGCCGCGCGTGTTGAAGCGACGCCAGAAGAGCGAAAAGATTATCACAGGCAGATTGGCCGAAGCCGCGACCGCGAAGGCGAGGCCGACGAGAAAAGCGACGTTCGCCGTCGGGCCGAGCAGGATAGCGATGGCGATGGAAATCGCCCCGACGACAAAGGCCGTCACGCGCGCCACGCGCACTTCCTCGCCGGGAGCGCGCTCCGTCCCCTTGTGAATCACGTTCGTCCAAAAGTCGTGCGCGAAGCTGGTCGAAGCAGAGATGGTCAGCCCTGCGACGACCGCTAAGATAGTCGCAAACGCGATGGCCGAGATGAAGGCGAAGAAGACATCGCCGCCGAGCGACTGCGCCAGCAGCGGCGCAGACATGTTCGTCCCGCCGTTCGTTGCGATGTAGTCGCGCCCGACAATCGTCGCTGCCCCAAAGCCCAGAAAGGTCGTCATGATGTAGAAGACGCCGATGAGAAACATCGCCCAGACGACGCTCTTGCGCGCGGTGCGCGCGTCCGGCACCGTGTAGAAACGTACGAGGATGTGCGGCAGCCCGGCAGTCCCTAAGACAAGCGCGAGGCCGAGCGAGATTAAATTGAGCGGGCCGTAAGGCGGCTTGTACAGCAGGCCCGGTTGCAGGAAGTTCTGCGTCACCTCTGCGCCCTTGCTGTCGTGGTAGGTGACGCGCGAGATGGCTTCGAAGAATTGACCGAAGCTGAAGCCGAAGTGCGCGAGCACCAGAATGCTCAACAGCAGGGTTCCGCCCATCAATAACACGGCCTTGATAATCTGCACCCACGTCGTCGCCAGCATCCCGCCGAAGACCACGTAGACAATCATCAACACGCCGACGCCAATCACCGCCACGCGATAGCTGATACCCGAATCCTTCAGGAGCAAAGTGACCAGCGCGCCCGCCCCGACCATCTGCGCAATCATGTAAAAGGTGCTGACCGTCAGCGTGCTCAGAGCGGCCATCGAGCGCACGGGCCGCGCCTTTAAACGATAAGCCAGCACGTCCGCCATCGTGTACTTGCCAGCGTTGCGCAAAGGCTCCGCGACAATCAGCAGCACCGTCAGGTAGGCGACGAGAAAGCCGACCGAATACATGAAGCCGTCGTAGCCTTGATAAGCGATGATGCCAGCGATGCCAAGGAATGAAGCCGCGCTCATGTAATCGCCCGCGACGGCCAGGCCGTTTTGCCAGCCTGTGATTTGACGATTCGCGGCGAAGAAGGCTTCGGCCCCGCTCGTGCGCCGCGCGGCCCAGTAAGTAATCGCCAGCGTGACGGCGATAAAGCCCAGGAACATCAGGAGTGGTGTTGACATCAGACTTTATCGTCCTCCCCGCCGCTGCTCTGAATCGTTGACGATGCCGCGCGCCATCTCGTCATGACGGTTCGCCGCGCGCACGTAGAGCGCGGCCAGCGCCCACGTCATGAAGAACTGCGAGAGGGCGAAGATGTAAGCGATGTTGACGACGCCGAACACGCGGCGGCTCATCAATCCCGGCGCGAGCCAAATCAACACGAGCAGCGCGAAGTAATAAACGATGAAGAAGACGGTGGCCGGAATGATGAACCTGCGCTTTGCGGCGATTAACGACTTAAACTCCGCGCTCGCCGCCACGCGCTGCCAATCAACGACATCAACGTCTTCGTCCGCCGTCAACTCGTGCGGCGGCTTGCCCGCCGCGCGCCCTAGCGGCGCGACATCCGTCGCCGCCCCGACGACAGGAGTCAGGTCGTCCGGCTTGTTCGCTAAAGGATTATCATCGTGCGGCAATGTGACTCTTCCTCCTCAGATGTTCATGCAGGTTCAAGCGCAAAAAAGCGCGGCCAAATCTTCCGCGCCTCACACACAACCGAAGCAACTTGTTCAACCAGCGTCATGATAGCGCGGCCCAACGCCAAAAGTCAGCAGCGGCGGCGTCCGGGCCTCTCAACTAATGCCGGAGCATAGAGGAGAGGCCAGACCGCCGCCGCCGCGGGCTGCGTGAATTGCCCGGCGCGCGACAGATAAATCGCGCGCCGGAGCGAGAGCTAACAGTCAGGGTTACAATACCGATGACAGTTGACGAGCGTGCTGTAGCAGCCGTTCTCGCAAGCGGTATTGCCGTTGCAGTTATCAAAACAGGTGTCGTAGTTGTAGAAACACTGGTCGCAGCAAATCGCCGCCCCGGCCTTGCCGCCACTCAAATCAGAAGACACAAACGCAAGGCAGCCCAGAAGCAGGCAGAGCGTTAGCAGTCTTCGCAACAGTCTTTGCGTTCCTTTGGTTGGCATGTTTCTTCTCCTTTTCAAGCAGTTGTGACGAGACTGACGAGTTAAGGAAACCCGCCAGCAGGAAAGTGCGTAATGGGGAACGCCCGCAAGATAGCAGGCAAAGCGGCGCGCGTCAACCTTTAGTTAGCGCGCCAGCGCTCTATGTTAATCAAGCGCTATTTCAGTCTCTCGCTTCAGTATCCAACCGATGCGCCCTTGACGGTCGCGCGCGTGGCAGTGTGACGGTCTAGGTAATCGAGCAGGACGTTCGCCATCACTTTGACGCCGATGACGAGGCTCTCTTCGTCAACGTCAAATTCGGGCGTGTGAATCTGCGCGGTGATTCCCTTGGCGCGATTGCCGACGCCGAGGAAATAGTAGAAACCTGGAATGACGCGCTGAAAGTAAGCGAAGTCTTCCGCGCCCATCTGCGGCTTGCGCGCCAGCACGTTGGCGGGGCCGACGATGCGACGCATGACGGGCAGCGTCTCTTCGACCAGCGACGGCTCGTTATAAGTGAGGGCCGCGCCTTCTTCAAACTTCAAATCAAACGACGCGCCGTTAGCCCGCGTTACGCCGTCGAGCGTCTCTCTCATCAACTCTTGAGCGCGCTTGCGCACGTCTTCGTTAAGGGAGCGCATAGTGCCTTCGAGCTTCACTTCGTCGGCGATGATGTTAAAGCGATTGCCGCCGGAGATGATGCCGACGGTGATGACGAGCGGCTCGGTCGTATCTATGCGGCGGCTGCGGATGGTTTGCAGCGCGGTGACGCATTCGGAGGCGACGACTACCGCGTCGATGCCGTCGTGCGGATACGCGCCGTGGACTTTCTTGCCGCGAATCGTTATCCAGAAATGGTCTGAGGAAGCCATCGCGGGGCCGGAGCTATAACTGAGTTGGCCGACTTCGACGGCGGGCAGCACGTGCAGGCCGAAGATGGCTGAGGGGCGCGGATTCTCAAGCGCGCCTTCCTTAATCATCAAGGGCGCGCCGCCCTCTTCGCCCGCCGGCGGGCCTTCTTCGGCGGGCTGGAAGATAAACTTAATCGTGCCGGAAATTTCGCCGCGCATCTTGCTCAAAATTTCCGCGACGCCGAGTTCGACCGTCGTATGCACGTCATGGCCGCAAGCGTGCTTGACGTTCGGCACGAGCGACTTGTAAGGAACGTCTATGTTTTCCTGAATCGGCAGCGCGTCCATGTCCGCGCGGACGGCGACGACCGGGCCGGGCTTCGCTCCCTTCAACAAGGCTGTGACGCCGTAACGACCAACGCCCGTCTTGACATCTTCGAGGCCGAGCGCGCGCAGGCGTTCGGCGACGATGCGCGAGGTTCGCTCTTCGCGGTTGGACAATTCCGGGCGCATGTGGAAATCGCGTCGTTGCTCTATGAGGCGCGCTCGCATGCCTTCGGCGGCCAAAGCTATCTGTTGCTCGCGCGTCGCGCTGTCGCTCTTCGCGCTCAAGACGAGCGGCGTTTGCGCGAGGCTCGCAACGAGCAGCGAAAGCGTCAGGCCGAAGGCGAGCAAAGCGGATTTGAGTTTCATAGTTGATGTTATCCTCTGGGGATGCTGATGCCGATTGATTGCAGAAATCTGGTGGGCTTGTCGCCGCCGATGAGCGCGAAGATGTAATCGTTCGGAAGCCGAAGCTTCTCTTCCTGCGTGCGCGCGTTCATCAACGTCACCTCGTCGTCCGCGATGGTCTTGACGGCTTCGCCGAAGCGCACCTTGATGCGCCCTTCGTCAATACACTGGTAGACCTGTAGCTTGTTGCCGAACTTCAAATCGTTTTTAAAGTCGCTGCGAACGACGAGCGTGACATCGTTGATTTCCGTCTCCGGGCGAAAGACAATCCGGTCGCCGTCGCGGCGGGCCACAAGGTCAACCGCCGCTTCGATGGCCGAGTTGCCGCCGCCGACGATGATGATGCGCCGCCGCTTAAAATCTTCGGGGTTCGAGAGCTTGTACAAGACCTTGCTGCCCGTCTGGCCGTCGCGCGTTATCTGCATCTCTTCGCCTTCGACGCCGAGCCGCATCGGCATGCCGCGATTGCCGATAGCCAGCACGACGCGCCGCGCGCGATACGTGGCGCGCTCCTGCTGCGCGCCCCTTTCGGTTTCAATCACGAAGTAGTCGCCGTCCTCGGCCTTCCTGATCGACCGGCAGCTCTCGCCTTCGTTGATGACAACGCCGTTCGCCTGCATATTGTTGAGCCACGTTTCCAGCATCTCCTCGCGCTGTTCGCCCGCAATCTTCTTGCGCATCTCGGCCATCACGCCGTCGCGCAAGATAACGAGCAGACGCTCGCGCCCTGCGTCGTCAAGCGTTTCGCGCAACGGCGCGAGCGTGTGCTCCAACAGTTCGACGACAATCATCTTGCGCGCCTCGATGGACATCTCGGCCAACTCGGACAGAGCTTCGCCGTGAACCTTCGTCGCCGCGGCGTCGTCGGCAGTCGTCTTGCCGTGCGCGGCGCCTTCGCCGGATTCGGAGAGCCTTGCGAGGATGATTTCGCCGATGGCGATTAACATCAAATCGCGCTGTTCGGGCGCGAGCTTGTGCGCTTTCTTGAAGAGAGCTTCGATGATGCGCCGCATGGCGGCGACGTGACGCACGAGCACGTCCGAGTCCTGCTCGTCTGATGCGTCGAGAAGCTCGCCGAGCGCGTCTTCCACCGTTTGCTCGCGCGCTTCGTTGATGCCGGGAACCTCAATCGCGCCGCGCCACTCCATCGTCTCCGGCTTGAGAAAAACGTACTTGCCTTTCGGGTACGCATCAATCGTCGCCAGCACTTTGTCCTGCTCTATGCCGACGAAGCTGAGGTCGCACTTGCGGGCCATCAATGCCGCGGACAAACCGGCGACGCCGATGCCGATGACGGCGACATCGAGTTCGGCCTTCGGCTCCGCGCCCCGCGCGCCGTTGCCGAGTTCGCGCGCGATGTGGCGAATCACGTCGGCCCCTTCGTTGGCGGCGTTCTTGATAAGCGGCGTGCCGGAAACGTCGCCAATGAGATAGCAGCCGCCGACGTTGGTCATAAACTTTTCGTCGCGCACAGGCACTGGACGCGGCCTGATTTTCTTGGTCGTGTTGACGACGATGCACGCCTTCGGATTGACGGGGCATTCAAGCTGGCAGGCGGTGTCTTCCAAACACTGGTCGGGCGCGACCGGCGTGGCGATGTTGTTGACCATCGAAAGCACGTCATGCGGGCAGGCGTCAACGCAGGCATGGCAACCGATGCAGCGTTCGGGAAAGATGACGGGGTGCGGATAGTCAGGCCCGTTCGGATCTAAGCGTTCAAGGTCTTCTGGCGAAATCTGGATGGTCAGGTCAACGTCAGCGGGCTGCTGTGGCGGCGGCGGCTTTTCCAGAAAGTAACGCGCGCGGGCCGCGTCCGTGAGCGCCAGCGCGACGCCGATGACGACGAGAAACGCGCTGATTGCGGCCCACCCGAACCAGGGCAGCCCGCCGAAGTAGCTCTTCAGAAACACGCCCTCGCGCGTCCACTGGTTAATCGCCAGCAGCAACGCCAACAGCGCAACGATAATCAAGACCTGCGACTTTCTCATGACTCTTCGTGCTTCAAATTTCAGGCTTCAGGCTCTGCGTTTTCTGACTCGAACGATGCGCCTTGAGACTTTAACTTACGGCTCCGTGACCGTGGGAATCTGCATCTTCAAGTCCTCGACGGACGGCTCGCCCTTCGGCGCGCTGAAGAATCTAGGGGTCCAGTTTTTATCCATCAAGTGCTGGACGTGGCAAGACGTGCAGCTTGGCCCGGCAGCGTCAGGCAGCTTCACGTCAGCGCGCTCGAAGAAAAGATTCGTGTGACACTTTGAGCAAGTCGTGCGCGGCGAGATGCGGTCGAGTCGCGCCCCGAACTGGCCCGCCCGGTGACAACTGCTGCACGACAGCACCTTGTTTTCGCTGTCCACATCCTCTATGCCTTCGATGCCCGTGAAGACGCGCACGCGATAGATGTGTATGCCGTGAAACTGCGTGCTAATCCAATCGCGCCTGAGCTTCGGGTCGAGGCTGTTCGAGCGCACGCGCCTGACGATTTCCGGGATGGTCAGCCCGCTCCACGCCTGACGATTGAGCAGGCTGTTTTTCAAGTACTCAACGATGTCCGGCTTCGTCGCCAGTTCTTCATCGTCCAGGCCCTTCCAGATCCACTCGCCGTCTCTGAACGGATAGCCGAACGTCCCGCCGTGCGGCGTGTGCAGGCTCTTGCCGTTATAGAGTTTCTTGTTGTTGTCGTTGTGGCAAGCGGCGCAGGCAGCGAGGGCTTCGTTCATCGGACTGAACTCGGCGCCGCGATGTTCCGTGTGACAGTTCAAGCAACTGATGCCAGCCTCTCGGTGCGGCTTGATGACGGTCGCCGTGAACGCCTCCGTCTGATGACACGCGGCGCAGTTGGCTTCGACCTTTGACTTAATCGTGTGGCAAGTCGTGCAGGAACCGCTGTTGGGCTGGCGCGCGACGGGCGGGTCGAGCGTGAGCGCGGCGGCTGCGTGCGCCTTTGAAATCGGCATCGGGGCAAAGGCGTTGGGGTATTTAAACCAGGCCAGCGCGGAGAGCGCGGCGACAACCGCCAGTCCCCAGATGAAGATGGAGAAAGGCCAGGGGCGAACGAGGTCGCGCGTCGGCGTCCAGTTAAAGCGCGACTTGCCGGGGCGCGGCGGGCGGCGCGGGTGCAAAGGGCTTGGCCGCCCTGCCTTCTCGCGCGTGCGCTTGCCCCAGAAGACCTTCAGCGCGTCGGCCACTTCCGACGAAGCGCGGTTCGCCGCCGCGCGCTGCATCATCATCCGAAACTCGCCCGACTTCGCTTCGCTGCGCGCGTCCACCTCTCCGGCGTTCATCGCAATCTGCTGCGAGACGCGGATGTGCAGTTCCTCTTTGCGATAGTTGAAGTAGAGAACGAAGGGGCCGATTTGCAGGACATCGCCGTCAGCCAGAGCCTCTGCTTCGTCCGGGGAGACGAGCCGCCCGTTGAGCGTCGTCGAGCTTGAGTGGCTGAGGTTGATGAGGAAGAAGCGACCGGCGATGTAATTGACTCCGGCGTGCAGGCGCGACACGGACGGATGATTCAGCGAGACTTCACACTCCGGCAAGCGACCGATGCGCAAGCCTTCCGTCACCAACTTGACGGAATCAAACGCGCGGTCTTCGCGCGTGACGACGATAGTGCCTCTCTGTACGTCCATGTCTTTTTAAGTGATAGGTTATGGGTGATAGGCAGTAAGAGAAAACTTTCGCTTTAACTTTTGCTCTTACTCTTGCTCCGGCTCTTGCTTTTACCTATCACCCATCACTTATCACTTATCATCTATCACTATTGAATCCTGAAGTAGACGACTTGGAAAATATGCGCGAGCATCAAGGCCAGCATCAGGGAAGTCGAGACGACGTGCGGCGCGAGCCAGAGCTTGAGCAACTGGTGCAGGTAGATGAGCGCGTCAACGCGACGGAGCGTGGCCGTCGTCTCGATGGCTTCGATGAGCAGGCGCCGCGCCGCAGGCTCGGCGAGGTCGGCCACGATTGGCTCAAACTCGCTGCGCGCCTCGGCCCACAACGCCGTCAACTCTTCGCGCCGGATGTACTGGCGCAGCAAGTAGCGAAAGGAAAGAAAGCGGCGGCGCACGCGGCGCGTAATCAGCCGCCGCAATCGTTCGCGGTCCGCGCCCTCAATCAAGGCTATCTGCTCGCTAATCTCGCCGAGCATCTGGCGCAACTCTTCGCGCCGCTCTCTGAGGTCTTCAATCAACAGCGGGTCGCCTTCGATGCTGGTCAGGATGCGCGGGACGACCAGATAGCAGACGATGCCGAAGAGGCCGGAGAGAATGACGACATCGAACGTCACCATCAGGGATGAAGTCAGCAGCCCGCCGGAACTGCGCCCGCCGTGCAGGAGCAACACCAGCCCCGCAACCAATCCCAGATAAACGTGCGACAGCATCCAGTAGCGCAAGGGGCCGCGACGGCGACGGTAAACTTGCTTGCGCGCCGGATAGACCATGACCCAACCGATGCCGAAGAGCCCGACGAAGCCCGTCAGCCAACGCACGGTCAACCATGAGCTTCCACCGAGATGCGCGTCGAGCGTGTACTTGCGCGCAGCCCACAGCGTCGCAATTGTCAGCGCGACGGTCAGGATGACGCCGCCCAGATGAAAGAAGAGAGCCAGCGGGTCGCGCTTATGTATGTTGCGCCCGATGGCGTGTGTCTGGTCTTGAAAGACGATGCCGATGGCGTTTTTGGCTTCGCTGAAATACTCGCGCGGGTTGACGCGCACGAGCGCGCCGGTCGGGCAGTTCTCCTCACATGAATAAACTTGACGGCTCGCGCTCTTCGGGTTGAGCGGCGTGTTGTTGCAGAGGTTGCATTTGACGGCCAGCAGGTTTTCCGTCTCGGTCACGGGCAACGGTTGTTCAGGCTCCGCCAGTGTCAGCCAGTCAACGAGCTTCGACGGCAGGCTGACATGCGGCGCGCTCGGCTTGCGCGGAACCATCGAGATAGCGTTGTAAGGGCATTGCGTCGCGCAGTCGCCGCAACCGATGCAGGTCTTCGGGTCAATGTCTATCTGCCCTGCGGCGAAGCGTCCGATGGCTCCGGTCGGGCAGCCCGTCAGGCATTCCGGGTCTTGACAGTGAAGGCAGACGGAAGGCATCAGCACGTGCTGGATGGAAGAGCTTTGCGGCTTGACGGGGCGCGCGATGTGTATGCCGCGCCGCAGGAGTCTGGACTGGCCGTGAATCTTGTGGCAGGCGAGCGAGCAGTTGCCGCAGCGCACGCACAAGTCCATGTCCATCACGAGCAGGTTCATGCCGTCAACGACGCCGGTGGAAATCTCTTTCCCGGCGGCCATCACGACGCGCTTGTCCGCGGCGGGACGCGGCAGCGATTCGTCGTCTGAGCCGGAGAACTTGGCAAACTCCGTCATCACGGCTTCGCGCAAATCCGGGTTGGCTTGCAGATACGAGATGGAAATCTCAAGGACTTCGGTGCGGGCCATGACGGTGGCTGTGTAGAGCCAGTCTTCCTGTCCCTTGATGCCTTCGAGTCCGAGGCAATTGCCCGCGCCTAGAAAGTCAACGCCCATCTGCTCGCTGACGCCCAGAACCATCTCAGAGAGTTCCGGATTGAAGGCGACGCCGCGCGTCCGCCTGACCCAACCGTTCTTGATGAAGACGACGCGATTGAGCGGGTCTTGCTCCTGAAAGATGACGTGGTTTTTTCCGTAGACCGTGAAGCGCGCGGCGTCGCCCAACTTCCTCAGAAGCTCAGGACTGAAGGCCGCGCCGGTCGCTTGTCTCACATCTTCGAGCGTGCGTTTGAGTCCGTGGTCGCGGTAGGTCACGTCGAGCATGTGGCCGAACTTCGGCAGCTTGCGGAGCAGGCGAAAGGCTGGCCGCTGGATTTCCAGAGCCTTGACCGTGACGCCTTCGGCGGCGACGACCGAAGCATTGCGCGCCAACCCGGCCAGCACAGCCATCTCGCCGAAACTCTTGCCCTGCGGAATCTCCCCGACCTTCGTGTTTGCGCCGCTGTCGTTCGAGACAAACACGTCCGCCTTGCCTTCAATCAGGATGTAGAAAGCGTTGCCGCCCCAGTCGCCTTGATTGATAATCTTCTCGCCCGGCTCGTAGGCCCAGTAGCGCGCGTACGGGCCGACCTTCTTGCCCGTGTAGTTGCGCCCGTAGACGATGACCTCCAAATCAAGCTCATACTTGAACTGGCCGTCGCGCTGGTCAACCAGTTCGGCAATCTGGTCAACGCTCTTGATGGCTTCGAGGATGGCCGTATGGTTGGTGATTTCGCGGGGCATAAAGGTGTTTTGATTCGGGGCTGCAAAGGGGCGTCTCAAAGCCGGGGCTTCGGGCGCCGGGCTTGCTCTTTCGCTTCCGTGGAAACCGTGTCTGCGGCTCGCTCAAGGCTTTTATACCATTATTCGAGAAGAGATAAATAGGTTTGTCGCGGCCCCTTCAACGGTCATGCGGGCAAACGAACGGCAATCACTGACGACGGGCCGCTTTTGTGATACCATGCGCTTTGTTCGCTTAACAAACAATGGCCCGAGAGCAGGTAATTGTGCGCGGTCTTTCGCGCTTTCGGCGTGCCGCCGCCGGATGCGGGGACGATTCCTCAAAGACTCGCGTTCACAGTTCCCCGAAGGGGCTTTGCGCCGCCCCTGCGCGGCCCGAAGCCTTAAGACCACTTTCAACGTTCGACCGCTGACCGGAGATAGCAACCCATGAGTAACAATTTGCTTGAAGTGATGAAACTGGGCCAGTCAATCTGGTTCGACAATATTCGCCGCGCGATGATTTCCGGCGGCGACCTGCAAAAGCTGGTTGAGGAAGACGACCTGCGCGGCGTCACCTCGAACCCGACCATCTTTGAAAAAGCGATTATCGGCTCGACCGACTACGACGAGCAGTTTCGCGCCCTCGCCGAATCCGGCAAGAGCACGACGGAGATTTACGAAGCCCTCGTCATGGACGACATAGGGCGCGCAGCCGACATCCTCCGGCCCGTCTATGACCGGACGAACGCGCTCGACGGCTACATCAGCCTCGAAGTCGATCCGCGTCTGGCCTACGACACAGCGCGGACGATTGACGATGCCGAGCGGCTCTTCAAAACCCTGAATCGCCCGAACGTGATGATTAAGATTCCGGCCTCGCAGGAAGGCTTGCCCGCCATCGAAGAGTCAATCTATCGCGGCATCAATATCAACATCACGATGATTTTCTCCATTGAAAATTATCTGCAAGTCGCCGAGAGCTTCATCAAGGGTTTGGAGCGTCGCGTGGCCGAAGGAAAATCAATCGAGCGTATCGCTTCGGTGGCGAGCTTCTTCGTCTCGCGCGTGGATACGGCGATTGACGCAGACCTTGACAAGCGGGCGAGCGCGGCTTCGTCGCCCGAAGAGCGACAGAAGCTCGAAGGCTTGCGTGGACGCGCGGCCATCGCTAACGCGAAGCTGGCTTATCAAAAGTTCAACGAGATTTTCAAGGGCGAGCGTTTCGCGGCTCTCACAGCGCGCGGCGCGCAAGTGCAGCGATGCCTGTGGGCTTCGACCGGAACCAAGAACCCGCAATACTCCGACGTGCTCTACGTTGAAAATCTCATCGGCCCGGAGACGGTCAACACGATACCGCCCACGACCTACACGGCCTTCCAAGAACACGGGCGCGTCCGCCTGACGCTGGAAGAAGAGGTTGACGAAAGCCGCGCTCTCGTCGCTCAACTCGCGGAGCTTGGCATTGACCTGGCGGCTGTGACCAACAAGCTACAGCAGGACGGCTTGAAAGCCTTCGTCGGCTCTTTCGACGCGCTGCTGAAAGCAATCGAAACCAAGCACGCGGCTTTCATCTCAGGCTCGCAGGAGACTGCCACGGCATCGCGTTGACAAACGCCTTGCTCGCGCCCCTCGTTTGAGCGCGCGGAAGAGTCTTAGCCGCTTAAACGAGCACGTCGTTTCATCGCCGCGCCGCGAGCGTCGCCGCGCCCTTGCTTCCCAGAGAAACTTATGTCCGCGAGTGTCTTGGAAAATCCTCTTCGTGAGGGCATCAGGCTTGAGAGCGCGGCGGGGCCGTGCGTCGTCGTCATCTTCGGGGCGAGCGGCGATTTGGCGAAGCGCAAACTGCTGCCTGCGCTCTATCGCTTGATGCAGCAGCGACTGTTGCCCGCCGAGTTTGCCATCGTCGGCCTAGCGCGCACGGAGATGACGAGCGAAGAATTTCGCGCGCTGATGCGCGGGGCCATCGAAGAGTTTTCCGCCGAGAAGAGCGTGGACGAAGAGGTCTGGAACTCCTTCGCGCAGGGCTTGCACTACATCACGGGCGACATCAACAACGCGGACGATTACGCCAAGCTCGCCGCGCTGCTCGAACAGGTTGACGCGGAGCGCGGCACGCAGGGCAACCGTCTCTTTTATCTCTCGGTCGCGCCGCGCTTCTACGGCGAGGCCGTCAGGCAGTTAGGCGAAGCAGGGCTGGCGAAACCGAAGGAGGGCGCGTGGACGCGCGTCATCATCGAAAAGCCTTTCGGCTCAGACCTGCAAAGCGCGCGGGCCTTGAATCAGGAGATTCATCAACATCTGGACGAGTCGCAGATTTATCGCATCGACCATTATCTGGGCAAAGAGACGGTGCAGAATCTGCTGGTCTTTCGTTTCGCCAACGGCATCTTCGAGCCGATGTGGAACCGGCAGTACATTGACCACGTGCAACTGACCAACGCCGAAGCGGTCGGCGTCGAAGGGCGCGGCGGCTACTACGAGACGGCTGGCGTCGTGCGCGACATGATTCAGAACCACGTCTTTCAAGTCCTCTCGCTGGTGGCGATGGAGCCGCCCATCAGTCTCGATTCCGAAGCGGTGCGCGATGAAAAGTTTAAGGCGATGATGGCGGCGCGCGAGTTCACGCCCGAACGTGTGAGAGACGAATGCGTGCGCGGGCAGTACGGCCCCGGCTCGATTGCGGGTCAGGCCGTTCCCGGCTACAGACAGGAAGAGGGCGTCGCGCCCGACTCGACGACCGAAACCTTCGCGGCGCTCGTGATGCGCTTCGACAACTGGCGTTGGGCGGGCGTTCCCTTCTTCATCCGTTCGGGCAAGCGTTTGCCGAAGCGCGTCACGGAGATTGCGATTCAATTCAAATCCGCGCCGCTCCAACTCTTCGGCGAGGCCGGGGAAAACGTCGCGCCCAACCAACTCATCATCCGCATTCAACCCGACGAAGGCATCACGCTGCGCTTCGCGGCGAAGATTCCGGGACAGGCGACGAACATCCGCGAAGTCAACATGGACTTTCGCTACGGCGCAAGCTTCGGCATTCAACTGGCCGAAGCCTACGAGCGTCTGCTGCTCGATTGCATCCTCGGCAATTCGACGCTCTACGCGCGCAAGGACATGACCGAACGCGGTTGGGAACTCGTCATGCCGATTCTAAACGAATGGGCGGCGACGAAAGACAAAGTGGACTTTCCCGACTACGAAGCCGGAACGTGGGGGCCAGCCGCCGCCCACCACTTAATCGAACGCATGGGCCGCCGCTGGCGCAAGCCGTAAAATAAAGTGACGAGTGACAAGTGACGAGTTAAAGAAATTCTGACGAGTGATGAACTAACTGGAATCACGTGCCGTTTTAGAATCACGTATCGTTGATAGCTTGCTTCTTATTCTTGCTTGTCACTCGTCACTGGAGTTGAGATGGAAACACAGACGCATGAGAGCGCGGTTCCGGTTTCGGCGACGAAGGGGATTGATGTGCGCCGGATTGAGAAGGAACTGGCGGCGATGTGGCAGGCTTCGACGACCGAAGGCGCGGACGAAGCTGGCGTGGTGCGCGCGTGCGCGTTGAATCTCATCGTCTACACGACCGCCGGGGAAGACCGCGCGCAGCTTGACGAGATGCTGGCGACCGTCAACGAACAGCATCCGGGGCGCGCGTTAGTCTTGCTGGCCGATTACGCTTCGAGCGCGGCTCGGCTCGAAGCTTACGTGTCCAGCCGTTGCCGCGTGCTCGGCGCGCACAAGCGGCAGGTCTGCGGCGAGCAAGTGACGATTGAGGCCGTCGGCTCAAGCATCGAGACGGCGGCCAGCGCGATTGCGCCGCTGCTCGTGCCGGACGTGCCGGTCTTTCTCTGGTGGAAAGACATCCCGCATTATGAAGACAAGCTCTTTAATCGCATGGCTCGCATGGCCGACCGCGTGGTCATTGATTCGGCGGCCTTCGACCACCCGCGCGCAGACTTGCTGCGGCTGGCAGCGGTCGTCCGCGAACTCGGAAGAGAGACGCGCATCTCGGATTTGAATTGGGGGCGACTGACTTCATGGCGCATGTTGCTGGCGAGCTTCTGGGACGTTTCGGAATACCGCGCGCCGCTTGAGCAGATTAATCATGTGACGATTGAGTATGACCCGCCCGACGTTGCGCCCGCAGAGATTGCGCCGAAGGCTTTGCTCGCCGCCGGTTGGCTCGCGTCGAGGCTCAATTGGAAAGTTATGGCCGACACCGCCAGCAGAGAAAACGAAACGTCGCGCTTCACTCTGGCTGCGCCCGGCGGCCCTGTCACAATCGAGATGCGCGCGATGCAGGACGGGCAGGGAGAAGACGGCATGCTGGCTTCGCTCACGCTTGACACGACGAACGCAGACGCCAGCTTCACAGTCTCTCTCAGCCGCGACGGCAAGCGGCTCGAAACCGGAGCCAGCCTCGACGGCGCGCAAAGGGCCGGGCGCGTCCTGACCTACGAACAGAAGACGGAGGGGCAACGCCTCAGCCGCGAGTTTGGACTGGTGGCGCGCGATGTCATCTACGAAGAGGCTCTGGCCGTCGCGGCCCAACTGGCCGAAGCTGTCAAGTAGTAAATATCTCTGCTCTCAAATCACACCGAGAATGCGACGATAAAGCCTATGATTCTGGCCGGGGATATTGGCGGGACGAAGACGAACGTGGCGCTGCTGGAAACGGACGGGCGCGAGGTCGGCGCGGTGACGGCGCAGCAGACTTTCAAGAGCGCGGATTATGACTCGCTGGAAAAAATCATCAGGGAGTTTCTCGCCTCAGAGCATGAGCCGAAGCTGACGCACGCTTGCTTCGGCGTCGCCGGGCCGGTCGTGGACGGGCGCGTTGACGCGACGAATTTGAAGTGGGACGTGAGCGCCGACAGCCTCGCCGGACTTCTGAGCATCTCTCGCCTGAGCATCATCAACGACCTCGAAGCGACGGCCTACGGCATCGAAGCCCTCGCGCCCGAACAACTCCACACGCTCAACGAAGGCGACCCTTTGCGCGGCGGCAACCGTGCCTTGATTGCCGCCGGAACCGGGCTCGGCACGGCTGGCATCGTCTGGCATGAGGGACATTATCATCCAGTCCCTTCCGAAGGCGGCCACACCGATTTCGCGCCGCGCAATGCGCTTGAGATTGAACTGCTCGAACACCTGCTGAAGAATGAAGAGTACGGCGGTCACGTCTCTATTGAACGTGTGTTGTCGGGGCCGGGCCTCTTCAATCTCTACAGCTTTTTGCGCGCCATAAACTTTGCCGAAGAGCCTGCCTGGCTGGCCGCCGAACTGGCGAGCGCGCACGACGCGGCGGCGACCGTTTCGGCGGCGGCCCTTGCGAAGAGGTCCGAGTTAGCCGTCAAGGCTCTGGACATGTTCGTTGAAATCTACGGCGCGATGACGGGCAATCTGGCTCTGCTGTTGATTGCGACCGGCGGCTGTTATGTCGGCGGCGGCATCGCCCCGAAAATCATGGAGAAGCTCAAGGACGGCGCTTTCCTTGAAAGCTTTCTGGCCAAGGGCAGGTTCCGCACGTTGCTGGCGAGCATGCCCGTGCATGTCATCTTAGACGACAAGACGGCTCTCTACGGCGCGGCGCGCAAGGCGCTGCAAGCGGGCGGTTGAACTTCATGGAAGAGAACATGAGCGCGCCGAAAGTTATGGTCTTCGCCGACGCGGAAGAGGTGGCGCGGGCTGCCGCCGAATGCTTTGTTGAATCATCTCGCGAGGCGATTCGGGCGGCGGGCCGTTTCAGCGTCGCGCTCTCCGGCGGCTCGACTCCGCAGCGGGCTTATCAACTGCTGGCGAGCGACCCGTTCAAAAAGCGCGTTGACTGGACGAAGACGCACATCTTTTTCGGCGACGAGCGGTGCGTTCCGCCGAGCGATGCGGATAGCAACTATCGCATGGCCGATGAAGCTCTGCTGGCGCGCGTGCCGCTCCCGCCGCAAAACATTCACAGGATAACGGGCGAAGGCGATGCGGTCGCGGGCGCGCGTCTCTACGAAGATGAGTTGCAGACTTTCTTTGCCGGCTCCGAATGGCCGCGCTTTGATTTAGTCTTGCTCGGCATGGGCGACGACGGCCACACGGCCTCGCTCTTTCCCGGCACAGCGGCGCTCACGGAGCAGCGCGCGTGGGTCGCCGCCAACTGGGCCGACAAGCTCAACGCATATCGCATCACGCTGACGGCTCCGTCCATCAATCAAGCGGCGCGCGTCGTCTTTCTAGTCACGGGCGCGGGCAAGGCTGCGCGCTTGGCCGAAGTTATCAAAGGCCCGCGCGAGCCAGCGCGTTTGCCCGCGCAGTTGATTCAACCTGCGAGCGGCGCGCTTGAATGGTTCTTAGACCGCGCGGCGGCATCGCAACTTTCTCAAGCCTCTTTCATAGACGAATGATGAACCCTGAACGAATCGCCATCGGCAGCGACCATGCCGGATACGAAGCGAAGGAGAGCGCGAAACGCGAGTTGGAAGCCTTGGGCGTTGAGGTTGTGGACAAGGGCGCGCACGGTCTTGAGAGCGTTGATTATCCAGACTTCGGGGCGGCGGTCGGGCGCGCTGTGGCGAGCGGCGAAGTCGAGCGCGGCGTCCTCGTTTGCGGCTCGGGCATCGGCATCTCGATGGCCGCCAACAAAGTGCCGGGCGTGCGCGCCGCCCTCTGCTGGAACGAAGAGACGGCCCGCCTTGCGCGCGAACACAACGACGCCAACATTCTCTGCTTCGGCGCGCGATTCATCGAACCCGAACTCGCCGCGCGCATCGTCCGCGTCTTCATCGAGACAAAGTTTGCGGGCGGGCGTCACGCGCAACGCATCGAAAAATTATCTCAACTCGACAACTCAAAATAATTCGTCATAATTGTTGTTCAAAATGGAGGACTGTTGATGAACAAAAAGGCTACGACTCGTTTGTTTAAATTCCTGTCTGGCGCGCTGGCGCTCTGCATGTTGGTCTTGGCCCTCTGGCCCGCGCGCGTCAACGCCTGCGCGTGCTGCACGGAGCCGGGCGCATGGTATGAGAGAACCGACCCCATCAGCAGTTATGAACTGTCGGAAATCAGCCGCCTCAGATTCGACGCGATGGCCCACACATTCACCGAAGCGGGAGAAGGTTCGACCACGGGCTTGAGCAATCCTGCCGACGAATATTCCATCTCGCTCTCGAAGCGCGCGCGCCGTTGGGAGTTGAAGTTCAGAGACAAGCAGGGACGAACAGGCGTTCTCACGTTTAGCGTTCCCGCCTCGATGGTGAACTTCGGCGCGGACATCAACGACGGGCAACAGAGCAGCGGCGGCGGGCCTTCGCTCTACAAGGAATGGCGCCTGACCGGCGCGGTCACAGGCACAGGAATTTTTCGCAGCAGCGCGCCGCAAACAAAGTTCCGCCTCATCCTCCAGGGCCGCGGCAACAACTGCACAGACGCAGACACCTTCGACAATTGGAAGCTGCAAATCTTCGGCCCCCGCGCCTCATACTCTTTCTACGGCAAACTCGCCGACCCCGCCCCGGCTAAGAGTTAAGTCCAAAGTCTAATGTCCAAAGTCCAAGGTCAAGAGCCGTTCGCTTAACTTTAGACTAACGTCAACATCAACTCGCTTAACTTTGGACTTTAAACTTAGACTTTGGACTTTGGACATTAGACTTTGGACTCGCTTTTTTATGATAGGCTTTTGAGCGCGATGTCTGAGAGGGAGCGAAGCAAGAAGCGATACGACATGCTCGGCCAGCGGCTCTGGTGGCTCATCACGGGGCGGCTGGCGATTGCCGTTGTGCTGTGGCTGCTGGCCGGAGCGCAGTGGTCGCGCTCGCAGTTGGGCAGCGCGGGGCGCGGCTCGCTGATGATTTTCGTGGTCGTCGTCGCGCTCTCTCTGTTCTACGCGACGATGCTGCGTTTCTTCGGGCGGCTCAGGCTTCAGGCGGGCGGGCAGATATTGATGGACATGCTGCTCGTCACCTGGCTGGTCTGGGTGACGGGCGATTTGCACTCGCCCTACGCCGCTCTCTACATCATCATCATCTCGTTTGCCAGCATCTTCCTCGGCCCGCGCGGCGCGCTCATCACGGCGGTCGGCTGCGCGGCGGCTTTCACCTCGATCACCATTGCGATAACGGTCGGCTTCGTCACGCCTTACTCACGCAACCCGAGCGAGGCCACGATTGTTGACGCCGTGCAGGCCATCGGACTCAACGACATCGCGTTTCTGGTCGTCGGGCTGTTGGCCGCGCGGCTCGCCGAACGCCAATCGCGCTCCGACGTGCAGTTGATTGAGACGACGCAAACGCTCGCCAACTTGCGCGCCCTGCACGAGCGCATCGTCGAATCAATCCGCTCCGGCGTCGTCACGACGGACCTGCGTGGCCGCATCTACACTTTCAACGCGGCGGCGGAAGAAATCACGGGCTATCAAGCGACGAACATTCGCGGGCAGGAGGCTTCGATTCTCTTCGGCGAACTGTCGAAGCGGATTGAGGCTTCGATGAGCGCGGCGAAAGCAGGCGGCGGCGCCAGCCCGCGCTTTGAATCCGATTGCCTGACGCCCGAAGGCCACATCCGCCGCCTCGGCTTCAGCATCTTTCCGCTCTCGACCGAGAGCGGCGAACACACGGGCCTCGTCATCACCTTTCAGGATTTAACGGAAGTGCGCGCCCTCGAAGAGACTTCGCGCCGCCAGGATAGATTGGCTGCGGTCGGGCGCGTCGCGGCCTCCATCGCGCACGAGATTAGAAATCCTCTGGCCGCCATGCGCGGCTCGATTCAGGTCTTGCGCGCGGAGATGACGGACGATTCATCGCAGGCCGAGTTGATGGAGATAATCCTGCGCGAGTCTGACCGCCTGAATCGCATCATCACGGACTATCTGACTTACGCGCGCCAGCGTTCGCACGCGCTCGTCGGCGTTGACATCCGCGACCTGCTGCACGAAACCTTCACGCTCCTGCGTCACAGCCCGGAGATACGCGACGGGCACACGCTCGAAGAAGACTTGCCCGCCGAACCCTTGTTGGCTCAGGCGGACGCCGCGCAGCTTCGTCAGGTCTTCTGGAATCTGGCGCGCAATGCCTTGCAGGCGATGGACGGCGGCGGAAGCTTGCGCGCGGAGTTGCGCCGCGTGTCGAGCGCGCGCCTGCGCATCACCTTCACAGACACAGGGCGCGGGATGACGCCCGAACAGGTCGAGCGACTCTTCGAGCCATTCTCTTCCACCACCGGCGGCACAGGGCTCGGCCTCTCGATTGTCTATCAAATCATCCGCGACCACGGCGGCACCATCAACGTCCGCAGCCGCGAAGGAAAGGGGACGACGATTGCCATCGAGTTGCCGTCCGAGAGCAGGATGCAAGAGTCTGCTGGCGAGAGCTTGAAGGAAGAAGCAGAAGGCTAAGGCTGCAAGGAAGAGGGCTGAAGAAGGCTGAGGCCGCTCTTATTCGTTTCTCTGTTGTGTTGTTTGGACTGGCACGGTTGATAGATGGAAGACGCGCTGGCTAAAACTTTTCAGGACCTGGCTGTCTGGCAAAGGGCGCACCAGTTTGTGCTGGCCGTTTATCACTACAGCGATTACTTTCCACAAAAAGAAGTTTATAGCTTAACATCGCAGCTACGCCGCGCCGCCGTTTCGATTCCGGCGAGCATCGCCGAAAGTTTGACGAAAGAGGAGCAGGGCGAAAGGGCGCGTTGCCTGAACATCGCGCGCGGCGCAGTGGCAGCCTGTCGCTATTATTTGATACTGGCAAAAGACCTCGGCTACGGAGATAATCAACAACTGCTGCCGCAGCTTGAGGAAGTCGGCAAGTTGCTGGAAAGCTACGCTGTCGTTATTCTTGACGTTGAACGCTGACTTCGTGAGAGTTCTCTTTCCCGGCCACAGATTTTAAGTTATGTCCAACCTGCTGATAGTTGACGACGAACAGGGCATGCGGCAACTCTTGAAGATTGTCTTCGAGAGGGCGGGCCATCGCGTGCGCGCCGCCGAGAATGGACGCCGCGCGCTTGAGTTGCTGCGGGCCGAGCCAGCCGAGTTGATTATCTCGGACGTGAAGATGCCGGACATGGGCGGCATCGAATTGCTGCGGGCCGCGCGCGAGTTGATGCCGGAAGTGGCCGTCGTGATGATGACGGCGTTCGCCACGGTCGAGACGGCGCGCGAGGCTTTCAAGCTCGGCGCGGACGATTTCATACAGAAGCCTTTCGACATCGAAGAGATGAAGATTCTCGTCTCCAAGATTCTCGAAAAGCTCGCGCTCAGGCAGGAGAACGAGCAACTCAAGACAGAGGTCGAAGTCCTCATCAAAGAGCAACGCGAGCGCGGCAACCTCGGCAACATCATCGGGCGCTCCGAGAAGATGCAGGCCGTTTACCAGATGATTGAAACGGTTGCGGGCGTGCAATCGACCGTGCTCGTCACGGGCGAATCGGGAACGGGCAAGGAGTTGGTCGCTCGCGCCATTCACGACTTAAGCCCGCGCGCCGAGAAACCCTTCGTCTCGATTAACTGCGGCGCGTTCACCGAAACCTTGCTCGAATCGGAACTCTTCGGCTATGTCAAAGGAGCTTTCACCGGCGCGAACGCCAATCGCAAAGGTCTGTTTGAGGCGTCGCACAAAGGCACTATCTTTCTGGACGAAATCGGCGAGATGTCTTCGGCGATGCAGGTCAAGCTGTTGCGCGTCTTGCAGGAGCGAAAGGTGCGGCCCGTCGGCGCGCATCAGGAGATAGAGACGGACACGCGCGTCATCGCCGCGACCAATCGCGACCTCGCGCAGATGGTCAAAGACGGCGCGTTCCGCGAAGACCTTTTCTATCGCGTCTCCGTCATCCCGATTGAGTTGCCCCCTTTGCGCGAGAGAAGCGAGGACGTGAGCCAACTGACCGACCACTTCGTCGGCAAGTTCTGCGCGCAGACGGGACGCCCGCTGACTATCTCGCCCAGAGCCTTGAGCTTGCTGGAATCATATTCATGGCCCGGCAACGTCCGCGAACTGGAACACACCATCGAGCGCGCCGTCGCCCTCGAACGCACGGACGCGATTCAACCCGAACGCCTCCCCGAACAGATTACCAACTACAACCCCGCGCGCATCGCTTCCGCCTTCGACTTGCCCGACGAAGGGCTCAACATCACGGCGCACCTTGAGCACCTGGAGAAAACCTACGTGCTCGAAGCCCTGCGTCGCACGGGCGGCAACCAGACGCGCGCCGCCGAACTCCTGCGTCTCTCCGTGCGCTCACTGCGCCACCTTCTGGACAAGCACGGCATCCGCAACATGACGGCTCAACTGCGCGACTCGGCTGCCCGCGGCGCCGCCGAATAAGCTGCTCCGCCCTCACATAATCCGCTTCACCTTCAACCTTGATTGACTTCCGCCGACGGTCTTTGGCAGCCTTGGTCGAGCGGACCTGTCACTCTGGCATAGCCGTTGCAGATTGACCGCCACGATGATGTTCAAATAGTTCACGGGCATCAAATCTTTCGGAAGAGGCGGTCAAAGTTTCTCATGTCCGGTCAATCATTCTCATCGTCGCAAAGAGGCTTCTCGCTGATAGAGTTGCTCATCGTGGTCGCTATCATCGGCATCATCGCTGCGATTACGATTCCCTATCTGGCTCAAGCGAAGCAATCCGCCAACGGCGCGTCGGCCATCAGTTCGCTGCGCATCATCCATTCGGCTGAAGCCTCATACAAAGCCTCCAATGGCCGGTACGGCGATAGAGCCGCCCTCAGCAATGCCAAGTATCTGAACGATCCCGGACTCGTCGCGGGCGCCAAGAGCAAATACAATTTCGACGTGACAGCGGGCGACCCGGTGCTCGGCGATGCCACGCTCTATTACAGCGCGACGGCGACTCCCGCCAGTGAACCGGCTCGCTGGCAACACTATTTCATAGACGTTACCGGAATCATGCGCACGAATCTGGGCGCCCCTGCAACGACCTCAAGCGCGCCTCTCAACTAAAAGCCTGCACCCGTTCAGGCTTCCTCGTTCAATGCTTTCCACTTCTTCCGTCCTCTTCGCTTAATTGACGTAAAGCGTCACCCGGCGGCTGACAAAATCCGGCAGTCAGGCCCATCAGTGGCCGTCTGTCCTGATGACACGAATAGCGAAGTTGAAAAAAGTCGGCCATTTCTCTTTGATTCCTACGCTTTCGGCCAGCTTCAAGCTGCGGCACGCTGTTTGTTAAAGAGCCTTCCTGACACTTCGCGCTAGAGCGCGGCAGCGATCCTGAGACGGTAGCCGATGGCGCGACAAACTGCCGAATAAATTCCACCCCATTGCTTTAAGGAGCACCAAAAGGACATGCAACAGACTAAAGGCCAAAAAGGCTTCTCTCTCATCGAACTCTTGATCGTGGTTGCGATCATCGGCATCATCGCCGCCATCGCTATCCCCAACCTCCTCGCTTCACGTCGCGCCGCCAACGAAGGCTCGGCTCAATCTTCTTTGCGCACCCTCCACAGCAGCGAAGCCACCTTCCAGGCAACGGTTGGCAACGGCAACTTCGGCGGCATGATTACGGCTGACTCAGTTGGCCCCGCCGTCACCGAGTCGCTCGCTTCACAGAACTTGATTGACCCGGTGCTGGCCACCAAGACCAAGA
>JAWVFT010000009.1:0-22416 GCA_033855775.1 Blastocatellia bacterium | reverse complement strand
AATAAAAATAAATATAAAAAAATTTCTTTATCGACCACGGCCTCTTCGCTTGTAGCTAAACAACAACGACGGCTAGCGGGCTCAAGCCTCACGTCAACTTGGTCGCGTTGGTTTTTAAGTTTCGCCGTTCACAGCATCCCGCGCGCATTGGCTTAAGGTTTGCCGTTCAGAATCCCGCGCACGTTGCGCTCGCCCTCACGAATCAACCCGCCCGAGTCGCGCAGAACGCGGTCGCCCTGTTTCTTAATCTGCTTTTCTGTGGACTTAACCGGCGGTTCTTTTTCGGGCGAACGCTTGGTCGCAGGAGTGTTGGCGGTGGCGGACTTTTCGGAGCCGTTAGTCTTGGCCGCGTTTCTATTCTTGCTTGTGCTGCGAGTGGTGTCGGAATCGTCTGTGGTCGCTTGCGTGTCTGTTGTGTTGAAGTTTTCGAGGTCGGTGGTGGTCGTGTTGCTGTTGCTCAGATTGCTGTTGGCGTTGGCATTGCTCGACGATTTTTTCGAGCAACCGGCGAAAGCGATGGCCATGACGAGAGTAAAGATAATCAGGCTCGGCTTGCTTTTCATGTTAATAAAAGTTCTCCTTCGGGTCGGTGTCAGACGCTGCGGCGTCAATCTCAAAGAAAGTTTCGGGGAAGAGATTCTCCGCGTCGCCGCTCTGTAATATGCGAGTTTCGGCAGGAAATCAAGTCTGAGAGTTGTCTCTCCGATTCGCGGGCGGGACGCGGGAGGCTTGATTCTCAAGTCGCGCTCGGCAACAATGAGGCCGTGCGGCGCATCAATGAAATGAACCCCGGCGCTCCGGGTCGGCTCGGAACACCTCTCCCGCGCGCCCAATTCAGCATCTTGAAGGAGCCATTGCTGTATGAAACAGACAAACTCTGTGTTGCGTCTCTCCCTCAAAATCGTCGCCCTGACATTGTTCGCGGCTTCGTTTGCGCTGGCCCAAAGCGACACGCCGCGACAAACAATCGCGGTCACGTATCCGCTCGACCAGAGCGTGACCGTCAAGTTTCGCGGCACGACCAGACTGCCGCGCGTGAACGGCGAGGCCAAGGTCAAACGAGCCGGAAGGCGCGGCACGCGCGTTGAACTCTCAATCGAAAATCTGCCGCGCGCCAACGAGCTTGGCGGCGTCTATACGACCTACGTGTTGTGGGCCATCTCGCCGGAAGGGCGGCTCGACAATCTGGGCGAAATTAAAAGGGGCGGCAGTTTCATCGTCAACTCCAAACTCGACGTGACGACTCCGCTGCAAACCTTCGCCCTCATCGTCACGGCTGAGCCGCACTTTATGGTGCGCGGGCCGAGCCGCATGGTTGTGCTTGAAAATCTCCCGCCGCAAAAGCTCGGCGATGCGGAAGTGGGAGTCGTCAACGTGCAGTACCTCGGCAACGCGAGCGACTACTTCAACGACCCGCGCGTTCCCGAAGTGGCCGACACGGATTATCGCAAGACTCCCGTTTCGCTCCTCGGCGCGCGGCAGGCGATAAACCTCGCGCGCTATGCCGGAGCCGAGCGCGAAGCTCAAAACGAATTGCGCGAGGCCGAGACGCAGCTTGAGCAAGCGGAGAACTCATGGCGCTTGAAACAGGACGAAGCCGACGCGGATGCTGCGGCGCGTCGCGCCATCAGCCTCGGAGTGAAGGCTGAGGAAGCGGCTGAAGTGAGACGCGCGGCGCGCACAAGGCGCGACGAGATTTCGCGCCGCGACGCCGCCGTCCGCGACGCCGAAGAAACGAGCGCCGACGCCGCCCGGAAGATTGAAGACTTGAAAGCCGCGCTCGACAAAGAGCAACATGCGCGCGACCTCGCCGAGCGCGACGCGGCCAACTACAACCAGCAATTGCGCGACTTGAGAACCGAAGTCGCGCGCCTGCGCGATGAGTTGCAGAACGTCCGCGCCGAAGGCGAAGACGCGAAAGTCAAACTGGCTCGCATCGAAGGCGAAAGGGCCGCCGAAGAAGCGCGCAAGAATAACGCGCAGCGCGCCGTGCAGCAACGCGCCACCGCCGCCGAGTTGAAGCAAACGCTCGCGCGTTACGGCTCGGTGAAGGAAACCGGTCGCGGGCTTGTGCTCGTGCTCGCGGAGACTTACTGGGCCGACGCGCGCGGCAGCGAACTCTCCGCCGCTTCCGCCGCCAAGCTCGAACCGCTGGCGGCTCTGCTCGCCAACAATCCCGATTATCAAATCGTGATTGAATCCTACACCGACAATCGCGGCGACGAGGCGACCTTGCAGCAGTTGACCGAAGACCGCGCGCGCGCTTTAGCCGAACGCTTCGTCGGCGCGGGCATTGACAGCGCGCGCATTCAAGCCAGCGGCATGGGCGCCTCCAACCCCGTTGCGCCCAACACCAAAACCGGACGCCTGCGCAACCGCCGCACCGAAATCACGCTCGTCGGCGGCGCGCAGCAATCAGCCGTCAGCGCTCAATAACAGTGACGAGTGACAAGTGACGAGTGACGAGCAAGAACAAGCAGGGACGAGCTTGAAGAAAACCAGCGATGAGCAATAAGCGATAAGTAGCAAGCAATAGCTTCCAGCTCATTGCTCATCATTAACTTGTCGCTTGCTTACTCGTCACTAATCACTCGTCATTCGTCATACATCACTGCTTTTTCTGCTTTCTCGTCACTCGTCACTTGCTGCTCATTACTGTTTTCCATGTCACTGCTCGAAGTTCTACAGTTCGTCGGCTACAGCATGGGGGCGACGCTGCATCTGTGGATGGGGGCGTTGCTGCTGAGGCGTCGGAGCGGGCTGGGAAAAATCGAGCGCGTGCTGCTGGCTCTGGCTATCGGGATGGGCATCTGGCATGCGAGCAATCTGATGGTTGCGCTGCACGGGCTGCTCGGATTGGAGCGCGAGCGTTGGGCGACGCTCCTGCGTTTGGCCGACACTTGTGCCGTCATCAGCATCACGCTTTCTTACTCATTCCTACTGCACGTTCACCTGCACCTGTGGGCCAACGCGCAAGAGCGCGCTCTGACGTTGACGGAAAAGGCGCGCGTCTATCTCTCTTACATTCCCGCGCTCTTCCTTTTTCTAGCCGTCCCGAATATCTGGCGCGGAGCTTACGAGCCGATGCTCGACAAGTTTTCCCACACCTTTCTGCCGTTCCCGCCGGACATGACTTACGCGCTCGCCTTCGCGCTCTGGGCGACTTACGTGCTCTTGCTCATCGCCATCACAGACTTGCTGATTGCGCGCCGCTCAAGCGCGCCGGGCGAGCGGCGTTCGATGCAGATGCTGGCGGCTTCCTTGCTTGCCATCGGCTGTTTGTTGCTCGCGGTGCATGTCTTCGGCCTTGGCGCAGGCACGCGCCTCGGCCTTTATCTGAAGACGCTTTCGAACCTTGGCTCGCTGCTGCCTTCGGCCCTCATCGCTTACTACATTTATCGTTATCGTTATCTTGAATTGATGATAACGGAGAGCCTCATCGTCGCCACGTTCGCGTCGGTCGTGCTCGCCGTCTATCTCTACGGCATACGCACCATCGGGGCTTGGCTGACGGAGCATTACGAACTGCGCGCGGGCGCGGTCGAGGCTCTGTTGATTCTGGCTCTCGTGCTCGTCGCCGCGCCTCTGCGCCGCTGGCTCGAACGACGCTTTCACAAACTCTTCGAGCGCGAGGCTTCGCTCTACCGCGACATCGTGGCCCGCATCGCAGCGCACGCAGGGCAGTACAAGCAACTGCCGGAACTCCTGCGCTTCGTCGAAGAAAGAACAGCCGAAGCTTTAAGCCTCAAGCGCGTGCGTCTCATCGTGCAGCCATCAACACGCGGCGACTCCGCGACAGCGGACACTGACGCGACCGTTCACTTTAATGATGCGGAAAGTGATGAAGATGACGCCTGGATAGCAACTCTTTTAACTCTCGCTTCAGCGAACAACTGGCAGCCCATCGAAGACGAGCGCGCTCTCGCGGAGCGCGGCTTCGAGATGGCTTACGCGCTCAGGCGCGAAGACGAGACGGTCGGGCTGATGCTGGTTGACGGCGCGGCGGAGCAACTGACGAGCGATGCGCGCTCTGTGCTCGAAGTCCTCGCAGGGCAAGTGGCGATTGCCATCGAAGATTGCAGGCTGGTCGAAGAGAACGTGCGGCTCGAACGGCAACTGGCGCACGGCGAACGCCTCGCCGCGCTCGGACAAATGGCGGCCACGGTCGCGCACGAAGTCAAGAACCCGCTCTCCGCCATCAAGTCCATCGCGCAGGTCATGCGCGAGGATGAAAACCTGGCGGTCGAATATGCGCGCGACCTTAACCTCATCGTCGGCGAGACTGACCGCTTGAGTCGCAGCGTCACACAGCTTTTGAGTTTTGCGCGGACTGCGCCGCCTGCGGTCGCGCCGTCGCGCGTTGACGAACTCGCGCAAACGAGCGTCGAGTTGTTCAAGGCCGAAGCCGCCGCGCGCAAGATTATTTTGGAGTCGCGGGCTGAAGCTGGCGCAGAGTTGGACGGCGTGCGTTCCGCTGCCTTGCGCGACGCGCTGTCGAATCTGTTGAGCAATGCTTTTCAAGCGACGCAGGCGGGCGGGCGCGTGATTATCGAAGCGCGCATCGAAGGCGAGCAGGCCGTCGTCACCGTGGTTGATAGCGGCAGCGGCATCGCTCCTGAAATACGCGGGCGCATCTGGGAGCCGTTCTTCACGACGAGGCAGCGCGGCACGGGCCTCGGCCTTTCGATTCTCAAAAAGCGGATTGAAGAAGTCGGCGGCAAAGCTGTGCTCGCTCCGCAGCGAGAGAATGAGGGCGCGCGTTTCGAGTTGCGCGTCCCCATCACGCGCGCTTAAGCGGAAGCCGCATTCCTAAGCGCAATCTCAATCGCATCCGCCGCGGCGCGCGCCCCGTCTTCAGCTTTGACTATCCGCCCGACCTCCGCGGCTTTGCGCGCGTAGTCAGGCTTGTTCAATAACTCGTTTAGCTCGGCGGCGACGCGAGGCGCTTTGTATTTCTTTCGCGCGAGCCAGCGACCTGCGCCGAGGCGCGCGATGCGCATGGCGTTGTCGGGTTGGTCGTGGTTAAAGGGAATGACCAGTTCGGGAACTCCTGCGCGCATGGCTTGCCCGGTTGTGCCGACTCCGCCCTGATGCACGACGACAGAGGCGCGTGGCAGGATTTGGCCGAAGGGCGCGTATTCAAAAGCGACGATGTTTGCTGGCAAAGGCTCCGCAGGCATGTTGATGGGGTCGCCGATGAGGAGCACGGCGCGGCGTCCGAGTTGGCGTGCGGCGGCGATGCTCTGCTGGTAAAAATCTTCGGCGGCGTAGATGGCTGACGAGCCGAGCGTGAAGACGATGGGCGGCTCTCCTTCGTCAAGAAACTTTAAGAGCGCGGGCGACATCTCCGTCTCATCCTTGCGGTCGTAGAAGGGAAAGCCTGTGATGACGGTCTGGCCCGGCCAGTCGCTTTGCGGTTGTCCGAGGGCTTTTGAAAACATCGCCAGCACACGCGCCGGAGAGTGTTGGCCCTCGAAGAGTGGATGCTCGCCGCGCGGCATTCCAAGTTCTGCGCGCAGCTTGTAGACGTTCTCAATCCATGAAGCGGTCACGCGTTTCATGAAGCCGTTGAACTGGCGCGCGATGGCCGGATGCAGTCGGAGCAAGTGTGTGATGCCGGATGCGAGCGGCGGGACAATCGGGTCTTCGGCGGAGAAGAATGAGAGCGGAGCGAGCACGCTCGAAATCCATGGGACGCCGGAAGCCTGCGCGACGATTGGCCCCGCGAAGGTGGCGACGTGCGTTAAGAGCAAGTCGGCTTCGCGCGCCGCCGCGCTCAAATCTTCGTAGCTGTCGCGGACGTGCGGCATCAACAATTCTTTAATCAGAAACTCGCCGCCCGTCTTCACGTCCATTATCTTCGCCACCAGTTCGGGGACATCGACGAGCGGCGGCAGGTCTGGACGCACGGCGCGAAACTCGATTCCGGCGGCTTCGATTTTCTCGCGGTAGTAATCGGTCGTGGCGATGACGGCGCGGTGGCCGCGCGCTTTCAACTCAAGCGCGACGGCCATGTAGGGATGCAAGTCTCCGAGCGAGCCGTAGGTCGTCAGGACGATGCGCTTGCCGCCTGTGTTGGCCTTGCCTGTCGTCGCATCATTGTCGGAAGGGCGTCGTTCGGGGGTTGCGGCTTGATTCGTCGGGGTCATATCATCTTCCGTCTGGATAGAGATGGAACTGCCGTTCGGCGCTGCTGGCCGGGACAGCATCAGCAGCGTGGCACATCGAATGCAATCCGTAGCGCGGCGCGCAGAGTAGAGAGAGCGCGCCGAGAATGATTGTGGAGAATAAAGCAGGATGCAGGAAAAGACAAAAAACGGCGGGTGGCGGCTGCTGATTGTTGATGATGAAGAAGGCGCTCGCTACGGGATGCGGCGCGCTCTCGGCAGCTTCGGCTATGAGATAACGGAAGCTGAAAGCGTCGAAGCTGCCCGCGCGCAGATGGCTGAGCAACGACCGGACCTGCTTCTGCTCGACGTTAATTTGCCGGGGACGAGCGGGCTGGAATTTTTGACGGAGTTGCAAGCGAACGAGAGCGCGCCGCTCGTCATTCTCATCACGGCGCACGGCTCGGAGCGAATGGCGGTCGAAGCGATTAAGTCGGGCGCGCATGATTATCTGTCAAAGCCTTTCGAGTTGGACGAGTTGCGCCTCGTCGTCAAGAACGCGCTCGAAACCTTGGGCCTGCGCCGCGAGAATCAAACCCTGCGGCGTCGCATAGAGATGGAGGGCGCGCAGCGCGGCGCGCTCATAGGCAATTCGGAAGCGATGCGGCGCGTGCGTTCGCTGATTGAAAAGGTCGCTGAAACTGAGGCGACGATTCTGGTGCGCGGCGAATCGGGCACGGGAAAGGAACTGGTCGCGCGCGAGATACACGAGCGCAGCCAGTCGCGCCGCGCCGGAGCCTTCGTCGCCGTCAACTGCGCGGCCCTGCCTTCGGAGTTAATCGAATCCGAACTCTTCGGCCATGAAAAAGGGGCTTTCACGGGCGCGGCGGCCAGACGGCGCGGCAAATTTGAACAGGCCGACGGCGGGACTTTGTTCCTTGATGAAATCGGCGACATGAGTTCCAACGTGCAGGCGAAGTTGCTGCGCGCGCTCGAAGAGAGACGCATCGAAAGGCTCGGCGGAACGGAATCTCTGCCGGTTGACGTGCGCATCGTCAGCGCCACGCATCGCCCGCTCGAACAGGAAATCGAAGACGGCAATTTTCGCGCAGACCTTTTCTATCGCCTGCGCGTCGTGACCATCGAGATTGCTCCCTTGCGCGACAGGCGCGAGGACATTCCCGTGCTGGCGGAATCATTCGCGCGCGCGGCTGCCGAACGCTACAACCTGCCCGCGCGACCGCTCGCGCAGAGCGCGTTGCGCCGCTTGATTGAATACGAGTGGCCGGGCAACGTCCGCGAGTTGAGAAACACCATCGAGCGCGCGACGATTCTGGCCGAAGGCTCGGAGTTGACCGTGCAGGATTTGCCCGAAGAGTTTAAGGCCGAAGCGCACAAAGCGACCATTGGCGCGCGCGATGTTTCAACGACGACGGAAGACGGATTGAGCATTCCTTTCACGGCTGATTTTCGTCTCGATAGAAGAGAGTTTGAGCGACGCTACATCGCGCGCTGTCTTGAGGATTCGGGCGGCAACGTGACGCGCGCCGCCGCCTTGCTCGGCATGCACCGCCAGTCGCTTCAGCATAAGCTGCGAGAGCTAGGGCTGGCGCGTCGCTACGTTTCGGTCACGGACGGCGCGCAGGAATAGTCCGACAAGTGAAAGATAAAACGCTCGCCCGTTCGCCTCTCGTCTCGCCAAATCCGGCCAGTTGCGCGTAAAGTGTTGAGCTATTCCTGAAGGGATGAAAGGAGCTTTATGAAAGCACGTTTGGACGCGATTATTCGCCGCGAGCAGGCGGAGTATCTTGAGCAATTGTTGCCAGCCAACAGCGGTCTGTTGGCCGAGATGGAAGAGTTTGCCGCCGAGCATAGTGTGCCGATTGCCGACCGTGAGGTGGCGTTGTTTCTGGAAATCACCGCGCGCGCGATGCAGGCGCGGCGTGTTTTGGAAATCGGCATGGCTATCGGCTACGCCGTCGTGCATCTGGCGCAGGGGATGCCGGAAGACGGCCTCGTCGTCACCATTGAGCCGAGCGAAGAGATGATACGACGAGCCGAAGATTTTATTGGCCGCGCAGGCTATAGCTCTCGCGTGCGGATTGAGCGCGGCTACGCGCTTGAGGTCATCCCGCGACTGACAGAGACGTTCGACATCTTGTATCTTGACGCGATGAAGGAAGAGTATACGGACTATCTCAAGCAGGCTTTGCCGTTGCTGCGCGTGGGCGGAGTCGTCATCGCCGATAACGTGCTGTGGGGCGGGCAAGTCGCGGGCGAGCTTCGCTCCGAAGACCAGAAGGAATCAACCGAAGCTTTGCGCGAGTTCAATCAATTCTTCGTCAATCATCCACAACTGCGCGCCGAAGTTCTGTCGTTCGGCGACGGCATCGCTTACGCTGTCAAGGTTAGCTGATTCTTCATCGGTCATCGCAACTGTCAATGTCGCTTCATGTCATGATTACCGCCGGGAGCCAAAGAGAGCGCGCCGCCAGCTTAATTGCCGGGGGCGGCCTCGTCGCTTTCCGCACAGACACGTTTTACGGTCTGGGCGCGGACCCTTTTAATCCTGCGGCCCTGCGTCGCCTGAAAAGTCTGAAGGGCAGAGATGAGGGCAAGCCGATTCTCGTGCTCATCGGCGACCGGGCGGAAGCCGCGCGATTCATGAGCGGAAAGTCAGAGATGTTTGACTTCGTGAGCGCTAGACATTGGCCGGGGCCATTGACCATCGTTGTCCGCGCAAGGCGCGAAGTCCCTGCGGAGTTGACCGCCGGAACAGGAACCGTCGGCATACGCTTGCCGGACGACGAAGAGGCGCGCGAGTTCGTGAGAATCTGCGGCGGCAGTTTGACGGCGACGAGCGCGAATCTCAACGGCGAGCCGCCCGCTCGAACAGCGCAGGAAGTCGCGCGCTCATTTCCAAGCGGCCTCGACTTGATTGTTGACAGCAATGAGGCGCGCGGCGGCCAGCCCTCAACCGTGCTCGACTTGAGCGGGCCGGAGCCGCGACTCGTTCGCGCGGGCGCGCTCGCAAGGGAAGCGCTGAAAGAAACGCTGGCCTCGCTCGGCCTTCGACTCGGCACGCTCGGCGGCTAGAAACTTCGTGCCGGATATTTGTTCACATAATGACGCGAAGAGAGCTATGAACAGCACGACTGTTGTTCATAGCTCTCTTCTTTGTCGTCAACGCTCAATGCTGCCCGCTACTTTTTGACGTAGCCCGCATCGTCTAAAATTTTCCGCGCGCGCGCCGGGTCGAAAGTATATTTCTGTCCGGGCGAATATGCCCATGAGCTTTCGGGCAAGATTGAATGCGCGACGCGGCCCTGCCCGAGCAGCAGGTCGCGGACGATTGCTTCACGGTCAATCGCGTAGGCGATGGCCTGTCGCAGGCGCGCATCCTTCAGCGGTTCGCTCTCGGCGTTAAATCCCAGATAGACGATGTTCGCGCCGGGAAACTGTTCGACCTTCAAGTTAGGGTCTTCGCCGAGCGTCTTGAACCCGTCGGGCGAGAGGTTTGACAGCGCAGCGGCGAGGTCAACGCGCCCGCTCTTGAACTCGGCCTGCATCGTGTTGGCATCACTGACGACGCGCACGCGCAGCTTCCTAATCTTCGGCACGCCGCCAAAATAACTATCGTTCGCTTCCATGTCCACCACCTGCTGCGAGCGGTCGTAGCTGACGAACTTGAAAGGGCCGCAGCCCATGGGCGTCTCTCTTTGTTTGTCGGCGCTGCCGTCTGGAATGATGGGCATGGGCGTCAGGTTGGGCAACAGTTGCAGCCACGGCGAGCGCAGACGGACGACGACGGTGCGCGGGTCTGTGGCTTCGACGGCGGTGACGTAGCCGACGCGCTTGTCGCCCGTGCCTTCAAAAAAGGGCGTCGCCTTTCTCGAATCGGAAGCGAGCAAGGCGTCAAGCGAGTACTTGACATCTTTGGCCGTCACAGGGTTTCCGTTATGAAACTTGACGCCATCCTTCAATGTGAAAGTGTAGGACAGCCCGTCGTCGGCGCGTTTGAAATCGGCAAGCTCAGGGACGTAATCGAAGTTCTCGTTCTTGCGCACGAGCGTCGAGTGCATCAACTGGCGCAGGCGTTCGCTCGGCCCATCTGTGCCGCGCATCGCGTCTAAGGTTTCAGGATTACTTTCGATGGCGACGACGAACGGCTCGCCTGTTTTGTCGGTCGTCACTTTGGAGAGAAAGATGAAATCGCCGCCCGCGTCCGGCTTGATGTTGCCCGTCCCCTTGCGCGAGATAACCATATTGTCAACGTACCAGAGCGGCAGCATCGGGACTTCGCTGCTGATGATGTCCTGCGCCTGAACGTAAAGCTCGCGCGCCTGTGCGCGGTCAGCCGTGGCGACCGCTTTGTTGAGAATCTCGTCAAGCTTTGGATTGCTGTAGCGGCCACGATTGAAGGGCGCGCCGGTGACGAACAAGTCCTTGAGAAAAATCGGGTCCTGATTGCCGCCGAGCCAGCGCGAGGTCGTCATGTTGTACTGCCCCTGCCGCAGTTGGTCAAACAGCGTGTTCTGTTCGACCGTCTCAATCTCGACGGGGATGCCAACATCTTTCAGCGAGTTTTGGATGATGACGGAGTAGTTTCTGGTGGCCGCGCTGCTGCCGGAAATCTTGAAGACGAGCGGCTTGGCAAAGCGGTCGGCGCCGCCGTAGTCCGAGAGGCAACTCGTCAACAGCGAAACCAGCAGGAGCAGCGAGAACGAGAGCCAGAGCCAGCGGCGAGTCTTCATCAAAGTGTGCCTCCGTAGGTGTAGTTGAGCTTGTCGTTGAGTCGCGCGATTTCGTCGGAGAGTTGTCGAAAGCGCGCGGCGTCAAAAGGCGGCGTGGCCTGGGCCAGAGCCTTGTACGCGCCGATGCGACCGAGCGACTCCTGCAATCGTTCCGGCGGCAGCTTTCCTTTCTGCGCCGTCAGGAGAAGCGCGTCGTAGCCGCGCCGAATCATGTCCGGCTTCGAGCAGATAAGGAGCATGTCCTGTCCGGCGAAGAAAGCGCGTATGACGGCGGCGTCAATATCGCAGTGGCGCGCAATCGCTCCCATCTCAAGGTCGTCGGTCACGACCAGATGCTCGTAGCCCAACTCTTCGCGCAAGAGCCGCGTGACGATGCTGTGGCTGAGCGAGGCGGGTTCGAGCAAGCCTCCGGCCAGGCCCTGTCGAATGTCTATGTTGGGAAAGCCGCCGTGGCTGACCATCACGGCGCGCACGCGGTCGTCCGCGCGCTGGAACAGTTCTATGTAGGGCGCGAGGTCCTGCGCGATTAAGTCGTCGTGCGAGAGATGCACGACCGGCATCTCTTCGTGCGAGTCAACTTCGCCCGCCCCGATGCCGGGAAAATGTTTGAGACAACCCATGCAGCCCGTGCTCTGCAACGCGCGCAGGTAGACCATCGTGTAGCCGAGGACTTCGCCGGGCGAACGCCCGAAGGAGCGCGAGTAGAGACCGTTGGAGAGCAGGTCGCGCTCGTCCGTCATGATGGACATGACGGGCGCGAAGTTCATGTTGAAGCCGAGCAGTTGCAAGACCTCGCCGGTGATTCTGCCGAGCGCGCGCGCGGCGGCCAAGTCGCCGTGCTGACGAATCGTGCGGGCGGAGGGCATCGGCGTGAAGATGCGCCGCAAGCGGTCAACGAGCCCGCCTTCCTGGTCGATGCCGAAGAGCGGCGCGACGGGCAAAACCTCGCGCACGTTGTCGAGCAGCGTGCGAAGTTGAACGGCATCTTGCACGTTGCGGCCGAAGATGATGACGCCGCCCGGCTTGACGTATTCCAGCAACTCGCGCGTCTCCGCGTCGAGTTCCGTCCCCGGCAGTCCGACGAAGAAGAGTTGTCCGATTTGTTGTTCGAGGGGAAGAGAAGTAAGCGTTTGAGTCATGAAATAAAGTCGGTTGCCCGTTGCCCTCAGAAGTTATAAAACAGGGAGAGTATATGTCCTAACACGCACAGCGCGCGAAGGAAATCTTTGGGGGAAGAAGGAAATCTTGGGGGACGAGCGCGCTTTGTGAAAGCCCTCGACGCGCCCCGCGCGCGCCGTCAGACCATTCGCTTGCGCATCTCCTGCAAAAGCGTTCGCGCTTCCTCGGGAGAGAGGCTTTCTACCTCAAGCCCGCGCAACTCGTCAAGCAGGCTTTGATTGGTGGCGTCGAAGAGCGTGGCCTGCATGCTGATGCGTCGCTGGCGCGCGCGCCTCGCGGCGTTGCGCAAGCCCGCTTCGCCCAAAGCCCAGTCTTCCCAATTATCTTCGGCGTCGGCGGTCGCGGCCTTTTCGTTCTCCTGCTCGACTTCGGCGAAGACATCCAGTTCATAGCGTTCGAGCCTTGAGAGCACGTCGCGCGCGCGCGCGAGCACGGACGGCGGCATTCCGGCCAGCCGCGCGACTTCGATGCCGTAAGACTTGGAAGCGCTGCCGCGTTCGAGCCTGTGCAGGAAAACGACTTCGCCGTCGCGCTCGGCGGCCATAATCTGGTAGTTCTGCGCGCCGGGCAAACGCTCGGCCAGTTCCGTCAACTCGTGATAGTGCGTGGCGAAGAGCGTCTTGGCCGCGTGCTCGCCGGAGTCGTGCAAGTACTCCGCGACGGCCCACGCTATCGAAAGCCCGTCGAAGGTGGCCGTGCCGCGGCCTATCTCGTCAAGCAGGACGAGCGAGCGCGGAGTCGCGTTGTGCAGGATGGCCGCCGTCTCCGTCATCTCGACCATGAAGGTCGAGCGACCGCGCGCTAAGTCGTCAGACGCCCCGACGCGCGTCCAGATGCGGTCGAGCAACGGCAGCCGCGCACGCTCCGCAGGGACAAACGAACCCATCTGCGCGAGGATGCTGATAATCGCCGTCTGCCGCAGGATGGTGCTCTTGCCGCCCATGTTGGGGCCTGTGATTATCAGGAGCCGGTCGGTCGAGTTGTTCATGTAGAGGTCGTTCGGGATGAACGGCTCGCGGCTCAGGGCTTCGATGACGGGATGACGGCCCTGCACGATTTCTATGTTGTCGCCGTCGTGCATGATTGGGCGCGTGAAGCGCAGTCGCGCGGCTGTCTCGGCGAGCGAAGCGACCGCGTCGAGCGAGCAGAGGGCGCGGGCCGTCGCTTGAATCCGTTTCGTTTGGGCGACAACTTCCATGCAGAGTTGGCCGAAGATTTCCGTTTCCAGTTCGAGCATTCGTTGCTCTGCGCCGAGCACCTTCGTCTCCCACGATTTCAACTCGGGCGTCGTGTAGCGCTCGGCGTTGGCGAGCGTCTGTCGTCGCTCGTAATCGGCAGGCACGCGCGACGCGCTGGCCTTGGAGACTTCGATGAAGTAGCCGAAGACGTTGTTGAAGCGAATGCGGAGCGAAGAGATGCCGGAGCGCGCTCGCTCGCGGGCTTCGAGCGTGGCGATGGTCTGCTTGGCGTTGCGGCTGATGGAGCGTAGCTCGTCCAACTCTTCAGAACAGTTGGCGCAAATCGCGCCGCCGTCGCCGAGCTTGGCGGGCGGCTCGTCGCTGAGGGTCTTAATGATTAGCTCGCGCACGTCCGTCAATTCGTCCGCGCTCTCATGCAGAACTTGCAGCAGGGAAGACTCTGCACCGGCGAGCGTCTGGCGAATGCGCGGAACTTGTTCGAGCGACTGGCGGAGCGATTGCAGGTCGCGCGGCGTCGCGGAGTTCATGTTGAGACGACCGACGAGGCGTTCGAGGTCGGCGACTTCTTTAAGCGAGGCTCGCAAGCGGTCGCGCTTCATCTGCGAAGCGTGTAGCTCTTCGACCGCGCCGTGGCGCGCTTCTATCTCGCCACGGCGCACGGCGGGCCGCAGCAGCCAAGAGCGCAGCGTGCGCGCTCCCATGCCCGTCACAGTCTCGTCAATGACATCGAAGAGGGCGCGACCACGCGCGCCTGCGCTCGCGCCCTGCGTCTCCGTCAGTTCCAGATTCCTGACGGTCACGCTGTCTAGGACTAGATAATCCTGCGGCTCGAAGTAGGCTATGTCCGTGATGTGCGCGGCGGCGGCGCGCTGCGTCTCCTGCGCATAACGCAGGCACGCCCCGGCGGCGCGGATTGCTTCGGCCTTCGTGTCGAGGCCGTAGCCTTCGAGCGTCAACGCGCCGAACTGCGCGCACAGGAGAGCCTCACACGAATCTAGTTGCCACAGCCAATCGTCGAGCGGAGTAAGGGCCGCGCCGCCGAAGGCCGCAGTCTTGTTGTTGGTCGCGTCGGCGGTCGTGTCGCGTGCGGATTGTGAATCGCTTGAACGATGAGGGGCTTGCTCGGAGTTATCAAGCGGCAAGCGCGCGTCATGTGCTTCGCTCTCCTGCGCGGCGCTTTTGACGAGCGGGCGGAGCGATGCAGGGAAGAGCAACTCGCGCGGAGCGTAGGATTCGATGTCGGCCTTGATGCGCGGCCAACTGTCGCGCCCCTCTGCTTGCGTGACGCGAAATTCACCCGTTGACAAATCGAGCAGGGCGGCGGCATAGCGTTCGCCGCTGCCGCAGAGCGCGGCCAGATAGACTGACTCGCGCCCGTCCAGAAGTTGCGGGTCGATGGCCGTGCCGGGCGTGACGACGCGGACGACTTCGCGCCGCACTAGCTTCTTCGTCGTCGCGGCGTCTTCCGTCTGCTCGCAGATGGCGACGCGATAGCCTTTGCGAACGAGGCGCGCGATGTGTGTCGCGGCGGCGTGATGCGGGACGCCGCACATCGGAACGGGGTCGCCGCGTTCTTTGTGACGCGCCGTCAGCGTTATCTCCAACTCGCGCGCGCCCGTCAGAGCGTCTTCATAAAAGAGTTCGTAGAAATCGCCGAGGCGGAAAAAAAGGAGTGTACCCGGATGCTGCTGCTTCAATTCCTGATACTGCCGCAACATCGGTGTCGAAGTGGTCATAATGGAATAAGTGGCGAGAGCCGGCGTCATCCTTGTTGGCCGCGCCCTTCACACGGGCGGCGACCTGTTCGCGCTCTTTCGACCAGTTGAAGAAAGCCTACACGCAGACCCGCGCGCAAGGCAAGCGGCGGATAGAGCGCGGGTCGCAAAGGCGCGTTTGAAAGTCGCGCGGTCAATCGTCCGGCGTCTGCTTTTCGAGCGGCTCAGGAAGTTTCGCGGGGCTATGGTAAACTCCAAAAGCTATCCCCAACGCGGCGGTCTGAGACTTCATGCAAGTTGAATCCGTGACGGCTATCATCAACCAATCAACGAGGAGAGCGAATGAATTTGGGTATGCTTAAAAAATCAGCGGGCTGGCTCGTGCTGGCCCTGTTGCTGGCCGGAGGCGCGCAGGCGCAGGAACATGAGCGTGAGCGTGAGCGCGAAGAGCGCGCGAAGGCGAAGCAGCAGCAGAACCAGCCGCCGCCGGAGTTGCCCGCCTACATCAGCGCGCAGCATAGAGATGTCCTGCAACGCTGGCTCAGGCAGGAGCCGCACTTGCGCGTGGCGACGGATAAAGATTGCGGGCGATGCGACACGGACATAGAGAATCACCGGAAGGCGACCGCGCCCGATTTTCATCCTTACTACACGGTCGGAGATTTTAACGGCGACGGCAGGAAGGATTTCGCCGTCGCCTTAATCGAGTTGGAGTCTGACGCCGAAGGACGGCTTGAGCAGAAATTCGTGGTCGTCGTCTTCAACGCTCCCTTCTCGCGCCGGAAGGTCGAACCGGCTTTCGAGAAGGACAAGCTCAACCTGAGAGACGGCGGCCTCTTCTACGGCCCGCCGAAAGCCCGCGCCAACAGGTTGTTCATAGGGTTGTTCAGTAACGATTCCGGCCTGACCTTGAACCCGCGCGGCCGCAAGTACGTCGCGCAGTAACGCGCCGGAACGTCTGGTGCCGCGATAAAACGTACGATTTTCCTCCGCCTACAGCTTGCAGACGACGCAAACGGTGTGCGGAGCGACACAAACGCTCTGCACACAACGCAAACGGAATGCTGAGTCACATAAACGCCCGCTGGCTCACGCAAACGGTGCGCAGAACGGCTCAGCACGCCCCGCGAACGACGCAGAATGCCTGACGAACGGGAAAAATCGTCTGACGACGACATGGATTGCCCGACGAAACACTTGGCGAGCCTGACGACGAGGCAAATTCTCCGACGAAGCACTTGGACGGCTTGACGAAGCACTTGGCGAGCCCGACGACGACACGGATGGCGTGACGAAGCACACAAATCGTCCGACGGAGCACCAGTTTGCTCTGACGACGACCCGGTTTGCTCTGACGACGCATCGGATTCTGTGACGAACGACTAAAATCGTCTGACGGAGCATCGGATTTCGTTGACGACGACGCGGATTGCCTGACGGAGCGGTTGGACAACTTGACGACGGATTGAAAAGTCTGACGGCGGGCCGGAATGCTTTGCGACCGCTTCGAGAAGAGCGGCGATTGTGTAAAAAGAGAAAGGGCTGAGGATTGATTGAATCCTCAGCCCTTTTCGTTAATTCACCTGACGGCTTGTGGCCGTGGGCAGGTTACGGATTCGGGATGTAATCGAGCGGCACGGGGCGGTCGCCCGGAACGCCCAGATTGAGAATCGTCGCGGCGGGCGAGCCCGTGCTGTTCAGGATATACCAGTTGCCGTCCGATGGACGCCAGACCGCTATGTCAGCCTTGTTGTCGCCGTCGTAGTCGCCGGGGACGGGCGAATCCGTCGAATTGCCCCATCCTTGAACGACCACGCCGCCCGTGCTCTTGATGATGTACCAGTTGCCCTCAGACGGGCGGAAGATAGCGACATCGGCTTTCCTGTCGCCGTCATAGTCATGCGGGACGAGCGTGTCTGTGCTGACGCCCCAGTTGGTGATGGACTGCCCGCCGGTGCTCTTGCGGACGTGCCAGTTGCCGGTCGAGGGACGGAAGACAGCAAGGTCAGACTTGCCATCGCCGTCGTAGTCAGCCGGAACAACCTTGTCCGTCGCAACGCCCCAAGCCTGTATGGTCAGCGTGTTGGTAAAGCTGTTCAGGATGTACCACTTGCCTTCGGTCGGGCGGAAGACGGCGATGTCGGTCTTGCCGTCGCCATCGTAATCTGACGGCACGGGCGTATCGCCCGCCGCGCCGAAGCCCTTGACCATGCCTGTGCCGTCGAAGCTCTTGCGGATGTACCAGTTGTTCTCAGACGGGCGATAGACGGCGAAGTCCGTCTTGCCGTCGCCATCGTAGTCTCCGGGGACAGGCTTGTCTGTCGCCGCGCCCCAGAAGGTTGATTGAACCAGACCCGTCGAGCTATTGCGGTAGTACCAGAAGCCGTCCGACGGACGCCAGACGGAGATGTCGCTCTTAAGGTCAACGTCGAAGTCTGCGCGACGACGAACCGGCGGCAAGCTGTAAGCCACCGTCGAGATGTTGGCGTTGTAAGTCTGGCCGATGCCAGCGGGCGGCGTCACATCATGAACGACGATGGTGAAGTTCGACAACGGCGGAACATCGAACGAGAAGCTCATCGTCGCGGCTGAAGAGCCGGGGTCGCCGATGAAGTTGGTCGCCGGAGTCGCAGGAACGAAGCCGCCGTTGCCGTAAGCCGCCGCGTAAAGAGCCGTGCCGGTTTGATTGACGCTCACGGTCACGCACAGAATATCAACCGTGCTGTTCGTGTACGTGTAGGCGTCGTACTGGCGAGCGGTCGTGTCGCCCGCGATGATGCCCGGATTGGCCTTCGGCGTGCCGCAGCCGGAAGCCACGCCGCTGCGCGACAGGCGTCCAGTCTGCGTTCCGGTGGTGGCGGAAATCGCCCCGGCCGGAAGAGCAGGCGGCGTCGTGTCGAGCGTCGTGTTCGGAAGGACGGCGAAGGTCGGATTGTTGATGCCGACGAAGTAGCTGAAGTAGAGCAGGGCCGGAGTCGCGCCGCCGCCGAAATCAACCTTGAGCACAAACTCAATCGTCGTGGCGATGGGCGTCTGCGCCGCAAGGGTGAAGCGGAACGGGTCTGCGGCGTTGGTCACGCTGCTGTTGCCCGGTATCGTGCCGTAGACGCGCGTTTGCGGTTGCGCGATGTTGACGCCCGTCGTCGGATTCTTAACCGAGAGCGTCGCCGTCACGCCCGTCGCCGGAATGGCCGATGGGTCGCTCAGCGTGACAACGATGTTGCCTGTCTCGCCCGGGTCAACGTGGCCGTTGCCGTTGCTGAACTGGCCTTCCGTGATCGTCACCGTTCCCAGAGCCACGTCTGCCGCCGGAGCGAGCACGAAGTTCTGGACTGTGTTGGCACCGTTGGTCACTGTGACGCCCGCGATGGTCAGCGGAGCGACACCGATGCTGCGCTTGAAGGCCGTCATCGTGTAAGAGTCCGGCCCCGCCGTCGCGATGTTGTAGTTGCCGCTCGCATCTGTCTTGGCGAAATAGCCGTTCGAGGTCGTGATAATCGCGTCGGCGACGGGATTACCGTTGAAGCTAACATTGCCGCTGATTGAGCCGCGCGGCGAAGTGGTGCAAGCCGGGAACTTGAAGCTGCCGACGCGCGTGTTCCAGAGGAACGGGAAGGTGCCAGCCGCGCTCTGATTCGCCAGCAAGCGATACTCGTTGGTGTACCAGAATGTGCAGTCGTCAACCGGGTCAACGTTGAGCGAGCTATAGTCGCCCCAACGAGAGTTGGTCGCTAACTGCGCGCCCGTCGAATTGAACATCGTCGCTTCGCCCTGGTCGAGCGTGCCTGTGGGCGCGCCCGTGCGTCCAGCCCACTTGATGGCCGGAAGCAGGGTCGTGCTCGAACCCGTGAAGCCGATAGCGAGGTTGCCCTGATTGTCATTGGCGATGCTGCCCATGAAATCGTTTTCGCCGGTCGTGCCGCTAATCGGGCCGTTCACGTAAGTGCCCTGATCGCGGATGCTGAAGGCGCTGGTCGAAGGGTCGCGGCGGAACTCAGTCCAGCGCGTTCCCGCTTGATAGTTAGACGCCGTGGTCGGGCTGACGCCGCTGACGTTGACCGTCCAGGCGGTGGCATAAGTGTTAACCGGAGCCGCAGACGTTCCCTGATTGCGATAGGTGAAACGATTCATCAGGCGATTGCCGACCGAATCCAGATTGTGCGCGGCGGTCGCCGGACTCGGCTGCTCGACATCCACGCGCCCGTTCGGCTGAAGCGGGTCGAAGGGAGCGGTCGCAAAGTCAGGCAGCACCGTGTAGGTCGTCGCCGCCGGATTGTTAAAGTTCGGGCGAAACTCGTAACAGCGCAAAGCGTCGAAAGCGTCGCCAAACTCCGTCGCCCTGAACTCGCAAATCAACTCAGGCAAGTTGGACGGCGGCCCTTGATAACCATCCGCGTCAGCCGGAAGCTGCCCGAAGAGGCCCGGCTCAATGGTGGACGTGTCAACGTAAATCATGCTGGCCGCGGGGTCGCCCGCGAGCATCCGCGTGCGGTCGAACGCATACGAGCCGCCGCCGTAGTAAGCCGTGGCCGCGACCGACGTGAAGACGTTGCCCGTCATGTACAAAGCATCGTGCCAGATACCGAAGTGCGGATAGTCAGGGAAGTGAATGTCCGGCATCTGGAAGTCGTACAGGTAGTACGCGCCGGTCGGGTCGGGCGTCTTGGAGTACGCGATGAGTTGATGCGTGAAAGGGTCTGTCCCAACGCAGAACTGGCTAATCATCCAGCGGTCGGCCAGTTGATCGTAAAGGACAATCGGGTCGCCGTCGTTGCGCGTCGAGCAGATGCCGCCGAGGGGGCCGAACAACTGGTTGTACTTGCGACCGCCAGCCAGCAGCGGCGTGCCTGTCTTGCTGTAAACATTGAAGACGAAGTTGGTCGTCTGGACATAATGGTTGGGGCCGACATCGCCGTTGGTGTCGGGCGGCATCACCGTGCTGCCGCCGGAAGCGTTTAGATTGTCCTGACTGCTCATGCCTTCAAAGGTCAGGGCCGGCCCCGGCATCACCGCCGGAGCGTCAGGAGCATTCGATTGAGCCTTAAGATTGGTTTGGACTACGGGGTCAATCGAACCGCGCGCGCCCGGAACAGCCCGCCGAATTTCTTCGGAGTTCTGTTCGTTGATTTCGTGTCCTTCGCCTTCGCCGGGGCTGAGGATAGAGCCGTTTCTCTCAGGCACGGGTGAGGGCAAGTCCCTCAGCGGAAGCGATTCGGCAAAGCGAACGGCCTTTGATGAAACGGGCTGGACTTGCGCCGCAGCGCCGCCCTCTTGTGTTTGAGACGGTTGTGGCTGGACGAAAAAGTCGGAAGGGGCAGCCGTTTTGGCCGTTTGGCTCTTCCTCGTTAGTTGAGCCTGACCGGGTATTACTAACATCGGTAGTAGCAACGCCAGCGTTAGCGCTAACACTAAATATCTCTTCAAGGTCTTACTCTCCTCGGGTAATCCAACTTCAGTTGGAGTTGTTGAGTGATAGAACGTGCGACCTCGCAGCTTTCCGAAGAGAGCGCGCTGTGTTCACGTCTCAGAGGTTTACGGATGCGAAAGCATGTCTCTCATCCTGAACGCGAGAGCTTGCCTCGCGCGCATTCGCCGGAAGTTCAGAATGGGAAAAGAAAGGAGTCCCCGACCGTTGATAGACAAACCTCGCGCGAGCAAAGCTACAGCCCTGCTTGAGCGCAAAAGGTAGGTGATAGGGCGAGGGGAAAAGCGTCAATTCGATTATATGGTTGCTCGGATTAGAAATCTTAGCCAGAGGGCGAAAACACAAAATACACAATCGTTGAAAGCATGTCAATTTAATTTGTCACTTTTCTCACCTTAATTCGCAGACAACTCGCCGCACCGTCACTATCTTCACTCGCGTTGAAGGAGTCTGGCTATCGCGCGCGACCCGCAGCAGCGCGCCGAAGGGCTTGCATAGCTGTAGGCCCGCATCGTAATGTTGACCGCAGATGATGTCCAACGCAACTTGTCCCAATTGTGGCGCAACCCAGATTACCGGAGCAAAATTCTGCCGCCAATGTGGCAGGCTCGTCGGCAACGCAAATGCCGCCAGCGTGACCGAGGCGACGACGCGAACGCTGCGTCCGCCCGCGGATTTTGGCGCGCAGCCAACAGACTTTCTTCCTCCGCAGCCGACCAGCCCGGCTTACCTTGCGCCCGACAAGACGCCACAGTCGCCGCTGGCTTACAACACCAAAAGCCTTGAGCAGCGAGCGCAAAAGCGAAAGATCTGGCTGATTGGACTGATGGCCTCGCTCTTTCTTCTCTCAATCATCGCTTTCGGAATAGTGAGGCTCACCAAAAACCGCATAGCCACTCCGCCGCCGCCCACCTCCACGCCGGAGTTGCCGCCCGGCTCCGCGACGCAGCCGCACATTCCGCCGCCGCCGCCTCCGCCACAGCCGCCAACCGTCACGACAGGCTCCAACTCCATCAGCCGCGCTTACATCTATCCCGGCTCGGAAACAATGTTGGACTTAAAGAGCGCGAACGGCGGCGGGTTATTACAGTTGCGGACGAAGGATTCTTACGAGAAGGTCCTCGCGTGGTACACGGCGAAGCTGAAGCCCGACAATATTATCAAGACGCCGGACGCGGGCCAGAGCACGATTCTCAAATCCGACAAATTAATGGCCATCATAAATTCGCAGGACGATGGAACCAACATCATGCTCAAAGAGCTTGACGCCTCGGACATGAACGATGAGCCATAATTCGACGGCCTCTGCTCACGTCGAATCTCAAGAATGAGAAAAAGGGCGCTCCGGTTTAATTGCCGGGGCGCCCTTTTCCAGACAGACGGGTTTTGAACTTGAAGCCTGAAGAGTGTGAGGCAGGAAAGTTGAAATCTCTTGCCTCATACTTTTACTGGCTGGTTTCGATAAAGCCTTTCAGCAGGCGCGCGCGTGAAGGATGACGCAGCTTTCTCAGCGCCTTCGCTTCAATCTGACGAATCCGCTCGCGCGTCACGGAGAAGTCTTGCCCGACTTCTTCGAGCGTGTGCTCCTCGCCAATCGGGCCGAGGCCGTAGCGCATCTTGATGACTTTCTCTTCACGCGGGCTCAATGTCGCCAGCACTTCGTCCGTAATCTCCCGCAGGTTCGAGGCGACAACGGATTCAGCCGGGCTGACGCGCGATTTGTCTTCGATGAAATCGCCAAGCTGCGAATCTTCTTCCTGTCCAATCGGCGTTTCCAGAGAGATTGGCTGCTGCGCCATCTTGAAGACCTGCCGCACCTTCGAGACAGGCATGTCAACCCGCTGCGCAATCTCTTCGCTCGTCGGCTCGCGTCCCAACTCCTGCACGAGGGCGCGCGACGTTCTGACGAGCTTGTTAATCGTCTCAATCATGTGAACGGGAATGCGAATGGTGCGAGCCTGGTCGGCAATCGCTCTGGTTATCGCCTGCCGAATCCACCACGTCGCGTAGGTCGAAAACTTGTAGCCGCGCCGCCAT
>JAWVFT010000008.1:0-18054 GCA_033855775.1 Blastocatellia bacterium | reverse complement strand
GACGCCAATTTTAATGATGTGGTCAAGGTTCGCGTGCCAAGCATTTACGGCACGAAGGGAGACCCGTTACCTGAGCGTATGGCTAAGCTGGTGAGACCGGCGGCTCTGGCCTTACAAAAAGTCTATCAAGCTGTCGCCGCCGAAGGCGGTCATCTGTTCATCAGCGACATGTTTCGCACGTTCGCCGAGCAGCAAAAAGCGCATTCGGATTTTATCACCGGACGAAAAAAAGCATTCAGTCCTCCGGCTTGCAACAGCGTTCACGAATCGGCGCGGGCGATTGACATAGACGCTTTCGATACCGAGATTGGACATCGGCGCGTCCGTCAAATCCTCAACGCGCATGGCTGGGTCAATATCGTTGTCACCTTAACCGGCAGCGAATGTTGGCACTATGAATTTAGAGAGCAAAAGTTTGAAGACATTAAAAAAGCGCGCGGCTACACGGCGATGGCGCGAAGCATGAAAGAAGAGATTGGCAATGTAGGCGACGTTGGCAACGCGGAAAAGGAGAAAGAGAAGGTCAAATTTATTCAGGACTCGCTCAACAAAATTATGGGCCTCAACCTCGGGGTGGATGGCATCTACGGCGAGCGCACCAAACAGGCCATCCGCGATTTTCAAGCACGCTTCGACTTACAGGTTGACGGCGTGGTCGGGCCAATTACACTGAAGAAAATTCGCGCCATCCTGGAGCAAGGCTAAAGCGTCCGTCCTTCAGCGTTTGATGAAAGGCACGCGGCGGCGTCCGAGGCGCGCACGTTGATTAACTGATACGCGCCCGCGAGGCTTTCGCTCCTCTGCTGTCAACTGCGGGCGTATGCTTCTCCCACTCGCGCCCGCAGACGCGGCAGCGGTAGCGATTCCTCTCTTCCGGCGCGTTCGGCCAGCTTGCGTTAAGAATGCTTTAATGCAAGCTGGCCCGTTCGCCCCTTCCAATCTCTCAAACTTCGCGCAAGGGCATTTCGGCTGCTCCACCTCATCATCTCCCGTCCTTCAGGTTTTACGGTTCAGTCTCTCTTCATGCTTCCAGGTTTCATTGAATCTGGCGCTGCGCCACGCCGCCTCGTAATTGCCCGGCTCAAGCGCGCGAGCGCGCCGCAAGAGCGCGAGTCCGGCCCGCAGGCGTGCCAGGTCTTCGCGCTCGGCGTAGAGTTTGTCGGCCTGCGCTGGTAGATTCCGTCGCGGATTCGCCTGCGCTCGCGGGCGCAGGTTCCGCGACTTTCGCCTTGCGCCCAAGCGCGCCGCAGGCGAGACATGAAAGGACGAGAGCGAGGCTCAGGCGATTGGCTATCCTGTAGTATTTCATCATTTAACTTTCAAGAATGATTACTTTCGGCTTGGCCGCCCGCCTCCGCGTGCCTGTGACAGCTTACCTAAAAGAGCAGGTTTAGGGTATATTTCTGGCCTTACTTTCATGCTCCGGTAACATCTACGGCGCGTTTCACCGAACTTTACGCAAAGGCGCTCTTTGGAGGACAGTTTGGCAGCCGCTGCATTTTACGATTTGGAAGGAACGCTGGTCAGCACGAATCTGGTGCACACGCTCGGATTTTACGCGAAGAACCAGCAGGGGCTTTATCGCACTCTGAAGAAGAGCGCCTCGACCTTGCTCAGCATTCCGCTGTTCGCGATCACTGACCAGTACAGCCGCAAGGTCTTCAACGACCTTTTTTTCAAACGCTACAAGGGCGAATCCGAAGACCGCCTGCGTTTCTTCGCCGAAGAATTGTTTGAAGACGTGTTGAAGCCAGCGATTTTTCCCGGCGCGTTCGAGTTGATTGAAAAATCTCGCAGCCTCGGACTCCGGCAGGTCGTCGTCACCGGCGCGCTTGAGCTTTCGGTCAAGCCTTTGATGCAATTCCTGGGCATCACGGACTACGTGGCGAACCGCCTTGAGTTCGTCAACGGCATCGCCACCGGGCGACTCTTGCCGCCCGTGCTCGCGGCGGCGACGAAGGCTTCATGGATTCGCACCTTCGCCGAGCGCGAAGGCTTGAGCCTCTCCGATTCCTACGCCTACACAGACAGCATGAGTGACCTTCCAATGCTCTCCGTCGTCGGCCACCCCGCAGCCATCAACCCCGACATGCGCCTGCGGCAAACGGCGCTGCATCACGATTGGCCTATTTTGAATTTAAAGTGATGAGTGATGAGTGATGAGTTAAAACAGCTTGTCACTCGTCGCTCGTCGCTCATCATTCATGACTTGAGTTTATGAGCTTACAACTACGCAGAAAAACACACGAGTCCGTCATCTACATCGACCGCGACAGCGCGCCGCGCATCATTCCGTCGGGCGAGGATTTCATCCTCGAAGACTTGCCGATTGGCACGCGCGTGATTTATCCGAAGCCGCCGATTAAGGGCTTGCCCAACCGCGAGGCCGCGATTCGCTACGCGCTCAATCATCCGCACGATTGCGACCCATTGTTCGCGCAACTCTATCCCGGCATGCGCGTGACGATTGCGATTGACGACATCAGCCTGCCCTTGCCGCCGATGGCGACGCCGGACATCCGGCAGTCTGTGCTGGAAATCTTGCTCGACATGATGGCAGGCAACGGCATTGACGACGTGCATATCATCATCGCCAATTCCCTGCACCGCAAGATGACCGAGTGGGAAATGAAGCGGATGGTCGGCTCGAAGATTTTCGACGAGTTCTATCCTGACCGTTATTATAACCACGACGCCGAATGGACGGACGGCCTCGTCACGCTCGGCGAAACTCGCCACAAAGAGCCGCTGCGCATCAACCGCCGCGCCGCCGAGAGCGACATTCTCATCTACGTCAACATCAACCTCGTGCCGATGGACGGCGGGCATAAATCGGTCGCCGTCGGGCTCTGCGATTACGAATCTTTGCGCGCTCATCACGAGCCGCAAACCATCCGCGACTCCGACAGCTACATGGACCCTGCGCGCTCCGAGTTGAACCACAAGGTCGTGCGTCTCGGCGAGTTGGTTGACAAGCACATGAACGTCTTCCACATCGAGACGGCCCTCAACAATCGGATGTATAAAGGCGACATGGATTTCCTCTTGCGCAACGAAGACGAATTTTCCGCCTTCGACCGGATGAAGTTTGAAGCCATGCGCTATTCGATGAGCAAGCTGCCGCGTTCTGCGCGCCGCAAGCTGCTCCATTCCAAACCGGCGCAGTACGAGATGATTGCCTGCCACGCCGGCCGCACCGAACCCGCGCACGCCAAGATTCTGGAGAAGAACTACGACCAGTATGCGATTCCTGTGCGCGGCCAATGCGACATCCTGATAACGGGCATCCCGGACATTTCGCCTTACAACGTTTACTCTGTCTTGAATCCGCTGCTCGTGCAGGTGATGGCCCTCGGCTATCACTTCAACATGTATCGCAACAAGCCGCTCTTGAAGAAAGGCGGCGTCCTCATTCTTCAGCATCCTTGCTATGATGAGTTCGACCACAACTTTCATCCGAGCTACATAGAGTTTTTCAATCGTCTCTTGCCGGAGACGCGCGACGCCTTCACCTTGCGCGAGAAGTATGAGCGCGAGTTTGCCAACAATCCTTCTTACGTCGAGATGTATCGTCGCGGCAACGCGTATCACGGCGCGCACCCGTTCTTCATGTGGTACTGGGGCGAGAACGGGCGCCAGCACGTCGGCCACGTCATCGCCGCCGGAGCCGAAAACGCGCACGTCCCGGCGATGCTCGGTTGGGAACGCGCCGATAATCTGACCGAAGCGATTGCGATGGGGCGCAGCTACATGGGCCGCTCCGCCGAAATCACGATGCTGCACCAGCCGGTCATCGCGCTCTGTGATATGGAATAGTGTGTTAAGCTTGAGGGACAAGCCAGCAACCTAGAGACGGTTAGTTTCGCATGAAATTATCGCCGACAGAGATTTATCAGGAGCGCAAAATCTTCCTTATCGGAAGCACGGGCTTTCTCGGCAAGGTGACGTTGAGCATGTTGCTCTATCGCTTTCCGAATATCGGGCGTGTGTATGTCACCGTGCGCGCTCGCTCGGCTGAGGAATCGCAGACGCGTTTCTGGAACAACGTCATCACCGCGCCGCCGTTCAACCCTTTGCGCGAACGCTACGGCGACGCGCTCGAAGGCTTCATCCGCGAGAAGGTCGTCGTGGTCGGCGGCGACATCGGCGAAGACAATCTGGGCTACACGGAAGATGAAGCGCGGGCCATCGCGGGCGACATTGATGTCGTCATCAACAGCGCTGGCAACGTCACGTTCAACCCGACGCTCGAAAGCGCGCTGCGCACGAACGTCGTCGGCACGCAGAACGTCATCGCTTTCACTAACCGTATGAAGCGGCCTGCGCTCGTTCACGTCTCGACCTGCTTCGTGGCGGGCAATCGTTCGGGCGCGGTCTGGGAGAGCGACCCCGTGGTCGGTTATTTCCCGCGCCGCGATGAGTTGGAGGGCGTCGAATTTTCCGTCGAGCAGGAGATAAGAGACTGCGCGAAGCTGGCCGAGCGGGTGCGCGAAGAGGCGCGCGACGCGATGATGGTGGCGCGCTTCCGCGAGTTGGCGCGCAAGCGCCTGACGGAAGAAGGGCGCGACCCGGACGACCCGGACGCGATGGGCCTCGCGGTCGCGCGTGAGCGAAAAGTCTGGACGCGCACCCGCCTCACTGACCTCGGCATAGAGCGCGCCGCTTGGTGGGGCTGGCCCAACATCTACACTTACACCAAGAGCCTCGGCGAACAACTCGTCGCCGCGCAGAGCGACATGGTGCGCTCCATCGTGCGTCCTTCGATTGTCGAATCCGCGCAATCTTATCCCTTCCCCGGCTGGAACGAAGGCTTCACGACGACCGCTCCGATTATCTTCCTGACGCTCAAAGGCCAGACGCAGATTCCGGCGAATGAGAAGTTGATACTCGACATCACGCCCGTTGACCAGGTGGCGGCTGTGATGCTGGCCGTCGCTGGTCAAGCCTGCGTCGAAGAGCCGCGCCTGGTGCATCAGGCGGCGACGGGCGATTCCAACCCGAACGACATGCGGCGCATCATCGGGCTGGTCGGCCTCTACAAGCGCAAGCATTTCGAGGAGAAGGAGACGGGCTTCGCCGTCTTCAACAAGATTGCTTCGATGATGGAAGCCCGCGCCGTCTCGCCCGAACGTTTCGAGAAGACTTCGATTCCGATGGTCAACGCGGCGGCCAAGAAGGTTTCCTCCCTGCTGGAACGAGCCCGCCCGCGTTGGGGCGGAGGCCGCGTCGTTGATGTCATAGACCGCGCCAAAGACCGCGTTGACCGCGTGGTCGAGCTAACGCAGGAGACGAAAGAAGCCTTCGAGTTGTTTCACCCGTTCACCATCGAGAACGCCTACGTCTTTCGCGCAGACAACGTGCGCTCGCTCTTCGCGCGCATCCGCAAAGACGAGCAACAACTGCTCGACTGGTCGCCCGAAAAGTTAGACTGGTATCACTACTGGATTGAGACGCATCTGCCGGGCTTGCAGAAATGGGTCTTGCCGACGCTCGAAGAAGAGATGCGCGAGCAGCCGAAGCGCGTCTATACCTACCGCGATTTGCTCGAACTATTCGAGACGACGACCAAGCGTCATGCGACGCGCGTGGCGATGCGCATCGAGCGCGACGGGCGCCAAGAGCAATACACCTACGCAGACCTGCGTGAACTGGCGACGCGCGCCGGAGCCTTCCTCGCGGCGAGCGGCGTCAAGCCCGCGAATCGCGTCATGCTGCTGAGCCACAACGCGCCGGAATGGGGTATGACGTACTTCGGCGTGCTGAAGGCCGGGGCGACGTGCATTCCGGTTGACCCGGAAAGCTCGACCGAAGAGGTCGTCAACTTTGCGCGGGCAGGCGACGCGAGCGGCATCATCCTGAGCGCGGAGATGGATGAAAAGCACGCTGTCCTTGAGGAGCGGCTGCGCGCGGCTGGCCTCTCGGAGACGCGCCTCTGGCGTTTTGAAGAAGTGTTCGCCCTGCCCGACCAGCAGACCGAAGACCAGCGCATAGCGCTTTTGCCTGCGCGCGTGCATGCGCAGTCGGTCGCCTCTCTCATCTTCACTTCCGGCACGACGGGACAGCCCAAAGGCGTCATGCTCTCGCATCGCAACCTGACGAGCATGACTTCGATGCTCTCTTCCATCTTCGACATGACGACGAACGACGGCGTGCTCTCCGTCCTGCCGCTTCATCACACGTTTGAATTCTCGACGGGCTTTCTGGCTCCGCTCAGTCGCGGCGCGCAGATAACGTATCTCGAAGAATTGTCGGGCGAAGCCCTTGCTCGCTCAATCAAGAACGGCTACGTGACGGGCATGGTCGGCGTTCCAGCCTTGTGGGAGTTGCTGCATCGCCGCATCAAGAGCAAGTTCAGCGAGCGAAGCCGTTTGATTGCCGACGCCGCGGACCTTTTGATTCGCGCCAACGCATGGCTGCGCGACCAGACGCCGCTCAATCTCGGCCAGCTTGTCTTTTATCCGATTCACGAAGGAATGGGCGGGCGCATACGCTATCTGATTAGCGGCGGCTCGGCCTTGAGCGAAAAGGTGCAGCGCGATTTTCACGGCCTCGGTTTCACGATTCTCGAAGGCTACGGCTTGACGGAAGCCTCGCCCGTGCTGACCGTCACGCGCCCGCAGAACGGCATCCTCGCGGGCAGCGTCGGCAAGCCGCTTCCGGGCATCGAAATTAAGATTGCCGAGCCGGACGCGAGCGGCGTCGGCGAAGTCATCGCGCGCGGGCCGAACGTGATGCTCGGCTACTACGAAAACAAGGCCGCGACCGAGCAGACCATCATCAATCGCTGGCTCTACACGGGCGACCTCGGACGCCTCGACGACGAAGGCAATCTGTATCTCGTCGGACGCTCGAAGGACATCATCGTTGACACCAACGGCAAGAACGTCTACCCGGATGAGATAGAGGAAGCCTACAGCCAATCGCCGCTCATCAAGGAATTGAGCGTCGTCGGCCTTCCCGATGGGCTCGGCGAAAAGGTCGCGTGCATGGTCGTGGCGGATGAAGACTACGACATCGCGCTCTCGCGCGCGGAGTTGCGCCGCCGCATCGAAGAGCATTTCCGCGACGTGTCATCCAGCTTGCCCTTCTTCAAGCGCGTCAAGGTGCTGCATTTCTGGGACGGCGAATTGCCGCGCACGGCGACGCGCAAGGTCAAGCGGCGCGAAGTATTGGAAGCGATGTTGACGCTGGAAGAGGCTTTGAAGGCGGCTCCGCGCTTGAGCGTGACGCGCGAAGAGAAAGGGCGCGACGCTACATGGCTGCTCGATGTGGTGGCGACCGTTTCCAGCCGCCCGCGCTCGCAGGTCACTTTCGATTCGCGCTTGAGCGACCTAGGCTTTGATAGCTTGATGTATGTCGAGCTTGCCACCGCCATCGAGAACGCGGGCGGCGTTTTGACTTCGCCGGAAACATTGAACGAAGTGCAGGACTTGCGCGAGCTTGCCGGCGTCGTCACGCGGCAGCCCGCCGCGAAGAAGGAGCAGCGAGCGCAAGCCGCCGGAGAGCGCGACGACAGCGAAGAGATTTATATTCCGTCGCTCGTCAAGACGGTCGGCAACAAGGGACTCGACGCCTTGCAGCGCGTCTTCTACGAAAAATTTCTGCACACGCGCTACGAAGGGCGTTCTAATATTCCGGTTCACACAAACTTTATCGTCGCCCCGAATCACACGTCGCACCTCGACATGGGGCTAACGAAGATGGCTCTTGGGCTTGCTGGCCGCGACATGGTGGCCCTTGCCGCCGCGGATTATTTCTTCGACAACAAGTACAAGCGCGCCTACATGGACAACTTCACGAACACCGTTCCGATTGAACGAAGCGGAAGCTTGCGCCAGTCTTTGCGCCACGCGCGCTCGTTCCTTGACCGTGGCTATAACGCGCTCATCTTTCCCGAAGGCGGGCGCACGCTCGACGGCCAGTTGGCCGAGTTCAAACCCATCATCGGCTTTCTGGCTCTGTCGGCCCGCGTCGGCATCCTGCCCATCTATCTCTACGGCACATATCAAGCGTTGCCCAAAGGCTCGAACATCATCAAGAGCCGCGACATAGGCGCGCGTATCGGTCGCTATCTCTCGTTTGAAGAACTCGAAGAGATGACCAAGGGCTTGCCCCGCGCCGAGGCTTATCGCTTAATCGCCGCGCTGGCCCGCCACGTCGTCGAAAATCTGCGCGACGGCACGCGCCACGTCTTCGACGCCAAAGCCCTGCGCCGTCGTTGGAAGAACGAGCGACGCGCTCGCTCCACAACGAACGAAGAGAGCATCGAACATCTAACAGCAATCGGAGACTGAAAAGCAGTGACAAGTGACGAGTGACAAGTGACGAGTTAAATCCAGTTGGAATGAACTTGCGACTGGATTCTTGTCTTTGCTTGTTACTCGTCACTTGTCACTTGTCACTGTTTTCTTATGGCGACGACAAAGACAAAGCAGCGCGCCCCGCGTAAAGTCGCGGCCAAAGCGCGAGCGAAGAAGAGCACGGCGTTAACCAGAAGGCCGCAGCCGAAAACGCTCGTCACGGGCGGGACGGGTTTTCTCGGCGCGCATCTAGTGCGTCAACTGCTGGATGAAGGCGCGAAGAATCTGCGCGTGATGGCGACGACCGCTCCGTCATGGCTCGCGGAAGCGGGCGTGGAGACAATCGAAGGCTCAATCACGCGCGCTGAAGATGTGGCCCGCGCGGTCGAAGGCGTGACGGAGATTTATCATCTGGCGGGGCGCGTCTCGCGCGAGGCCGAAGATGCGCGCGCGATGTATGCCATACACGTTGACGGAACGCGCTTGCTGTGCGAGGCTGCGCGGGCCGCAGGGGTGAAGTCAATCGTCATGGCTTCGACCAGCGGAACGATTGCCGTGACGGCGACGGGCGACGCGGCGCCGGATGAAGATTGGCCCGCGCCGCTGGAAATCATTTCGCGCTGGCCTTACTACGCGAGCAAGTATTATCAGGAACGAACGGCGCTTGAAAATTTTTCGGGCAGCGGCCAACGGCTCGTCATCTTGAATCCGAGTTTGTTGTTGGGGCCGGGAGACGAGCGGCTCAGTTCGACGCAGGTGGTGTTAGATTTTCTGGCGCAGAAGATACGAGTCGCGCCGACCGGCGGCTTGAGCTTCGTTGACGCGCGTGACGCGGCCGCCGCCTTTCGCGTGGCGATGAAGCAGGGCAAGCACGGCGAGCGTTATCTGCTCGGCGCGGTCAACTGGACTTTCAAAAAATTTCTGGGGCGGCTGGAACGCCTTACCAAGACGCCTGCTCCGGCTTTCTCTTTGCCCTCAAAGCTCGCCGTGACGGGCGCGCGTTTCGTCAGCGACCTCTGGCGGCAATGGAACCTCGCGCCGCCCGTCGAACCCGCGACGGTCGAGATGGCCGAGCGCTTCTGGTATCTGGACTCGTCAAAGGCCGCGCGCGAACTCGGCTTCGCGCCCCGCGACCCGTCTGAGACGCTGCAAGACACCGTTCAATACGTCCGCGAAAACTTTCTCGGCAGCGCGGCCTTCAAAAAATAGAGCCTTTCTCTCAACATATCTTTCATCCTGAAAATAACCGGCGCGTTTCGTGTTCCGAGCACGGACGCTCGACAAATTTTGTCAATCGTTCGAGAAAATAGCCCGGACGTTCGAGAAAATATCTCCATCGCCCGAGAAAATAACCCGGAAGTTCAACAAAATTTGTCAATCATCCGAGAAAATATCTCGGACGTTCGAGCTTAAAGCACGAAAGTTGGACAAATTTTGTCGGTCGTTCGAGAAAAAAGCTCGAACAGCCGGGAAAATAACTCGGAGATTGCAAAAATTTTGTCAATTTATCGAGTTCAGAACGCTAATGGCAGGGTTCGGAACGTGAACAGTGAGGTTCTGAACGCGGAAATTGGGGTTCTGAACCCGAACGATGGCGTTCCGAACCTGAAAATTCGAGTTCAGAACTAGAAAGTTCGAGTTCAGAATGGGAAAGTTCGAGTTCAGAACTCGACAATTGGGGTTCTGAACTCGAACGATGGGGTTCGGAACGGGAAAATCCGGGTTCTGAACTCGAAGATTCCTGTTCCGAACGACAAATAGGACGAAGAGGGCTGAAGATTAAGTTGATAATCTTCAGCCCTCTTTGAATGCGGGGAACGCGGGGGGAGCGTTGTGATTGAAGCAGCGCGCAACGACTCTCGCCGCCGTTGTGTTAAGCGTTACTGCGGCTGTGGAAGGAAAGCGGCTTGGACGGGAAAGTCATTCGCGGCGGGGCCGAAGAACTGCGTGACGGGGCCGACGGTTGCGCCGCCGCTGCTTTTCCTGACGTACCAGTTGCCGTTTGCGGGACGCCAGACGGCCACGTCCGCCTGCTTGTCTCCATCGTAATCCGCGGGGACTAGAACATCGCTGCTGTCGCCCCAGTTGATGATGGAAGTCGTCCAGAGTCCTGCGCCGACAGCGGTCGTGCCGCCGAGTCCGCCGCCGAGGCGTATGTACCAGTTGCCTTCGCTCGGTCTGTAGACGGCCACGTCCGTGCGCCCGTCGCCGTCGTAGTCCGCCGGAACGAGCTTGTCGCCCGCGCTTCCCCACTGAACGCTACGGGCGAAGATGCCGGGATTGGCGGCGGGCAGATTCATCGGAAAGTTGCTGTAGCGAATCAACCATGTGCCTTCGCTCGGACGAAAGACAACCTGATCGGTTGCGAGGTCGCCGTCGAAATCTCCGACGACTGGACGGTCGCCGCTCTCGCCCCAATTGATTGAACGGCCTAACCCGTTCGAGCTTTGTCGTATGTACCAGTTGCCTTCCGATGGGCGCCAGACGGCGACATCCGTGTTGCCGTCGCGGTCATAATCGCCGGGAACCGGAACGTCGCCGCTCTGTCCCCAGTTCGTCACCGAAGGCAGCCCGTTAGCGCTCTTGACGATGTACCAGTTGCCGTCCGATGGACGCCAGACGGCGAGGTCAGTTTTTGAATCGCCATCATAATCAGCCGCCACGTTCACGTCGCCCAGAGCGGAGCGGCCCCAATCAAACTGCGTAAAGTTGTTGCCGGAGGCGCTGTCTTTGATGAGCCAGTCGCCGCTCGTGCCTGCGCGCCAGAGGGCGAGGTCTGCTTTGCCGTCCGTAGGAGTTTGCGACTTGCCGAAGTCAGGCCCGTCGGCGCGGCAGTTTGTCCAGAGCGTGTGCTTGAACGAATAGCTCCCGCACAGCCCGTTCGACACGACTTCATGGACGACGAGGACGTACGTGGCGTTGGCCGGAACCGTGAAGCTGAAGCTCTGCGTGTTGTCGTCCTGATAGGGCGCGCTGGTTCCGCCGATGGTGCTGAAGCCCATGTCGCCCAGATAGTTCTCTAAGGGATTGGCCGGGTTGAAGCTGCCCAGATAAGCGACCATGCTGGTCGCGTTGAGGGCGGCGGAGGCGCCGCAGCCCGTGAAGTTCACATCAACCGTGACGCACGTCGCGAAGTTGTTCGGATTGGTAAAGGTGTATTGGTCGTAGTTGAAAGTTTGCGCGCCGCCGGCGGCGTTCGGCGTCGTCTTCTGAAAGCCGCAGGAGCTTGGAACGCTGGTGCGAAAAATGCGGCCCGTTTGATCCGGGTCAATGGCTTCGAGCGCGCCCGTGAAGGTTGTCGAAGCGCCTCTGACACAATCGGAAGCGCGAACGACCGTGCCGCCCGCGAGCGAGAGAGCCAGCGAGAGAACGAGCGCGGCGCACAATCTTTGGACAATGAGATTTTGTTTCATGTTCTTCCTTGTAATAAGAGAAAGAGAGCGCCGACAGCGACCTGACACACGCAGGGCCGAGCGCATTGAGTGTTTTATTGGATGTCGAACAACGGTTGAGCTTGTGGATGGGCTGCCGTGATGAAGATGCCACAGCCGAGCGGGCCGTGGACACTTTTAAGAATAGTGAGTTGGCGCAAGCATGTCAACAAAAATCAATTTTCCGCCCTCATTTCGGCTGCCGGTCGAGCAACGATTGAGCGTTGCGCAGGTTGTTCTGCGCCTGCGCGTAGTCGGGCTTGAGGCTCAGCGCGATTTTGAACTGCGCGATGGCTTCTTCCAATTTGCCCAACGCTCCGAGCGCGTAGCCGTAGGCGTTGTGGGTTTCGGCGCTGTCGGGCTGAAGCTGCGCCGCTTCGGCCAGACGCGCCGCCGCCTCTTCGTTCTTCCCCTGACGCAAGTAGATGAGGCCGAGATTGAGATGCGTGTTGGGATAATCTGGGTCGAGCCGCAGGGCTTCGTTCAACTGGGCGACGGCTTCGTCGAGGCGGTTCATAGAGCCTAGAGCCGCGCCCATGTTGGAATGGACTTTGGCTACTTCGGGCTGCAAACGCGCGGCTTCCTCGAAATGTTCGAGGGCTTCGGCGAAACGCTTCTCTTCGGTCAGGGCCGCGCCGAGGCTGTTGTGCGCTTCGAAGAAATCCGGCTTGATGCGCAGGGCTTCGTTCAAATGCTCTATGCCTTCGGCTCTGCGCCCCGTTTTGCTCAGAGCGAAGCCCAGATTGTTGTTGATGACATAGTTGTTGGAAGTGACGCCGAGCGTGTGCTCGTAGAGCGTCACGTTATCGCGCCAGCGTCCGGCCTGCCGCCACGTCAGGACGCATAACGCCGTCAACAAAACTCCGGCGGCCACGCTCGCCGCGACGCGATGAAAGCTCCAACTCTTTATCACGTCAGCCGCGCCCCAGACGAGCATCACGAACACGCCGATGAGCGGCACATACGTGTAGCGGTCGGCCAGCGATTGCTCCCCGACTTGAACCAGCCCGATGACCGGCACCAGCGAGCCCAGAAACCAGAGCCAGCCCGTCAACATGTATCCGCGCCGCCGCGCAGAGTAGAGAGCCAACGCCGTGACGCCGATTAACACGAGCGCCGCCCCAATCGTCTGCCATGCGGGACGCGATAGTTCGTAAGGATAATAGACGGCCAGCTTGTCCGGCCACAGCATCTTGCCCAGATAACTCGTGTAAGCGACGAGCGAGTTTGAGAGACGAAGCGAGAGCGGAAAGCGCGTCAGCGTCTTGACCGCGCCGCCGTGCTGCTGCGCGAAGTAAGTCACGATGCCGGAAGCGGCCACCAGCGCAAAGAGCGGAAGCTTCTCGCGTATCAACGGCCACGCTTGAGCCAGTAAAGCTTTGCCGCCGTCCGCCGCTCGCCAGCGCAGGCGATTGAGCGGCCAGTAGTCCAACAACAACAGAACAAACGGCAGCGTCACCAGCATCGGCTTCGCCATCAACCCCAGAGCCAGAGCAACGACGACCAGCAGATAGCGTCCCAAAGATTTTGGCTGCTCCGTGTATCTCGCGTAGGCCCAGAGCGCGAGCATCCAGAAGAGAGTGCTTAGGACATCTTTGCGTTCCGAAACCCACGCCACGGATTCGACGCGTAGCGGATGCAGAGCGAAGAGCGCGGCGACCATCGCGCTGCGCCAGACGTGGCCTGTCATTCGTCGCAGCAGCCCGAAGAGCAAGAGCGCATTGAGAATGTGCAGAAAGAGATTCGTGTACAGGTGGCTGCCCGCGTTTAAGCCGAAGAGTTGAACGTCGAGCATGTGCGAGAGCCACGTTAACGGATGCCAGTTGGCGGCGTTGAAGGTGGTGAAGGCCCAAGCGAAGCCGCGCGCCGTCAGCCCTGCGCGCACCGCCGAATTCTCATAGACGTATACGTCGTCGTCCAGATTGATGAACTGATGCTCGCCGAGTTGCCAGTAGACAACGGCGGTCACAATCGCCAGCGAGAGACAGATGAGAATCTCATCATGATTGCGGCTGAAGAACGATTGGCCCTGCGTGACACGCGCTTCCGCTCTGCCCGGCCTCTTCGCGTCGGGACGCGCGGCTTCCCTCTTGCTTCTCTTCTTCGCCATGTCGCTAATGTCCGCCTAGCGCAGATTAAAGTTTGGAAGATTGGCCCGGCAAGCCGAAGACAGTCTCACGCAAAGGCGCAAAGCCGCAAAGAAGAACATGACCAAAGACATCAAGCAAAGACATTGAGCAACGCTTAAAAATCATCCGAGTCTTTCTTTGCAGCTTTGCGCCTCCAGCGTGACATTCTTCGTTCTTCACTTCTGCGTTCGCTCGTAGTAGTCGGCCAGCAACCGCAAGCCGTGCGGGTCGAAAATCTTGAAGCGGCCACACTTCATCCGCTGCAAGCGAAATTTGATGGAAGTCGAAAGCACGCCCAACCCGTAGCGGACGCTGCGACGAAAGTTAATCGAGGAGGCTTCCGCGAAATATCTGGTCGGGCATGAGACTTCGCCGATGCGTCGTTTGAAATAGATAGCCTGGGCCAGCAACTCGTTATCGAAAACGAAATCGTCGGAGTTCTCTTCGAGCGGCAACTGTTCCAACACCTGCCGCGCGAAAGCCCTGTAGCCCGTGTGATACTCCGAGATTTTATAGCTGAGCAGCAAATTTTGTATGAGCGTCAGAAAGCGATTGGCGACGTACTTGTAGAGCGGCATCCCGCCTTCCAGCGCGCCGACGCCGAGGATGCGCGAGCCGAGCGCGACATCATACTCGCCGTACGCAATCATGCCCGCCATCGAGACAATCAGCTTCGGCGAATACTGATAATCAGGATGCAGCATGACGATGATGTCGGCGCCGCTCTTGAGGGCTTCACGATAGCAGGTCTTTTGATTGCGCCCGTAGCCCAGATTCTCCTCGTGCAGAAACGTGGTCAGCCCCATCTCCCGCGCCAACTCGACAGTCGCGTCCGAGCTATGGTCGTCAACCAGAAGCACTTCGTCGACGAAGCCCGCAGGCACTTCGTCGTAAGTCTGCCGCAACGTGCTGGCCGCGTTGTAAGCGGGCATGACGACGACAATCTTTTTTCCGTTGAGCAAGGGTCTGGTGTCCTTGAAGCTGAAAGCTTAAGCGGGGCAGCGCAGCTTGAGCGCGGCAGGCAGGATTTCAAACGTGGCGGGCAGACGCCCCGGCAATTCTCCGTCAATCTCAATCGCCACTTCTTTATCATCTCGCGCGGGACGGGCGACGACGCGGCGCGCTCTTCGGTGTTGCGCCTGCGGCAAGCCGAGGTGTTTGCCTAGATAGAGCCTTGGCGCGTTCATGATAATTTCCAGCGCGCTCATGTCGCCGATGGAGATGATGTCGAAGCGATTGTCGTCGAGCGCGGCGTCGGGCGCAATCTTCATCCCGCCGCCGAAGTATCGCGCGTTCGCCACGCAGAGATTCGTCACCTTCAAACGACGCAAAGGCTCTTCGTCAACCTGCACTTGAACCATCGTCGCCGTCGTCTCCAAAGTCGTTCGCAGCATGGCGGAAGCGAACGAGAGCTTGCCTCCCAATCGTCCGAGGGGCTGCGACTGCAACCAGCCGCCGCCCCGCGCCTTCACGCGCTCGATAATCGCAGGGCTCATGCCAAACGAAGCCACGCCGAGAAAGTGTCTCGTCTCCGGCTCGCCCTCATGATTGATGTAATGAACGCGCCCGACATCCATGCGCCGCGTGCGGCCCGTGCGCAGGGCGCGAGCGGCGGCAGGCGTGTTTGTCGGCAGCTTGAGCGTGCGACGAAAATCGCCGCCCGTGCCGCTCGGCAGAATGCCCAACTCCGAGTCGGTCCCGGACTCTAAGATGCCGTTGGCGACTTCCGAAATCGTCCCGTCGCCGCCGCAGGCGATAATCAAACGACGGCCCGCCAGCGCGCCCTCCATGGCGAGCCTGCGGCCATCGCCCGCGCGCTCCGTGAAGGCGCACGTGAACGGGCCGAAATGCGTTCGCAGGTCGCTCGCCATCGCGGGCCAGGCGTTTGCGGTCGCGCCCCGCGCTGAAGTCGGATTAACGATGACGAGCGGCAATGTTGACATCTTCAAAATAACGACGGCTCAATCAAGACAGCGACTAGTTATCAAGACGGCGACCAATTATCAAGACGGCGATTCGCTACTTGGTCAGTTGCAATTTCTACTTGGTCAGTTCCAGTTTCTCGCCCGTTGCGGTCTTCAACGCAGCTTGAGCTTGACGGTCTTGCTCGCCGAGTTCGGCAATCTTGCTCATCACAAAATCGCCAATCTCTTTGTAGGTGCGAACGTGGTCTTTCTTCTGTAGAAACTCCGCGAGGTCGAGCGGCGGGCCGAAGTGTATGCGAATCGGCGGGCCGCCCGTCCAGTTGCCCAGAACTTGGCGCGGCAGTTGATTGCCGAGTCCGGCGATGAAGACCGGAATCACTTGCGGCGCGCTTTCCTTGATGAGCATCCCGACGCCGGGCTGCGCGCGCAGGAACGAATAAGCGTCCGCGCTCTTGTTGCGCGTGCCTTCAGGGTGAAAGCCGATGACGTGGCCCGCGCCCTCGCGGCAGAGATGCGCGAGAAAGCGCATCGAGTATTTGTCGAAGAGCCGCTTCTCGGTCGCGTAAAAAAATGGCGGGTACATAGACCACCAGCCCATCACCATGTTGACGAACGAGCCGAGCGGAGATTGATAAAAGAATCGCCCGCGCACCGGAAAGAAGAGCGTCTTCGGCCAGCGCGTGCGACGAAAGAGGACGGACGAGACGGTGTACATGTCGAAGAACGAGCGATGATTGGCGACGAGCAGGAGCGGTCGCTCGTGCGAGACGGCCTCGACGTGCTCAAGGCCGTAGACGCGCATCAGATTGTAAGTGCAGAGTTGAATCCAGCCCGCGCCGACGGTGCGCTGGCAGAACGTCCAGAAACGTTTCCAACGCCCCTGATTCATACGGTGCGCGAGGCGAAAGCAGAACCGCTCCATCCTTGAGAGCACGGCCAATTCTTCGCGCGTCGGTTCGGGAAAACGTTCAACGTTCAAAGCTCAAAGTCCAAGGGTCCAAAGTCCAAGGTTTCAAATCGCCGGCCCGCTTTAGACTTTGGGCCTTCGACTTTGGACATGAATTTAATCAATCGAAAAGTATTTCGCCTCTTCGTGATGAACGATAATCGCGGAGGTTGACTGTTCAGGCTCAAGCTGAAACTCTTCGGTCAATTCCACGTCGATGCGCGCGGGGTCAATCAACTCGAAGAGCTTAACCTGATCTTCCAGATTCGGGCAGGCCGGATAGCCGAAGCTGAAGCGCGAGCCTTGATAGCCTTGATGAAAGAGCTTGGCCACCTGCGCCGCGTCGCGGCCCGCGATGCCGAGTTCGACACGAATCCGCTTATGCCAGTATTCGGCCAGAGCCTCAGCCGTCTCCACGCTCAAGCCGTGAAAGTAGAGATACTCCGCGTAGTTGTCCGCCTTGAACAACTCCTGCGAATACTCCGAAGCGCGCCGCCCGACCGTGACGAGATGAAACGCGACCACATCCATGCGCCCCGAATCCTGCGCCGCGAAATAATCGGCCAGACAAAGACGCTTGCCCGCGGGCTGGCGCGGGAAAGTGAAACGCATGCGCTCTGTTCGTTCATCGTCCGCATAGATGATGAGGTCGTTGCCCGCAGACTGGCAGGGGAAATAGCCGTAGACGACGCGCGGCACGAGCAGCCGCTCGCGCTTCGAGCGTTCCTTCAACTCTTCATAGACGGGCCGCACTTTGTCCGCCACCAGATGGCCATACTCTTCCGCGCTTCTGCGGCCCTGCTTGAATTGCCATTGCCCTTTGAAGAGAGCCGTCTCGTTGACGAAGGCGAAGACATCATCGAGCGGAATATCCTCCACGACGCGCGAGCCGTAGAAGGGCGCGCGCGGAACGGGAGCGTTCGGATTAATCGAAGAGCGTTCGGTGTGCGTCGTGTCGCCCGCGACTTTCTGCGCGGCGCGCGGCAGAGTGGCTTTGCGTATGCCGAGCTTGGCGTCTTCGCCCACGAGGTCTTCGGCGTCGTCAATCGAAGAGTCGCCGTTTGAGCCTGCCCTCGCGGCGCTCGCGGCCTTCGCCTTCTCGCCCGCCGCAGCGCTTTCGCTTCGCCCGCTGCCAGTCAACTCGTCCATCGTATGCAAGCCCGCGAAGGCGTCTTTCGCGTAAAAGAGCGTGCCTTTGTAGAGCGAGTGAAGGTCGTCTTCAACATAACGGCGCGTCAGGGCTGCGCCGCCGAGCACGACCGGAACGTTGATGCCGCGCTCGTTCATCACTTCCAGATTCTGTTTCATGATGAGCGTGGATTT
>JAWVFT010000007.1:0-24402 GCA_033855775.1 Blastocatellia bacterium | reverse complement strand
CCGCCTTCAAGCCCGACGACCTTGAGTTGATAACGGCGGTCGCGGCGCAAACGGCGGTCGCCGTCGAAAACGCCCGCGCGCACGAACGCCTCGCGCGTGAGGAAGTGGCTCGCGCCAACTACGGGCGCTTTCTGCCCGAATACGTCGTCAAGCAGATGCTCGAAAATCCTGAGAGCTTCAAGCTCGGCGGCATCAATCAAAGAATCACGGTTCTCTTCGCGGACATACGCGGCTTCACGCGCCTCTCCGAGCACGCGCAGCCGGAGAAGGTCGTGCAGTTGCTTAACAAATATTTCTCGGCGATGACCGACATCATCTTCGCGCACGGCGGCACGCTCGACAAGTATATCGGCGACGGCTTGATGGCTCTCTTCGGAGCGCCGACCGCGACGCCGCAGGACGCGACCAACGCGCTCAACACGGCGGTCGCCATGCAACGCCGCATCACAGGCATTAACGAAGAACTGCGGGCCGAAGGCTTTCCCGAAATCGGCGCGGGCATCGGCCTGCACACGGGCGAGGCGACGGTCGGCTATATCGGCTCGGAGCGGCGTTCGGAATACACGGCCATCGGCGACACTGTGAACCTTGCCTCGCGGCTCGAATCGAACGCCAAGGGCGGGCAGATTCTCCTGAGCGCGGAGACGGCGCAGGCCGCAGGCTCGCGCTACACGCTCCGCCCGCTTGAGCCAATCATGGTCAAGAATCGCACGCAGCCCGTTCCGCTCTTCGATGTCGAATGGCAACAGGCCAGCGCCGCGGAATGAAGCGACCGCGGAGACGCGGAGACGCGGGGAGGCGGCGAGAGGGCGACGCAAGAGTCAACAGCATCATGCAAGGTCAGCTTAGTATTCTCTTTATCGCCTCGGTCCCCGTGTCTCCGCGTCTCGTCGTCATCCTTCCATTGTGGTTGCTACGGCGCGGCCTTGTGGCTGTCACGGTGTTGCGGCTGAGCGGCGTTGGGTAAGTCTTAAAGGCGGAGCGGCGTGAAGTTCTTCCTTTAAGTTTGTTGAGAAGCAAGCGAGTTTGTTGAGCAGCGGAAGCAGCGGCGGCGAATGTCGTCGGCTGCGATTATGCAAGGCAGTGGCGGCGGGGACAGCGACGGAAAGGGAAGAGCCGAGTTAATTTTGTTGTAGAGCTTTCCCGGAACCTCGTTGTCCCTGTCTCGTTTTGGCGGCGGTCAACTGTTATCATTCAACTGATGCAAGATAGGTCATTCATGCGCAAGCGGCGCAGGCTGACGCCTTTGAGCGCGCTGCGGAATCTGGTCTCCGACTCGATGGCGATTGACATGGGTTCGGCGAACACGATTATCTCCGTGCGCCAGCGCGGCGTGGTCGTGGACGAGCCTTCGGTGGTGGCCGTCAATAAGATAACGGGCGAAGTGTTGGCGGTCGGGCGCGAGGCTCAACAGATGCAGGGACGCGAGGCGCGCGACACGACCGTCATCGCCCCGCTCGTTGACGGCGTGGTCGCGGACTTTGAGCGGACGCAGACGATGCTCGGCCATTTCGTGCGAAAGGCCAGAAGCGGTCTGTCACACTTCAGCCGTCGCGCCGTGATGAGCGTGCTGTCGGGCGTCACGCAGGTCGAGCAACGCGCGCTGTTGAGCGCGGCGGAAGAGGCGCACATCGGTCGCGTCTACATGGTCGAGGAAGGCTTGGCGGCGGCCATCGGGGCGGGCGTCAGCGCGACGGACGAACATGCCGCGGCGGTCGTTGACATCGGCGGCAGCACGATGAACGTGGCCGTCGTCGCGGGCGGCGCGATTCTCTACGCGCACGCCGAACGCATCGGCAGTTCCGATATTGACGCGGCGATTATGGATCGCCTGCGCCGCTTTCGCGGCCTGACGATTGGAGCGCCGACCGCCGAGCGTTTGAAGATTGAACTCGGCGCGGCCACGGAGCCGCCGGAGCCTTCGCGCAGCATGACGGTCAAGGGGCGCGACGTGCAGACGGGCAGCCCCGGAGCCATTGACGTGACGGCGGGCGAGATTCACGCGGTCGCGCAAACGGTCATCCATAAGATTAGCGAAGAGGTCAAAGAGTCTCTGGCCCAACTGCAACCCGAAGTGGCGGCGGACATCTTTGACCGTGGCATCATCCTGACGGGCGGCGGCTCGCTGCTCGAAGGCTTGGACGAATATTTAAGGACGACGACGAATCTCGCCGTGCGCGTCGCCGACGAGCCACGCTTCTCGACCGTGCGCGGCCTCGCGCAACTCTTCGACGAACCGCCGCTGCTGCGTCGCGTCGCGCGCAACGAGCCGTTCCCCTTGCTCGACGCCGAACCCGGCCTGTTTGAAAGTTAGAGTTGAGAGACGAGCGATGAACGGTAAGCGATGAAGCTGTCGCTACTCAAGACGAGCAGCCGTCACGCTTTCATCGTTCATCTTTTCGTAAGGTGTTTCTGTGAAAGTCAGCGAGTTTTTTCACCGGCAGATTTTGGTCGCGCGGGTCTACAAGATTCCCGTGCGGATTGACTATCGCTGGTTTTTCGTCTTCGGCCTGAGCGTCTGGCTGATTGCTCAAAACTTGCAGCGCGGAACGATGCGGCTGCCGCCCGTCAGCCTGACGACGGCGCTGGTGTTGAGCGTGATAACGACGCTCGCGCTCTTTCTCTCTGTCTTCGGACACGAGCTATCGCACGCGCTGGCGGCGCGCGGCGTCGGCATCGAAACGGAGGAGATAGTCCTGCATCCGTTCGGCGGTCTGGCGCGTTTGCGCTCGGAGCCTGACAGCCCGCGCTCAGAGTTTCGCATCGCGGTCGCAGGCCCTTTGGCGAGCCTGCTCTTCTCGCTCTTCTCCTTCGGGGCGATGGCTGTGGCGCGCCTGGGCGGCTATCGCACGACGGCTGCCATCTTCATGTTTGTCGGCTTCAGCAATCTGCTCCTGGCCGTCTTCAATCTCTTTCCGGGCTACCCGCTCGACGGCGGGCGCGTGCTGCGCGCGGCTCTCTGGCGGCGCGGCGGCGACATCGCGGAGGCGACGCGCATCGCGGGCATCTGCGGGCAGGTCATCGCGTGGACGCTCGTGGTCTTCGGCGTCTTCGGCGTCTTCGGCCTCTTCGTGCCGCGCGACCCGTTCATGGGTTTGTGGTCTGTGCTGGTCGGGATGTTCCTGTTGGACGCGGCGGTCGGCGTCGTCAGGGAATCGCGCGGGTTGAAGACGGCGACGGTCGGCGAGGCGATGTCCGCGCCCATCTCGATTGAGCCGGACGTGCTGATGAGCCACTTCGTTGACGAGATTTTTCCGCTCTACCGCCAGACCAGTTTTCCGGTCGCGCACGCGCGCCGCCTGCACGGCATTCTCTCGCTCGAAGATTTGCGACGACTGCCGCGCGAACGCTGGCGACAGGCGCGAGCGCGCGACGTGATGCGCCCCGTCGCCCCGCAACTCTTCGTTGACCCGGCGACGACCGTGGCCCGCGCCAACGAAATCATGCGGCGCAACGGCGTCGGCGCGCTCGCCGTCATCAACCACACGGGCGAACTCGTCGGCTTCCTACAGCGCGGACAATTGAAGCCGCGAAAGTAGTCGCTCTCTGAAAGCGACTAGCTTGAGGTCTTGATAAACTGCGATGCGTTTGTTGCTGGCCGAAGACGAAGTTCGCATGGCGCGCTTTATCGCGCGGGGGTTGCGAGAGCAGGCTTACGCCGTTGACCTCGCCGCCGACGGCGAAGACGCGCTCTATCAAGCCGCCATTAATACCTACGACGCGATTATTCTTGACGTGATGATGCCGAAAAGGGACGGCTTCGCGGTCTGCCGCGAGTTGCGCGCCGGAGGCTCGCGCGTTCCCGTCCTGATGCTGACGGCGCGCGATGCCGTCGAAGACCGCATCAATGGGCTGGACACAGGGGCCGACGATTATCTCACCAAGCCTTTCGAGTTCGGCGAACTGCTGGCTCGCCTGCGCGCTCTCCTGCGGCGCGGCAAAGAGTTGAGCGCGACCGTCATCAACATCGCAGACCTGACCATAGACACGCGCGGCCAGCAAGCCCGCCGCGCCGCCTCGCTCATCAATCTCACGACGAAAGAGTATGCCCTGCTCGAATATCTGGCGCGACACAGCGGGCGCGTCATCGGTCGTGAGGAGATTGCCGAGCACGTCTGGGACGAAACCTTCGACCCGTTCTCCAATCTCATCGAAGTCTATATCAACCGCTTGCGGCGCAAGGTGGACGAGCCGTTCGCTGCGCCTTTGATACACACGCGGCGCGGGGCCGGCTACGTGCTGCAACCCGCGCTCGACGAAGAACGCGACGAAGGCGAAGATGCTTGAATCCGTGCGCGCACGCTTGACCGTGTGGTACACGGGCGTGCTGGCGCTCGTGCTCATCGTCTTCGCCCTCATCTCGTATCTCTTTCTCTCGCGCACGCTCACAGAGCGCACGGACGACGCGCTGGCCGAGATGGGCCGCGCCTTCGCCGAGACGCTGCGGGCCGAGCAGCAGGAGTTGGAGGCGCAAGCCGCGAGCGCGCCGCGCGACGATAAAGGCCAACTCGCGCTCACGGGCGCGGACGCGGCGGCCCTTGAGGCCGCGAGCGAATATCGCTTTAAGGATTACCAGTTCATTATCTACGACGAGACGCGCCGCATCGTCGCCGCCTCATCCGGCTTCACTGTCGAACAACAGGAGATGAACGTTCCGCTCTGGACGCTTCCGTCCGCTGCTTCGGGCTTGACTCGCCTGCTCGACGCGCGCGACGCGAAGGCTGGCGCGGCTGTCTACGCCACGCTCGACAACGGCGACGACGACTTTCGCGCGCTGGCGCGCTCCCTGCAAAATAATAATCGTTCCTACACGCTGATTGTGCTGCGCCCGCTCGACGAGCAGGAAGACTTGCTTGAAGGCGCTGGCGGCGCGCTCCTTATCGCCGTGCCGCTCGCGCTCGCGCTGGCTTCCCTTGGCGGCTACTTCCTTGCGCGCAAGAGCCTCGCCCCGGTCGTCGCCATGAGCGAGACGGCGGCGCGCATCGGGGCTTCGAATTTGCACGAGCGTTTGCCCGTCGTCAACGAGCGCGACGAACTGGGCAGGCTCGCGCTCGTCTTCAACAAATTGCTCGCGCGTCTCAACGAGTCTTTCGAGCAGCAGCGACGCTTCATGGCCGACGCTTCGCATGAGCTACGAACGCCGGTCGCCATCGTGCGCGGCGAAGCCGAAGTCTCGCTCTCACGCGACGAGCGCGTGGCGGCGGACTACCGCGAATCGCTCGCCATCGTTCATGACGAAGGACGACGGCTGACGCGCATCGTCGAAGATTTGTTCACGCTCGCCCGCGCCGACGCCGGACAGCATCCGCTCCAACTCAACGATTTTTATCTGGACGAAACGGTGGCCGAATGCGCCCACGCCGTCCGCACGCTGGCCGCCGTGCGCGGCGTGCTCATAGAGACGGACGCCCCGCGCGAGATGCCCTTTCGCGGCGACGAAGAGTTAATCCGGCGAATGCTTTTGAACCTGCTCGACAACGCTATCAAGTACACGCCGACGGGCGGTCGCGTCACTGTCAAGTGCGAGGCGCGCGGCGACGAGTGCGTCCTGAGCGTCAGCGACACAGGCGCAGGCATCGACAGGGAAGCGCAAGCGCACATCTTCGAGCGTTTCTATCGCGCCGACAAAGCGCGCTCGCGCGAGCAGAGCGCGGGCGCGACCATTGCCGCCGCAGGCAGCGGGGCGGGCCTCGGCCTCTCCATCGCGCGGCTCGTCGCCGAAGCGCACCAAGGACGCCTCGAACTCCGCCACTCCGACGCGCGCGGCAGCGTCTTCGTCGCCACGCTCCCCGCGCCCCGCGCGAGCCGCGAATAAACTCCGCGACGACGAAAGACCCGGCGATTTATCTTCCGTTTATCTACGCCCGCATAAAATCAAAGACCAACTATGTCAACTCAAAATTCGCGCGCTCTTTCCGGTGTTGAAAACCTGCGCGCTAACAACGAGAGTCTCATGACGAGAAGAAAGCTCGTCGTCCTTTTATTGTCCCTCGCCCTGATGGCGTGCGTGAGCGTCGCTGCGGGCGTGAGCAACATGAGGTCTTCGTCGTCGCAAGCGGCGGCGAACATCGCTGCGCTCTCGCCTGACGGAGCGCAGCTTGAGCCGCTCTTCGTGCGCTACGGCGTGGCGGCGGCCTTCTCCGGCCACGACCACGTTTACGAACGCATCAAGCCGCAGCAGGACGTGCAGTATTTCGTCTCCGGCGCGGGCGGCCAACTGCGGCGCGGCAACCTTGACCGCAGCCAAGCCTTCTTCGCCGCGGGCAACGATGAGGTCAACAGCTTCATGTACGTCGAGGTGACGCGCGACCAACTGGCCTTCCGGGCCGTGGACGCGAAAGGACTCATTCTGGACTCAGGCTCTTTCGGCCCGCCGTCGCCGTCGTCCGCCGCGCGCCCTTGAATAAACTGAAAGCCTTGCGAGCGGTGAAGCGGCGCGAGTGATAAAGTTGCCGCAGGAAAGAATTGCCTGCTCGACGCGGCGTGACAAAGATTCGTCGGCTGTTAATTCTGTGTTTATCTGTGAGCCTGTAACGTGTCTGCTCAAGCTGTAGAATCCGTGGCTTGCCGTGAGCCAATTCGGCGCGGCGGGCAGAGCGAAAAATTAAATGACTTTGAAGGAGAGAGCATGAGACATAAAATCATTTTGAGCGCGGCTTTCATCATTATCCTTTCCGTCTGCGTGTTGGCCGCGCCGGGAGCCTTGAAGACTCGTCCGGCGAAGAGCAACGGGCAGGAGTCGGACACTTCGGCGGCGGAGCAGGCGCGGCTGGCGAAGCAAGCGAAGATTACGATGGAGCAGGCGCGGGAGATTGCCTTGAAACGCGCGCCCGGCAACATTGAGGAAGGCGAATTGGAACGCGAGCACGGGAAACTCGTTTACTCTTTCGACATCCGCAACGACAAGGGAACCATCACCGAAGTGCAGGTCAGCGCGAAGACCGGGCGCATCGTCAGCGTCGAACAAGAAAACGCGCAGCAAGAGGCCGCAGAGAAGCGCAAGGAAGAACAGGAAAAGACGCGCAAGAAGCATCCATAGTCAACATAGCCAAGCGTTCGCGCCCGGATTGACGGGGCGGCGGCGAAGCGTTTTTCGCTGGCGCACGCTGAAGCGCGGCGACAACACTGAAAGAGCGGGCGGCGCGCGACCGTTGACGCGCCGCCCTTTCTTAGTCGAATAATGGGCTGGTTTGAAAGGCATGCTTAAAACGCTCGCTCGCCTCTCGCTGTTGTCGCGCCTGACGCTGGCGGCGGCGCTCGCCCTCGTGTTGGCTGGCGGCGCGCGAGGACAGCAACCGGCAGCCAAGCCTTCGACAGGCCAGACGCCAACGCCCGCGCCTTCAGTCTCTCCTACTCCATTCGTCTCGCCATCGCTATCGCCTTCACCTTCAGCTTCGCCTTCGCCTTCGCCGTCAATCTCGCCCGCGCCTTCGCCCGACGCTCCGGCTGCGTCACTGCAAAACGCGGCGCAAGCAGTCAAGCCTTTGACGCTTGACGAAGCGGTCAAGCTTGCGCTCAGGCAAGCCTCGACGTTTGAGCAGGCGAGCATCAACGAGCGCGTCGCGGCGGAAGATGTTAGACAGGCTCGCGCGGCCTTTCTCCCGCGCGTCGCCGCCGCGCCCAACTTGATTTACACCTCGCCCGCCATCGGCACCACCGCTCCGGCAGGAACTATGCGCGAGCCGAGTTTCCTCGGAGCCAATGCCGTCACGGAGTATCAGGGATTGTTGAACGTCTCCGGCGAACTAGACGCGAGCGGGCGGCTGCGCGCCACGCTGCGACGCAATCAGGCTTTGCTTGAAGCGGCCCGCGCCGGAACCGAAGTAGCGCGCCGCGCACTCGTGCTGGCGACCAACGAGGCTTACTACGGACTGGCTCTCGCTATCGCCAACGCCCGCGCGGCTGAGCAGAACGTGACGGATGCGGCGGAGTTTGAGCGCATCACAAATCTCTTGTTGGAAGGCGGGGAAGTCGCGCCCGTTGACGCCATTCGCGCGCGCCTGCAAACCACCGCGCGACGCGACGAGCTAGAGCAGGCGCGCGCAACCGAAGCCGCCGCCGCAGACTCGCTGCGCGTCCTCGTCGGCTACGCTTTCACCGCGCCGATTGCCGTCACAGACTTGCTGTTCGAGACGCCAGAAGCGGGCGCGATAGAGCGTTTCACGGATGCCGCGATTGCCGCCCGACCAGAGTTTGCGCAGTTCGCCGCGGAGCGTCGCGCTGCCGAGCAGGATGTCAGAATTGCGCGCTCGGAGCGCCGCCCGCAGTTCACTTATTCAGTCAACGGTGGCTTCATCTCAGACTCGCTGCGCCCGCCGAACGTGCGCGAGCACACGGGCGTCTCTGCGTCCGTCGGCGTCTCCGTCCCCTTGTTCGATTGGGGCGCGAGCCGCAGCCGCGAACGCCAAGCGCGCCTTCGCGCAGACGCCGCGGAATCTGCGCGCGTGGCGGCGGCCAGAGGCTTTGCGCAGCAGTTCTTCACGGCGCGCGCCCAGGCCATCGCCGCCGCGACGCGCATCCGCCTCGCCACACAAGGCATCGCCGACGCGGAGAGCAACGTCGCCGCCTCGCGCGCTCGCTATCGCGCGGGCGAAGCCGGAATCATCGAAGTGACAGACGCGCAGAATACGCTCAACGCGCGACGCACGGCTCTCTATCAAGCCATCTTCGACTACCAGACCGCGCGCGCGCGGCTCCTTCAGGCCACCGGACAATGAGAGACGAGAGAGGAGCGGGCAAAGAGTTATGAGTCTTGAAAAGGACGCGCCGGATGTTCGCCGGGAGCCGGAGCGCGACGATGCGCCGTCGCAGGATGTTGATGAAGCGTTGGTCCTGGACGAGTTGATTGTCACAACCGAATCGCCGGGCGCGATGAGACGACGGCGGCGGCAGCGAAACATCGTCATCATCATCATCGCCGCGCTCATCTTGTTCGCGCTCGTCGCTTACTTGCTGCTGCGAAAGAAGCCTCAAGAGGCCGTGCCAAGCGCTGAAGAAGTAGTGGTCAGCGTTCGCGTCGCAAAGGCTGAGCGACAGGCGATTGCGGCGGAAGTCAAAGCGCTCGGCACAATATTCCCGCGCGAGCAGGCGACGGTCGCCGCTAAAGTCGGAGCGCAAATCAAGCAGATGCGTCTCTTGAAAAACGTGGTCGTGCGCGCGGGCGAAGTCATCGCCGTGCTTGAGACGCGCGACCTGCAAGCGCAGCGCGCGGAGGCCGCCGCCGCTTTGCAGGAAGCGCGCTTGAACGTGCGCGGCTTGAGCGCGGGCGCGATTCCGCAAGCCAACGCGCAGGCCGAAAAAGATTTGCGCGACGCGCGCGCCAACGCGAGCGTCGCCCGCGCGCAGTATGAACGCCGCCGCGACCTGTACAGCAAAGGCGGCATCGCGTTCAAGGAAGTCGAAGCCGCGCAACTCGCTCTGACCAACGCCGAAGACAACCTGCGTCTTGCCGAACGCACGGCGCAGCTACGCACGAACGCCATCAACCCGAACGACCGCGCGCTCGCCGAATCGCGCGTCAGCCAGGCCGAACAGCGCGTGGCGACGATTGACGCGCAAATCAGTTACGCTGTCGTGCGCGCTCCTCTCACAGGCGTCGTCACAGACCAGTTTCAGTTCGAGGGCGAGTACGCCACGCCCGGCGGGCGGCTCGTGCAGATAGCGGACATCAGCGAAGTCGTCGTCAAAGCGCAGTTCGCCGATTCGGTCGTCGCGCAACTAAAAGTCGGCGACCCGGCGACCGTTTCGCCGGCGGACCTTTCGGGCGAACACCTGAGCGGCAAAGTCTCGCTCATCAGTCGTTCGTCAGACCCGCTCAATCGCTCGGTCGAAGTGTGGGTCAATCTCGGCAACGGCGCGGGGCGATTGCGCACGGGCGGCGCGGCTGAGGTGAATGTGGCGGCCAATGAAGCGAGCGATGCCGTCGTCGTTCCCGCCTCCGCCGTGACGCTCGACGCGAGCAACGCCGCGACAGGCACGGTGATGGTCGTCGGCCTCGATGCGGTCGCGCACGAAACGAAAGTCACGGTCGGCATCCGCACGCCTGAGCAGACGCAAATCATGAGCGGCCTGACGGGCGGCGAAACAATCGTCATCGAAGGCAACTACGCTCTGCCGGACGGCACGAAGGTCGAAGTCAGCGAAGCCGAAGCGGGCGGCGATGATGCCAAAGATGCAGCCGGGAAAGAAGAGAAGGAAGCGAAGCCTTGAACCTTGCGCGCGTCATCTCGAATCAATCGCGCGCCGTCGTCGTCATGGTGTTGCTGCTGTGTGTCGCGGGGCTCTATGCGGCTTGGCAACTCCCGGCCGCCATCTTTCCGCAGACAGATTTTCCGCGCATCGTCATCGTCGTTGACAACGGCGTCGTGCCTGCGCCGCAGATGCTCGTCTCCGTCACGCGGCCCATCGAAGAAGCGATGAACGGCATCCCCGGCATCGTTCGCATCAAGTCAACGACGGCGCGCGGCGCGTCCGACATCAACCTCTTTTTCGACTGGCATGTTGACGTGCTGCAATCGCTGCAACTCGTGCAAGCGCGCCTCTCGCAGTTGTCATCCAGCCTGCCGCCGACCGCTTCCATTCGTCGCGTTGACCGCCTGACCTTCGCCGTCTTTCCCGTCACGGGCTACAGCCTGACTTCGGACAAGCGCGACCCGGCTTCGCTGCGCGACCTTGCGAGCTACACGATTAAGCCGCGCCTCGCTCGCCTGCCGGGCGTCGCCGGGGTGGACGTGGCGGGCGGACAGGTGCGCGAGTATCACGTCGTCATAGACCCGGAGCGTTTGGCCGCGCGCGGTCTTTCCGTCCAACAAGTGACGGACGCCGTGCGCAACTCGAACATCATCGCTTCGCCCGGATTGATAGAAGAGAATCATCAACTCGAACTCACGCTCGTCAGCGGGCAGGCGACGGCGCCGGACGAGTTGAACAGCATCGTCGTCGGCAACGTCAACAACGCTCCGGTGACGCTCGCGGACGTGGCCACGGTCGGGGCAGGCACGGAGCCGCAGTTCACGATTGTCACAGCCGATGGTCACGACGCCGTGCTCGTCAACGTCTCGCGCCAGCCGAACGCAAACACCATCACCGTCACCGATGAAGTCAAAGCGGAACTGGCGGCGATGAGCGCGCAGTTGCCGAAGGACGTGAAGGTCGCGCCCTTCTACGACCAATCGCTGCTCGTCCGCGAATCAATGAACTCCGTGCGCGATTCGATTCTCATCGGGCTACTTCTGTCGGTCGCCATTCTCTACGCCTTCCTGCGAAACGTCGGCACAACGCTCGTCGCCATTCTCGTTATCCCCGTGACTGTGCTGGCGACATTCTTAGCGATGTGGCTCGTCGGACTCTCATTCGACTTGATGACGCTCGGCGGCGTGGCGGCGGCGATTGGACTCGTGATTGACGACGCCATCGTCGTCGTCGAAAACATCTACACGCATCTTGCGCGCGGACAAAGCAGAAGCGCAGCCGTCCAGAGCGCCGTCTCCGAAATCACGATTCCGATTATCGGCTCGACCATCACGCCGGTCGTCGTCTTTCTGCCGCTGACGCTCTTGACCGGCGTGACGGGCGTCTTCTTTCGCTCGCTCGCGCTGACGATGGCCGTCGCTTTGCTGACTTCGCTCGTGCTGGCTCTGACCTTCACGCCCGTGCTCGCGGAGCGGTTCGTCAAAGTGAAAAAGCGCGAGAGCATGGGCGCGGGCGAGACGGAAGAGGAGGCTGAAACCGGACGCTTCTTCGGCGCCGTCGTGCGCCGTTACGAATGGATTCTCGACCACGCGCTCGGTAATCGCTGGCTCGTCATCGCTCTGTGCGTGGTCGTGCTCGTCCTTTCATATTTGATGTATCGCAATCTGGGCTCAGAGTTTCTGCCCGCCTTCGATGAAGGCGCGTTCGTGTTGGACTACACCGCGCCGCCGGGAACATCGCTCGCCGAGACAGACCGCATCCTGCGCCACGTCGAGGAGATGTTGAAGGCCGCGCCGGAAGTTGAAAGCTATTCGCGCCGCACGGGCTTGCAACTCGGCCTCTCCATCACGGAGCCGAACACGGGCGACTTTCTGGTCAAGCTAAAGTCTGGCCGCGCTCGCTCGACCGGAGAAGTGACGGACGACTTGCGCGGGCAAATCGAAGGAAGCGAGCCTGCGCTGGAAATCGAATTTGTCGGCATCATCTCTGACCTCATCGGCGATTTGACGAGTTCGCCCGCGCCGATTGAAATCAAAATCTTCAGCGAAGACGCCGCCGCGCTTGAGCAGAAAGCGACCGAAGTGGAAGAAGCCATCAAGACGATTCCCGGCGTCGTTGACACCTTCAACGGCGTCGTCGTCAGCGGCCCGGCCATTACCTTCCGCGTTGACCCGCAACGCGCCGCGCGCTTCGACGTGACAGCCACGGACATCGCCAACACCGTCACGACCGGAATGACAGGCGATGCGGCTTCGACGATTTTGCAGCAGGGCCGCCTTATCACCGTCCGCGTGTTGCTGCCGGAGAGCCAGCGTCAATCGCTCGACGCGCTGCGCGGCCTGCTCGTGCGTTCGGCCACTTCGGGCGCGCAGTTTCGTCTAGACCAGGTGGCGGACATAGAGTATGAGAAAGGGCAGACGGAGATTGAGCGCGACGGGCTGCGGCAATCCGTGGCGGTGACGGCGCGGCTGTCGGGCAGCGACCTCGGCAGCGCGATTCGCGCCATTCAAACGAAGCTCGCAAAGGACGTGAAGTTTCCGCCGGGGATGACCATCGAGTACGGCGGACTCTACAGCGAACAGCAGTCGAGCTTTCGTGAACTGGCATTGGCTCTCGTGCTCGCCATCGTGCTCGTCTTCCTCGTGCTGCTCATAGAGTTTCGTTCCTTCGCTCATCCGATTGCGATTGTGGCTGGCGCGGCTCTGGCTCTCGCCGGAGTCCTCGCCGCGCTCCTTTTGACGAAGACGACGCTCAACGTCGTCTCCTTTATGGGCATGATTATGGTCGTCGGCATCGTCGCCAAAAACGGCATCCTGATGCTGGACGCGGTGGAAGACCATCTGGCGGCGGGCGATTCACTTCGCGCTGCGCTGCTGCGTTCAGGGCGGCGGCGGCTGCGCCCCGTGTTGATGACTTCGCTGGCGGCCATCCTCGGCATGTTGCCGCTCGCTCTTGCTCTAGGCTCCGGCGCGGAGTTGCTGCAACCGCTCGCCATCGCCGTCATCGGCGGCCTCGCCGTCGCGCTCCTGTTTTCGCTGGTCGTCACTCCGACCGTCTACGCGATGCTGCGCGGGCAGGGAAGCAACGACTGACGATGCCCTGACCATTTTCCGCGTATGAGTTATCCGCTCTCCTTCATTTTCCTTCTCGCATTTGCCACTTCCGATTCTTTCCCCCATAATCCATGCGGAGTCTATCAGTTCAACTGGCCGGGGGAGACTGTTAATGTGGGCAGTGATTGGCGCGCTCATAGCCAACGGGCTGATTACAATTTTGAAGTTCTGGGCGGCGCGGCATACCGGCTCGACCGGCATGCAGGCCGAGGCTTTTCACTCGCTGGCTGACGCGACAAACCAGGTTTTTCTGTTGTTGGGACTGCGCTTTTACATGCGCCCGGCCTCGCAAAAGCACCCGTTCGGCTACGGGAAAGAGCGTTTTTTCTGGTCGTTCATCGCGGCGATTTTTATCTTCGGCGTCGGCGCGACCTACGCGCTTTACGAAGGCTACGACAAGCTGTCGCACCCGCACGCGCCCGAACATTTGAACTGGGCTTACATCGTGCTCGGCATCTCTTTCCTGCTCGAAACAAGCTCTATCGCGCTGGCTCTCTGGCAGGAGGTGCGTGAGGCGCACCACGAGGGCATGAGCTTTAAGGAATACTTGCGCGAGTCGAAAGACCCGACCGCCAAGACCGTCATCTTTGAAGACTCTGCGGCGCTCATCGGCATCATCATCGCCGCCACCGGCCTCTACCTGACGGAGCATCAACTCGGGCCGAACAAGGGCGCGTACTGGGACGGTATGGCTTCGATGATTATCGGCGTGGTGCTGGCGATAGTGGCGTTCGCGCTGGCGCGTTCGGCGCGCGGCCTATTGCTCGGCGAGGCGGCGACGCCGAAGTCGGTCGAGCGCATCCGCCGCGCCATCCTCGAACACAAAAACGTGGTCGAGGTCGTCGAGCTACTGACGATGCATCTCGCCCCGAAACAGATTCTCGTCAACGCGCACATCAACGTTCGCAATCGCTTGAAGACCGACGACATCGAACGCACCATCGCGGAAGTCGAAGAGTTAATCAAACGCGCCGAGCCAAACGTTCACAATATCTTTTTAGAAGTCGCGCCCGAAACCCTGACGAAGCAAAGCGAGTTGACGCCGGAGCGCGCCGGCTGAGAGCCGCAATGTTACTACTGCTGCCATACAGAGAGACGCTGGCGAGGCTGAGCGACCCGCGCAATATCGCGGACATCGCGCTGGTCTTCCTGCTCGTCTACGCGGTCTTGAGGTTGGTGCGCGGCACGCGCGCCGCCCCGATGGCCGCTGGCATCGCCGCCTTCGCCTTGCTCTACTGGTTCGCCGTTAATCAGGAATTGGCGACGCTCGAATTTATCCTGCGCGGCGTGCCGCTCTATATCGGCATCGCCATCATCGTGCTCTTTCAAAACGAAATCAGGCAGGTTCTCATCTCGTTCGGCAATCGCGTGCGGATGCCTTTCACGCGCCGTCATCGCGGGCAATTCGGCGAAGGCGTTTACGATGAAATCGTGCTGGCCGCGACCACGCTCGCTTCGACCAAGACGGGCGCGTTGATAGTCATCGAGCGCGGCATCAGTTTGAAGAACGTCGTTGACGGCGGCGTCAAGATGGATGCCGAGTTGAGCTACGATTTGCTGGTGACGATTTTCAATCCGACGACGCCGCTGCACGACGGCGCGGTCGTCGTGCGTCGTCATCGCGTGGCGGCCGCCGCCTGCTTTCTGCCGCTGACGCTCAACCCCCGGCTCTCGAAAGACCTCGGCACGCGCCACCGCGCCGCCATCGGCATCACGGAGGATTCCGACGCCGTGGCGGTCGTCGTCTCGGAAGAGACGGGCTTAATCTCGTTTGTGCAGGCAGGGCAAATCAGGCGCGGGCTGGACGCGACGAAACTGCGCGCTTCCATCTTTCAAGCCCTCGAAGTCAACAACGCAGCGCGCCGCGAGCAAGAGAAACAATTGGAAGCAGCCGACACCGAAACCGAAGAAGCTATCTCAACTTAACGACAGTGATAAGTACCGAGTGACAAGTGACGAGTTAAAAACTTGTTCTTGCTTGTGACTTGTCACTTATCACTTGTCACTCGTCACTGTTCTACGAATGTCTTTTCACGAGACGGAAGATGCCAGTCCACGTCCATTGCCGCCGCGGCGTCGCGGGCTGGCGCAGCGTTGGCTGCGCGAACTCTTCGTCGAGGATTTAGGCTTGAAGCTGTTGGCCCTCGGCATCACGCTCGTGCTCTGGTACGCGGTGACGGGCCAGCGCAGGCCGACGACGCGCCACCTGCTCGGCATTCATCTCAACTTCGATTTGCCGAAGGACATGGAAATCAGCAACGACCCGCGCATGGAAGTAGAGGTCACGCTGGCCGGAAACAAGTATGACCTTGAGCGCGTTGATGCGACGCGCCTCGTCGCCAACGTGGATGTCAAGGACTTCAAGCCCGGCGAGCGAACCGTGCTCCTGACGCCGGAGCGTGTCACGTTCGGTTTGCCCGACGGCATTCGCGTCGAAGGCGTCGAGCCGGGGACGATTCCGCTCCGCCTCGAACAACGCATCGAGCGCGAAGTGGAAGTCGAAGTCCGTCTGGACGGCAGCGTCCCCGAAGGTTACGAATTGCGCGCGGTCAAAGTCGAGCCGTTGAAGGTCAGAGTGCGCGGGCCTGCCAGCCGCGTCAACGCGCTTCAGAAGTTGCCGACCGAGCCCATCTCGCTCGGCGAGCATCGAGAGGACTTCACGGCGCAGCAGGTCGCCATCAACACAGCCGCTCTCGACAAAAAGATTAACCCGATTGATACGGTCGTCAACGTCGCGCTCGAAATCGGCGAGCGGCGCATCGAGAAGAGCTTCGCGGGCGTCGCCGTGCGTGAAAGCACGGGCGCGCAGGCGCGGCCTGAGACGGCCAGCGTGACGCTCTACGGCGCGCGCGCGGCCCTTGAGCAACTGCGCGCGGGCGACATTCAAATCGCTCTCGATGTCGGGCAAGACGGCGCGATTACTCCGCGTCTGGTCTTGCCCGCCGGTCTTGAAAATCGCGTCGAGTTGCGCTCCATCATTCCGACAGGCTTTACGATTGTCAGATAGCTTTCAAGCTTCAGGTCTTTCGTTTTCAAACTGAGCCCTGAAACTTGAAATCCGTATAAAACATGAAAAGACTTTTCGGCACGGATGGAATGCGCGGTGAAGCCGGACGCTTTCCCCTGGACGCGGCGACCGTTCGCGTCGCGGGCCGCTCGCTGGCGCAGCATCTGGCTGAACGCCGCAGCGAGAGCGATGTCCCGCGCATCATCTTGGGCCGCGACACGCGCGAGTCCGGCGCGTGGATTGAAGCCGCGCTGATTGCCGGAGCGACCGAAGCGGGCGCGCGCGTCGAATCGGCGGGCGTCATCACGACACCCGGCGTCGCCTACCTCGCGCGCGTTCTCCCGGCTGACGCCGGAGTCGTCATCAGCGCGTCTCACAATCCGTATCAAGATAACGGCATCAAGATTTTCGCGCCCTCAGGACGCAAGCTCGACGACGCGACCGAGCGATTGATAGAAGCCGACATTAACGCCGAGGCGCAGCCATCTGACGCGAACGTTGCGCCCTCGCCGGAAGCCTTCGACGGCAACACTCTCAATAGCAACGCCTTCATCGCAGACGCTTCATCAGCCGCCGAACTGCAAGCGCGCTATCTTGATTATCTCGCCGCAGAGATAGCCGCCGGCTTATCGCTCGACGGCCTGCGCCTCGTCATTGACTGCGCCAACGGCGCCAGTTCGCATCTCGCGCCCGCGCTCTTTCGTCGCCTTGGCGCACAGGTCATTGCCATCAACGACGAGCCCGATGGCCGCAACATCAATCTCAACTGCGGCTCCCTGCACATCGAAGGCTTGCGCCTCAAGACTCTGGCCGAAGGCGCAGACCTCGGCGTCGCTTTTGACGGCGACGCTGACCGCGCGCTCTTCGTTGACGCGCGCGGCGAGTTTGTTGACGGCGACGCGACGCTCTGGGTCATGGCGCAAGCCCTGGCGGCGCGCGGCGAGTTGAGCGACCACACAATCGTCGCCACCGTCATGAGCAACATCGGTCTGGAGATTGCCGCGCGCGCGCAGAACTGGCAACTGAAGCGCACGGATGTCGGCGACAAGTATGTGCTTGAGGAATTGCTCAGAACGGGCGCCAGCCTCGGCGGGGAACAATCCGGGCATCTCATCTTTCCGCGCCTCAGCCTCGCGGGCGACGGCATGTTGACGACCCTCTGCCTGCTCCGCGCGATGCGCGAAAAAAGGGGCGCGCTCCATGAGCTAACGGCAGGCTTCAAGCGTTATCCGCAGGTGCTTGTCAACGTCCGCGTGCGCGAAAAGAGGCCCTTCGCCGAAGTCGAAGCGATTGCCCGCGCCGCGCGGGAAACGGAAGCGCAACTCGGCTCAAGCGGACGCCTGCTGCTGCGCTATTCGGGGACGGAACCGCTGGCACGTGTGATGATTGAAGGCGAGCAGCAAGAGCACATAGAACGCCTTGCTCACTCGCTGTCAAAGGTCATCACCGATGCTCTCGGCTCGGCTTGAGCCGCAGCCGCCATCGTGAAAATTCTACTTAGTGGTTGGTGTAAGACTTACATAGGCAAGCCATGATAACAGGCGTCTGCGGGCTATCATTCGGGGTAAGAAAGAGAAAATGCGAGCAAAATTGAGAAGCGAGAGGGCCGCCAATGAGATGCTTGCGTGGCATGGGCCTTGCGGTGTATATTGCGGGGCAAGAGAGACGGTTGGTGGATCCTCCGTCTCAAGTGGTTGCTGGGGTGAGGACAGTAACCACGAATATGAATAGGCGCGGCACACTCCCACGTTGCCGCGCCTGTTCGCTTTTTAACGGCATGATTTTATCCGCTCCCGCAAGCTTTCTTTTATCTCTCTACGTGTTACAATTCGCTCTCCACGTTTCTCGTCCGGCTCTAACTCTCTTTAATTTTGTGAACGCTGTAGGGCCTCACCCAAGATGAAGATAGAAGACTATCGCCGTGATTTCGCGGCTTACAATTCTGCGCTGGAGTTGGCTCATTACCAGCATCGCGCGGGCTACGAACGCGAGTTGCGCATTGAACCCGTCTATGACCGTTATGGCGGGCTGTTCACGCGCGACGCGATAGAGGAACTGCGTCTTGAGTTGGCCGGAATCCCTTTGCACAGGGAAACCGAGCGGGCCGGTTTGCGCGCTCTCATCGGCGCGGCCCACTTCGGCTACTTGCAGGCGCAGGCGCAGGAGTTAACCTTCGAGCGTTCTCTCTGCGAAGCGTCCGCGCGGATTGATTGGCAGGGCGAGAGCCTGCCCGCTTACAACGCCCCGGCGAAGATTGCCAACGAGCCGTCGGCTGCGGCGCGGCGCGAACTGACCGCGCGTTGGAGCGACGCCCTCGTCGCCTGCGACGATTTGCGCGCCGCGCGCCTCGAATCCTTCCACGTCTCGGCGCGCGAGCTTGGCTTCGACTCTTACCGCCAACTGTGCGCCGACTCGACCGGCACGGATTATGAACAGCTTGCTCTGGCCGCCGATAAATTGCTGCAACGCACCGAGCAGAGTTACATGTCCGCCCTGTCGCAGGCTCTGGCGCGCGATGTGCCGGGCGTAGCCTTCGACGACCTACAGCACGCCGACTACTTTTACTTCGAACGGATGGCGCGGCTCGACGCGCTCTTTCCCGCGAGTGAAATGCTGCCGACCTACGCGGCGGCGATGAAGGGCCTCGGCATTCAGATTGAGCAGCAGAAAAACATCATGATTGACGACGAGGCGCGGCCCTTTAAGAATCCGCGCGCCGCCTGCCTGCGCGTCAATCCGCCGGACGACGTGCGGCTGTTGCTCTCGCCCATCGGCGGCGCTTACGATTACCGCACGCTCTTTCATGAAGCGGGCCACGCGCAGCACCTGGCCTGGTCTTCGCGCGAGTTGGCCGAGCGTTATCCTGAATTTATCTACGCGCCCGATTACGCGACGACCGAAGGCCACGCTTTCCTGTTGCAGCATCTCTTCTTTGATAGCCGCTGGCTGCGCGAACATCGCACGAGCCTGTCCGCCGAGCAGACGAGCGACGCCGTGCGCACGCTCGCGCTCAGGACGGCCTGCACCGTCCGCCGCTTCTGCGCCAAGCTGAAATACGAAATCGCTCTGCACGACTCGGCGCAGCCGCGCGCCGAACATCTGGCCGCCAGCTACAGCGCTCTGCAAGCCGAGGCGACGGGCTTTCGGCGCAGCCCCGCGCTCGCGCTCTCTGACGTGGACGACGAGTTTTACGTGGCGGCTTACCTGCGCGCGTGGGCCTTTGAGGCTGGATTGCGTGAGCACTTGCTGACGCGCTACGGGCGCCGCTGGTGGGCCTCGCGCAAGGCGGGCGACGAATTGATTGACCTCTGGAACACGTCCTCGCGTTACACGGTCGAAGAGTTGGCGCGACTCATGGGCTTTGGCGAAGTCAGTTTCGAGTTGCTGGCCGACACTTTGATTGCGGCGATGACGGAAGATTGAGGTTAACAGTGCGGCGTGTGCGCGTGCGCTTGCGGGCGCGGCCAGCAGACAAATATCAGGTGACGGTCGGCGCGGGCGCGTTGCGACTTTCCGGCGACATAGCGCGCCGCGCGTTGACGCCCGCAGCGCGTCGTCTGGCCTTAATCTCCAACCCGACAGTCTTCGAGCTTTACGGCTCGACTGTTTTAGAAAGCCTGCGCGCGGCTGATTTTCAAGTCGTTCATCTCTTGATTGGCGACGGCGAGCGTCATAAAAATTTCCACACGCTTGAACGCGCCCTCGCCTTTCTTTCGGCTGCCGCGCTTGAGCGCAACGATGCCGTCGTCGCTCTGGGCGGCGGCGTGGTCGGCGACCTCGCCGGACTCGCGGCGGCTCTCTACCTGCGCGGCATCGCGCTCGTCCAACTTCCCACCACTTTGCTCGCGCAGATAGACGCTTCGGTCGGCGGCAAGGCGGCTGTCAACACGAGCCACGGCAAGAATCTCTTCGGCGCGTTTCACCAGCCGCGCGCCGTCATCGTTGACACCGAAACGCTCTGCACTCTGCCCGCGCGCGAGTTGACCGCAGGCTGGTGCGAAGCCGTCAAGCAGGGAGCGGCGGGCGACCGCGCGTTGTTCGACGACACGTTCGACTTTCTCAAAAACGAACAAGCGCAGCCAGCCCTTCAACCTTCCGCCCGCGCCTTCAAGCTGGCTCGACTGATTGCCGCGCAGGTCGCCTTCAAAGCCTCGATAGTCTCAGGCGACGAGCGCGAAGACGCCGCTCGCACAGACCATCGCTCGCGCCGCATCCTGAACTTCGGCCATACGACCGCGCACGCCCTCGAATCCATCACCCGTTATCGTCGCTTTCGTCATGGCGAAGCGGTCGGCTACGGAATGCTGGCGGCAGGCGAGATTTCGAAAAAGCTAGGCATGCTGGATGGTTCGGAGTTAGAATTGTTGCGCGAGGCCGTTCGCTACTGCGGGCGGCTGCCGCGCGCAGATGATCTCGATCCCACGCAGATTATCGGCGCGCTCGCCCTTGATAAAAAGAGCGTCGGCGGCGCTATCAAATGGGTTCTGCTTGAGCGTCTGGGACGCGCCGCCATCGTTGACGGGCGAGCTCTCAACCCGCGCACCCTGCGCGCCTCAATCCGCGCTGCTCTACACGCAGCGGCTTAAACAGCTTGCAGAAGAAAGAGCGGAGAAGCAATCAAGATGAACAATTCGTGCGGTCTGGTTCGTCCCTCCAAAAATCGGGAGCGCGGCGCGGCGCGTCTCAAATTTATCCTCACCATCGCCATCATCGCCGTAGTCGTTTACGTTGGCTTTCAGTATGTGCCGGTGGCCTATCAAAGCGAGAGATTCAAGAGCGCGATGAAGGATGACGTGCGCGACGCATGGGCGAGCGGCGCGTCAAACGATTCGCTGCGGGCCAAGCTGATGGCCGACGCTAAAGAATGGAGCGTGCCGCCGAACGCCGAAATCACCGTTCAGCGCAACACAGACGGAACGTTTCAAGCGCGCGTGCAGTACACGCGGCCCATCGCGTTTCCCGGCTACACGCACAACTACAACTTCGACTACACGGCCAAGAGCACGGGCTTCATTGACGCCAAATGAAAAAGCCGCCGCCCGCGCTTCTTTGAGCGACGGGAGACGGCCTTCAAGCCTGCCTGTCATCCGATTTGACTAACTGCTAAACGGAAGCGGCAACAACCGCCGCGCTCGCTGTCGCGCCGGCGTTTGCGGTCGCGCCAACCAGCCCGCGTTGCAACTGCACGAGTCCATCCGTCGTTGAGCCGAGCCACGTCGTCGGGCAGACGCCGCAGCGCGTGCATTCGCTGACGGACGGGCAAGGCGCGGTTGATTTCGCAATCCGCGAGCGTTCGTGTTCCTGCTGCATGAAGGCGCGCGATTGGCCGGGGTCAACAATCTCCCACGGTAGGCGTTCATCGTAAGCGCGCTCGCGGCTGGTGTAGAAAGCCGGGTCAATGCCTGTCTCGCGCAACGCCGCTTGCAGGTCGCCGCCGTGTCGCGCCGCCGACTCGATGAGCCGCGCCGTGCGACGGTCGCCGTTGGAGAAGAGAGCTTGCTCGTGCGCGATGCGCGCCGACATCGCTCGCACTTCGACGTTGGGAATCCGCGCCAACTGCTTCGACACCCATTTCAGACGCCGCTTCAATTCCTTCTCGTCGCAGATTGCTTCCCACTGAAACGGCGTGTTCGGCTTCGGCACAAAGCCGTTGAGCGACGGAATGATTTTGCCCGCGCGCCCGAAGCGTTTGCCCGCTTCGAGCATCCTGTCCTTGATGCGCTCGACGAGCGCAACCATCTCCGCCAAGTCTTCATCCGTCTCGGTCGGCAAGCCCACCATCATGTAGAGCTTGACGGTCAGCATTCCACGGTCGAAGACCGCGCCGCAAATATCAACTATCTCGTCGTTCGTCAGATTCTTGTTGATGACTTTGCGCAGACGGTCGGAGCCTGTTTCGGGCGCGACCGCAATCTGCTGGTCTCTTGATTCGACAAGCGCGTCGAGCAGTTCGTCGGAAATCTGGTCGAGGCGCAAGCTGGAAACAGAGATGCGATAGTCCATCGCGCGCAAGCCCTGCAAGATTTCGCTAATCTCAGGATGGTCGCAAACGGCGGTCGAAACCAAGCCAATCTTGTCCGTGCGCCCGCGCCACTCCGCGGCCTTCGCCAAAACATCGCGCGCAGGCACGACGCGCGGCGGCCAGTAGTTAAACCCGGCCCAGCAGAAGCGACACCCTTGCGAACAGCCGCGCGAAATCTCTATCAAAAAACGCTCGCCCATCTCGGCTTCCGGCGCCCAGATAATCGAGGACGGAGCGAAGACATCCGCGCTTCTCAAGCTCTCGGCGATGGCCGTATCGCCGCGCCGCATCGCGCGCCTGAGGCTTCCTTCCTTCGGATTCTCGGCAGCCAGCGCGCGTCCCACACGCAAGGGGACGCCTTCTTCCGTCGGCGTGTAAGCCGCAATCGTCTGGTCTTCCTTGTAGCTCACGTCGTAGAGCGACGGAACATAAAAGCCGCGCCCCTTGCGCGCCAGCGCGAGCAGTATTTCGTCCTTCGTCTCATGCTCTAAAACCGCGTCCACAAACTGCGGCCCCAGAACTTCGCCTTCGCCGACGCCGATGACATCCGTGAACTCTGCAATCGGTTCGGGATTCAAAAACGAAGCCGCGCCGCCCATCAACACGAGCGGGTCGTGATGCGTGCGCTCAGCGGCCCGGACAGGCACGCCCGCGAGGCGCAGGATGCGCGCCATGTTGAGATAGTCCGTCTCGAAAGAGATGGAGAAGGCGAGCACGTCGAAGTTGCGCACAGGCGTTTGCGATTCCAGCGACACGAGCGGCGCGCGCGATTTTTCATACTCGCGCAACTCTCGTTCGTCGGGCAGGAAGACGCGCTCGCAGGAGACTTCGGGAATGCGATTGAACAATTCGTACATCGCCTGAAAACCGAGGTTCGCCATCCCAATCGCATAGACGTTCGGATAGCAGAGGGCGATGCGAAGCGCGGCCCCGCGCTTCAACAGCCAGCCTTCCTCCGTGGCCAGCTTCTGCCTGTAACTTTCGCTGATTCTTTTATTCATTCACTAAACAAACTTAGATGCCGGACGCGCTTTACCGAACCGACATCTAACGGTAACACTATCCACGCCGAAAGGCGACTAGCTCTTCACAAAGTAGATTGACTTGCCCTTCTTCGTCAGTTTCAAACGCCCGTCCGGCTCGACCTTGATGCCTTCTTCGCCAAACTTGGTCAACTCGCCGCCGAGAAACAATTTCTCATCCTTCGAGACGGTGAACGGCCCCGTCAAAATTGACGATGAAGGCTCGTTGGTCTTCTGCGCAGAGTATGTGAAATCTTCCTTGAAGATAATCGGCCCGCCGTTGAAATCCGTCTCGCTGTCGGGCGCGACTTTCCATGTGCCGAGGAATTTTGATGCGGCGGCGGGCGAGTTGTTTGCTTTGCCGGAGCAACCCTGCAAGATGGCGGGCAGAATTAAGAGCAGAGCGAGGACGACGAAATAGCGCGATTTTTCCATGCGATTTGAGAGAGACTTCAACGCTGCGTGCTGTCCAAAAAGGCTTTCAGCTTGCGCGAGCGCGACGGGTGGCGCAGCTTTCTGAGGGCTTTGGCTTCAATCTGGCGAATGCGTTCGCGCGTGACGGCGAAGTGCTGGCCGACCTCTTCGAGCGTGTGCTCCGAACCCGTCGTGCCGAGGCCGAAACGCATCTTGATGACCTTCTCTTCGCGCGGCGTCAAGGTCGCCAGCACCTCGTCCGTAATCTCCCGCAGGTTCGAGGCGACAACGGCGTCCGCCGGATTCAGGATAGATTTGTCTTCGATGAAATCGCCCAGATGCGAATCTTCCTCTTCGCCGATGGGCGTCTCCAGAGAGATTGGCTCCTGCGCAATCTTGAGCACCTTGCGCACCTTCGAGACGGGGATGTCCATCTTGCCCGCAATCTCTTCGCTCGTCGGCTCGCGTCCCAACTCCTGCACGAGCGAGCGCGATGTTCGAATCAACTTGTTAATCGTCTCAATCATGTGAACGGGAATGCGAATGGTGCGAGCCTGGTCGGCAATCGCTCTGGTTATCGCCTGCCGAATCCACCACGTCGCGTAGGTCGAAAACTTGTAGCCGCGCCGCCAT
>JAWVFT010000006.1:0-47182 GCA_033855775.1 Blastocatellia bacterium | reverse complement strand
GATTGATGTCCAACGGCCTTAATGATTGCTGTAATGGATACACGAACAGGGCGACCAGATTGTTTCCTTATAAGGATGGCTGCTGCTTTCACATCTGCTGAGAGTTTAAGATCAGTGCTCGCCCAATCAAGTCGTTCTCCTCGAAACGGTCTCCTTCTAGGTGGTGGCAAGTGAGCTTCAAACCACTGAAAGTCATACTTCTTGAGCCAGTAATACAAATATTGTGCTTTCTCTTCAAGTTCCATTCGACTAGCATTAGGATTTGCCTCAAGAACCGATAGCCACTCTTGCTTACGAGCTTTTAAAGCCTCCTCAAATGTAGGTTTAATAATAATAGAAGTTACGCAGTTGAAGAGCATTGTGCTAAAAAAGCGGCATGAATCCGCCGAAATGCTCGGATCAAGACTACATCAACTTTTTGATCGCCACACCGCGCTGCGTCAGCGCCACGGAAGCGGCCCGTGTTCAAGGCGAAGATGAAAAAGCGCCAGCGCACGATGCTTTCACACGCCTGCTGCATCGGCTGGAGCCTGATGCTTCTACGCTCTGGGCGGAAGCCGAGAGCCAAGTCAGCTTGAACCAAGGTATCCTTGTCATAGACGACTCGACTTTGGACAAGCCTTACGCTCGCAAGATGGAACTTGTGACGCGCCATTGGTCTGGCAAGCACCATGCTGTGGTCAGTGGCATCAACTTGATTACTCTTTTGTGGACTGATGGCGACCGGCATATTCCATGTGACTATCGCATCTTTGACAAGAAGAAAGACTCTCTGACCAAGAATGACCACTTTCAAGTAATGCTGAAGGAGGCTCGCAAGCGTGACTTTCAGCCCCAATGCGTGGTCTTTGACAGTTGGTATTCGGAACTTGAAAACTTGAAGTTGATTCGCTCTTTTGACTGGATATGGCTGACCCGTTTGAAATCTAACCGCAAAGTCAACCCTGATCGAAAGGGCTTGCGTGCGGTCAGCACTATTGAGATTGGCGATGATGGCCGCGTCGTCTGGCTCGAAGGTTATGGCTTGGTGCGCGTCTTCAAGATAGTTGCCACAGACGGCGACGTTGAGTTGTGGGCGACCAACCATATCGAGATGAGCGATCTTGAAAGAGTCAAATGGGCCAGTTTTGCTTGGGCCATTGAGAACTATCATCGCGGCATCAAGCAGTTCTGTTTGATAGAACGCGCGCAGGTTCGCTCGCGTCGCGCATGGCGCAATCACATTGGTTGCTGCTTGCGAGCGTTCTTGCGCTTTGAGAGTCATTGTTATTATACAGGCATCAGTTGGTATGAAGCGAAGACGGCAATTATCAGAGAAGCGGTGCGCGCTTATATCGCTAATCCGCTTTATTCGCTCATCCCATCTGCGTAACTTCTAAAGAACTTAATTGATCTTTTCTTCCTACTCTTATTAGGTGATGACCTCGTTCCATTTCTTTGAATTAAAACCTTATAGATCGTGCCCCTTTTTTCTCGCACCGGGTTACTAAAGTCATATCCAATACGTTCAAGTAGTCCAGCACCGATTAATCTTTTAGTACTTATTTGCACCTGACGTTCAGACAGATCACACATGCTCGCGATTTTAGGGATACTGGCCGTGCAGGTCTCTCCATCATTGTTCAGGATTAGATTATTAAGATATTTCAAAACGGCTTTGTCGCTGGGTTTGAGATTTGCATACGCATCCCCAAGTGTTATTTCGCGCTGAAGACCTAAGCGTTGCTTTCGATTGTTTGCCATTAATCATGAAGCACGTGCAGTCTCAATTTACCTTGCTTTGCTGCCTCGATTTCCTCGCCCTGTAACAATATACTCTGAGCGCAAATCGGGCACTCAACTCGATACTCGCTATGATATGGAAATATTGGGATGAAAAAGTAAGTGAACCATATGCGTGTGTGGGTAAGGTGGTAGTGTACATAATTTGAGCATCTTGGGCATTTCAGGGATGTAACCTCTCCGTAGTATTTGGTAGTCCTTCTCCCGAAGCCAATAATTACACTCGACATAACTTGAATCCTCGTAGTTAAATTATCTACAGCAAAGAGTAATAGGCAGGGTCATCTCATTTCGACGTTTTTGGTTACTTAGTTTCTTTGAAAACCGACTGTCACAATCATGCATAGCGAGGCTAGTCAACACGAGTGACAGCAGTCGCCGCGGAATGTTTGAAACAAAAACTCCGGGCGATACAAAAGCATAAGCACAGCTTAGACCCAAATGTCACCATCTGCAAGTCTGATTTAAGCCGTGTTGTCCCATCAGGAGGAGAAAACTGATGGGAAGCTCTGCGCGACCTAAGCCTGCACGCCTCGCTGAGAAGTTATTGCATGTGCGAACAGTATTGGGATTGTCTCAGAATGAAATGCTTCGTCACTTGGGACTTTCAGAGGAATTGTTCCGTAGCAGTATTTCTAAATATGAACTTGGAACTCGTGAGCCGCCCCTACCAGTTTTATTAAAATATGCTAGGGCTGCTAATGTTTATGTTGATGTATTAATTGATGATGAGGTTGATCTGCCGAAGAGGTTGCCAGTGAATGCTAAGAGTGAAGGAATAGGAAAGAGGGGCAAACTCGGTTCTCACTCTCGGAAGATTTATTCTGAAAAGTAGTAATCGACTTCTATGTGAAAGCCTGAGTTGATTCCATGATGTAGATTCTCTACAAGGACTGTAAAACTCAAAGCAACAGTGGCCTATGTTCAACATAGGCCACTGTTGCTTTGAGTTCCCACTTTTATTGACTGGTTACCGACTTTATTGTCTAGTTACCAACTTTATTGTCAATCCACAACATCCCCAACCGGGGCTTAGTGGCCTGCGGAGAGTTTGCCGATCAGGGTGAAGAGGGGGAGGTACATGGCGATGACGATGGAGCCGATGGTGACGCCGAGGAAGCCGATTAGGACTGGTTCGATGAGGGTGAGGAGGTTGGCGATGGCGGCGTCGACTTCCTGTTCGTAGAAGTCCGCGATCTTGCCGAGCATCGCATCGAGGGCACCGGTCTGTTCGCCGATGCCGATCATTTGCCCGACCATGTGCGGGAAGACTTCGGTGGCCTTCAAGGGGTCAACGAAGCTTTCGCCGCGCTCGACCCCGGCGCGCACTTTCATGATGGCTTCTTCGATGATGACGTTGCCGGCGGTGCGGGCCGTGATGTCGAGCGATTGCAGAATAGGCACGCCCGAAGAGAGCAGGGTGGAGAGCGTGCGCGAAAAGCGCGCGACGGCAATCTTGCGCATGATGGGGCCGAAGATGGGGAGCTTCAGAATCAACGAATCAAGATTTTTGCGCCCGCCCGGCGTCTTGTAGTAGAAGCGCAGGGCGAGGACGGAGCCGACGATGGCGGCGAGAATCACGAGGCCGCCCCAACCGGCCAGGAAGTCGCTGATGTTGACGACGATGCGCGTCGGCAGCGGCAGTTGCTCGCCGGGGCCGAGCAGGCCGAGGAAGATATTTTGAAACTGCGGGATGACGACGACCATGATGACGGCGATGGCGGCGATGGCGAGCAGCACAACCGCCGTCGGGTAAATCAGGGCCGAGAGAACGTCGCGTTTGAGTTTGACAATCTTTTCGATGAAGGTCGAGAGACGCTGTAGGATGAGATCGAGGATGCCGCCCGTCTCGCCCGCTTCGACCATGTTCGAGTAGAGTTGATCGAAGACGTTCGGATGACGCGCCATGGCCGCCGCCAGCGTCGAGCCTTCTTCCACGTCCTGTCGCACCTGCATCAGAATCTGCTGGAAATATTTGTTCTCCTGCTGCTGCGCGAGAATCTCCAGACACTGCACGAGCGGGAGACCCGCGTCAATCATCACGGAGAACTGGCGCGTGAAAATCGAAAGCTCCTTCGACTTCACTTTCTTGCGCGCGCCGCCGATTTTCGGGATGCCAATCTCGCGCCCTTTCTCCTTGACGGAGGTGAGTATCACCTGCTCGCGGCGCAGGATTTGGCGCAGGGCTTCGCGGTTATCAGCGACGCGCTCTCCGACGACGATTTCGTTGAGCCGATTGCGGCCTTTGAAGACGTAAGTAGGCATGACTTTGGAAACTCCTGTTGGATTGAAGGGACGCGCTCTCGGTTTATGAGCGCATGACTGAAGATGCCAGCGAGGCTGTGATGTCGTTAAACTCACGCCAGTTAATCTCGAAGCTCTCGGAGGGCGCGCTGCACACGACGACGTAGAGGCGGCCCCGCCGCTCGAAGGCGTTGATGACGGCGCGCACGACCGCGCGACGCGCCACCACCTGATCGGCGACGACGCGCAAACCCGCGCCGCCAAAAATCTGTTCGACAGAGACGAGCGAACTGTTGCTGCTCAGAAAGCGAGTGGCCAGCAGGCTCGCAAAATTCTGTTGCTGTTCGGGGCTGAGCCGCGCGACTTCGGCCAGAGCCGAGCTCGCGCCGCCGCCTTCCAGCACGTACACGTTGGCAGTGGCCGAGGCGAAGCCTTCTTCCTCGACCTTGCGAAACGAGCGCGCGGTGTCGAGCCGGCCTCCGTGCGCGCCCTTGGCGTTGACGCGCCAACTGCGGTTCGGAAAGTTGAGGACGAAAGCGCCCGAGGGGTCACGATAAAAAGCGCTCGCCGCCGTGGCCTGCGAGTTGGGCGAGGGAGCAATTCCCGCCGCGCTCGCAGGAGCGACATAAGCCGCACGGCGGTCGAGCAAGTCTTCGCTCGTCAAAGACCGAGCGGAACGTTGCCGCGCCTCCTGCCCGGAAGCGACGCCAACCAGCGCGCACACACAAAGCGCCAGCGCAAATCCCAGAGATGTCAGATGTCTCAAGTGACTCATCTTGCCAATCAATCGCTGCTCGTCTTGCTCATTAAAGCAAAGGCTCAAGACTTTCATCGCTCAACGCTTGCGGCTCGCCCTGCATCCTCGACGGATAAGGCGCGAGCCGCGCTTTCAACTTTCAACTTTAACGCACGGGACGTGCGCCGATGGGACGCGCCTGCGCGTACGGACTCGGATGCGCGCCCGGTCGCGGCGGCCCGCCGTTGCCGTTGCCTGTGTTGAGGCCGGAGCCGCGCTCGATCAACTCTTTCAGTTCGTCCTGATTCGAAGAGCGCTGCATCGCCATGTCCATCGTAATCATCCGCTTGTGATAGGCGGTGGCGAGGGCCTGGTTAAAAGTCTGCATCCCGTACTTGTCCTGACCCGTCTGCATCATGGAGTAAATCTGGTGCACCTTGTCTTCACGAATCAGATTCCTGATGGCCGGATTCGGCACCAGAATTTCGAGGGCCATCGCGCGCCCGTGGCCGTCGGCGCGCGGCAGCAGAGCTTGACAGAGGATGCCTTCGAGCACGATGGAAAGCTGCGCTCTAATCTGCGACTGCTGCTCCGAAGGGAAGACATCGATGATGCGGTTGATGGTCGAGGCGGCGGAGTTGGTGTGCAAAGTGGCGAAGGTCAGGTGGCCTGTCTCCGCGATGCGCAAGGCCGATTCGATGGTCTCCAGGTCGCGCATTTCGCCGACGAGAACAACGTCCGGGTCCTGGCGCAGGGCAGCGCGCAGAGCTTCGGAGAAGCCGCGCGTGTCGGCGTTGACCTCGCGCTGGTTGACGAGGCAACTCTTGTGATTGTGCAGAAACTCGATGGGGTCTTCGATGGTCAGAATGTGCTCGTGGCGGTCGTTGTTAATCTTGTCAATCATCGCGGCGAGCGTGGTTGACTTGCCGGAGCCGGTCGGGCCTGTGACGAGAATCAGGCCACGCGGCTTGTCGCACATCTTCTGCACCACGGGCGGCAGGCCCAGAGCTTCGAACGGCTTAATCTCATAAGGGATGGCGCGAAAGACTGCGCCGACCGCGCCGCGCTGGTTGAAGATGTTGGCGCGAAAACGCGAGAGTCCTTTGACGCCGAAAGAGAAATCGAGTTCGAGGTTCTCTTCAAAGCGATGCTTCTGCGCGTCGGTCAAGACGGAATAGGCAAGCTCTTTGGTGTCGGCGGAAGTCAGCGCCTTGTAACCGTCGAGCGGGCGCAGGTGGCCGTCAACACGAACCTGCGGCGGCGTGTTGGTCGTGATGTGCAGGTCTGAGCCGCCTAGCTCGGCGAGCTTTCTGAGCAACTCGCTGAGCGTAATCTGCGAAGCTGGTTGATTCAACATCATTGGGGCTGTTCTCTCTTCTCCGGGGAGTCCAGACGCCGCGAACTCTGCGTATCGCTCTTCGGTTCGCGCGCGTCTTACAGACGTGTGTTTGAGCGTTTCCGTGAAGGCGGAAGTTTAACGAGGGGCTGTCTCCGCGATGGCCGAGCGATTGTTCGTCGGCAAAGTGGCGACCACCTTTTCCGCTTCGGCGGCCATCTGCTCCGTTACCTCGACGGGCGCGTGGGAGGCCAGACTGTAGATGCGGCCATCAATCTCCGTGAAGTAAAAGTTCCATATCTCGGCCTTCGCACGGCCATCGCTCGAAGCGGCGGTCTGCGCCACGACGACGAAAACACGGCGGCCATTAATCTCGCGTTCCATGTCGTTGATGACCCACCCGTTGCCCGCAATCATCTTTTCGATAACCTGACGACGCAAGTCCGCGAACGGCACTCCGGCGAGTTGACGACGCTGCGTCCGCGCGTTCATCACAGCCACGTTGACGGGGCTGACACCTGCGACCGCCGACAACGACGCCTGGCCAACCGACTGTCCATTCTGCGCGTAGAGCCGAAACTGCGTCTGGCCGTTAGCGACGACGGGCGTCGTGCTTCTGCGTTCAGGCTGCAAGAGATTGACGGAGCCGCGCGAATCGTTGGCGCGACTATCCGCGACGCTCGCGCCTGTCGTCAGCACGGGCCGCTCGATGTCCGCGGCGGGCAGGTTGACGTTATGGCCGCGCTGTTCGGCCAGCGCGCGGCGGCGAGCCACATTCTCGCGCTGGCGCTTGACGCGCGTGCGATAGCGTCGCCACCATGCGCGCGAATGGCGATGGCCACGATGACGGCGGCTCGCGGCAGGCCGGTTGTTGCGGTGCGCCGACGATTCGACGAAGGGCAGCAAGCCGGCGATTGAAATCATGATAGCCAACACTAAAGCGGAAACGCGACGCATAAATTTATCCTTGCTCCTCTAGGCCACCGTCTCCCGCACGACTTCTTCGATGGTGGTGATTCCGTTTCGTACCTTTTGCAGACCCGACTCGCGCAGCGTAATCATGCCGTCGTCAATCGCCTTCTTGCGTAGTTCCAAAGACGAAGCTCCGATGAGAATCAACTCGCGTATGTCGTCCGTCACTTCCATTACTTCGTAAAGCCCGACCCGTCCTTTGTAGCCGGTGTTATTGCAGGTCGTGCAGCCCCGACCCTTGTAGGTCTTCATGTGGTGCGCGTCTTCGTTGGTGAAGCCGACTTCCAGCAGAGCCTCCGGCGGCATCTGCTGCTCTTCTTTACAGTCTTTACAAACGCGACGAATGAGTCGCTGCGCTTGAATGAGGTTCACCGAAGTGGCGACCAGAAAAGGCTCGATGCCCATGTTCATCAGACGCGAGATGGTGGAGGGCGCGTCGTTGGTGTGCAGAGTGGAGAGGACGAGGTGGCCCGTGAGCGCGGCCTTGATGGCGATTTCGGCTGTCTCAAAGTCGCGGACTTCGCCGACGAGGATGATGTTCGGATCTTGACGCAGGAAGGAGCGCAAAGCGGCTGCGAAGTTCAGACCGATCTGTTCCTTCATCTGCACCTGATTGATGCCCGCGAGATTAAACTCAACCGGGTCTTCAGCCGTCATGATGTTGGTTTCGGTCGTGTTCAGGGATTGCAGCGCGGAGTAGAGCGTGTTGGTCTTGCCGGAGCCGGTCGGCCCTGTGACGAGAACCATGCCGTAGGGGCGCGAGATGTTGCGCTGAAACTTGACGAGCGATTCAGGCTCGAAACCGAGCTTCGTCATGTCGAGCATCAGGTTCTCTTTGTCGAGCAGGCGCAGCACGACTTTTTCGCCGAAGAGCGTCGGCAGCGTCGAGACGCGAAAGTCTAACTCGCGCGAGCGCGCTTCGACCTTGACCTTGATTTTAATGCGCCCGTCCTGCGGCAGACGCTTCTCGGAGATGTCCAGCTTGGACATAATCTTGAGACGCGAGATAAGCGCGTCGCGCATCTTCAAAGGCGGGTGCATGATGTCGTAGAGCACGCCGTCAATGCGGAAGCGGATACGCAACTCTTTCTCGTAAGGCTCGATGTGAATGTCGGAAGCCCCGCGCCGCAGGGCGTCGACCATCAGCACGTTGACGAGCCGCACGACCGGCGCGTCCTCGCTCATCCGCGCCAAACTGGAAAGGTCTATCTCCTCGTTATCTTCGATGACTTCCAGATTGTCGGCAGCGGCATCCGCATGATTGAAATCGAAGGCCCCAAGCGAAACCAGATCGGCATTCGTAATGCTGTTGTGCCCGTTGCCATGACCATTGCCGTTGCCGTGGTAGCCCTTGCCGTTGCCGTTCATCCCTTCGACGACGACCTCGGCTTCCGCCGCCAACTCAATCTCGCGGGAAATCTGGTAGTACTTCGTGATCGCTTCCTGCACGCTCGCTTCCGAGACGACGACGGGTTCGATATTGAGTCCCGTCATAAACTTTATGTCGTCCATCGCAAAGACGTTGGTCGGGTCAACCATCGCCAGCGTCAGCGTCGCCCCGACGCGCGACAACGGCAGCACGAAATACTTCTGCGCCACTTCCTGCGGAATCAGGCGAATCACCATGTCTTCAATGTCGAACAGTTCGAGATTGACGGACGGAACGCCGTACTGCCGGGAGAGAACCGTCGTGATTGTGTCGTCGGAGACAAGCCCCAACTTGACGAGGTTAAACCCTAGCCGCCCACCATGCTCGCGCTGGTAGTCGAGGGCTTCGCGCAGTTGCTGCGGAGTCAGTAGGTTTTCACGGACGAGAATTTCGCCTAGTTTGGCTGACATCGTTCAGTAGTTCCATTTAGCTACGAAACATTTCAATGAGGAAGGGTTTGACGGCAGATGACCTAAGAGTGGCCCGCACAAAAGAGACTCAGGACCGATAGGGCAAACGATGTTGAGCATCGTTGCACTTGGCATACTATCGTTTAACTTAACTGGATGTCAAGATGATAATTTACTCGGTCAGGTTGACACGAAAAGGCCGTGCTCAGTTCGTCTGTTGAGCACGGCCTTTGATTCAGAAGTCGCGGGTTTGAGCGATTAGCCCCGGCGGCGACCGCCGCTGGCAGGCTTCTCCGGCTTAATGTTTTCCTGACTTTTCAGGTATTCCAGTGATTCTTTCGCGGACGCCTTGAGCGGATGCCCATCTGGAGCCTTGTCCACAAAGCGTTGCAAATAATTGGCGGCCTCCTGAAACTTGGCCTTGTCGCCCGATTGGAAGAGCGACAGGCCCGCGCCGAGGGTCGCGTCGATATTATCTGGATTGCCTTCCAGGACCTTCTGGAAAGCCGCCAAAGCCTTGTCCGAGGCGCCTGCATCAAGCAGCATATTCGCGGCCTTGAGTGCTGCCTTCAGCTTTTTATCGGGGTCTGTTTCCACCGCAATGTATTCCTGATAAGCAGTCCAACCGGCGTCGGCCTGCGCCTGGTCGACCTTGGGGACGAACAAGCGATATGCTTCGGCGCGAACGCTGAGGGCTAGGTATTTGCTGGTGTTGTATCTTTGGAGGGCAGCCGGGTCAGTTGGAACGGGCTGCGCTTTCATCAATTCGACGGCTTTATTGCCGCTCTCAACCGCCGCGCGCCAATCTTGTCTGGCGGAGTCGAGGGCAGCGGCGTTGTTAGCCTTGGTCGCTTCGTTGAAGCGGTCAACGCCGCGATTGGTCAGGGCGATGGTCTTATTGGTTAAGAGGACGGGCGCGCCGGGGTGCGTCGGGTCAGCCGCCAGCCCTTCATCGTAGAGAGCGATGGCCTGGTCGTAATGCTTCAAGGCCAACTCGTCGTTGCCGGCCTTGGCCGTGCGCGTGACGGTGGCGTTGGCGGCTTCAATCTTGGAGTTCTCGGCTTTAATCTCTTCGTTCTTGGCTATCAGTTCTTCGCGCTTCTTGCGGTCTTCGGCGCTTTCGCTTGGCGCGCTGCCGCCGCCTGCGGGCGCGCTGCTTCCGCCCATTGACTTCGCTTCGGCTTCGGTCAAACGCCTGCCGTCACCGGCTTGAAGGGTCAGTTTAAAGTCAATCTCGCGCCCGGCCTTGACGCCTGAGAGGGCATCGGGGCGCGCGTTCGGAGCGCTGGCGGCAATCACGTAGTCGCCGGTGAAGGGGAGTCCGGCGAAGACGAAGTTGCCTTTCTTATCGGTCTTGGTGTTGTACTTGCCGGCCACGTCAACGCGATAGACATCAATGATGGCGCCAGCCGCCGGGACTTCTTTCCCGTCAGAGCCGACCATCAAAACATGGCCGCGAAGCTGTCCGGTCTGCGCGGAAGCGGCAAGGCTGCCGACGAGCAGCATGGCGACGATTGCCAGCGAGAAGAAAAAATGTTTGCGATACATTGAGCAATCCCTCCAATGAATATCAAGCCCTGTTTGAACGTTAAGGGCCTGAATAAGATGCGATGAGCGGTGAACGAGTTGTCATTCCGAGAGCCCTTTCCAAACCGCCCGTTGTCAAACGTAAGCTCAGAATGACGATGAGTTAAAGTCGTTATTTTTCCTGCATCCTACATCATCCCGCGTCCATACTTCAACATCACTTCAACATCTAAGCGGGGACGCTGCGGCGCGGCGCGAGCGGGTTGGCCGCGCTCGGCTTCCGGCGACGGAAGCGTGGCTGTGTCCGGCCGCGAGCGCGCCGGAGCTTTCGGTTAAAGTTAAGCCAACCGGAATGAGGCCGGTTCGTGATAGCATAGGATGCAACCGAGCGGGTAACAACTTGAAGCCCCGTGAGCCAAAGAAACTTACAAACGGAAAAGCTGATTGTCGAAGGCGCGGCTCGTCTACTGTCGCGCGCAGCGGAAGCGCGCTCGCTGACGACCGCCGCGCTTGTGCCGCGCGTGGGCGCAGCGTTGCAGAAGTACCTGTTGACGGCTGAGCCGGAGGCGACGGCTTCAGCCGTCAACGAATTTGTGGACGCGCTGCATGCGGATGATTTGTGTTTGATTGTAGCGTGCGAGCGCGGCGACCAGACGGCCTGGAGCGATTTGGTCGAACGCTTCGGGGCGACGGTTCGTTCGGCTGCGAGGCAGGCGGCTCCGAACGAAGACGCGGCGGAAGATTTGGCGCAGTCCATCTGGGCCGAACTGCATGGCCTGCGCGTGCGCGACGACGGCAGACCGGCGGGCAAGATTGCTTACTATTCGGGACGCGGCAGTCTGGGCGGCTGGCTGCGCGCGGTCGTAGGGCAGTTGGCGATTGACCAGCATCGCAAGAGCGCGCGGCTGGTGCAGACGGAAGAGGACGCGGACTTTGACCGTCTGGCGCGCGACCCGCAGCATGCGGACGAAGCCTTCGGCGGAGTCACTTCGATGGCCCCGGACCCGGAACACGCGCTGGCGGAGAATCGCGCGGCGCGTGATGTTGAGGACGCGCTGGCCCTTGCTCTCGCGGAGCTTGAGGCGGAAGACCGCTTGCTCGTGAAGCTCTACTATTTTGACGGGCTGCGGCTGCGCGAGGCGGGAGCGATGCTCGGCGTTCATGAAGCGACGGCGAGCCGTCGTTTGACGCGCGTGCATGCGGAAGTGCGGCGACGTGTCGAGGCGATTTTGATTAAGGAGCATGGCTGGACGCAAGGCGAGACGGCGCGCTCGCTCAGCGAAGCGGCGGCGCATCTGGACTCGGACCTTGAGTTGATGTTGACGACGGACGCGGGCGCGGTCGAGAAGCGACCGCCGCAGGGTGAATAGATTATCGAAACAGGGTCGCTCGCGGAGGCCGCAAGCGAAGGGGGCGAGCAACGTTCTTAAGCTGGTTGTCTTCGGCAGGAAGAGCCATCGGGTTTAATCAATGAAGTTTGAATCGGACACGGAAATAGACGGCCTGCTTCGTCGCCATGCGCGGCGCAGGGCTGCATCTGCGTCTGCGACGGCGGAGACGAAGGCGCGGCGCGCGAGCGGCGAGACGAAGGATGCTGCGCGAACGAGCGCGGGCGGCGCGCATCTGGATGCAGACGAGATGAACGCTTACGCGGAAGGCGCGTTGCCTGATGGCTCGCGCTCTCGCTACTTTGCTCATCTTGCCGATTGCGATGAGTGTCGCGGGCTGGTCACTAAGCTCACGCTCGCGGCCAGCGTCGCAGAGACATCGAGCGCGACGCCTGCGACGGCAGTCGTCAAGGCTTCGACTTCGCGTTCATGGCGCGAGTGGCTGGCGACGCTCTTTGCTCCGCCGATCCTGCGTTACGCTGTTCCGGCAATCGCTTTGATGGCAGTGATGTTGGTGGCCTTCGTCGCGCTGCGCGGGCGGCGCGATGGCGATAATCTGGTCGCGCAGAATGAGCGGCCGCAAGCCAACACGACGGCGGCGCCGGAAGTTCAGTTTGATAAGCAATCCCCTGCGGCGACGACGGCGACAAGCAACACGACGGCCCCCGCCGCGCCGCTCGGAGGAAACTCCGCGAACGCGAATATCAACGCGAAAGCAACTAATTCGCGTGAAGCGGACGCGCCCGCAGAGTCCACTGTGATGCGGGAGAAAGCCGGGGAGTCGAACGTCGCCGCGCCGAAGAGCGCGCCGGAGCCGATAGCTCAACAGCCGGTCGATAGCGGCGTCCTGTTCGGCAGGCAACAGAGCCGCGACGATGATAAGAATGTGCAGACGGAGATGCCTGCGCCTCCTCCTCCTTCTCCTTCGTCTTCGGTGGTTGATTTAGCGACGGCGAGGAAAGCTCCGGCGGGAAATGATGAGTCGGCCTATCGAATAGAGAGCGCGCAGAAGCCTGCCGGGGCAGCGACGAAGGCTAAAGCCAGCGCGCCCGCGTCCACCGCGACGAATAACAATTACGTCCTTGATGGAGCGGAGAACAAGACGCAGAGCGGCTCTCGTTCCACTACTGAGAGCAGGCGGTCGCGTGGCAATCCGGGCAACGGGGATAGCGTCGGCGGCGCAACGGCTGGCCCGGCGGCGAAGGACGAGCGCAGCAAGAAGGAAGACAGCGAGGAGACGTTGACGCGCAGCGTCGGCGGGCGACAATTTCGCCAGCGCGGCGGCGCATGGGTTGACACTGCATATAACTCTTCGCGCGCTACCGTCAACGTCCGGCGCGGCTCGGAACAATACCGCGCCCTCATCGCAGACGAACCCGGCATCGGCAACATCGCAGACCAACTCGGCGGCACAGTCATCATCGTCTGGAAGAGCCGCGCCTACAAAATACAGTGACGAGTAACGAGTGACGAGTGACAAGTAGGAAGAAAGCAGTGATGAGTAATAAGCGATGAGTAATGAGTGACGAGTGACAAGCAAGAAGTGATGAGTGATGAGCGATGAGTAATGAGTTATGCGTGATGAGTGGCGCGTAACAGCAGCTTGCTCATCATTCATAGCTAATCATTCATAACTCATCATTCATAACTCATCATTCATAACTCATCGTTCATGACTCATCCTTCTTGCTCTTGCTTATCACTCGTCACTTCTTGCTGTTGCTCATCACTCGTCACTCATCGCTTGTCACTGCTTTTCCTCTTGCTCGTCACTCGTCACTTGTCACTCGTCACTTTTTTTAGTATTCCTTCAGAGACTTTTCATTCCGACAATCGAGAAGGGATTAAGTGAGAGATGAAAAAGCTCCGTGCTGTCCGCGTGTTGGTGTTGGCGTTGGCGTTGGTGAGTGGTGTGTGGTTGGTGGGGCAAGGGCAGGGGCGGCGCGGGGCGCGTGTGGGAGGCGCGGGGGGCGCGGGCGCGCAGCGGGCGGGCGCGGGGCGCGACGCGGAGATTGCGCGGATGATGACGTTAATTGATGCGCGCAACATAGAGCGGACGATACGGACGCTGGTTTCGTTTGGGACGCGCAACACTTTGTCGGCGCAGGACGACCCGAGGCGCGGGATAGGAGCGGCGCGCGATTGGTTGTACGCGGAGTTCGGCCGCATAGCGTCGCAGGCTGGCGGGCGGATGACTGTGGAGAAGCAGTCTTACTTGCAGGAGGCGCAGCCGCCGCCGCGCGGGCGCGTGCCGCAGCCGACGACTTTGACGAACGTCGTGGCAACTCTGAAGGGAACGCAGGCAGCTTCGGAGCAAAGGCTCTACGTCGTCAGCGGCCACTATGATTCGATGTGCACGAGCCCGACGGACGCCGTGTGTGACGCGCCGGGGGCAAACGATGACGCTTCGGGCGTGGCGGCTGTGTTGGAGATGGCGCGCGTGATGTCTAAGTATCAGTTTGACGCGACGATTATCTTCATGGCGGTGGCGGGAGAGGAGCAGGGCTTGCTCGGCTCGACCCATTTCGCAGAAGAAGCGAAGAAGCAGTCTTTGAATATCGAAGCGATGTTCACGAACGACATCGTTGGCAACTCGACGGGCGGCAACGGCGTGCACGACCCGACGACGCTGCGTGTGTTTGCGGAGGGCGTGCCGTCGAACGAGAGCGAGGCGGAGGCGCGTGTGCGGCGCGGTGTGGGCGGCGAGAACGATTCGGCTTCGCGGCAGTTGGCGCGCTTCGTCAAAGAGGCTGGCGGCGTGTACGTGCCTGCGATGAAGGTGATGATGGTTTACAGGCGCGACCGTTACCTGCGCGGGGGCGACCACATTCCGTTTTTGGAGCGCGGCTTTCCGGCGCTGCGCTTCACGGAGCCGAACGAAGATTATCATCATCAACATCAGAACGTGCGCATAGAGGGCGGCGTGCAGTACGGCGACCTGCCGCAGTTCGTTGACTACAATTTCATAGCTTCGGTGGCGCGCGTCAACGCGGCATCTCTCGCCAGCCTCGCACGCGCTCCCGCCGTGCCGAAGGCGGTCGGCATCATCACGGCTCGTTTGACGAACGACACGGATTTAAAGTGGACGGCGAACACGGAGCCTGACCTCGCGGGCTATGAAATCGTCTGGCGCGACACGACCTCGCCCGTCTGGACGAACTCACGCCCTGTCGGCAACGTGACGGCCTACACGATGAAGGGCATGTCTAAGGACAACTACTTCTTCGGCGTCCGCGCCGTTGACCGTGAAGGCCACCGCAGCCCCGTCGGCTTTCCGCGCCCCGCGCAATAACGCGCAAACTCGCGCAAGGGACGACGCCGCGCGCCGGAACCTGAAAGGGCGGCTGGAAACAGTACGCCTATCATGAGCGAAATTCATCATCGTGCGCCGTCCAGCCGTCGTTCCGTCTCTCTAACCCGTAAACATAGCAAGCATAGTCACTAACGCGCGCAGGAAAGCGACCGTTGCGCGCTTACGGGCGACCGTCGCGCTTCAAAAATGGGTTCCTGCACGCATAAAACGGGTTCCTGCGCTCACAAAACGGATTCCTGCGCCCGCAAAATGGACTCCTGCATTCATAAAACGGGCTGCTGCGCTCGTAAAACGGGTTATTGCCGTCCTAAAATCGGTCGTTGCATGAATAAAATTGATTACTGAGCGCGTAAAATCGACTTTTGTGCTCATAAAATCGACTGTTGCACGCACATAATCGACTGTTGCATCCACATAATTGACCGTAGCACTCACATAATCGACCGTCGCATCAATATATTTGACCGTCGCATCGACATAATCGACCGTAGCGCTCATATATTTGACCGTAGCACTCGCATAATCGACCGTCGCATGGATAAATTCGACCGTCGCACGCTCATAATCGAGCGTCGCAGGCGCATAATCGAGCGTCGCATCGTTAAAATTGAGCGTTGCGCGGGCAGAGACGAACGTGGAGTGAAGCGTAATGAGGAACGAAGAACAAGCGGCCTTTATTCGCGGCAAAGTCGTCGCTGTTTGCGAGGGGCTGTTGAATGAAGAAATCGGTGTGATTGCCTCCGCCCGGATGCTGTGCAGGCTGGAATATGAATTATCGCGGAGGGAAGGCGGGTGGCACGAGCATGACGAGGACTTTATAACGTTCGTCGCCATCAACTCCGAGACAGACCACCTTCCGGTCGATGATGAGCGCCGGAATTGGAGCGATGAAGCTCTCGAAAGAAAAGATGAAGAGATAGCGAAAGCAGAGTCGGGCTATAGAGAGATGGCCTGCGCGGCTTGTCGAAAACTAATCGCGCGCTTTGAGATGAAAGACAGTTGAACTCAGGACACTGACCGGATGACATGCCGTGAGTCATTGCCAAGCAAACCGTTGACTAGTTCGGGGCGTGCGCTTGCAACGTCCATCATTGCCATGCGAGCTTGATTAACATCTGCGCCGGGCTGAAGAACCTTTGCCTCGTCAGGCACAGCCGTCACCGGCGTCGAAACTGAAAATCGCCCTTCGATGATTATTATCGAAGGGCGATTTTCAGCTTGGATAAGTTTAACTTTCAGCCTCGAACGTCGAGCGCAAAGTCTCAAGGCTCCCGAATTTGTAAATAGACATCGTAAGCCCATCGCCCGGCCCGCGCGCCGCGCGCATCGTAGACCTTCGCGCGGTATCTAAACAGATTGCCGTAGCGGTCGCGCCGTCTGGCTTCCCTGTAATCCAGAGAAATCGCCTCGATATCAAGCTCCGGCAACGTGTGCAACTCATTCGGCTCGGAGATGCCGTTATGGTTGGCGTCTATCCAGAGACGTAGCTGTGAAAAGACTGTATCGCTGCGGTCAATCATGCCGTCAGCATTGCCGCCCGAACTCAGCCTGTCATACAACGACAGGGCCACAAAGCCGTTTGCCGTCGGCGCGTAGGGTTGCGGCGTGAAGTTGCCGAATAACTCTATGCCATTGTCCACAGCGCCGTTCCCATTGCGGTCAAGCACGAGGAAAGCGTTGCCTGAGCCAGCGGTTGTCCATGCTGCCCGCTCCTTAGTGATGCCATCGGCGTCAAGGTCGAAATCCACGCCGCCCTGCGCGCTCGTCAAGTCAAAGCCGCTGCCCTGCGTGTCTACGATGATGGGCGAAATGCACCTGTTGTGGAAGAATATCTGGCCGAACTCGGCGCATGGGTCATCTGCCGGTTCAATCGGCGGCGTCGGCGTCGGTGTCGGCGTCGGAGTTGGCGTCGGAGTTGGCGTTGGCGCTGCGACGGTGAGGGTCGCATCTAGAAACGTTGGAGAACCCAGCGTGACCTCGGGTGGCGCATCCACCAACTGTACTAATGTGGCTCTAAATGAGATAGTGCCAGTATGCATATTTTGGGAATCTATCGTGAATGTAAATTCCCCTGTGCTTGTCCTGCCACCGCCAACAAGGGCAATAGTTCGTTCCTGTAAGGGGTCGATCGTAGAGGATGAGATCTCATATGCAATGCCGCCGACATTATTGTTTTCGCTTATTTGCACCACCGCGCCGATTGGCAGGCCGCTCACGCCCGTTGACGGGACACTCCGCGTCGTCGCCACGGACACGGTAAGAGTAGATGTTCCGGTTCTGGTGAGAGTGGCGGGGATGAAGACTACTCCGCCAAGATAAACGTGTGGATCCTCTACCGGCGGGTCGTCCGGTGGCGGGTATACTGCCGAGTCTGAGTGTTGGGCCTTTGTCCCAATGCCACACAGGACAGAGATAAGAGCGAGGAGGCCGAAAAAAGTGAATAGTCGAAAGTTTCGTGAGCGCATGTGGGAATCCTTTCCGGTAAGCTGCAAGGTTGAGTGTTGAGGTTGCCCGGTCGTGAAGAAAGAGCAACATGTTATGTTAGCGCGATGGGAACCTTACCACAGTTGCCTAACAAGTCAAGAGATTATTTCAAGAGCCTGTAATTCAGCCATATTACATTCCACCCGTTGCCGCGCGCCCACATCAACCCGCGCCGCGCGCAGAGAGCCAAGCAACGGGCGCGGGAAGAAATATTGAGCAGCACGTTATCGAGGCGTCAGGGTTAAAGAGTTGTTGGGCCGCCCTTTCGCTTGAAGCCTTCGGGACGTAACGCGGCTTCGCCCTGGTCCGCTGCGTTTGAGCGCAAGCGGAGCAGGGCGAAGCGGAGCAAGGGTTGAAGAAAGCGCTCTTGATGCGCCGTGTCAGGCAGCTTGGAATTGAAACTTTTTGACGATGACCTCCTGATTTCCAGTAGGGACGACGCTCGGCGGTTGCCTCCATAAGTTTAAATGCACCGTCTGGCAGGCATCGGTCGGGATGTAGGTGTTTTGCGCGGGCGATGTTGTCCAGGTGATGTCGGGTGTGGTGGGCAGGCTCGATAAATCGTGGATGCCATAATAAATAGAGAAGGTGGCGGGTTGCGCCGCGCCCGGCCATTGCAGGACGATGGTTATATCGCCTGAGTCCTGAAGAGTGATGCGGTGAACGTTGCCGCCCGGCTCCCACGGTTGCAACGTAAACTGCGCGTTCGTCGGGTCGCTCAGATTTCCCCAACGGCTGCACTCAATCATATCCAACTCGTGGTGCGCGTTTGTCTGGGAGCCGTCCGTGTCGAAGCGATAGGTGAACGCCCCGAAGCAGGCGTTGTTGGCGATGTTGTTAAAGCTTCCCGCCGTGCTGGCCGCCACCAGATAGGTGCCGAAGCCGGGATAAAATCTGGGGGGCGCGCTCGACCCGTTGGAGTCTGAGCTTTTGCCCCACAGTAGAACCTCAATGGAAGACCATTGCGCGCCGGGGGCGTTCGGCAATGTCGTCTCCTTCATTTGCAAATGCAGCCCGTCGCCGTCAACAAACGCGAGGCGCGGGTCCCATTGCTCGCCATTAAACCAGTAACCGGAATTGGAAATATTGAACGGATAGTTTGTCCACCACCAGTAGCCGTCAAATTCGATCAGGCAGTTCTGGGTGTTGCAGACGGAGCCTTCCGGCTTGGGCGGTCTTGTGTCACAGTTGTTAGCGCTCATGAGCATGTCTCCTCATTCTAAGGCGGGGACGGATTTCTCCCGGCACACATTTTAGGGGTTCAAGGTTTCGAGATTCCCTGTGCTCGTTCGACTTGCTTGTCGGTGTAGCTTGATAAGGATAAGACGCGAGGTAAGATATTTCCGCTTCAAGTAGAAGTCAATAGTCATCTGCACAGGATTGCTATGCGCGACGGCGTGGGACATTAACAGTTGTTGTGCTCAAGCTAATGTCGGGCGCGGGCTTCGTCGATGTTGAAAGGTCTGGCCGCTCGCGACGCCGTAGCGCACACAGAGAGCGGCCAGACCCGACGGGCCGTTAGCTTAAGCCCTGCGGCTAGCAACTGAAGGAGCACCAGCGCCAGCAGTGATTGTCGTTGTTGGTGTAACACTGCGTCGCGTCAGGCTCAGGAAGCGTGGCGCAGTATTCATCCGTTGCCTCGCAGGAACTACAGCAGGGACGCGCTAATGTCTGCCTCGCGCCTGCGCCCGACAACGCGATGACGAATCCGGCAAGCAGCACGAAGAGAACCAAGAGCTTGCGTAACAGTCTGAGTTTGTTCGTTCCGTTCATTGTCTTTGCCTTTCTGTTTGAGGTTTAAAACTGAGTGGCAACCTGTTTAAGCAAAACTGAGGAAACCGGCTTGCCCTGACCGGCTTCTTCTCCCCTTAGCGAACGCCGCCCCCTCTGGCGCGCGGCGCAGGAATGAGGACGATGGAGGAACGCCTGAGCGATGAACGGTAAGCTGTTGAGCAAGGCTGTCGTCACAAGCCCTGGCCGCGTTCCACCTTCAACGAGCGTTTATGAAGAAGCATTCTTAGGATTCGCGGACAGTTGCGTCAGGACTTCCGACTCTTCGGTCGCGCTGAGCTTGCCGACCCATGATTGTTTCACTACGCCTTGAGCGTCAACGAGAATGAGCGTCGGCGTTCCGCTCGCTCCTGCGCTGCCGGGCGCGGCCTGCTTCACCTCGCTAATGTTGATGCCCAGATTGGCGAGATATTTCTGGCCTTCCGCAACCTCCTGCGGAAAGAGCGCGATTAGATGTAGGTCGCCGCGCCCCGCCATCTCGCGCGTCAGACGTTGGTAGAAGGGCGCGCTCTCCGTGCAGAAGTGACAATCGCGCGAGAGCACAAGCAGCAACGTCTGGCCGTTCTTCGCCCAATCAACGCCGTCCAGCGCGGACTTCGTTCCAGCCGGAATGCGCGGGTCTAAATTGCGCGCCGGGGCCGTCTCGTTGCCGTTCAAAACGTATCGCTTGACGAGGACGACGCCGAGCAGCAGCGCGACGGCGATGATGGCGACGTTGGCCAGTAGCTCAGCTTTCCTGAAGATTCCGTTTGACATGAATTGTTGCCTCAACTTTCGTCCGAAGAGTGTGGATGACACAAACACACGCCGCCGCCCGCGCACGCAGACGCGCCGGCGCACGCAGCGCAAAATCGTAAATCGTAGAGATGCGGCTTCACAGGGCCTGGAGCAGACATCGTTTCCGTTCCCCAGTAACCGACCGGCATTTGACGTTAGATTAGCGAGAGGTGACTCGCCAACCGAATGAATTATTGTGGAAGGCCACTTATATACCCAAGCACGAAGGCTGTCAACTATCACGGAAACGCGCGGTAGTGGGTCAGTTTGAAAGTTTGAGCATCTGTGTGTGACTTTCCCCGTAGAAACGTAACGCGCGGCGAAGGGCGCGAAAGATTCTTTCAACCATTTGACCGCCGGGAACGTCTAAAGCAATGACAGACATCAGAATCAGTCGGCCTCGCAAGCAGGCTATTTAACGCAACAATCGAAACGGCAAAGATATGAGAACCTTGACATCACGGAAACGCAAACTTAAGTCTTCGCTCGCGCGACGCGCGGCGGCTCTCGTGGCTATCCTGACGCTCGTTGCGCCGCTCCTCGTCCTGAGCGTCAGCGCGCAGCGTCAGCCGTCAGCGACAGCAGCAGCAGCCCAGCGCTTGAACGAAGAGCAACGCATTCTGCACGCGCTCAATCGTCTGGGCTACGGAGCGCGCCCCGGCGATGTCGAGCGCGTGCGCTCGCTCGGACTCGATAACTACATACGGCAGCAACTTCACCCGGAAGCAATCGCGGACACTGCTCTGGCAGCGAAGCTGGAACGCCTGCCCGCGCTCAGGATGACGACGCCGGAGTTGTTTGCGAAGTACCCGCAGCCGAACGCTCTGCTGCGCGTCATGGAGCGGCGCGGCGAACTGCCGCCGGAGTTGGCCGGAGTCCGCGAAGCCCGCAAGAAGGGCGCGGCGGCGGATGACAAAGCGATGCAGGGCGCGGGCGATGACACGAAAGCCGCTGACGATAAAGCGATGGCCGCCGCAGATGTAGCGGGCAAAGACGGGGCCAACGATAAGACTAATGCGGAAGCGCGCCGCGCGATGCGTGATTATTATCTGAAGAATAATTTGCAGTTGCCGCAGCGGCTCGTCATGGAGTTGCAAGCCTCGCGCATCCTGCGCGCCGTCTATAGCGAGCGACAGTTGCAGGAAGTCTTAGTGGACTTCTGGGAGAACCACTTCAACGTCTTCGCCGGTAAGGGCGCGGACAGGTGGCTGCTCGTCTCTTACGACCGCGACGCTATTCGCCCCAACACGCTCGGCAAGTTCAAGGACTTGCTGGCCGCCACGGCGCAGAGCCCGGCCATGCTCTTCTACTTAGATAATTTTCAGAGCGTCAGCCCGCAGGCTCCCGGCAGCAATCGCCTCAATCAACGCAACCCCATGCGCCAACGCCCGCTCTTCGATTTGCTGATGAATCGCCGCGCCAATAATCGCATCCCGCGCGACGCGGGCCAACAAGGGGAAGGGCCGAAGCAACAACAACAGTCCGCGCCGAAACGCATGAAGCGCGGCATCAACGAAAACTACGCGCGCGAGTTGATGGAACTGCACACGCTCGGCGTTGACGGCGGCTACACGCAGAAGGATGTGCAGGAAGTTGCGCGCTGCTTCACAGGCTGGACAATCAACGACCCGCGCGGCTACAAAAGCGCGGCCCTCGGCGGGATGGACGACCGCGCCGGACAGTTCTACTTCAACACGCGCCTGCACGACGACGGCGAGAAGCTTGTCCTCGGTCACAAGATTCCAGCGGGCGGCGGCATGAAAGACGGCCTCGCGGTCTTAGACATCCTCGCGCATCATCCCTCGACCGCGAAGTTCATCGCCACAAAGCTAGCGCGCCGCTTCGTCATGGATAATCCTTCGCCCGCGCTCGTCGAACGCATTGCCGCCGCCTTCACTAAGAGCGACGGCGACATCCGCGAGACGCTCATCGCGCTCTTCTCTTCGCCTGAGTTCAACGCGCCCACGAGCTATCGCGCCAAGATTAAGACGCCCTTCGAACTGGCCGTCAGCAGCATTCGCGCGCTCGGCGCGGACACCAACGGCTCGCCCGCCATTCACCAGTGGATAGCGCGCATGGGCGAACCGCTCTACGGCTATCAAGCCCCGACGGGCTATCCGGACACGGCGGAAAATTGGGTCAACACCGGAGCCTTGCTCGAACGCCTCAACTTCGGACTGGCCCTCGCCAGCAATCGCATCCCCGGCACGCGCGTCAACCTCGAACGCTTCCTCGCGGACAAAAAGAGCGGCGGCGCGTTCGACAAAACACAAACGATGGAACGCTTCCTCGACATCATCGTGCAGGGCGACGTGTCGCCGAAGACGAAGGCCACGCTCCTCAAGCAACTGGACGAGCCGACGCCCGCGCCCGTCGTCTCAAACATCGCGATGAACAGGGACGCAGACGAAACAGATTCGATGGACGCCATGCAACGCGAAGGCGGCGGCGGTCGTCGCAGGCAACAACAACAGATGGCGCGCGTTGACTTGAGCACGGTCGACAATCCAGACCTTGTGAAAGTCGTCGGCCTCATCCTAGGCTCGCCGGAATTTCAAAGACAGTGACGAGTGACAAGCAGCAAGTGACGAGCAAGCAGTAAAGAAGTGATGGGTGATAGGTGATAGGTAATAAGCAAGAGCAAGAGCAAACGGGTTTGTCTTATCACCTATCACTTATCACCTATCACTTATTGAGGTTTACAAAAGATGAGTATCAATCGCAGGTTTTTTCTGAAGTCGAGCGGCGTCGCGCTGGCGAGCGTGGGGTTGATGGGCGGCGTGCCTTCGTTCTTGCAGCGAGTGGCCTTAGGGCAGGGCGCGGGGCGCGCGGGCGGCGCGCGTCGTAAGACTTTAATCGCTATCTTTCAGCGCGGCGCCGTGGACGGCCTCAACATGGTCGTCCCCTACGGCGAAAAGGATTACTACGAGTTGCGCCCGTCGCTCAGCGTCGCCAAACCGCAAGCTGGCAACAGCGAGGCCGCGATAGATTTGGACGGCTTCTTCGGCCTGCATCCGGCCCTCAGAGGCTTTAAGCCTTTGTGGGATGCGAAGCGGCTGGCGATTGTCGAAGCCGTCGGCTCGCCCGACAACACGCGCTCGCACTTCGACGCGCAGGACTACATGGAAGCAGGCACGCCCGGCGTCAAGTCAACGCCGGACGGCTGGCTCAATCGCTACTTGCAGAGCAGCCCCGCGCAGTCTTCAGTCTTTCGCGCAGTCTCGCTGACGAAGACGATGCCGCGCGCCCTGCAAGGCAAGGCGGGCGCGCTCGCCATCTCGAATCTGGCCGACTTCTCGATTCGCGCCGGACAGTATTCGCAGAGCGTGCAGGGCGGCTTCGAGTCTATCTACGACCAGAGCGCGAGCGAAGTCCTGCGCGGCACGGGCCGCGAGACGTTCGAGGCCGTCAACTTTTTGAAGAAGGTCAACCCGTCGCAGTACAAGCCGGAGAACGGGGCGCAGTATCCGCGCGGCGAGTTCGGCTCATCCTTGCTGCAAATCGCGCAACTCATCAAGGCGGGCGTCGGCCTCGAAGTCGCCTTCACAGACATGCAGGGTTGGGACACGCATCTTAATCAAGGCAACGCGCGCGGCCAACTCGCGCTCCGCTTGCAGGAGTTCGGCTCAGGCATCGCCGCCCTAGTCACAGACTTAGGGCAACGCATGGACGACGTTGTTATCCTCACGATGTCGGAGTTTGGTCGCACCGCGCGCGAGAACGGCAATCGCGGCACAGACCACGGCCACGCCAACTCGATGTTCGTCATCGGCAACAGCGTGCGCGGCGGACGTGTCTACGGCGACTGGCCCGGACTCAAGAGCAGCCAACTCTACGAAGGCCGCGACCTCGCCCTGACCACAGACTTCCGCGACGTGTTCGGCGAACTCGCCGCACGCCATCTCGGCAACAACAATCTCCAAACAATCTTCCCCGGCTACAAAACAAGCCCTGCCTCCTTTCGCGGCGTACTCTGAATTAAGCCCAAGGTCGAAAGTCCAAAGTCCAAGGTCAGGAGCAATGTCTTGACTTTGGACTTTGGACTTTCGACTTTCAACCGTCTTTCTTACTGTTCCGTGTGGTGTTCTTTAATCTGAAATCGTAGGAAGTCCTGGACGGCGGCGAGGGCTTCGGGGTTCTGCGTCTTGATGCTGACGCGGGCGCCGCGCTCCGTGTTCTCGACCTCGTACTTAATCTCGGATTGAAGCCGCTTCATCACAGGCACGCCCGGCGGAACCTGTTCGTGTATGAACATGGGCAGCGAGAAATCACCTTGACTGAACGCCTGCGCGATATGAGCAAGGTGCTGCCTGATTGACGCGCGGCTGGCCTCGTCCTGACTATCGTTGGCCTCGACTTCGATGGCGCCGCCGTCGTCAAACAGGCGGAAGCGATGCGTCGTCTTGCCTTGCGAGAAGCCCATCGCTGTGTCGCCGCGCGCGTTCATCCCGGCCATCTCTTCGTGGCGCATGGCTGGATGCTCCTCCGGCTTGGCCGCAGCTTTCGCTTGAGCTTTCTGGTGTTGCGCGTGCATCGGGCATCCTGCGTTCTGCTCCTGCGCGCCCGCCACGAGCGAGCTTAAGGCCAGCAGCATAATTGCGAAACCGAGTCTGCTTTTCATCTCTTCTACTCCTTACTTGCGCCGCCTCGACCAGCTTGCTTTCGTCGCCGGGGCTGGCGCGTGATGTGTTGATGTTCGGGCCAGCGCATCGAGCAGTCCGGCCCTTTGTCCGGCCTTCGTCTGCGCCAGCCGCGCGTCCCAGTCTGCCAGCGTCGCGCGCAATTCGTCGCGGACGATGACCAACTCGCTCAAGCGCGTTTCCACTTCGGCCAGCTTCGTCGCGGCCAGAGAGCGAGCCTGACGGCAAGGCACGCCGCCCTTCTCACGTTCCTTGAGCAGCCGCGCCAGTTCGTCGAGCGTAAAGCCGACGGATAGAGCGCGCCGCACGAGCCGCACACGCTCCAACGCCTCCGGCGGGTAGACGCGATAACCGTTCGCCGAACGATGAGGGCGGGGAAGCGCGCCCTTGCGCTCGTAATGACGCAGCGTGTCTGTGCTGACGCCAGCCAGTCGCGCCAGTTCGCCCGAAAGATAGCTCGTCTTCTCAGTCATCGCGCTCACCCATTGATTGTAAACCCCGGAATTGATTCCAGGGTCAAGAGAAATTTTTTGGCGGCAAGGAAAATTGAATGTCAGAGCCGTAGGCGGCTGAAGCGGTTGATGAAGTAGAGCATGATGATGGCGATGGCGGAGACGATGACGGCGAGCGTCAGGGCTTCATTGTCGCGGCCCGCTTGCACGGCGTCGTAGATGGCGACCGAAGCGGTTTGAGTTTTGCCGGGGATGTTTCCGGCAATCATAATCGTGATGCCGAAATCGCCAAGGGCGCGGGCGAAAGCAAGGGCCGTCGCCGCCAGCACTCCGCGCGCCGAGAGCGGCAGCGTGACGCGAAAGAAGATGCGCCAGCCGTTTAAGCCGAGCGTGCGCGCGGCGGCCTCAAGCTCAGGGTCAACGCTCTCAAAGGCTGCACGCAGGCTTTTCGTCACCAGCGGCAGCGAATGAATCGTCGCCGCGATGATGGCCGCCGTCACAGTGAAAGTCAGGCGCAGGCCGAAGCGTTGGTACAGAAAGCCGCCGAAGCGCGAGCGCGTGCCGAGCAGGACGAGCAGGTAATAGCCGAGCACGGTCGGCGGCAGCACGAGCGGTAGCGTGATAATCGCGTCCAGAATATCGCGCCCCGGAAAACGCCTGCGAGACAGCAGCCAGGCGAGCGCGCTGCCCGCTGTGAGCGCGATGACGGTCGCCGCGCTCGCCACCAGAAACGAGAGCTTGACGGGAAACCAATCAATGCCGCTGCCATTCATCCTGTCTTCAACGCTCGCATCCTGTCTACAACGCTCGCCGCTTCCGTGCGGAAGAATCGCTGCCAGCTTCGCTTTTAAGATTCGCGCTAATCGAGCCAGAGCGTATCACACTCGGCAAAGGCTTTTCATAGAAGGCGCGCTTTTTCAGTCTTCAACGACGACGCTCGAAAACTTTTTTTAGCTTGCACACGAGCGCAGCAAACGCAACTCGCTCGCTCCAATCTCAGAGCAAATTTTTAGCTCACCGCTCGATAATTTCCACAGAATTTTCCACAGGCAAACATTCGGGCAACGGTTCACAAAAATAGCTGTTGACAGCTTAAACGGATGAGCGTATAACCCTCTCCCTGTCGCGCTTCTCAAGGGAGGCGCGACCAGCGAAGGGATCGGCAAACGGAGCGGTGACGCGCCGATTTGAGGGCAATCTCAGGCGGACTGAAGTTGCTATTGACGCCCTACGCTGAAGCCGAAAGGCTTGCTGGTGAAAGTCGCAAGACTTTCCGAAAGCGCCCGGATAAAAACGGGTCGCGCTACGAGGAACTGATCGTCCTCTGTAGTAGCACAGTCGCTCAACGCAAGTTGAGCCTCGTTGCCGGGGACGTAACCGGCGGTGGAGGAAAAGCCACCACAACAAAAACCAACCGGCACGCGTTTCTTCGGAAACGCAGGATTTGTGAAAACAAGTTGGTGCCGACCGGAGATGAGCCGACCGCCGGACATTCTTCGGGATATAAATCAGGCAACGGCGTCGCGTGTACATGCCGCAGTTGCCGGGGTTCCCCTGGAATCGTTTCGGCGATTCACACAGGAACTAACAGGATTGCGCTGCTGTCACTTGTTGGCGGCAGCGCAATTCTCTTTTTGAGGACACATTATTCTTCATGCCGCTCAGCCCCTTCATCCTGCGTTTCGATTCTTTGCCTTCGACCAACACAGAGGCGGCGCGACAGGCCGCCGCGGGCGCGCACGAAGGCTTGTGCGTCGTCGCGCGCGAGCAGACCAGCGGGCGCGGGCGCAGAGAGCGCGTCTGGCTGTCTCCGCCCGGCGCGGGCCTCTACTTCAGCATCCTCCTGCGCCCACGCCTCAACACCAACTGCTGGCCGCTCATCACGCTGATGGCCGCCGTCGCCGTCGCGGACGCGCTCATGGAGGCGTGCGCGCTCCATGTTGACATCAAGTGGCCCAACGATATTTATGCAAGAGAGCGCAAACTCGGCGGCATCCTCGCCGAAATGTTTGAGACGCCAAAGGGCCGCGCCTGCGTCGTCGGCATCGGACTTAACTTGAAAGAGAGCGCCTTTCCCGTTGAACTGCGAGAGACAGCCATCGCCGTCGAGACGCTGACGGGCCGCGCCGTTGATGTCGAAGAATTGCTGCCGTCGTTGACGCGCGCCTTGGCAAAACGTTATCAAGCGCTCGAAGAGCCGGACGGGCCGCAACAGACGCTCGAAGAGTGGACAGCGCGCTCGTCGTTCGCGCACGGCAAGCGCGTCCGCGTCGCGCTCGAAGCTGAACACGTAGAGGGCTTGACGCGCGGGCTTGAACCGGACGGGGCTTTGCGTGTAGAAACTGAAGCGGGAGAAATCAAAATCATCCGCGCCGGAGACGTGACGGCGCTGCGGCCAGCGACAAGCGTTGAGCCGTAAGATGCCTTGAGCGTCGCTCGCGTTTGAGTTCGCGTTGCGCAGAAGACGTAGCTTCGATTGGCGAGAGCAGATTCAAAATCATGTTACTAGTCATTGATGTCGGCAATACAAACACTTCGCTCGGCGTGTACGACGGCGCGGAACTGGTCAAGCATTGGCGCTTGACGACCGCGCGGGCGCGCACCATAGACGAGTACGGCGTGCATGCGCGCAATCTCTTCGCGTTGGCCGAGATTGACTTCAAAGCCATCACGGCTGTGACCATCGCCTCCGTCGTGCCGCAACTGAACTTCACCTTGAAGAAGATGTCGGAGGTCTACTTTCATCACACGCCGCTCTTCATAGACAACACGACCGACACCGGCCTTGAGATTCTCTACGAGCCGCCGTCAGATGTCGGCGCAGACCGCATCGTTGATGCCGTCGCCGCCGTGCATAAGTATGGCGCGCCGTGCATCGTCGTTGACTTCGGAACGGCGACGACATTCAATGCCGTTGACGCCGCGCGGCGTTACCTCGGCGGCGTCATCACGCCCGGCATCAACATCTCTTTCGAAGCTCTGTTCGAACGCGCGGCGCGCTTGCCGAGAGTGGAAATCAAGCGCCCGCGCAGCGTCATCGGCTCGTCCACTGTGACCGCGATTCAATCCGGGATGTACTACGGCTATGCCGGGCTGGTTGACGGCATCCTGCGACGGATGCGCGAAGAGTTGGACGGCCCCACGCGCGTCGTCGCTACCGGCGGCCTCGCCTCGCTCATCGCCCCCGGCTCCGAACAAATAGAGACAGTTGACGACACGCTCACCCTCGAAGGCTTGCGGCTGGTCTATGAAAGACAGGTGACAAGTGATAGGTAATGGGTGATAGGCAGTAAGAGAAAAGCTTTTGGTTTTTACTTATCACCCATCACCTATCATCCATCACTTATTATCCATCACCGCTCTTATGAACTACTTTAACTACTTCACCGAAATCGAAGACGCCTTTGTGCGGCGGCGCGGCAAGCATGTGTTGCTGAGCCCGCTGGACTGGGCTTTGATTGAGAGCTGGAAAGAGAAGGGCGTGCCGTTGCACATCGCCTTGAACGGCATCGAGCGCGCGTTTGATTCTTACGAAGCGAGGCCGCGCAAGCGCAGCGTCAAGTCGTTGCTCTACTGTCAGGAGGAGGTCGAAGCGCAGCACGGCGAATGGCTCGAATCGCAGGTCGGAGCGCAAGGCGAGGCGAGTTCCAACGGCGACCACGCGCAGGCTTCGTCCGCCGTGGATGATGCGCAACTGCCTTTCCCGCGCGCGGACATTCTCAAGCATTTGCTCGACGCGCGAGCGCAACTCCTGCGCGTTTGCGAAGAGCGAAAACTAACGCGACCCGACCAGCTTTGCGAGACGCTCACGCGCGCCGCCGCGCAACTCGAAGGACTGGAAAAGGATTTCGCTCGCGCTCGCCGCCCGCAAGCCGAGCGACTTGAAACCTCTTTGACCGGACTGGAAAAGATGCTCAACGAGGCTTTGCGTTCGAGCGTCACGACGGCTGAACTCGCCGCGGCGCGCGCCGCCACCGCAGCGCAGTTGGAGCCTTACAGCCGCCGCATGGAGCGCGCCACCTACGAGCAGACTTTTGATAACCTGTTGCTCAAACGATTGCGCGACGAACATCATCTCCCGCGTCTCAGCCTGTTTTATCTCTAAACGCGAACCGGCTGGCCGAAGCGGCGAGCATGTTCTGCGAAACTGATAACACGAGATGAAAAAGCGTAAGCGCGCAAGGGCCGACAGCAACAGGCGAGACGAGCGAAGCCATGCTCGCAAAGCGGAGGCCGTCGCTGAAGTCGAACTCTTAATCGAGCGCGTCCTGCCGGGCGGCCTGGGGCTGGCTCATGATGGCGGGCGAACGTTTCTAGTCTCGCTGGCGGCGCCCGGCGATAAAGTCCGCGTCGTCGTCGAACGCGCGAGCGGCAGCGTCTCCTTCGCTTCGATTACGGAAATCATAGAGCCCTCGCCCGCGCGCATCACGCCGCCTTGCCCTTACTTCGGGCGTTGCGGCGGCTGCGACTTTCAGCAATTGAACTACGCGGCCCAACTCGAAGCCAAGCAGGAAATCATCAGCGATTGCCTGCGCCGTCTGGCGCGCGTCAATCTGCCTGCGCGCGAGATTCCCATCAACGGCTCGCCGCTCGAATGGCAGTATCGCTCACGCGCGCAGTGGCAGCACGACGCGCGCCGTCAACAGTTCGGCTACTTCGAGCGAGCCTCTCATCGCGTCTGCGATGTCGCGGCTTGCCCGGTTCTCGCGCCCGCGCTGCAAGAGACGTTCGCCACGCTCAGGCAGCAGATGCGCGAAGGGACTTTGCCCGCCAACGTCAACGAATATCAAGCCGTGGCAGGCGACGACGGCGCTGTGCTCGCTCCCGCTCTTGAGAGCCAGGCAACTGCGCGCGACGTGAGCCGCACGATTGGCGAGCATCGTTATCACTTCAATGCCGAAGGCTTTTTCCAAATCAATCATGAAATGCTTCCGTCCCTCGTCGCCGCCGCCACGGACGGCGCTGAGGGCGCGAGCGCAGTTGACCTCTATTGCGGCGTCGGCCTCTTCACGCTGCCGCTCGCGCGCCGCTTCGCGCGCGTCACAGGCGTCGAAGCCAATCCGTCAGCCATCGCCTACGCCGGGCGTAACCTGTCGGACGCGCAACTAGCCAACGCCACATTCGAGTGCGCCAGAGTCGGCGAATATCTGGCAGACCACGCCGCCGCGATTGCGCCCGCGGACTTCGTGTTGCTCGACCCGCCGCGCGCAGGGGCCGAGCCACAAGCCCTCGCAGGCATCCTCGCCCTCCGCCCCGAACAAATCACTTACGTCTCCTGCGACCCCGCCACGCTCGCGCGCGACCTCAAAGAACTGTTGTCGGGCGGCTATCAACTCGAATCAGTCGCCGCCTTCGATATGTTCCCGCAGACACACCACGTCGAAACTGTCGCCAAGCTCAAACGCGACAGCCGCCCTTGATTGGCCGCGCCCGCAGTTTAGAGTTCACTCTTCAAAAGCGCTTGTGATGACAGCCGTAGACTGACGGAGCAAATGGCTGCGCTTGGTCGTAAACATGTGATTCGGGCGCGATGATTTTTGCAAAAATATTGTCTGTTCGTCTTAACCCTGCAAATTCGTCGTGCCTTTGGGAAGGCTGAACAAATTCTCTCTTCCTATCGAAGCGTCGTTTGTTTATAAAGCTTGCCGGGAATATTTGCTGGCGGTCGGCGTTCGTCGTGTTAAATCTTGAAAGACGGGCTGGCGATTTCTGATGCGGTTGCCTGTTCATCCGTCATACGCTGCTCATCCGTTGGCGTTGCTGGCCGCCTTCTACGCGCTCGGAGTTCTCACGGCACACTTCATTCGCTTGCCGCTCGAAGTGTGTCTGGCGGCGGGCGCGGCTTGCGCAGCGATGTGCGTCTACGCGCATGTGCGTGGGCGGGCGCGAGTGGCGACGTTGTTGGTCGGGCTGGCTTTCAGTTGTGCGGGCGCGACGCTTGAGTTGTTGGAAAGCAGCGGCGTTGGCGCGGGGCGCGTGCAACGATTTTATGACGAGGGCGAGATTGCCGCGGGCGAGCCGGTCGAGTTGACGGGCGTTTTGGCGGGCCAGCCTGAGACTGCGCCCGACGGCGTTTACCTGACGGTGCGTGTCGAGCAGTTGCGGTTCAAAGGACTTGAGCGCGCAGCGTCGGGCGTCGTGTGGCTTTCGGCTCCAGCGCGGGATGACGCGACACGCTCTGAGTATGAGGCTCTTGAGTTGCGCTACGGGGCGCGCGTGCGCGTGTTGGCGACGCTGAGCCGCGCCGAGAGGTTTCGCAATCCGGGCGGCTCTTCGTTGACGGAGTTTCTGCAAAGGCGCGGCTATGACGCGACGGGCGTTGTCAAGAGTCTGTTGCTGATTGAGCGACTGGACGACGAGCGCGTCTTTCTCCCGCTCGCGTGGCTGTACGAGTGGCGGCAATTCCTGCTGGCGCAACTCGCAACGAAGTTCTCGAAGGAGACGGGCGGAGTTCTGCAAGCGGCGCTGCTCGGCAATCGTTATTATCTTTCGCGCGATGCCGCCGAAAGATTTCGTGAGGCCGGAACCTTTCACGTCCTCGTCATCAGCGGCCTTCACATCAGTTTCATCGGCGGGCTGGCGCTGTTCGTCATGCGGCGCGTGACGCGGCGGCGCGGCTGGCAGTTTCTCATCTCGACGATTTTCTTGTGGGCTTACGCGCTGGCGGTCGGCGCGGAAAGCTCCGTCACGCGGGCCGCGTTGATGTTTACGATGGTGGCGCTTGCGCCCGTCGTCGCCAGACGCGCGCGGCCTTTGAACGCGCTCGGCTGCGCGGCTCTTGCGCTGCTCGTCTGGCGACCGGGCGACCTTTTCGATGCTTCGTTTCAGTTGACGTTTCTTTCTGTGTTGATGATTGCTGTCGTCGCATGGCCGTTGTTGGAGAGACTGCGAGCCGTGGGCGTTTGGCGTCCGGCGCAGGAGACGCCGTACCCGCCCGTCTGCCCGCGCTGGTGGCGAGCCCTGGCCGAAGCTCTCTTTTGGAGCGAGCGTGAATGGCGTGAAGAGTCGGCCCGCGCCGCTTACAGTTGCCGCCTCTTCAAGACGCCGCTGGCGGCGCGGCTTGAACGCTGGCGCATGCAACGCCCGCTGCGTTATGCCTTGAGCGCGATGATTGTTTCAACGAGCGTGCAGGCAGGGCTGTTGCCGCTGCTCGTGCTCTACTTTCATCGCCTCTCGCTGGCTTCGCTCATCTTGAACATCTTCGTCGGAATCCTGATGGCCTTGGTGTCGCTGGTCGCGCTCGCGGCGTTGCTGCTCGCGCAGGCAAGCGCGCAACTCGCCGCGCCTTTGTTCCAACTGGCCGAAGCCTTGAACTGGCTGATGACTCACAGCGTTGACCCGTTTGCGCGTTGGGGCGTGGCGGCCTTCAGACTGCCGGAGTACACGGGTTGGGCTGCGAGCGTCTACGGGCTTTATTATGTCCCGCTGATTGCGCTGGCCGTCGCGCTAGCTCGCTGGAATCCGCTGCGCAACCTCCCGAACATTGACGAAGATGAAAAGCGCGCGATGCTGCCTCGCGTCTACAAGCTGGCCGTGTTGATGCTGCTGGTCACGCTCGTCGTCATTGTCGCGCATCCTTTGAGCGCGCGCCGCGCGGACGGAAGGCTGCGGATTGATTTTCTGGACGTGGGGCAGGGCGACGCGGCGCTCTTGACGATGCCCGACGGCGCGACGCTTCTGGTAGACGGCGGCGGCCGCCCTAGCATTCAAGCGCGCGGCCAGCCCGTTGATGTTGAAGAGAGCGACGCGGTTTTTGAGCGCGACACGCGCAGCATCGGCGAAGCGGTCGTCTCCGAATACTTGTGGCAGCGCGGGCTGGACAGCGTTGACTACGTTCTGGCGACGCACGCCGACGCAGACCACATTGACGGCCTCAACGATGTCGCGCGCAACTTCAGCGTGCGCGCCGCGCTCGTCGGGCGCGCGCCCGCAAACGATGACGAGTTCGCGCATTTTAAAGCGACGCTGCAAGCCGCGAGGGTTCCCGTTTATCTTCTCGGTCGCGGCGACACGCTGCGCTTCGGCGCGGTCGCGGCGGATGTCCTCTGGCCGCCGCGCACGGATGACGCTTCGGCTCCCTCGCGCAACAACGACTCGCTCGTGCTGCGCCTGCGCTTCGGCGAGCGAGTCTTCCTGCTGACCGGCGACATCGAACGAGAAGCGGAGGCCGCTCTTGTTTCCGCGCCGGAAGATTTGCGCGCAGATGTCGTCAAGGTCGCGCATCACGGCAGTCGCACTTCTTCCACGCCTGAGTTCATCGCCCGCGCGCATCCGCAAGTTGCCGTCATCTCCGTCGGCCTCACTTCCATCTTCAACCACCCGCACGCGGAAGTCGTCGAACGCTGGCGCGCAAACGGAGCGCAGATTCTAACAACCGGACGAAGCGGGACTATCACCGTCAGCACAGACGGCCACGATTTAAGTATCGAGACTTTCGCGCCGGATTGAGGCCGGCGGATTTTTCTGAAGCTGTCGTTGATTGATTTCCTGAACTGTGAAAGTCGTCGGCTTAGTTCATTGAGGCTTACGATAGCCGAAACGCTCAAGCAGCGATTGTCCTTCGGCGCCGAGCACGAAGTCGCGGAAGCGGAGCGCGTCATCCTGCTTAGCGGAAGCTTTGATGAGAGCCAGAGCTTGTTCAATCGGTTGATGAAGATTTTCGTCCACTTCGATAGCGCGGCCTTCTCCCTCGCGCGTGAGGGCCAGCGGAAGAAAGGCCACGTCAACGTTGCCCGTCGCCGCATACTGCTTGACCTGCGAGACGTTCTGCCCGTAGATGACTTTCGCTTCGACCTGTGACCAGAGATTCAACATGCGCAAGGCTTCGACGGTCGCGCGCCCGTAAGGCGCGACATCCGGCTTGGCGATGCCGACGCGCCCGACCGTCCGGCTCGTCAAGTCTTCCAGCCGCGCCACCTGCGCGCCGCTGCCCTGTGGAATCCACAACACAAGACGCCCGCGCGCGTAAACGGCCAGCGTGCCGTCAACGAGCAATCCCTGACGATTCAACGTCTCCACGTGCTCGACATCCGCCGCCGCGAAGAGGTCAAACGGAGCGCCGTTCTCAATCTGTTTGGCGAGGTCTGCCGTCGCCCCGAAACTATAGACGACGCGCACGCCTGTCCGCGCCGTAAACTGTTTGCCCAACTCCGCGAAAGCATCCGTCAGGTTAGAGGCGGCGGCGACGTTGATTTCACGCCCTCCGTCCTGAATGTTTGATGTGTCGCGTCTTGAACAGCCCGCGATGAGCAGCGACGAGATGAGAGCCAGAGAAAGAAGCGACAAACGAGAGACGCGGAGACGCGGAGAGATGTAGACGCGGAGAGACGTAGACGCGGAGACGCGGCGAAAGCGAAGAGCGCGGCGAGAATGACGAAGACGTTGATGCCTGGACACACGGACGCGCGCATTCAACGAAGAAGCAGCAACGTTAATAACAACGCTTTCTTTGTCGCCGTGTCTCCGCGTCTCCGCGTCTTCGCGTCGCTGCATCATTGCGTCGCCGCGTCCGTGTGTCTTCGTGTCGCTGCGGTTCAGATTCCGGCTCCGTCCATGAACTCGTTGGGCGAGTAGTGGCCGACTTCGGAACTGCCGACCTTGTAGGTGTTGAGGACGCCGAGGGGCGGCGCGTAGAGGTGCAGCGTGACGAGTTTCTGGCCGCTGCATTCTGGATTGCCGAGTTGATGAATGTCTGGGACGTTCGCGTCCGTCACTTCGCCCGCGTTCCACTCGCGGGCTGAGCGGTAGTACAACTCGCGCTCGTCGTTCAACGCAAACGTCGTCTCCCACATCACGCCCTCGCAGACGCGCACCGCGCCGTAGGAGCCGTTGTGGTCGTGAATCGGCGTGCGCTGGCCGGGCAGCCAGCAGAGCACGAGCAGTTCGACGTGCTCGTTGCGCATCACGCGATGGCGCGCGTATGTCCCCGGCTTAAACGAACGAAACGGGCGCAGGTCTTCGTCCGTCGGCTGCGCCTTGCTCAACCAACTGTCAAGGTCTGCGAGCGTCGGCGCGCTTTGCAAAGCGCAGAGCGTTTCCTTCAAGGCCGTGAAAGAAAGAAAGCCTTCGCTCTTTAACTCGACGCCGACCGGCAATTGTGCTGTCTCCGTGACATTCGTTGACATCTTAACTAAAACTCCTGTGCGAATTTTGAATCGGTCTGCTTCGGTGCGGCGAGAGCCGTGCGCGGCAACTTTTATAATACTCAAAGAGCGCGCGAGTCAACGTGTCAAGAGCCGGGCCGTCATCCCTAACTCGCCAGCAGCACGCGCACGTCGCGCACGTTTGTGCCTGTCGCTCCGGTCGCGAGCGAATCGCCTAGAGCCGCGAAGAAGCTGTGGGCGTCGCTCGTCTCAAGCGAGCGGCGCGCATCCATTGAGAGCAGGCTCGCGCGCCTGAGCGTCGTCTCGTCGCACATCGCTCCCGCCGCAGGGCTGTTGCCGTCGATGCCGTCCGTGCCTGCGCTGAGGGCGACGATGTGAGACGCCGAACCCGCTTCGCTTTCGCCGGGCGCGCGCTCTCCGATTTCCAAAGCGACGCGCAGAGCCGTCTCGCTGTTGCGACCGCCAAGACCGCTGCCACGGACGGGACACGCAAACTCTCCGCCGGAGAGTAGACAGATAACGCGGCCTTCGCGGCGTGCGCGTGCGCGCGCCGCGAGCAGCCGCTCTAACAATTGCTTGCAACCGTCGCCGATGTCCTGCTCAACAATGTCGCCTGCGACTTCAACTATAAAGCCGCGCTCGCGCGCCGCGTCCGCCGCCGCAGCAATCGCATCTTCGTTATTGAGCAACACGTAATGTCGGCGCAACAAAGCGCTCGCCGGTTCAGCATCGCTTGATTCTGTTTGATTGAGTGTGCGCAAAATTGAAGCGGGCAAGCGCGTTGACAGTTGATAACGCGCGACGACATCCAGCGCGGCGGGCGCGTCAAGCGGCGGCGCATAGGTCGGGCCGGATGCGACCGTTGCTTCGTCGCCTTTGTTGGTGTCGGAGATAATCAGGCTCAGTTGGTCTGCGCGCGGCGCGCGCGCGGCCAGGCCGCCTCCCTTCACAGCCGACATGGCGCGGCGGACAGCGTTAATCTCAGCGATGCTCGCGCCGCATTGAACGAGCGCGCGATTGGCTTCGCGCAGTTCAGAGAGCGTCACGCTTTCGTCGCGCGGCCATTCGAGCAGAGCCGAGCCGCCGCCGGAGATAAGGAAGAACGTCAACGCGCGTTGCTCGTCGGCTTGACTCAAGACTTCAAAGGCTGCGCGCGCTGCCTTCAGACTCGCTTCGTTCGGCAACGGATGGCCCCCGGCGAAGACGCGCCAGCGATTGTGCAATGATGATGACGAAGGCGTGGCTCCGGCTGTTGCCGTTTCTTCGCGCGATGGTTCAAGCGACAAGCCAGCCACCAGTCCGGCTGTCAACGTCTCGCCCAATGTGTCATCGAGAGCCGCGGCCATTGCGTGCGCGGCTTTGCCGATGGCGATAGCGTAAATCGCTTTGGGCCGCGTCGTTAAGTTGATGTTCGTCTCGCAGACTTTGAGCAGCGGGCCGTCCAAGCGAACGGCGCGGCGGACGGCGGCAACGGCATCCGCGCTCCGCAAGGCCGCGCGGAAAATCTCAAGCGCCGCATCGCGTAGCTTTGATAGCTCAGGCATGCACGCTCACTCCGCCGCCAGCAGCGCGCTCAGAGCGCGAAAGCGTCGCTCGCTGATGCCACGCACCGCGAGCAAATGCTCAACGCGACGAAAGCGACCGTACTTCTGCCGGTGCTCGACGATGCGCGCGGCCAGAGCTTGACCGATTCCCGGCAGCTTCTCCAACTCTGCGGGCGTGGCCGTGTTGATGTTGATGAGCGGTTGGCCCTGTGCGCTGGCAAGAGCGGCGGGCGTGGCTTTATGACCTGAGAGACTCGCGGCGCGGCGTGGCAACTTGACGCAGGCGGCTTGGGCCGCGACCAGCAGCCAACTCAAAAAGATAAGCCGTAGAAACCGTCCGCGACCGGCCTGCAAATTTTGTTTCATGAGTGCAAGCCTCTCACCATGAAGAGTTTGCAAAAGATGCCGCCGAAGTGTGCAAAATGCTAGAAGTCTAAAATTGTCAGGAACTTGTAACGCCCGAAAGAAGGTTTTCCACAGACTTTTCCACAACCTCCTGTGGAAAAGTGGCGAAACTGTGCTTGAGCCTTGAGAGCTAAGCTGTAGCTTTTCAAGTCGTTTACTAAACGTCTTCACATCATTTACTAAATGAAGATTTGCACATCGTTTACTAAACGGAGTCCAAAACCCAACACACAGCAAGCACTTGAGCCATCATTTTCGCAGATTTGACGACTCTTTGATAGAGCTTTTTACGGCTCCTCTGGCGGCTCATAGGAATTGCCTTGCTGGTCAGTGATGTGTCGCGTTACCGTGCGCGTCGGCACTGCGCCTTCGCCGGTCTGGATGGCGTGCAGGGGATAACCCGCCGTCCCTATCAGTTCGGTCACAATCTCTTCATAATCTTCATCGGGAGCGGCATCTACAGCTGCTACGCTTTCCTCACGCGGGACGAGCAAATCAGAGTCGCCCGCTGGCTTGTCTTCTTCCACAATCAGATGGCCATCGCCGTCTACGGTGGGCAGAGAATTGAGGTAGGCTGAATTATTCTCGGCAACCAAAAGCCATGATATGGTTATCGCACCCGTATCATTCTCACGGAGAATACTCAGCGTACCATTGTTATTGTAAAGCGCTTTCACTGGCTCGAAGGTCGTCTCATTCTGGAGACATATTTGCACGTTACTGTCATGCACGAGCGCGACAAAGGTGCCTGCCGCTTGATTAGAGGCAGTATCTATATTGACGAGGACTCCCGTTTCACCGTCAGGGATTACTGCCTTCCCACGAAATAGCAGATCATGGCGCGGCCCCTCAATAGCGGCGTAGCGCAAGTTCTTGTTGTCAGGATCGAGCGGATGATCGTCTTGGAAATATTTGACGCCGCCAGTGATGGTTCCCAGCACAGACAGGTTGGTCAAAATATCTACGTCACTGTTGCCCTTGATGACAATTGAATCCTGCTGCGCGGTCAATGCCTCGTTGACGAACCTGCCGAAGCGCAGCTTGTCCAAATTATCAACCGTGCCCGCGACGACGTAATATCTGCCAGCAGGCGCAGCGAGGTTGGTGTCGAAGAATTGCAACTGCGGGTGCGCGCCAACCATTCGAGCAAAGTAGGCGAGTAGTAATGTGCCTCCTATCTTCGTCTCGAAGAGCGTATCGAACAATGCGTTGATGCCGACATAGCCGGTGTTCGGGTCAACGCGGAACTGATTGACGCCGCCGCTGCCAACTTGCAAGCCTGCGCTTGGCAGGTTGAGCGGGCCGGTCATCGTGTCGCCTGTTGTGTTGACGTAGGTCGCGTTTGCGCCCGCCATGAACGCGAGCAGCGTTGAGATGTCTGTGAGAGCTTGCGCCAGAGAGCGAGCGGTGTTGTGCACAGAGGTAATGTTGCCGCTGATGAGTGTGGTCGCGTTAGCTGCGACAGCGATTTGAAACAAGGGCACCTCGCCCGCGTTGAGAGCAGGCGCGACCGGGCTGGCGTTCGGCGTTCCGGCGCGCACCAGCACCGTGGCGCGCGTATGCAACTCCGTTGAGACATTCTCTTGAATGGGCGGATAAGGAGGCGCAGGCGGGTCAGCGGACAACTGCGAGAGCGTGCGCAACTGGCGGAAGGGTCTGAACTGAGTCAGAGCTTCAGCGTCTGTCGAGAGCGTCGCATAAATCAGGTCAATGCGCGGTAGAGTTGCATGCGCCGCGCTGAGCGCGACTGTGACCGCATCAGAGCCGTGAGTTTTGCCATCAACAGCATGCACTTGTCCGGCTGCGACGTTGACGCTGAGGCCGCTGCCGGGCGTGGCGGCAAAGCCGGAGACAACCGCCGAGACAGCGCCGCTCATCAATAAATCCTTAACGACTGTTTCAACGTGCGCGTGCAGGAACTCCTGAGTCTTCTGAAACTCAGCGGCATCGAAGACATAGCCGAAGACCGGCCCTTCCGGGTCTGGCTGCAAATTCCGATAGAACACTTTTTTCGTCATAGCTTCTCTTATACTCCCGTCAGAGTTGTGAAAACTGAATTTCTTCAATCATGATGATCTGCGCAACAGGCGCGACGAAGCGCAGCAATTCATCTACGTCCACGCGTTGCAGATTCTGTCCGGGCGACATGGCCGTGGCTTCACTGGCAGTCGCCTCCCCAAAAAACTCAAGCTCTTCCAAGACCGCATCCGTTTCGGGAAACAGGCGAACGACGATGCCGAGCGGCCCAACAATGCTCCAGATTGGTTCGCTGCAAGCCTCTCCGAAGAAGAGCGGTTCGGTTTCAACGATGACGCGCAAGCCGAAGGCTTCGAGGAACTCCTTGATGCCGAGGGCCGTGCCGCGACGCGCATAGTGCTTTGTGATGCTCGCGTAAAACGCGCGCTTGCGAGCGAGCGTGAACCACGTCGGGAACCACGCCCAACCGAAGAAGGCATAGAGCCACCACTCCAAAAACCCTTCGCTGGCCGTCTCCGGCGCGACCCGCTCGTGAAAGGTGTCGAGGTCTCCATCGAACTTGTCCAGCGTCTCGCCAAAGAAACTGAGAAACCTCTTCAAAAACAGTTCTTCATCGTCGCGCCGCATGCGCGCTGGCAAATTCCCATAAAGATATTCGAGGTTAGGCGACGACATTGAGTGTGACCACCTGCAAGTTAGGAAGCTCGTAAGGCGCGAGAGTAAGGTCTCCGACCGGGCTTGTTAGAATCGGCCCTTCGGAATCGGAGACAATGCGCTCGACGCCCTCTGTGCTCTCAATAAGAGTGATGATGTCGGAACGCAAAATCGAGCGTCCGAAGTTGCCGCTGGTCGGCGCATAGAAGCGTCGCAGATTGCGCTCAGCGGCGGCAAGAATCGCTGTCTGCGGTGTCAACCCGGAGAGCCGCACATTGGCCGTGACGTTGAAATTCACATACTGCGGATCGAGCAGTGAAAAGAAGATGCTGCCAATTGCTTGCTTCAGCAGAATGCTGATAGCTTGCTTCGTCTCGTCGCTGACCGGATAGCCGGTCGTCGTCATCACGACGAGCGTCACATAGCCAGCGCGCAGCTGCGTGAAGTCTCCGGCCCTGACGAACTCAAAGGCGCGGACGATGCCGCTGCCGTGCAGAATCTCTTCACGCACGGCGTCTTCCACATCGCGCGCCGTCACCAATCGCTCGCCCCTGCGCTGGTAATTACGCGCCCGCGCAAGCGCTTCAGTAATCGTCTCGGCCTCGCTGCCGGAATCAACTGAGTCCGGGTTTGTCACTGAGTCTATGAAGGCGATGGGGTCAGACATCACGGTCAGCGTGTCCGGCGACAAGAGCGTCCTGCCAGTTATCGTGCGTCGCGCGGCCACGGCCCCGGTCGCGTGCGGAGCGTTGATAGTGATCTCTTCGAGCGTCTCGAAGACCATTTGGCCGTCTTCTGTGCTGACCAGCGTGCTTCCTGGGATGCGGATGTGATAGACGCCGCCAACCGCAGCGACCGTGAATAACAGCGTCGTGGTGGCCGCAGTCGCTTCGCGCAACTCAATGCCGAAGAGGCGATGGAATTCAATGGCGTCCCGCTCCGGCAACTGGTTAATGCGACGCGCAATCTGCGCCAGCAGCCAGCCCTGTGTTTCCAACAAAACAGTGTGCGGCGAAGAGGGGTTGGCATTGGTCAGTTCCGGGCACGCTGGCGGCGCGAGTTCGCCAGCAATGCTTCGGTCATAAAGGTTTCGCAGATATTCAATCTGGCTCAGAATCCGGGCAGCATTGAGCCTGCCGGAAACGCGCGCGATGGCTTCAGCAGCCAGCTGCTCTTCGTCTCTAAGGTCAAGGTCAGGCGGTGGAATCAGTCCGGCCATCACTTTTCACGCTCCCCGTTGCTATTTCGTGCCATTGCGAAACTCCCATACTGGAAAAGTCATGTTGAATGGAGTGTTTGAGCCATGCACAGTAAATTCAAAATAAATGACCGCGCGTTGCTGGTCTTCAGCGACGCCTGGAGCAAATTTGCTGCCCCGCATCTCGCCGACGCGCGCGCGAATCTGATCCAGCAGCGGCTCGAATCTCTTGGCTTGCCGCGTGACGTGATAGGCAACGGTTGCAGCAAATCCGATCCCGATCACGCCGAAGACAAAATCAGGCAGTCCATACTCTGGCGCCATCACCCGCTCGCCCTGCCGAGTTTCAATGATTGCCTCCAGCGACTGTTTGACCATCGCCACGCGATCTGAAACCGTCACCAGCGTCCCGCGCTGATCGGGGCGGAAGGGATGAGCCAGCCATGAGCCTTGAATAGACATAGATTTTAGGTCGCCGTTCTACTCTCTCTCACAATGCAGTGATGCAACTGATTGTTGATTCAAGCCTGCCCATCTGCTGGTTCAACTCCGCTATATATTGGTTGGTGCGCTCAAGGGCGAGCCGCTGCACGGCAGAGCGAGTCGCTTCGGGGATGCTCAAGGCTTCAGCCCGTGCCGCGTTAAGCTCGCCGATCTTGCCATTCACGAAATTCATGGACGCATTCGTTTCAGCCATCACTCCGCTGACTATCTCATTCAGGCTTTCCAATAATTCACTGACTCTTTCGACATATCTGGCAACCCGCGCCGCCCACACCGGCTGGCGCTCGGCAGCTGGCACATAGCCCTCAATCAGTGTCTGCATCTGTTCCTCAAGATACTTTTTAAGCTCTTTGATATGGCGCACCGCATCGAGGTCGGGCAAGTTGCCAAACTGCTCGCCAACGAGAGTCGTGGTGTTGCCGCCAGTACAGCCCACGCCCGGAATCGTTGGGATAGCGCGAATCGTCGGCAGCGGAATGTGCGGCAGCTTGACTGCTGGCAATTGAACGCTCATCCGATCCTCCGGTCATTGATGAAGACGCCGCCGGGCGCGAGAAGGCGAATCGTCGCATCAGCCTCAATGTGCGCGCGGCCCATGCGCAACTGCATGTCATGCTCGGCTATCAATTTCATGTCGCCCGGCGAACGAACACCGCAAACAGTCCCGCCGCCGCTCGCGCCGTCTTCGTTTCTAAAGTCAGGGGCCACCTCAAAATCCTCGTTATAGCTGCTCTCGTAAAAGAGATTGTGCTTCTGGCCCAATCGCCCGCAGAGAATCACTTCGCTCTTCAGAGCCGGGACGAAGAAGCTCCCGAATCCGGGCTCGCCAACATCCACGCCCATAGGACGCACCCACTTATCGAAAATCAAGTTTTCATCAATCATCGGAATGACGACCTTGATGCGATGTTGGTTTTCCGGGTCTATGTTGATGGCCACAATCGCTTCGACGCCAGTCATCCAGCGGCTGCTGGACTCACTTTGCGACGACCTTCGACCGGCGCTCAGATTCAACTCCCGCAAGATATTCCGGGGCATACTCACTCCTTCACGTCACGATATAGATCGTAAGTGGTATTCAATCCGCGCGCAGAAAAATCGTAGTTGGCTGAGTCGCAGAGATACAGGCCACTGAAGAGCTTCCCCATTTCAGTTAGTTGAGCAGTGTCACGCACATCCGCTCTCTGATAAGCCGGTGGAATAATTCGGACAGTGCAGCGGAAAGCATGCTCGCGCTGTAACTCTTTTTGAGCTTGTGCGCGCCTATTAGCCGACTTTTTATTGTGCGTGGGCAGATCATGCTTGAGGTGTGTTCGATGATGACCACGCTGGCTCTTGTCAGAGTCTCTGGTCAAACGATGACCGCCGCGCCCGCGCCCATGCACTTTGACTTGCTGCGGTCGTCCGTCCTGATTCTCCGGCGCCTTAAACGTCAAACTGAAATCGCTGAGAAGCGTGAAATCTTTCCGGTATGCAAGTGTCATCTTCGGCTTCCCGACGCGCGCTGGCTGTTTGGCAAAAAGCGTGTCTTGACGAACGTAGAGAATCAGCCCGGCATCTTCGGCCCGCTCCATAGCATGCTGCCAGTCCGTCTGCTCATCCTGTATCACAGCATCATGCGGCCCAAGGTTGAGAGGCTTATCCGGCCCTTCAAACTTCAGGCCGTTGCGCTCTGCTAATTTCTTGATGATCGCCACGTCATCACTCTTGTTGTGATAGCCGGGCTTCTTTACCAAACGCATCTTGAAGCCCATGTCATAGAAGCGGAATGTGGTGTCGTTGGGGCCGCGCTCAACGCGCGCCAGCAGTCCCTTGAAAAGAGGCTCGCCGAGGTCTGGCCCGTAGCCGAGCCAGATACGCACCGGCAGCAGCGGAACGCCATCGGCGCGCGTGTATCTATCAATCATGCGAAAGTTATTATCGCGGATTGACCACGTTGCTTCCGACGCTTCGTTTGTCACCAGATCAGCCGTGACGCGTTCAAACAAGCGAGGGTCTTCCCATGAATCCCAAGTCTGGCCGTCCAGTTCAACGATTGCGTGATGGTTGCCAGTCGTCATAAAGACTCGAACCTCCCACGCTGCAATGACCGTTGCGGAATCAGGAGGCGCGTGCCCGGCGCGATGTTGCGCACATCCACGAGACTGTTGCGATCAGCGATCAGCCGCCAGAGCCGCCAATCGCCATAAAACTGATGCGCAAGATTAACCAGCCGGTCATTCGCGCGAAAGACATACTCCTGCAAATAAGCGTCCGTGTCCGGCGAAGGTTGACCGTATCTTTCGTATGGTGTCTGCGCGCTCATATAGCTTCCTAGAAATCTCCGATGCCACTGCCGCTGTCATTGTCGTTGTCGTTAATCTTCACGCTGGTATTTGTTCCATCCTCTTGAAACTCAATTAGCGTTAGGCTGAGGTAAGCTCGAACGGGGTCTCCTTCCAAGGTAAACAACTTCTGCTTTATAAAGACCGATTCCAGCACAACCGTCTCCTGCCATACGCCCCAAATGACAACCAACGTCGGCGGTCTGCCGAGCTTGCTATCTTCTGCCATGAACGCGAGCAGGCGCCTGAGGTCGGATTCGATGGAGATATTCGTATCAGACCTATCGAGCAGCAATTCATCAACGGTGATGCGCAAGGGCGCAGTGTTCGCATAATCTATAGGCTGGACGCCTATTGTTGTGTCGCGCGGATTCCAGTTAGCGCGACTCTCCAGATCAATGCCGGTCGGGAAGTACTGGAAGACGAACGCCTCGCCGGTGTTTGGATTAGTGAGGGCGAACTGTCCCGGCAAAGCAGCCATCAAGCACGCTCCCTTCTAAGCTCGATGCGTCGCGCTACTATGTCTTCAACGACTGAAGAATGAGCGCTCAACAACTGTCCGAAACCATCAGGTTCGGCGAGAGCTTCGCGTATTTTTTCCTGCACGAGCGACGCCAGAGCCTGCGGATCGTTGGCGGCTTGCGCGCCGGGCGGCAGGTTGATGTGAATGTCGCCGACACTGCTCGTTTTGCCGAACGGCAAGTAGGGCAACGCTGAAGATGGTTTTAGTGGCAAGGCGGGCGAGCCGGGCGCAGCTCCTGCGCTCGACGTGTCGCCTCCAACTGGAGGTTGACCGTAGTAGTTTGGCAGCGTGAAGCTTTGGAGCTTCAGATTGAATAAATCGAGACCAGTAGAAGCTCTCCTGGTTGATGTCTCGGCGCCATCAAAAGCAGTCCACAATTTTGTTGTGGAGTCGTTCGTCTTTTCCAATTCAGCGTTGAGCTTTGTGAATTGCGCGCCCATGTCTGTGCTGGACTTGAGAAAGCTTTCCGGGAAAGCCATCTGGAGAACTTTTTCAAAAGAGCCTTTCGCGTCCGCTGAAATGTCCAGACCTTGAATCCTCTTTCTAAACTCGGCCATCACTTCAGGGATGCCTAATTCCGGCGCACGCTCTTTAACCAGCTTGGCTTGCATTCCTGTGCCGCTGGAATAGAAAGGAGATTTATTCGGGCCAAACCATTCTTGAGGGTCAAAGAATTTCTTGACGCCGAACCATGCGCCGCCGCGAAGGCTGTCCACCAATGTCCCTTCACGATCTATCGAAGAGAAGGCCGTAGCAGCTTTCGACTGCGCGAAGCTACGCGGCATCTGCTGCCCCTGCGCGGCGTATCTATCCTTCAGATCAAGGTAAGATTTAACGCCTGCCTGCGCCGCATCCTTCCCGCCTTTATCGGCGTTCTCATATTCTTTGATAGCGTTGAGCATCTCTATAATCTTCTCAACGGTATAGCCGATGGTCACGAGCAGCAGAGAGATTTGAACGACCTTTGGCATGCTTGTGAGCGCGCCCCTCAAGCCGCCTATCTTCGTTGTGGCCGTCGTTGTCTCCGTGCTGGTATTTCTCAGGAAGGCGAGAATGGTCTGCTCGCTCGATCCGACCGCTGAAGCAATCCGCCACAGCCTCCACGCCGCAGTCAACGCTTTGACTGTTCCCACCAGCGTCAATGCCACGCCTCCGACCGCTACGATGTCACCAGCCACGAGCGCAAGGGTCGGATGCGCCTGCGCGAAGCTCTGGATGAAGCCGACGATTTCATTTGCTTTATCGAGTATCGGCTTGGCTTGGTCTAGCAGGGGAGTGAACGCCGTTGCCTTCAAATTCTCCCAGGTGCCGAGCACCGCTTCGACCTTTGCGTTGTAGGTCTGCGTCGCTTCATTGATCTGTGTTTGCAACGCCGGAATCTTGCTGAGCTTGTCATACTGAGCTTTCCATCCGGCCTCGCCCATCTGCATGAAGATGTTGCCGATGCCCGCGCCCTCTTCGCCACCCAACTCCTTAAAGGCTTGCATCTGCTGCTGCGTCTTCAGCCCGCGCAGCTTCTCCATCTGCTTGAACACATTATCGAAGCCGAGGAAGTTACCTTTTTTGTCGAAGATTTGGAGATCAATTCCGAAGTCTTTTTTGACCTTTTGTAGAGCTTCTTTGTGCGTCGCCATGTGGCTGAAGAACATCGCTGCTTCACGGCCAGCGATGCCGCCTTCGAGGCCATAGGACTTCAGCGCGGCCATCAGCCGCGCGCCAATCTCGCCGCCTTCAATTCCTTTCAAGCCTAGCGGAGCGCCCGCGCGCAATTGGAAGAACTTGGAGCCTTCAATCAATTCGCCGGAACGCAACCCCGTGGCGCGATAGATGCGGCTGAAGAGGTCAGCGGCTTTGACATACTCATCAGCTTGAAAGGCAAACATCTTGCCATATTGGGCGAGCGGCTCGGCCAAATCCTTCGGCTTCTCTTTCATCACAACGGCGAGATGCGCTGCCGCTTCACCCGCGCCGTTGAGGATAGTTTCAACTTCTAATCCGCCCTGCTTGAGCACGGCGAACTCTTCGATGAAATCCTGCGTCGAGCCGGGCAGCGCATTGCCGAGACGCATGCCGAGTTGCTCGAAGCGCGAGAGTTGATTGCCAAGCTGGGAGAGATTGACGCTTCCGCTCTTATCCAATTCCTCGATAGAGAGGCGCAGGTCTGTGACGGCAGACTCGAAATCACCGGCAGTGTCAACGCCCTTTTTCAGTCCGACCAGCGTTGCCACTCCGACGCCAGCAAGGGTGAGTCCCTGCCGCAAGTCTTTGCGGAGGTCTTGAACGGTTTGAAGAAGCTGTCGCCCCTCTTTGCCGGTCGCGCGCAGGCGATCCTCAAAGCGATCAAGCCCGCCGCTGGCGGCATCCTTGAGGCTTAGCAGGAGAGCTAATTCGTAAACTGCGCTCGATGGCATAATGGGTGATAAATGAAAGCCCGCCGATTAGGAGCGAGATCGGCGGGCTTCTTTGAGAACCTTTAACAACTGCTACACCGGCCCTTCAACGTCGCTCCCGGTTATTTCTTGGCGTAGCATTCAACGATTCTTTCAACGTATGACTCGCGCTCTTCATGCGGCAGGCTGAGTATCTCGTGACGACTCCAATGGAGATAGTGCGCTATCCACATCTCCTGATCCCTGAGATGATGCCTGAGCGTCAGATGAAAGAGATGC
>JAWVFT010000005.1:0-106626 GCA_033855775.1 Blastocatellia bacterium | reverse complement strand
TACATCAACGGCTCGCGCCCGTCTGTGGCGTGGGCCATAAACTGCGGCGACTTTTTGATGTGCCAGAAGCCCAACAGCTTGAGCCGCTCTTCGAGGCGCGCGTCGTGAACGTCTGTCACGAGGCTGCCCGCGCGTCGCTTCATCGCCAGCCGCAGGGCCGCGCGCAGCAGTTCGTCAATCACTTCGGGCGCGCGGTCGGCCAGATAGCAGATGTCCGCGATTGAAGCTTTCGCGGGCGCTCCGGCCAGACCCGCCTTTCTAAAAAAGAGCGCCGCGTAGCCGACCAAACGCTCCTGCTCGTAGAGGCCGAGGACTTCAAACTTTTTGCCCGGCTGCCGCTTGAATTGCCAGTCCAGATTGCGCGCGTCACGCACGACCGCGCACGGCCACTGGCTCTTAGCTTCTCGCCAGAACTCGTCAAACGAAGCGTCAAACTCTTCCACCTCGCGCACAGTCCAACGACTCTGCCGCTCGCCTTTCAGCCCTGGACGAAACGGCGCGTAAGCGAGATTGACGAAGCCGCGCAGCGGAGCGAAGCGCGAAGCCTGCTGCAAATCGTTGCCAGGATAGAGCAGCTTTTGATAACGACGCACGCCGCCCATCGCCTTCCATCCGGTCTTGAGCAGCACCGCCGTCGAGCCTTCGTTAATGCCGAGCGCAATCATCGTCGGGCAAAACCTGCGCGCCTCTCCCATCAAACGTTTGCCGAGTCCCTGCCCGCGATAATCCTCGTGAACGATAAAGTCCAGAATCCAGATGGCTAGCGTTTCCTCTGCGCCGACCTTGAGCTTGACTGGAATGGTCGCCACCTGCCCGACGATTTCCGCGCCGTTCGTCACTATCCAGAGCGGCACGTTGTTCGTGTCCGTCTGCGGATTCTCAAGATAGTGCCAACGCCAGTAGAGCGGCTCGCTCTTGCGCGGGTCGTCCGGGTAGGCGACGCGCAAAAACGCGAGCAGAGCTTCCCTGTCGGCCAACTCGAATTGTCTGATTTGCGCGGCGAGCGACATCTTCAGGTGTATAGCTGTTCGGAGTCGGGTGTGTCAAACAGCCGCCGGTCGCGGTTTGAAATCTCGCCCCGCTAACGCGATACTGTCAACGTCCAACGCGCTCGCCCGTTCTTCGTGACGGGCAAACATAAAGAGAGATGAACCGAGATGAAAACAACGCCGCTCATTCTCGTCGCCGAAGATGAAGACCTGATGCGCGCCATCCTGACGCGACTGCTCGAAGAGAGCGGCTACAAGGTCGCGGCGGTGGCCAACGCCGAAGAAGCCCTCGAACGCTTCGCCGCCGAAGATGTCGCCGTCACGCTGACGGACATACGCATGGCCGGAATGGACGGCCTCGCGCTGCTAGACCACATCAAGGACATCGACGCCGAAGCTCTCGTCATCGTCATGACCGCTTATTCGTCCGTTGACTCGGCGGTCGCGGCCCTGCGCAAAGGCGCTTACGATTACATCACCAAGCCTTTCGTCAACGAAGACTTGCTGCAATCCGTGAAGAACGCGATTCGCCAGCGCGAACTGTTTCGTGAAAATCGCCAACTGCGCCGCGAGCTTGACCGTCGTTATAGCTTCTCGGAAATCATCGGCGCCGCGCCCGCCCTGCAAGCCGTCTTTCGCCTCGTCGAAAAGGTCGCCGCCACCAACACCAACATTCTCATACAGGGCGAGAGCGGAACCGGCAAGGAATTGATTGCCCGCGCCATTCATCACAATAGCCCGCGCACAGACCGCCCGTTCGTCGCCGTCAACTGCGGCGCGATTCCTGAAACGTTGCTCGAATCAGAACTCTTCGGCCACACGAAGGGCGCGTTCACGGGAGCAGTGACAAACAAGCTCGGCCTCTTTCGCTCGGCTGAGGGCGGCACGGTTTTTCTGGATGAAGTCGGCGAGATAACGCCCGCCATGCAGGTGCGACTGCTGCGCGCGATTCAGGAGCACGAAGTGACGCCGCTCGGCTCAAGCGCAGCCGTCAACTTCGACGCGCGCATCATCTGCGCCACCAACCGCGATCTCGAAAAGGAAGTCTCCGAGGGACGCTTTCGTGAAGACCTCTTCTATCGCCTCAACGTCATAGAGATTCACCTGCCGCCCCTGCGCGAGCGGCGCGAAGACATTCCGCTGCTCGTCCGCAGCTTCATCACGCGCACCGCGCGCGAACAGTCGAGCGCAGAGAAAAGCATCGAACCCGCGGCCATGTCAGCCCTGATTAACTACAACTGGCCGGGCAACGTCCGCGAGCTACAGAACGCCATTGAGCGCGCCTTCACCTTGAGCGGCGACGAGATTGACTTAGACAGCCTGCCGCCGCGCGTCCGCGACGCGGGCCAAAAGGGCGCGACCTTGCGCGACCCCGACGGCCTGCGCCCGACCCTCGAAGAGATAGAACGCCGCCACATCCTTGAGACGATGGCCTCCGTCAATCAAGACAAAGCCCGCGCTGCCAACATCCTCGGCATAGACCTCTCGACGCTCTATCGCAAGCTCAAACGCTACGACGCCGTGTAGCTTGTCCGTCATCGAATTTGTCGGCTCCAGCAAATCAAATTTCGCTGCAAACAAGCGAAAGGGTGAAAGATGAAGGAAAGAAGATTGCTCTTCTCTCCGTTCAGCCTTTCACCCTTCGCGCTACTGCTGCCGTCGCTGCGCTGGCCCGCGGCGAGCTTAGTCTTTCTTGCCGAAGATGCCGCCGAGCATGTCGCCCGCTTTGTCCATCACGGTGCCGCCCGCGCTGGCAATCGTTCCGCCCGCGCCTGACAAGGCGTTATCAATCTGCCCGGCGATGGGCGCGGGGAGTTTGTCTTTCAGAAAGTTGACCACGGTGTCAATCGCCGTTTTGGCTTTCTCTTCGCCGAGGCCGGTTCTTTCCGAGACTTGCTTGATGAGATCATCCATCAGTTTTTCTCCTCTCAGGTTGGGGAAAGCTTTGCTTCGGCGGCGAGGCCGAAGCGCCGCGCGCCGCCTTAAATGAAGACGACCGATTGCGAATTGGGAATGTCGAAACGCTTGCGACAACGAACACAGGCGAGCATGTCGTCAATGCGCACCATGTAGTCGCGCGACTTGGCGAAGCGGGCGCGGTCTTGTTCGTTGGCTCCGCGCGGCAACTGCGGCTTCTTCGTCCGCGTCAGCCAGCGCACTTCGTAATCGGCGCGCTCGCGGCAATGCGGGCAACTGAAGCTCGCGCGTTTCGTTTCCTGTCTCTCGTTGAAAAAATCTTTTTCGTTCATATCGCTGTCGCTTGATGTTTGATGTCAGACGTTGATGAGCAGTCGCTTGCGGGCGCGAACGGTTCGCGCTTAAGCCTGCTCTGCTTCGAGTTTGCCGTCGGTCGAAGGGGGCGCCCCCCGCTGCTGTCGCTGCTGCCGCTTGCGATGACGCCGCACGATGGCGAAGCCCGCGAGCGCGTTGAGCAGCATCAAAGAGTTGGTCACGACGAAGACCATGTTGCCGACCAGCCAACTATAAATCGTGAACCCTAAGGAGGCCGCCATCTGCCCGATGAACAGCCAACTCGACACGCCCTCGCTCGACCCTTCGTGCCATTGCTTGTAAACCTGCTTGCCAATCGTCAGGACCAGAATCACAGAACTGATCCAGCCGACTATCTCCGTTGGATTCATCTTCAATACGCCGGTCTTCAAGTTTCAGGAATTTCAGCTTCGTTTGATTTGAAGCTTGAAGCCTTAGCTTGAAACTAACCGTCTCCCAAAAGCCTTGCTACCGTTGACAGAAAACTCTCCGGGTTAATTGGTTTCGGCTCGTAGGCGTCCGCGCCCTGCGTCAGCGCGAAGGTGGCGTTGCCGGTGCCGAAGCCTGTGGTGATGAGAATCGGCGTCGCGGCCACTTCCGTCGTGTCGCGGACGCGCCTGACCAGATGCGCCCCGTCTGCCGCGGGCATGCTGATGTCCGTGATAATCAGGTCAGGGCGCAGCCGCATTATCTCTTCATAGCCGCGCAGGCCGTCTTCCGCCGTCCCGACTTCGTAGCCACGACGCGCCAACGCCAGCCGCATCAATTCGCGCGCGACTTCATCATCCTCAATCACTATAATTTTCTTGGCAGCGCACATCATCGGAAGCGATGAGCGTTGAGAGCCGAAGGCTGAACGATTGATTCAATCGCCGTCGAATCAATTGTTCAATAGCCTTCATTGCTCATTGCTCATCGCTCATCCTTCATCCTTTTCCTGTTGTTCGCATAGCTCGCGCAGGTAGCGAAAGCTGTAGATGCCTGTCTCGTGGCCGTCGCTCCAACGAAAGTTGAGCGCGTAGCGACCGACGACGGCGAGGTTGTCTATGCTCAGTTGATCGTCAATAGATTCGGGCTTGAGCACGCGCTGGCCTGTCCATTCGTTGACGCATTGCGCGCAGGGACAGGCGCGGCGCAGGGCCGGAGCGTTGAAGCGACAGACGCGCTCGTCGGCCCAGGTTATCCTGAGGCCGCCTTCGCCCTCCTGCATTATCTCGCGCGGCTCAACCGCCGGGCCGCGCCTTTCCATAAAATCGCTCATCAACCGCTTTTCAACTTTCAGTTCTCAAGCTCACGGCGACTGCCCGCGCTTCGCCGCTGCCGGCGGGCGCGCTCACTGTCGTTTGTCGAACTCGCTTTTAACGGCGTCTGCCGTGACGCTCCAATGCGAAGCAGACCAGACGGCCTTGCCGTCGCGCAGGATGATGGCCTGCGGCGATTCGTGGCGCACGCCGGTTAGCTGTTCGATGCTGCGCGAGAGGTCGCGCGATTCTTGCACGACGACCAGCGAAACCTCGCCGCCGTAGCCCGACATCTCCTGATAAGCGGCAGCGCTAATCGGGCATGTCGTGCTGTGTTTGAAAAGGATGACAGGCTGGCTGTTCGAGAGCGTGAAGAGTTCTTTGAGCGCGCTCTCGTCAGTCACAGGATTGAATTGAGTCTTGTTCTCCGCGCCCTTCGCCCGTGCCATACGAAACCTCCCGTTGTGCCGGATTACAGCGACAAGAGAGTGAGAGCCGGATACGCGCTCTCAAGGCCCGCGCGCTCGCCGTCTGCTCTCGAATAGCCTTTGTCGCTGCTTGCGCTTAACAGTAACTTATCAACTCGGCTGGCGGCAAGTCGCGCCCGCGCTACACTGCGCGCGTTCAGTTGGCCCCGAGCAGAGCGACGAAAAGCGACGAGCATCAATGGACAGGATGAGCCGTGAGACAACAGATGCGCCGGCAGCTGTCGTCTCTTGTTCCCGGCTCATCCGGCCCATGTTTGAATCCGCTGGCAGAGAGCGCGGCAGGCCGTTTCGAGCTTGACGTGCAAGCTTGACGGGCAAGCTTACTCGCCGCTGACGCTGAACGTGTCCGTCTTCTGGTCTTTCTGCTCGCCGTCTTCGTTGATGAGAGAGACTTCGACTTTGTAAGAGCCTTTGGGCCAACCGGCGCTTGGCGGCGAGAAGGTGAAGTAGCCCATAGAACTGCCGGGCAAATCAATCGTCGTCTCCATGCCGGGAACGGGGTCGCCGGACTTGTAGCCTTCGATATTGTCAATCAACAAGCGTCCCTTCAATTTCATCTTGCCGGGGGCGTTCGAGACATCCGCCATAGCGTAAACTTTATCCTGCCGGCCGAAGCTGCTGTTCGTCGAGCCATCCTTTTCCTTGCTCAGCTTGAGGCTGCTGATATTGGCGGTCGTGAAGCTGAACTTGCAGGCCAGCGTCGCGGCTAACACAATCGCCAGAGCGCAGACCAGATTCCACCTCTTCGCATTCATTCCTTAGAGTCTCCTTAACTGAATTGATATTGCAGAACCGGCTATGAAAGCCACGGCGCGAGCGCATCGTTGATAAGCAAACTTTGAAGGGCCGCGCTTTCGACAAAAGCTTGCGGATAGATTACAGCGGCGAGCCGAAGATGACAAAGGAAGCCCACTCAGCCGGGTCAGGCCGCCGCTTTCTGACTTCGAGCATCGCTTGCCGTAGAGCTTCGGCGGGCGGCATGGCGCGCAGGTTGCGAACGAAGGCTTGCATCAATTCGGCGGTCGCGTCGTCGTAGACGCTCCACAGGCTCATCACGACGCGCGGCACGCCCGCCAGTTGAAAGGCTCGCGCCAAGCCGATGATGCCCGCGTCATGCGCTTTTCCAAGCCCTGTCTGGCACGCGCTCAAGACGGCGAGGCGGGCGCGCAATGGAGTCGCTTGAATCTCTCTGGCCGTCCAGACGTTTTCGCTTCCGTTCTGTCCGGAGAAGACAAGGAAGCCGCCGTCCAAAGGGCGCGCGGGGTCGGCTGCGCCGTGCGTGGCGAAGTATAGAAAGTCCGCCGTGGCGACTCTTGAGAGCACGGCGTCTCTGGTCGCTTCCCTGCCGACGAGCGGCGGCGTCCCGTAGAGGCGCGCGACGAAACGCGCTTCGCGCTCGGCGTTCTCCAAAGGCTCCCAACCCGCGCCCGGCGAGAGATACGGATTGCCGACGAGAAGCGGCTGGCGAAAATCGCCTGACCAACCGCGCGGCTCCGCCTTCAAGTCTTCAAGGCTCGGAGCAATCGTCACAGACATGCGGTCAATCAAGCTTGAGGCGTCATCGAAGGGACGCAGGGCCGCGAACGGAACCGTGCCGAGGTCGCGCACGGGAACGATAATCAGATGACGCACCTGCGAGAGAGCGCAAGCGATGTCCGCAGGCAAGAGCAGATTCGTCAACTCAAGCAGACGACGCGACAGCAAGGCTTTCGGATTCGGAGCGGACGGCGCGGCGACTCTCTTCGGTCGCAGTCGCGGCGGCAACCTCACCGCCGCCAGATTCTCTACGTCCAGAGATTCGCGCACCGCGGCCATCGCCGTCTCAAGTTGCGCGGGAGCCACAGCGGCGCGATGAAAGGCGCGCACGCCCGCGCGGTCAATCAACCACGCGCGCAACCCCGCCTCGTCTTCGTCGTAGAAGAGCGCCGCCGTCTCTTTCTCGAAGCTGCGCTCAAGCCTCGCCGTGAGGCTTTTCAGTTCGGCGTTGGATGCGTCAACCGGCGGCGCATGAAGCCCGCGTTCGTGTATCAACTCTCTGAATCGCCCGTGATGCTTCGCGGCAGCCGCCGCAAACTCCTGCTCCGCTTCCTTCACATCGAACGCAGGCGCGCACGGCTGCCCACGACGCGACTCACCAACGCGCGCCGCCTGAGCAGCGACGACGACCGGCGAGAGCGACAGCAACAGCGATAGACAAAGTTTGACGGTGACAGGACGAGAGCGAAGATTGAAGCGGAAGACTGAAGACGACGGGCGACAGGCGAAGGATGAAAGGCTTGAAGCGAAGCGCGAACAGCGCGCGGCGAAAGATGAAGGGTTAAGCGTGAAAGATGAAAAGCGCGCGGCGAAAGATGAAAGGCGGGCGATGAAAGAGGAAAGGATGAAAGCGTGGCTACCCGGCTGGAATAGCTCTGCTTTCATCCTTTCTCCTTTCGCCTTGTTGAGACTTAGCTCATCGCCACTCGCCGACGAGGACGAAGGGCGCCCAGTAGAAGGGCGCGGCGTACTTCTTGCCGGTAATCATGTTGGTCTGCGCGGCGCGCATGGCGGTCGAGGGCGAGCCGTCCGGCGTCGAGAGCAGTCGTTTGTAGAAGTCCGTCATCAACTGCGCGGTCGAGTTGTCGGCGACAGACCAGAGGCTGACGCCGACGGTCGGCGCGCCCGCGTACATGAAGGCACGCGTCAACCCGATGACGCCTTCGCCCTTCTTCTGCTTTCCTAAACCCGTCTCGCAGGCCGAGAGCATGACGAGCCGCGAGTTTAAGCCGAGATTAAAAATCTCGTCGGTTCGCAGGAAGCCGTCGCCCGATTTGTTGCCGACGAGCGAGAGAACCAATCCCGTGAACTGTGGCCGCTCGGCGTTCAGGAGGCCGTGCGTGGCGATGTGGACGATGCGATAGTTTTTGATGTCGGTGGCCGAAACTTTCGCTTCGTTGGCATCAAGGTCGAGCCACACGTCTGCGCGCGCGCCGCCCGCTCTGGCGAGCTTGGCAATCTGGTCCGCCTCGATGCGCGTGCCGTTCAAGCGCGCGAGTTGGAGGCCCGTCGCGGGCGCAGTCGCGGGCGCGCCCGCCACATCCGTCAAAGCGCTGGCGAGTCCGAGTCCGCGCGTGTCGGCTGAGACTTGCGCTCCGGCGGCGGCTCCCTTGGCGCGCGGGTCGTTGGTGTTGAAAACGGGGTCGGCGACGATGAGCATGTCTTTGCCCGTAGCCTTCGGCCCTTGCTGGCGAATGACGCCGATGACGGAAGCCGACGGCGCGTAGATGACTTCGTTGCTCTTGATGAGATACGGCAGCGTCGCGTAGTCCGTGCCGCCGCTCGCCGTCACTAAGGCTTCGAACGGAACGTAGTTGAGCGCGCCGTCCGCGACGACGAGCAGACGCTTATCGCCGATGACGGACGCGGCAGGCTCGACCGCTGTTTTGTAGAGCGCGTTGGATGCGGCGGCAAAGGCTCCGGCGCTGCCCGTCGCCTGCGGGTCGCCGCCGAGGCCGAGGCCGCGCTGCGGCTCCGCGACATCAATGCCGACGATGCGGCGTTGGAGCTTGGGCGGAATCAGTTGGGCGCGCAAGTCCTGCGCCTGCTGGTCAACGGCCTGTCGCGTCGGCAGCTTGTAGAGCGAGACGCTCGAAGGCGTCACGGCCCAAAGGTAAGAACGCTCGTCGCCGAGACTGTATTCGAGCAGGGTCGTCTTGTCGTCAAGGACTTGCTGCTGGACTTGTTGCAGCGAGAGCGGCTGCGGCGAGGTCAGCGCGGCATACTTCGGACTCGCCGAGCGAATTTGATTTTCTATCTGGTCGTAATCAAGCGAGAGCGCTTCGAGTTCGTCTTCGAGTTTGCCTGCATCAGGCTTCGGCGCGTCCTTGCTGTCGTCGTCGCCGACGGAAACGCCGGTCAGAGTTTGAGCTATCTCCTGCTGCCGATCCAGATTGTCCTGCTTGCGCTTGAGCAACTCCGCGGGGACGCCTTCGGTGATGTTCGTGCCGGATTCGCCGAGCAGGTCGAGCAAAGAACGCGCGCGTCCCTGCTCCGCGATTTTGAAGCCTTCGTCGGCGTAGGCCAGAGCTTGCCCGTCGAGCGGCGAGCCTGCGGAGGGAGCGGCCAGCAAAGCCATCTCGGCCAAGTCAGAAGATGCTTCGTCGTAGACATCCTTCGTGGTGCCGAGGAAGGTCGTGCGCGCGTCGTCGGAGCGCACGCTGCCGGAGCGAATCGTTTCGATGGTGGCGAGGGCTTCGCGGTAAGAGGCGATGGCCGCGTCGCGCGACTTCAGCGAACTCTTGGGGTCTTTATTCTGCGCGGCCAGCAACCACTGCGCGCGGCCAAGACCGCGTTGCGCAGGCCACATCAAATCAAGCCGCTTGTCATCGCGCGCGCCCTTCACGGCGTCGGCGTAAAACTTGGTCGCGCCCTTGTAGTCGCCCTGCTGAAGCGACACGTCGCCGAGGCTCGTGCGGGCAGAGGCGCGGACGCGCTTCGATTGGCCGAACTTTCCAATCATCGGAATGCTGGCCGACGAAAGAGCTTCGTTGAAATGCGTCTTCGAAGAGTCGTAGCTCTTGTTGTAATAGTCAACGCGGCCCATGCCCATCTCGTGAGCCGAGTAGACGATTGACTGGCGATAGAGTTCGATGGCGCCTTTGATGGCTCCGGCGACGCCCATCGCCGTGTCAATTCCGCTGCCGCCGGGAATGGCGACGGGGACGGCTTTGCGTAGCCCGCCCAACAATCCGCCGCCGCCGCTCTTCTTCGGAGCAGCCGCGTTGCCGGAGACGAGCTTCGACGGGTCGGGCTTTTGCACGTTCATCTGGCCGTAGGCTGTGCTAGCTTCCGAGACATGACCGAGTTGATAGTTGGCCTCGCCAATCTTCGCCATCATGAGGTTCGCGTTATACTCGTTGTCCGGCATCCCGAACGTGCTCTCCAACGCGCCCTGCTTCGAGGCGGCGGCGACGAAAGCATCGTGCGCGCCCTGATAAAAATTGAGAGCGACGGTGTACTGTCCCTGCCGCATGTAGAGGTCGCCGAGCGCGTCGCTGGCGGCGGCCTCGCCCTTCGGGCTGCCAGACTGCTTGTAGAGCTTGAGCGAAGTTTGCAGGCGTTCGAGCGCAAGGTCTGCCTTGCCGCGCTTCAAGAGCGCGCGGCCCTGCTTGAGAGCCTGACTGGCCTGCGCCTTGTCGCCCTGCGGCGCAGCCGGGTCGGGAGCGGAACTGTTCAGAGCTTCATTATTTTCGGCGCGAACGCCGGTCAAGGTGGCGGGGAGCGTCGCCAAAATCATGGCTAACGCCAGCACGTAAACGAGCGGGGTGGCTTTGGGTTTCATGGCTTCTCCGATGATGGAGCAGGAGGCGGGAGCCAGACAGGAGAAGCCGGAAGAAAAGAGAATCAGATAAGAAACGGACACGGCCCGTTATGCTGACTGCTATCTTCCGGCTGCTGCCTGCTGCTGTTCATTGAAGGCTCCCGGCTGCTGCTTTACTGGTGAATCAAGTCGAGCGCGGTGACAAGAACACCGGCGTTGGATGATGCGTTCATGCGAACGACGGAAGGCTCGGGCGCGCTCGTGCCGAGGCTGAGGCCGCGCGTCGTGGCGTCGCGCTCGGAGGCCGTCTGCTTCTGCCCGTAGGTCGCGGCCTTTTTGTCCACGACGACCTTGCCTTCGGAGTTGACTCTGACCTGCGACCAGAGGCTCGTGGCCGGACGCCAGGGACACTGGTTGCTGCGGCAATAGCTGATGAGTTGTTCGTTGGTCGGCACGCCCGGCAGCGGCTCGCGCGAGATGACGATGTAGAGACGCTCGTTCGCGGGGTTCTGGTCGAAGACGAACCAGCGCAGGTTGTCCGCTGCTTCGCCGCTCCATGGAATTTCGTAAGGCACGTGCGCTTCGATGAAGTTGTCGCCCTCGTCGAGTTTCGCGTCCGGGTAGAGCATCTGCGGCTCGCCGTTGTTCTCCGTGTGAAAGACGTAGAGATAGCCGTCGGTGTTCGCTTCAAGAGAGATGCGGATGCGGTCGCCCGCGCGGAAAACGCGCGACGGGTCAACGCGCACAGCGTCGCCGTTCGAGTCTCTCATGTAGAGCGAGTAGCCGAGGCCGATGGGCGCGGACGAGTAAGAGTTGATGGGAATCTTTCCCGTCCCTGTGCTGTCGCCGCCGCTCGTGCTCTTGCCGGTCACGCCTTTGGTGCCAGCGCCGACGCCGACCTTTCCAGTCCCTTTCGCGGTTGTGCCTTTGCTGGTGTTTCTGGTAGTCGTCGTGCGGTTCTGCTTGCGTGTGTTTCTGGTGGTGGTCGGCGTGCCGCTTGTGCTGGTGGCGACGGTGACGCGCGTGGAGAGAAAAGCTCCGCGCACGTCCTCTTGGTTGGGGTCTTGCTGCGCGCGCGCGAACGTGGCGGCGCAGGCGACGAGCGCCAGCGACACGAGGGGAACGAAAATCTTATTGGGCATGGGAATTACTCCTTCAAAGTAGGGTGGCCTTGCGATGCTGCGTGTGGCCGGTGTTTGATAATCTTGAAGACCGACAAGGGAACATGCTTATTTATGCTCGATTCGCATGTCGAAGATGACAGGTTCGCCCGCCGGCTTGGACTGCGGAATCTTGATTGAGACAATTGGGTCAACGCCGCTGCCGTTGATGACGTCGGTGACCGGCGCGTTTGCCTTAAACTTCGTCTTAAAATCTTCCCACTCCTTCAGTTCGGCGTCGGTCAAAGGGCGTCCGGCGGCGGCGAGAAAGGACGGCGACGAAAGCTGCGTCGGCGAAAAGACGATGGTGTAGTTTTCCGTGCCGGGCTTTTTGTCGAGCGTAATCCAAGTCCCGTCGGCTTGCGGGTAACCGAAATCAACGCCGCCCTTGACCTCGTTTGAGGTGACGCCCGACGCGGGGTCAGGCTTGGCCGTCAAAAACCCGTAGGGCTTATTCTCGTCGCCGGGGCCGATGATGTATAGGTAGCCGTTTTCGCGCGGCGTGAAATGCCACCTGAAGCGCTGGCCCGAAGCCAGCGGCACGATGCCCGCCACGCGCGCAGACTTGCCGCCGCCCGCCGCTCCCTGAATCTCCAGCCAGTAGCTGACAGTCTCCTTGGCGTTGGCCGGAGTGGTCGGGCCGGTCGTCGAGCCGCCGTTCTTGTTTGTCCCCGGCATATCGTTTGGCTTAACGCCGCCCGCTTCGGGCTGCGGCCCGTCTGTCTTCGCGTTCATGCTGCGCCACAGGAAGAAGCCGCCGACGCTGGCCGCCAGCAGCACGACGCCCATCACCGCCGCGATAATCGGCATGCTGCTCTTTGAACGCGCGGGCGTCGCCAGTGTTGCAGGCGTCCCGTAAGACTGCTGCGGCGTGTATGACTGTTGTTGCTGATGCTGCGACTGTGGCGGCGCGGGCTGAGCCGGATTGTAAACGTTCGGCTGCGAGTAAGCCGACTGTTGTTGCTGCTGGTGTTGCTGCTGATGTTGTTGCTGTTGCTGAGCGGCCTGATAGCCCGTGTTGTATGAAGGCGCTTGCTGTTGCTGCGACGGCGGAGGCTGCGCGAGCGATGTCGCGTCGAGCGGCGGCGGCTGAGCCAGCGAAGTTGAGGCCAGCGGCGGCGGGTTCGGATTCGCCTGCGGTCGCGGCGGCGCGTCCAAAGTCATAATCGTCGGGCTGATAATCTCCGGGTTGGTGTTGCGCGCTTCGGGGCTTTCATACGCCGTTTGCGAACCCGCGTTGAGCGACGGCTGCGACGGGCTGCCCTGCGCGTTTGAGCCTGCGGCGTTAAAGTTCAACTGCGAACTGCTGAGCGGAGCTTCGCCGAGCGCGGCGCGCAGTTCGTTAGCCAGTTCTCCGGCTGTCGCCTGCCGGTCGTCGCGCTCCTTCGACATCGCGCGGGCAATGGCGCGGCTGAAGGCTTCCGGTGTTTCGTTGACAAACTCTTGAAGCGGGCGCGCTATCTGCGAGACGTGCTCGCGGCGCAACTCCTGCAAGGTCAGGCCGCCGAAGGCGCGCTTTCCCGCCAGCAGTTCGTAGAAGACGCAGCCGAGGCTGTAAATATCCGCGCGCCCGTCAATCTCCATGTTGCCGTCGCCGGGAACTTCGCCCCACTGTTCGGGCGACATGTAAAAGGGCGTGCCGAGGACTTGGCCTGCGACCGTGAGAGCGGTCGTCCCGGCGGCTTCCGACCCGGCGACTTCGCGCATCTTGGCGATGCCAAGGTCGAGCAGTTTCGTCACGGGCTGGCCGTCTTCGCCCGGCTTGCCTATCATGATATTTTCGGGCTTGAGGTCGCGGTGAACGACGCCCATCGCGTGCGCCGCGTTGAGCACGCTCATGACAGGCTCCATCACGCGCACGGCGTCCTGCGGAGTGAAACGCCCGCGCGCCTTTAGCTCGGCGTCGAGCGTGTGGCCCTCGACAAACTCCATCACCATGTAGATGAGTCCTTCGCTGGTGGTGCGAAGGTCGTAGACGGTGACGGCGTTCGGATGACGAAAGCGGCGCGCGGCTTGTCCCTCGCGGCGAAAGCGGCGCAGCCACTCGGCGTTGTTGCGCATCTCCGGCGGCAGAACTTTAATCGCCACGCGGTCGCCCAAAAGGATATGACGCGCGCGATAGACGGCGCCCATCCCGCCTTTGCCGAGCAGGGCTTCGATGTGATACTGGCCGTCGAGCGTTGCGCCGACGAGACTCGCCGAGTCTTCTTCCAGAACCTCGCCGTCCGTCGCACAAAAGCTCACGCCGTCTTCATACTTGGCCTGACAAACCGGGCAATACTTCATGGGGATTCAACTCGCCTCAGCATCCAATCCAATTATTTTCGCGTCCAGAGCCAAACGAAAGCAGTCTATCACACCTCACACTTTCAATCCGAACAAACCCGATTAGCGATTGCTTCATCTCTGATTTTCAGCAGCGAAGAGACGAGCCGCAGCAGCCGGAACAAACGCGCGGGCAAGAGAAACCGAAGCCGATTTTTCATCTCAAGCTCGCCCGCGCCGCTCTCTTGAGAGACGCGAGAGACGGGCGACGAACGACGCTTCATGGCTAAAGGTTGTGCGAAAGTTATTTCAACGCCTCAACGTTCCAGAGCTTCATCGTTTTATCGTCGCTGCCGCTGGCGAGCGTCTGGCCGTCGGGCGCGAAGGCCAGCGAAGTCACCGCGTCCGCGTGCTCTTTGAGCGTTTGTTTCGCCTGACCCGAACGCGCGTCCCACAGCCTGACCGTCCGGTCGTTGCTACAGCTTGCCAGCAGCGTCCCGTCCGGCGAGAAAGCGATGGCGCGCAACCAATCCGTGTGATTGCGTAGGACGAACTTGAGCGCGCCCGTTTGCGCGTCCCAGACTTTCAGCATGTCGCCGCCGCTCGCAAACGTCTTCCCGTCGGGCGCGAAGGCAAGGGCGCGCACTGTCTCAAAGCCGTTGTCGCGGTTCAGGAGTTTGAGTTGCGCGCCGCTCGCTGTGTCCCACACGCGCACGGAATAATCGCTGCCGCCGCTGATGAGAGTCTTGCTGTCGGGAGCGAAGGCGAGGCAGTAGACCCAATCGTCGTGGCCCGTCAATTTTTGTTTCGGCTTGGCCGTCGTCGCGTCCCAGAGAATGATTGCGTGGTCTTCGCCGCCGCTGGCGAACGTCTGCCCGTCGGGCGCGAAGGCGACGGCGAAGACTTCGCCCTGATGCTCGGAAAGCGTCTGCCGCAACTCTCCGGTCGCGGCGTCCCACAGCCTGACGGTCTTGTCCGCGCCGCCGCTCAGGATGAGCTTGCCGTCCGGCGAGACGGCGAGAGCGCGTATGTCGCGCTCGTGGCCGCTCAGCGTGCGCAGCAGGTTGCCGCTCGCAGCGTCCCAGACTTTGATTGAGCCGTCGCCGCATCCGGCGATGAGCAACTTGCCGTCGGGCGTGTAGGCGATGGCCTTGATTTTCAGGTCGGAGGCGGAGAGCGTGCGCCGTAGAGCCAGCTTCGCGGGGTCGGGCGGAGGCGCGGGCGCATTCAAACGCTGCCTGACTTTGATGACGACGCCGCCGATGACGACGAGGATGACGAACGCGAAGAAGCCGTAGGTCAGCCAGTGGATGAACCCTGAGCGGGGCGTGAACTGTGGTTTGTATTCTGCTGGCGGCACGTCTCGCTGGCTCATCGCTTAAACGTCGCGGCGATAAATTCGGCTCGCGTACTCTTCGACCATCCGGTCGCTGTTGAAGGCGGGAACGAGAGTTCCAATCGCGTGCTTCATGCGAGCCACCCAACCGCGCGGCAGCCCGTCGGAGTCGCGCTCGTAATAGAGCGGCACAACTTCCTCTTCGAGCGTGCGGTAGAGCGAGTCTGCGTCGCGCAGGTCAATGTCCGCGACCTCCGATTCATCCAACGTCTCGCGGCTCTCGCCGATGGCCCAACCGTTCTCGCCGTCGTAGCCCTCAATCCACCAGCCGTCCAGAATCGAAAGGTTGAGGCCGCCGTTCATCGCCACCTTTTCGCCGCTCGTCCCCGAAGCTTCGAGCGGGCGGCGCGGGACATTGAGCCAGACATCAACCGACTGCACGAGTTGCCGCGCTATCTCCTGATCGTAGTCTTGCAGAAAGACCGCGCGGTTCAGCACGAGCGGCTCATACTTCCAGCGCGCCAGTTGTTGCAGGATAATCTTCGAGCCCTGGTCTTGCGGGTGCGCCTTGCCCGCGAAGACCAGTTGGACTGGCCGCTCAGGATTGTTAATCAAGCGCAGCAGCCTGTCCGGGTCTGTCAACAACAAGCTCCAACGCTTGTAGGCCGCGACGCGGCGAGCGAAGCCGATGGTCAAAGCCGCCGGGTCAAACATCGTCCGCGCGGCCTCCGTGTAATCGCGCGTCTCGCCACGATGCGCGCGCGCGTGAAACGAACGATGACGAATGAAGGCCACGAGCCGCTGCTTGAGCAAGCTGTGCGCTTCCCATAACTCTGCGTCGTCCATCTTCTCGACGGCGGCCCGCCAAGGCTCCGGCTCGCGCATGCGCTCGGCCCAGTCCGCGCCGACATATTTTTCGTAGAGAGCGCGAATGAGCGGGGCGACCCAGGTGGGCGCGTGAACGCCGTTGGTGATGGACGTAATCGGAATCTCTTTAAGCGAAGCCGCGTCCGGCCAGATGTCTTGCCACAAAGAGCGCGAGACTTCGCCGTGCTTCGCGCTGACGCCGTTAGTCGAACGGCACATCCTGATGGCCAGCGGCGTCAACCCGTAGCTGTCTTCCACGTCGCTTGGATTGACGCGCCCCAATCGCAAAAATTCTTCGTGCGACAGGCCGAGCGCCTGCTCGTAAGAATCGCCGAAAGTTTTCTCGACGAGCGATGCGGCAAACTCGTCGTTGCCCGCGGCAACGGGCGTGTGCGTCGTAAACACGCAACGCTCTCTGACAGCCGCGCGGGCTTCATCGAAACTGACGCCGCGCTCCGCTCTCAACTCGCGCGCCAGTTCCAAAGTCAGGAAAGCCGAGTGGCCTTCGTTCAAATGAAAAACGCTCGGCTCAATCTGCAACTGCCTGAGAAGGCGTATGCCGCCGATTCCGAGCATCATCTCCTGCACGATGCGCGTCTCGCGGTCGCCGCCGTAGAGATGGCCCGTCACCCAACGGTCTGTCTCTTCGTTGTCGGCGATGTCCGTGTCGAGCAGGTAGAGCGGCACGCGCCCGACATCCACGCGCCAGGCCTGAGCGCGCACCGCTCGCCCGCGCATCAAGACCTCGACGTGAACGGGCGCGCCCGCTTGCGTCCTGACCTGCTGAATTGGCAAGACCTGCGGATGCGTGACGCCGTAGTGCTCTTCCTGCCAGCCGTCGCGCGTCAGGCGTTGGCGAAAGTAGCCGAAGCGATAGAGCAAGCCGACCGCCACCAGCGGCAAACGCAAATCGCTGGCAGACTTCAAGTGGTCGCCCGCTAGGATGCCGAGGCCGCCGCTGTAGAGCGGCAGAGAGACGTGAACGCCGTACTCTGCGCAGAAGTAAGCGACGGGATTCGCGGGCGCGATTGCGTGGCCCGCTGAAGGCTGCCAGACGCGCTCGTCCTTCATGTACGCATCGAAGTTCTCGGCCAGCCGCGCGACGCGCACGCAGTACTGCGGGTCTGTTGCCATCTGCATCAAGCGAAACTCGGACACCTCCGCGAGCAGACGGCGCGGATTGTGCTCGCACTCTTCCCAGACGCCGGGGTCTAAATCGCGGAAGAGCGCGCCGCCGTCCGGCGCCCAACTCCACCAGTAGTTCCAGGCCATGCGCTCAAGAGCGCGCAAACTGCCCGGCAGCCTTCGCCCCTGCTGCGCCGCACGGCTTTCCAAAGCCTCTGACAATTGAACCATTAAACTTTGTCCCGCTTCGTTGAATTAGTAAATCGCTGCCGCTCAAGAAACACACGCGCGTCGCCCTCGCTGAAGAAGACCAGACGAGTCTCAGCCAGGCTGTCATCGTCAAGCAAAAATCTTTCGACCGCCGCAGACGCCACCTCCGCAGCCTCTTCGCGCGGATAGCCGTACGCGCCCGTCGAGATAGCCGGGAAAGCAATCGAACGCAGCCCGTGCTTGACGGCCAACGCCAGCGCGTTGCGGTAACACGCGGCCAGCAGTTCGGCCTCTCGCCCTTTGTGCCGCCCGTAGATGGGGCCGACCGTGTGAATCACATGACGCGCGGGCAGATTGCCGCCCGTCGTGATGACCGCCTCGCCCGTCGGCAATCCACCGGGAAACTGCGCGCGCCGAATCTCCTGACACTCCGCCAGAATTTGCGCCCCGCCCGCGCGATGAATCGCGCCGTCAACTCCGGCCCCGCCCAACAGCGACGAATTGGCCGCGTTGACAATCGCGTCTACCTCCTGCCGCGTCAAATCGCCCACCAACACGACCACGCGCCCATCCAGAAAACTTTGCATAGAACAGTGACAAGTGACGAGCAGCAAGTGACAAGTTAGTAATGAGTGACGAGCGACGAATGATGAGCGATGCGCGATGAGCAATGAGCGATGAGTAAAAGCAGCGATGCCTTTATTATTCACCACTCATCACTTATCGCTCATCATAGCTTTCCTTCTTGCTCGTCACTTGTCACTCGTCACTCGTCACTGCTTTCTCTCGGCTCGACGTTTATCTCGTCGAACATATCGTGACGGCGCAGGGCATCGGCGACGCCTTTCGCCTGATGTTCGCTGAGCGGGTGTTCGGGGTCGCAACTGGCTATCTCAAACGATCTTTCGTCGAGCATGATGATGCCCAGATTGCCGAGCGGAACGCCGGGCGCAACCTCTATCTCGCCCATGTTGTGAATGCGAAAACGCCCGGTCTGCTCTACCCAGTCTTCGATAAACGGGTCGCGCAGCGCGTGCTCGGCTTCCGGCTCCGTTAGGTAAGCCCCTTCGACGATGAGACAGTATTCGCGTCCTTTACCTGTTTTCATGACACTGGCCGGAGATGCGCCGCCGCCGTTTATGAGAAGCGTCCGGCATGGCGCGTTAAGGCGTCACTTTACCACCGCAGGGCATCGAGCGGCAAAGGCTTGGTTGCCGGAAAACAGAAGCGGGACGGGCAACAGCAAACGCCGCCCTTGAAGTAATCTTCAAGGGCGGCGTCTAACGATTGGGCGACGAATTTTCGTTTCCCGATTCGCTGTCAATCGGCGGGCCGTTATTTCGTGATGTAGATTGACGGTTGAGACGCGACGTTTTCGGGAAGATACGCGGACGGCACGGGGATGTCGCCGTCCATGCCCCAACTCTCGACGAGCATGACGGCGTTCATGCTGCCGTTGAGGACGTACCACTTGCCTTCCGACGGACGCCAGACCGCGATGTTGGCATTCAAGCCGCCGTCATAATTGCCGGGGACGGGGATGTCGTCCGCGTTGCCCCAACCTTGCAGCGTCACCTGCTGCTTCGCGCTGCCGATGATGTACCAGTTGCCTTCCGAGCGGCGATAGATGGCGATGTCCATCCGCCCGTCGCCGTCGTAATCCGCCGGAACGGGTTGGTCGTCGCGCTCGCCCCACTGCCGCACCTCAAGCTTCTTGGTCGCGCTATCGACGACGTACCAGTTGCCTTCGTCCGGGCGATAATAAGCAAAGTCGGAGCGTCCGTCGCCCGTGTAATCGCCGGGGACTGGCTTGTCGCCTTCCGCGCCGCCAAACTTTCCACTGACAATCAGCCGTCCTTCAACGTCTCTGACTTCCCAATAACCACGGCTCGGACGAAAGACGGCGAGGTCGGCTCGCCCGTCTCCGTTGTAATCGCCGGGAACGGGAATGTCGCCAAGGGCGCCGAGGTTCACCAGCCGCGTCTTGCCGCTGGAACTTTCGAGGATGCGCCACTCGCCTTCCTTCGGGCGCCAGACGGCAAAGTCCGTGATTAAGTCGCCGTCATAATCTTCCGGCACAATCAGGTCGTCAACGTTTCCCCAGTTGCGCGTGATGACGGTATCGAAAAATTTAGACTGGACGTACCAGTTGCTTTCCGAAGGACGAAAGACGGCGAGGTCTGTGTGGCCGTCACCATCGAAATCGCCGCGCGGCTTGAACTGCTGCGCCAGCGCGCTCGAAGAGACGAAGCACATCAACATGAGCAACGCCGTCGTCGTTAAAAGTCTGCGACTGACGAAGCGTCTGCAAGCTGCTTTCGACATTGAAAGCCGGTTGATTGTGAGAGTAGTCATGGCAAGTATACCTATTCCTTGTTTAAGATTTAAGAGCAATAATTTTGCGGCTCTGACGACTCAACAGTGTGGCGGCGCGAACTTAAAATACATCGCCGGAGCAATTTTTTATTTGACGCGAAATCAACGCCGGAAGAGAAAGCGCCGGAGTTAAATTTACTGGCGGACGAATGGCAGGCAGACAAAAAGCGGGCGGGGCGTCTCTTGCGAAACGCCCCGCTCAGTGGAAAAGCAATTCGGTTGTAGCCGCGCTTAGTAAGCCTTGGCGACCTGTTCGTTGAGCGTCTCGCGCAGTTGGTCAAAGTACGCGTCGAAGGTGACGAAGCTCGTGCCTTGAAAGAAGGCGCGTCCGCCCGTCTCGTTCGAGAGACGATTGAGCGAACTCTGGCCGTAGCCGACCGCCGTGCGATTCCAACTCGTCAGGCCGACCGTCGGCGCGTAGAAGGAATAGACCGTCACGTTGCGCTTGACGGCTTCCTTAATCGCGCGCTGCAAGTCGAGCGTGTTGCCCGCCGCCGTCGAATCGAAACCGTTTGAAGTGTCGAGGCCGTCCGAGATTAACAGAACGGCGTTGCGATTCTTCTCTGCGGAATCAAAGCGGCGCAGGGCTTCAATCACTTCGACGTAAGGGTTATAGGGCGCGGCGCTCACGCTGGCCAAAGGCACGCGCAAGCTCTTGGCGGCCTGCTCCAGATCGTCCGTGAACTGCTGGCGCACTTGCAAAGAGCCGCTCCTGATATAGCCAACCATCACGCGCGAACCGGCGGGCAAAGAGCGTATGAAATCGCGCGTCACGCCCAACTCGTTGCCGACGCGCGAAACGAGGTCGTCCTGCACCAGCACGGCCAGATTCAAAGGCGCTTCAACGCGCGTCTTCGCCGTCGTCTTGCCGTCGTCCGTAAGGCGCGCGACGGGCGCAGCAGACACACTCAAGGCGGCAAACGCGACGACAATAAACATCGCCACCGACGCCGCAAATCTTTTACTGAAAGACATTTTTTTCACTTCTCCTAAGTCAAATCCCCTGACGGCAATCAAACGGGAAAGCTCTTTTCCGAATGAACGATAACGCTTTCTTCATCGCTCGTCTCGCCCGTTTGCGCGTCCATTATTTGTCACCCATTCTGATGCTCAAGCCCACACAAAGGTGGCCTGCCACGCAGGCTACGCGCAGCCGCGCGGCAACGATGAAAGGAAGGCTGAAAAGCAGTCTTCCAGTCCGCGTCGCGGCGCTTTTGTGTGTCGCGTTTATCCTTGCTTGTGCAGCGAGCAGACGCCTTCCGCGTCGCAGGGCGGAGGGACGCCGAAGAGGGCGTAGCGGCGGCTGGCGAGCCAGCGATAGAAGAGCGCGCCGAGGCGCGTGAACGGCCAGAGAGAGAGAACGGGAACGAGGAAGCGCCAGCGCGGCAGCACGCGCACCAGTTCGAGCCAAGCCTCGTAGCCGCCGCGCCAACGCCCGTCGGTCGTCCGCACGTGCATCTCTCGATTCAACTCTTCAAAGCTGTACGGCGGCGCGATGCGCTCGATGATTTCCGGGTCGCGGTAATTGAGCCACTCGATGCGTCGCTCGCGGTCGCGCGGCTCGACCTGCGCCCGCGACCAACGGCACAAAGGGCAGTCGCCGTCCGTCAAAACCTGTATCTGCGCAGCGGCCTCGCTCATCCGTTTCCTCTGAACATCTTCTTCGCAGGCTTCTCAAACATTTCTCTCTTCCGGCAACGATACACCACGCCAAACGGAAGCGGAAACGATGAGAGTTTCAAGGTCGCTCGTCACAGTGCTGCGCGCTCTTGACGCCGCCGGGAGAGCGAGGGCGCGAAAGAGAGCGCGGCATGAAGTGAGCGACGGCGATGGCGAAATTTTGTGAATCGCCGGAGACTCGTTATATGATGAAACAGTAGCGAGACGAAATCTTCTCTCAAACTGTTTTCTCAAACCGGAGGGCTTCTTTATGCGAAAGACTTTCAGCGCGCTCATCATCCTACTGCTGCTCGTCGTTTCTCTGATTGGTTGCGGCAACAACTCGGAGACGAGCAACGCGGAGAGCGACAATAGCTCAAAGCTCGGCATCACCAACTCGAACGAGCGGGCCAACAATTCCAACATTGCCCCGACGGGCGGCCCCGGCCCTGAGCCTGAGAACAGCGGCAAGCCGCCAGCCGCCAACAGCAATGAGAAGAAAGCTCCGGCGAAGACGACAAACAAAGCTCCATAGCCGACGGACGCGCGCTTCGGGCGCGGGGAAACTTAAGAGAGTTGAAAAGAGAATCTTTCTCTTGGCAAGGCGCGGCGGTGGTGATATAGTGCGCCCCTCCTGATAGAGCAGATGCGTCTTCCAAGACGTATCTGATGTGAGGAAGGCGGCAAGCTTTGCGAGGGGCTTGCCGCTTTATTATTGTCCGCCCGCGCATGCTGAAACCTCGTCGTCAATCCGCCTCAAACTTCATTGATTGAAATCGCCGCCGATTTTCGCGTTAGCAAATGAAGGCCATTTGTGAGAACGCGAAAGGTCGGCAGTGATGAAAGCGGAATGACGAACAAGTGGTTTGACGGTTCTGTTCCGTCGCGCCGTCGCGTGTTGGCCGGAGTCACAATCTCGAAAGGAAAGACAGATGAAGTTCAACCTCAACAAATCAATTCGCCTGCTGGCGGCAGCGGCTCTGATTCTCTGTTCAATCTCGCTGGCCTCGGCGCAAAAGGGGACGACCTTTACCAGAAGAGTGCAGTTTCCGCGCGGGCGAACGACGGTCGTGTTGAAAGGCAAGGCCAACTGGGGCGCAAGCTATGTCTATCGCCTGCGCGCAGAGGCGGGCCAGACCATGCTCGTTCACATCACGGGCGTGCCGACGTTCAGTATCATCGCGCCGCGCAGCCGCAACTTCGACGCGCTCGACGGCGCAGACAACGTTCAAGACTGGACGGGCGAACTGCCGCGCACAGGCGATTATCAAATCGTCGTCGGTCATGCCAACGACAACTACACGCTCGCTCCCTACACGCTTGAAGTCACAATCAGATGAGAGCCCACGAACGCTCTCATCTTCAACTTCAAATACACTGAAGCCGAAAGCGGCGAGCTTGTTTGGGCAAGCTCGCCGCTGTTCCCTTTCAACTCCGCCGGCTATTTCTTCGACGGAGCCTTGAGGGCCGCGTCCATGGCGGCTTTCAAGGATTCGTATGTGTTCTCGGAAACGCGGCGGCCGTTGACGTAGATGGTGGGCGTGCCGTTGACGCCGAGGCGCAGGGCGTCGCGCACGTCGCGCTGCACCTGGTCGGAGAATTTCTTTGAGTCGAGCGCGGCGTCAAACTTTTGCCGGTCGAGCGCAAGCTGGCTCGCGTAGTCCTTGAGCGCGGGCGTCCCAAGTTTCTCTTGATTACGCAGGAGCAGCGCGACGTACTCCCAGTACTTCCCCTGCTCGCGCGCAGCCTCCGCCGCCAACGCCGCCTGATAAGCATTGGCGTGCTGTTCGAGCGGGAAGTCGCGGACGACGAGCCGCGCTTTGCCTTCATACTCCTTCATCACTCTTTCAATCGAAGGCTGCGCGGCGGCGCAGACCGGACACTGGTAATCCGTAAACTCGACGATGGTGACGGGCGCGCTCTGGCTCCCCAAGGATGGCTGGTCGTCCGTGGCGATGTCGTAGACGGGCGGCTCCGGCGGCGTGAGAAACGTTTGGATGACGGCGGCGCGGCGCAACTGTTCGGCGAAGGCCAGTTGCGCATCGCGCGCCTGCTGCTGCTGCAAATATTTTATGAGTCGAGGTTTCAACGGCTCGAACTCGCCGTTCAATTGTTGCTTGTTCTGGTCGTAGAAGAGGCGCGCTTCGGCTTCCGTGACGGGCTTGCTCTTGGTCGTCACCTCCGCGTCGAGCAGCGCGATGGTCGTGATCTTTCGTTTCTGCGCTTCCTGCTCAAGCAGCGTGTCGTTGATTTTCAAGTCAACGTCTATCCGGCGTAGCGTGTAGACCTGCTCCTGCACGCTGAAGATTAAAGGGCGTAGCGAGTTTTCGATGTCGCCGGAGGTTATCTGTTCGCCGTTGACTGTGGCGAGGACGCGCGCTCGCTCTGCCGCGGTCGTGGGCGGAGCGGCGTTCGGCATCAACACTTTGACCTGGGCGACGGCGCGCAGGCTCGCGGCATATTTCTGCGCTTCATCTCCTTCCTTCTTGTTGCGCAGGTAAGCGATGATGTCGCCGCGCACGTCCTTTAGCTCCGCTCCGATGTTGGTCTTGTTCTGGTCATAGAAAGCCTGGACTTCGGCGTCGGTCGGGTCTTTGACCTTCGAGATGACTTCATCTTCGAGCAGCTTCGGGGCGGTCGTGCCGCGCTTCTTCGCTTCCGCGTCGAGCAGCTTTGAATTGATTTGTGACTCAAGCGCGCGCCGTCGCGCTTCGACGACCTGCTTGTGCAGGGCAGCGACTCTTTGCGCGGTCTGCTCGCTGATGTCTTTGCTCGTGATGCGGACGGCGTTGACGGTCGCCAGCACATCCGGCAACGGCTGCGCTTCGCAGGCGCAGTCTTCCTCTCTTGCGCTACCGGCGGGCTGCGCGACTGATGGCGCCGGAGACGCGGGCGTCGCCTGCTTATCAACCGGCGCAGCCGGACTCGTTTGGGCCGGCGCGCTTGTTGAATAAACGACCAACGTGATTATGAGAATCAATAAGAGCTTGTTCATCATCCCTCAGTTCCCTGATAAAAATTTTGGTCTTGCCGTTCCCGGCTCGACGCTCTGCGCGCCGTCGCTCTGCGCTTGCGCCCCGTTTGGTTTCTCGTTAGCCCGCGCGCTCTATAATTTCTCTTTTGGCACGAGCCGCTCGCTCAGCGGAGTGTACTGCTGGTTGGCGAGGTCAACGCCGACGATGTATGAGCCGATTGAACCGACTCTGCGGTTCGGGCCGAAGGTGAGCGGCGGCACGACGCCGGTTCTTAAATCCTGCACGCGCTCAAGCGAATTGATGAGCGTCGCGCGGTCTAGTTGGCGGCTGCTCAGCTTCGCCGCCTCGAACATCAGCTTTGTCGCGGCGTAAGCCACAGACTGAAAGGCGGGACTGCGCAAGCGCGCTCCGGCTTTCTGCATCAAGCCGATGAACTCTGCGAAGTCCTCCTGATTCGGCAGCGCCGACGGATACGAGAGAAACGTCCGCGCCGCGACCGCGGGCGGCAAGGTGAAAGCCCCGCGACCAATCATCACCACGGAGGTGAGCAGCGCGGCGTTGAGCTTCGCGCGCTCCATCTCTCGCGCGCACAGGTTGATGTCGTCCGCGCCGCCGAAGAAGAAGACGCGCTCGGCCTTTTTCTCCGTCAAGAGCGCGACGGTCTTCACGGCGTCGAAGCGTCCCGTCGCGTAAGATTGCTCGGCGACAATCTCCATCCCGTACAGCCTGGCCTGAGCTTGCGCGCCCGCCAGAGCGTCGCGGTCAAAGTCGTTGTCGGCGTAGACGACGGCCAGCTTCAAGGGCTTGCCAGCGGCTTTCGTGTGGACGAAATCAACGAGCGCGCGCGCCTGGTCGCCGAAGGTCGGCAGCAGGTAGAAGACGTAAGGGTTGGGCGGCACGGCGAGGCGCGGCGACAGCGTGACGGGGCCGACGAGCGGAACTTCGCTGCGCTTGATAAACTCGTTGAGGGCGTTGCTATCGCCCGTCTCGAAGCTGCCGACCAGCGCGAACACGTTGTCCTGTTCAATCAAGCGACGTGTCGCTTCAAGCGTCTGCGCCGCGTCGCCGCGCGAGTCTTCAACCACCAACTCGAAACGACGATTGTAAATTCCGCCCTGCGCGTTGACCTGCGCGAAGCTCGCCAGCAGCGTGGCTTTGACATCTTCGCCGATGGCCGAGAGCGGCCCCGTCAGCGGCAATGCAGCGCCGATTTTGATAGTCTCTTCCGTGATGCCGGGGTCTGTGTCGCTGCTCGTGCCGAGTCGTTTGAGATAGGCGATGAGGTCTGCCATCTGCGCCGCCGTCATGCGATAGCGCGGCATCCCCGGATGAAGACGCGCGCCCGAAGAATCGAGGCTCTCGCCGATGGCTCGCGCGAGAGTCGCTTCGGTGTAAGCGGGTCGCTCGCGTCGTGTCAGCGTGGAAGTGTGCGCGCGCATGAGCGCGGCCCATGTAACGGGCGGCGGCTGAAGCCCGCCCTCGCTCGTGCCTTCGCCGCGCAGGCCGTGGCAGTTGACGCAAGCGAAAGAGGTCGCCGGAAGGTCCAGGTCGCCGCTGCCCAGGCCCGCCACGATTTCGCCGCCCGCCCCGCCTTCGCCGCCCGCCCCGCCTTCGCCTTTGAGATAAATCTGCTTGCCGCGTTTCTCCTGCGGCGAGAGCGAAGCCTTGCCGCCCTCCGCTTGCTGCGTGGACGCGCCGCCCGTCGCAGAGAGCAACATGAAGACGGCGAGGCAGAAGACGATCGAGAGCTTGAGCTTGAAGCGAAAGAGGCTGGCCTTCATCCTGTCGCTTTTAACCGTCAACTCAGCTTGCGGATTTGAGTCTCTCAATTTCCCTCTTTGGGCGGGGCGAGCAGTTTGACGACGGCGTTGGCAATCTCGGTCGGGTTGCTCATCGCCGGAACCTTTATCCACTCGCCGGTCGTTTCGTTGCCGATAATCAGCACGCTGCTGTGCTGCTGTTTGTCTTCGACGTAGCCGCCCAGTTTGTAGAGCACCCAGTCAACGTTCTTCTTGTCGCCGGTCAGGAAGTACCAGCCGGGCTGCGTCTTAAAACTATCGGAATATTTTTTGAGCGCAGCGGGCGTGTCGGTCAAAGGGTCAACGCTGATGGAAATCATGACGACTTCGCGCCCGACGCGCTCGCCCAGATAGTTTTGCACCTTGACCAGATTGGCCGTCATCGGCGAACAGACGCCCTGACAAGTCGTGAAGAGAAAATTGATGAGCACGACTTTGCCCTTGAGCAAGTCGTTGTAGAAGCGGACGGGCTTGTTGTCCTGCGTCAGCAGTTCGAGGTTGGGAAAGTAGCTGGCCGCCGCTTCGGAGGTCGTCGAAGTTTCCTTGAGCGCGGCGGCTGTCGCGCCGCTCTTGCTGGTCGCGTCGTTGACGAGGCCGACGATTTGCGCGGCGGGAGCAAGGCCGTACGTGCGCGTCCAGAAAGAGGCTTTGTCGTTGCCGATTAAGATGAGCGGCGTGTGGTCGTTCTTGTCGGCGACGTAGCCGCCGAGCGCGACCAGCAGCTTATCTATGTCTTGCTTGCTGCCGGTGACGAAGCTCCAGCCGGGGCCTGCCTTAAACTTTTCGGAGAAAGCCTTGAGCCGTTCGGGAACGTCGGTCGTCGGGTCAACGCTGATGGAAATCAACTGCACGTCGCGCCCGACGCGCTCGCCCAAAATTTGCTGGACGCGGCGGAAGGTCGCGGTCAGCGGCGGGCAGATGGTCGTGCAGGTCGTGAAGATGAAGTTGATGGCGACCGTTCTGCCTTTCACGAGGTCTTGATAGAAGTTGAGCTTGCGGCCATTCTGGTCGTAGACGGTCGTGTCTGGAATCTTCAGTTTCAAGTCCGCCTCGTCCGCCTTCTTCATCTCGCCTGCGCCCGCGCTTGCGGCTGCGGCCGGCGGCGCGCTCTTGCTCTGCGCGACCAGATTCATCCCGCACTTCGGACAACGACCGCGCTTTTTCGAGGTCACTTCCGGGTGCATCGGGCAAGCATAGGTGACGGACTGCGGCGTCTGCGTCTTGCGGCGCGTCGTCTGCGCCTGCGCGGAGCCTTCGCTGTCGAAGAGCGCGAGCGGCGCGCAGATGAAGAGCGCGCAAAAGATAAGCGTCGGGAAAAACTTGCTGCTCATGCTTGTTCTCTTTCGTAAGTATTGATGTCCGGCTATTCTTTCGGTTGCGTGTTGGCGGCTGTCACCTTCACGCTGGTGAACGGCAGGTCGGCGTAGGTCGTGCCGCGCGAGGCGACGCCGACCATCACGTTGTAGATGCCTTCGCGCGGAAACGCCTGCTTGATTTCATAAACTCCGGCTTCGACTTCCTTCGCAAACTGTCGCTCCTGCCAGACGCCGGGCGGCTCGAAGATGAGCACTTGCACGTCTGTCAAACCTGCGACCGCCTGCTTCGTCAAGGGGTCCGTAATCTTGAAGCGGAGCGGAATCGTGTCCAGAGCTTTGAACCGCTGGCCCTGAAAGAGAGCATCGACGGCGATGGTCGTTCCGGCGCGATTCTTGTCGCCGTCTTGCGACTCTGCGACTTCGAGTTGGAAGCAGTTGACGAGGCGCGGCTGGTCTAACAAAAAGGGGACATCGAAACGGCCCGCGCCCGTGAGCTTGATGGGCGTCGAGTAAACGCCCGGCGCAGTTTCGTCGAGGCTGCGGTCAACGAGGAGCAAGGCGCGCGGTCGTCGCTTGTAATTGCTGAGCGTGCCCATCGGAGCCATCATGCCTTCGACGTAGTAATAAATCATCCCGTCCGGAGCATTGGCAATCATGGCCGCGTTGCCTTCGGGCGTCGGGGCAATCATGTCTGCGACGCCGATGTCTTCGGGCGCCGCGCTGGCTGGCTGGCGACCCGCCACCACATCAACCGCCGAGAGCGTTCCTTTGCCGGCTCCGTTCAAATCTATCAAAGAGAATTTCTCCGAACCCGTGCCGCGAATGTATGCATACCTGTCCGTGAAGGTGACTTGATCCGGCCCTTTGACGACTTCCGCCGTGCCGGTAATCGTGTTGGTCGAAGCGTCGAGGACGGAGACTGTGTTGTCAATCTGATTAACGAGGAAGGCGAAGCGGCCCGCAGGCTCGAACCGCATGGCGACGACGCCGCGCTTGATGGGAATCATGGCGACGACTTGCCGCTTTGTGGGGTCAATCGCCGCGACGCTTCCGCCGTTAATGGCCGCCGCGTAGACGAGGCGGCTGGCGTTGCTGTAGGCGACGGCGACCGGAGTCTTGCCGACGCTGATGTCCGCCGTCTTCGTCAGTCTTTTAGTGTCGATGACCGAGACGGTATCGGCTGCGCTGTTGGTGACAAAGGCCGTCTGGCTGTCGGGCGTGAATGCTATGTTGTGCAGCCCGTCGCCGACCGCGACGGTGGCGGCGAGCCTGCCCGCGCTCGTGTCTATCACGGCCACCGAAGGCGACCCGTCGAGTCCGGCCCAGGCATATCGTCCATCCGGTTGAAGAGCGATGCGCACCGGCTTTAAGCCGTCGCCGACGGGAATCGTCGTCACGAGTTTGCGCGTGATGGTATTGATGACGCCGATGGCCGATTGCTCCGGCAGCGTCAGATAGAGCAACTCTTTGTTTGAAGAGAGTGCCCAGTCTGCGCCGGGGCCGGGCAGCATGATGATGCTTTCGAGCTTCGTCTTGCTGAACGAAATCTGCGGATTGATGACGGTCACGGTGTTGTCGTGATTGAGCGTGAACATGACATATGCGTTCATGTCAATCTCGGCGCGTGTGCTGAGCAGGCCGCCCATCAGCGTGCGAATCCGGTCACGACATTCCGCTTCATTCGGCGGCAGTTCGGACTTGCGCGAGGTAATCCAGGCGTTCGGGTGAAGACCCGTGACGGGCTGGCTCGTGCGCGCATCGTTGACGCGGAAGGTGGCGACGGCATCCGTGCCTGCCACCAAGCCTTCGACGTTGCCCTTCTCCGTCGGCCTCGACTGGAGAGAGAAATTGATGACGATGCCGTCCTTCTCAAAACGCTGCGCGACCATCGCCGGAGCTTTGCGGCGCGCGGCTTCCGCCTTCTTCTCACTGGCGGCCTGCGCCGCCGCTCTGGGGCCGGGAGCCTGCGCCAGCGTCGTCAAAGCCAGCGCGTGCGCCAGCACAAAGCTCAGCAACGTCGCTGGGAATATTTTGCTGAAACGATTCATTGTCTCTTCCTGATTGATTGCGCGCGTGCGCCACGCGAGTCGGGCCGCGCAAGCTTGCCGGATTTTCTGCGGGGGGCCGCTATCTTAAACCGTTTCGCCTCAGAAAAGGAATCTCCGGCAGATAAAAAGAAGCAGCCGCTTCGACGACGCGCTATCGAAGCGGCTGCTTTTCTTCTTTCCCGTCTTCCGCTTTTGCCTTAACGAGCAAGCGTTGAACGGCTTCCGTCATGCGTCTCAAAGGAGGACTGCGGCGCGCATGCGCCTTACGTCAATACGCGCTCTCAAACGCCTTGAACTCTTCTTCCAGCTTCCATTGCAGGCGCGCTTTTTCGCTGCCGGACAAGTATTGCCTGCAACCATTTGTGATGACCGCCGCGCCGGGAACGTCTGCGGCGCATTGAGCGACCGCGATAAATTTTCCGGCGTCGCGCCACAGGCTCACGCCCGCCAGAAAAGCGTATTGCAGACTGGCGCGCGCCATCCTTTTGAGTTGCAGATAGCCAAGCCCTTGTTCATCCGCGGCCTTCAAATACTCGCGCGAGATTTCCGAACGCGAGACGCCCTCGTCGTCTGTCGCCAACGCGACGGGGACGCCGTGCTGTATGTAGGTCGCCAGCGGATGCTGCTCTTTGCTGACGCCTAAAATCACGTCGTTGCTGGTCAGGCAGATTTCGACCATCACGCCGCGCCGCGCCATCTCGCGCAACAAGCCTTCGGGGTCGTCTTCGTGCATGATGTCAACGCCGTGGCCGATGCGTTCGGCGCGGGCCGTCATGACCGACTCGCGTATATGAAACGAAAGCCCTTGGGGCGGCACGCTGCCGGGGGCGAGTTCGCCAGCATGCAGCGTCAGATGCGCCGCCGGATAGAGCGGGCGCAGAAAGTTGAGCATCCGCATGTGCAGCGAGAAATCCTGCATCGCGGTCAAGCCGTCTTCGGGCTGCACCAGATTCAAGGCCACCACTTTTGAGTTCGCATCGTTAGCCAGCGCGAAGCCCGTCGCCATCTGCGCGAAGACCTGCGCGGGCGCGGCTCCGCGCGAGACTTGCGAGATGTAGCGAACGGTCACGCCGCAGCCGGGGTCTGCCTGCGCCGTGCCGCATTTCAACAGTTGGTTCTTCTCCGTCTCGGCCTCCTGCAAGGCTTTGATGCCCGCGGCGACGGCGTTGTCAAGGCCGTTGCTCTTGAGCCTGACGAGCGTCGCTTCAAAGTTGCCGTCCCAACCCGACTTCTGCCCAACTTGATTCGACATCCCGCCGTCCGGCGTCAACATCAATTCCAGATACAGCACATGGCCGCGCGCCGCGCGCGTGACGGCATCGGCCAGCATCCGTCCCGTTTGCCCGTAAGTGGCGACGGCGAACTTGCCGAACGTGTCGAAGAAATGGTCATGACCGTTCTGCCCGGAATATTGCCAGTAGCGCATTGACCATGCGTCAATCAACTGGCGATAGAGCACGGAGTTGGTGAGAGCCGCGCTGGCAAGAGACTGGCCCGCGTTCGCGTCGCACGGCGGCAGCGAGAGCGCGAGCGTCAACGAATTAACACACAGCTTGTTATCCGCCGCCCACTGTATATACGACTCGGCGTAGATTGAGCCGGACAGGTGATTGTGCAAGTCCGCGCCCTTCGGCATCTTCAACAGGAAGGCCAACTGCTGCGGCGGAGATGCGCGCAGCGACTCGAAGTAGCGCGCCGCGCGTTGCTCCGTCGTGTTCAAGGCAGGCGCGCGGCGTGTAGTAGTTTGCGCCTGCGTTGAGAGCGCGCACAAAAGCAATAGCGCCAGCGAACGGCTGACGCTTGTTAACGTCGCTCTCCATGGATAGTTTCCGCGCATCATTTGCTGACTCCATTTGTCTGTTGATGTGATAGCCGCGCGGGCGCCGAGCGTCGCGCCCCGCGCGCGTGGCAACGTCCAAGTCCGGTTGAATCTTTACGAAGCCCTGCGGGCAAGCATCATAGCAGAAAGCCGTCGGCAATTGTTGATGAGGGATTTATCCGCGGGTCAAGACGAAGCTCCGGCGGCGCGACCGGCGACACAGGGTTGGCGAAGCCGCGCGCGACGGTCTACAGTGTTTCCGCCGCGCAGCTTTCGTCCATCGCTTTGTCTAAGGACACGAGCGGAAGTTTTGTTCGCCAGACTGAATGAGCGAGAGCGCGAATCAAGAGCGAAGAACAGGCAGGACAAAAGAGAGCCTCGAAAAATTTATGCAGCGGAAGAGAGATGCAAGCGCGTCGAAGTTCAACGCGAAATTCAGCGCGAAGTTCAGCGTCGGGCCGAGCGAGATTGACGGCCAGGGGTTGTTTGCCGGGACGAATTTGCCCGCCCGAAGAAAGATTGGCGAACTGACGGGCGAGCGCATCAGTCGAGCAGCGGCGCGTCGTCGCGCGCAGCGGCGCGAGCGCGTGGCCATCGTCGAGCTCTACGACGGCACAGCCATAGATGCCGAGCGTGGCGGCAACGAGTTTACCTTTATCAATCACGCCTGCCGCCCCAACCTCTACATGAGAATCTTCGGAGCGCATGTCGAATTTTACACGCTGCGCCGGATTGCCGCCGGTGAAGAGTTGACGTGCAACTACGGCGAGACGCATCACGACGGGCAGCGCAAGTGTGGCTGTCGCAGCGACAACTGCCGCGGCTTCATTTAAAGATGAACGCTCCGCGCCACGCGCCCGCGACCGCAGCGAAAAGCATCCGGCCCGCGCCCGTCGCCGACGCGCCGCTTGTCTTCCTGCGCTTGAAACATTTATCTTGGCGATGAAACGATTCGCCAGCGAGAAATAATCGTTTGCCGAAAACGTATCTCAAGGAATTTAAGATGAGACGCCTCACGCTGCTGCTGTCATTGCTGCTCCTGCTTCAAGGCTCTGCGGCGCGCTCTCCGGCGCAAAATTCCGGGGCCAGCGCTCGCCCGCCGTCAGCCGCGCCGGAGGCCGCGACGTTCATCTCGCTCGACGGTCGCTTCACCATCGCGCTGCCGTCCGTCGTCTCCGCGCAGAAGCCTTTGAAAGCTCAGACTGCGGTCGGGCAAATCGAGGGACAAACCTTCGTCTGGTCAACCGCGCGCGGGCGTTTCAGCGTCACCTACATTGACTATCCGAAGCAACTGGCGGACAAGGCCAAGCCGCTGCTGCTGGACGAACTGCGCGAAGAGTTGGTGAACATCGCAGGCAAGAGTGAGGGCAGCTTCAAGGGCGAACGGGAGATGAGCATCAGCGGCCACGCGGGGCGCGAGTTGCGCGCCGAGTTCCCCGACGAGACGCTGCTGGCCTGGGCTTTCTTCGAGCAGGGCCGTCTTTACAAGTTGTCCGCGACGATGCCCAACGCAGAGCCGCAGCGTGAGGCCGAAGTGCGCCGCATCCTCGACTCGTTCAAGCTGCTCTCGACCGAGCAGCTTGATGCGATTCGCTATCGAAAGATAGCGGAAGCCGAGCCGCCGCCGCTGCCGCAGTCGCCCGTGGCGAAGAAGCTCACATCGGACGCCGCAGACGATGGACTGAAGGGCAAGGTCAAAATCGTCCTGATGGAATCGGAAAGCGTCTACGACTTAGGGCCGGGCCATTTCAAGCCATGGTCTGCCGCTTATTACAACGAACGCGGGAATCTAACGAAGCGCGTATCCTCCAACTATCGCGGCGACCTTTCGCGCCTCATCGTCTATGGCTACCTTGACGGCCAACGCGCGTCGCTCAGCAAAAGCATCAGGCACGAATACGACCCGCCATCGCCGCTGCCCGCCCCCGGCTCGCCTGCGCCGCGGCGCGACCCGCGCTACACTTACAAGTACAAGCATAAATATGACGAACGAGGACGGCTCGCGGAGACGTTGTTTTACGGCAACGACGGCAAGCTACAGAGACGCGATGCGTACACTTACACGAACGACCGGAAAGAATGGCTCATCTATAATCAAGACGGCTCGCTTCATCAAAAATACTCCTACACTCTCGACCGCGACGGCAACATAGTTGAAGAGTTGTTCTTTGAAGGCGACATGAGCAAGGCCAAATACACATCCAGATACACGTATGAATTTGACCGTCACGGCAACTGGACAAAGCGTGCCTCGCTGCTGCTCAGCATGAAGGGCGGCCAAATGGACTACGCCCTCGCTTCCACGGAATATCGAACCATCACTTATTATTGAACAGTCAGCCGAAACCTTTGGCCAGCGATGCGGTCGCCGTTAAATAGTTCTCTTGCGCGGAGCGGGGATTAAGATAGAGAATAGAGACATGGACGACGAGCAAACCAAATCGGCAATCAGCTACGAAGCGCGCGTCACAAAAGGGCGTGAGGGCAACGACCCGGCTCACATTCGACGGGTCGTAACAGCTATTCTCCCGGCGTCAGTCTCGCCGTCGCGGCAAACTCGATTTACTCATCCCGATTACAAGGAACACCCGAGCCCATGAAGAAATCTCTCGTCACATTGTTCATGCAACTCTTCGTCGTCGTCATGCTGTGCGGCGCGTCCGCGCAGGCGCAGACCAACCGCGTGAAGCCAGCCGCCCCGCCGGTCGCGCAGCCATCGCGTCCAGCCACGCTGCAAACGTCCCTTGTCGAGGAAGGAACAATCACAGGCTCCGTCTATCGCAATACCTATTTCGGAATGCAACTTACTATCCCGCCAAGTTGGGATGTGGTCAGCAATGCGACAAAAAAAGAGATGAAGGAACGCAGCAAAGACTTGATTGTGATGCCGACCGAACGGGAGAAAGCGCAGCTTGACGCATCGGTCGCGCGCACCACAAATTTGCTGACGGTCTCGAAACTGCCGCTCGGCGCCACCGGTCAATTCAACGCCAGCGTCCTCGTCGCCGCCGAAGCCGTGCCGCTCGCCACGACCGGCGCGTTATACATGAGCCAGTTGAAGCGCTCGCTTCAATTCGCTCAAGTCCCCGTCACGTTCGAGGAAGAGGGACGGACGCAGACTATCAACGGAACACAATTTCACACGCTGACAATCTTGATTGGGCCGCCGGAAAGCGTGGCGCGGCAAACCTACTACGTCGTGCTCAAGAAAGGCTACGCGCTAGGCTTCATCACGACCATCATAAGCGAAAGCGACGCGGACGTTGTTAACTCGGTCGTGAAATCAGTCAAGTTTCAATAAGGCCCGCTCGCTGGCCATCAGAGCGCGCCCGTTAGTTTTAAGGAGAAGATAGATGAAGCTTCAACGTTTAGTGGTCGCGCTCAAAGCCTGCGCGCTGTTGCCCTGCCTGCTGCTGCTTCTTGCGCCCGTGGCGTGCGCGCAGGAAGTCGCTTTCGATGTCAAAGCCCACTACACGAAGGTCGAGCAGATGATTCGGATGCGCGACGGCGTTCGTCTCTTCACGTCCATTTATATTCCGAAGGATACGTCGCAGAAGTATCCGATTATGCTGAACCGGACGCCTTACAGCGTCGCGCCCTACGGCCCCGATAAATTCATGAAGACGATTGGCCCGTCGGAGGCGTTCGGGCGCGAAGGCTACATCGTCGCCTATCAGGACGTGCGCGGCAAGTTCATGTCCGAGGGCGAGTACGTCAACGTGAGGCCGCAACTCGACAACAAGAGCGGCCCGCAGCAGATAGACGAAAGCTCCGACACCTACGACACGATTGACTGGCTCGTGAAGAACACGCCGAACAACAACGGGCGCGTCGGGATGTGGGGCATCTCTTATCCCGGCTTCTACACTTCGGCCGGGAGCATTGATTCGCATCCCGCTTTGAAAGCCGTCTCGCCGCAGGCTCCCATCAGCGATTGGTTCACGTCCGACGACTTTCATCACAACGGCGCTTTTTTGCTGATGGACGCCTTCGACTTCATGACATGGTTCGGGCCGCCACGACCGCAGCCGACGACCGAATGGCCGCAAAGTTTTAAGTACGGCACGCCCGACGCCTACAAGTTCTATCTTGAGCTTGGCCCGCTCTCAAACGCCAACGCGCGCTACTTCAAAAACAACATCGCCTTCTGGAACGACATGATGGCGCACGCTGTTTATGATTCGTTCTGGCAGGCGCGCAACCTGCGCCCGCACTTGAAGAACATACACGCGGCGGTGATGACCGTCGGCGGCTTGTTCGACGCCGAAGACTTGTTCGGCACGTTCAATAACTATCACTCTATCGAGCAGCAGAATCCCGGCATCTTCAACGTGCTGGTCATCGGGCCATGGTCGCACGGCGGCTGGTCGCGCGCCAATGGCGACCATCTCGGCAACGTGCAGTTCGGCTCAAACACCTCGCTCTTCTACCGCGAGCAGATAGAGTTGCCTTTCTTCAATCATTATCTCAAGGAGAAGGCCGCGCCCGCTTTGCCCGAAGCCTACGTGTTCGAGACGGGCGCGAACGAGTGGCGCAAGTATGAGCAGTGGCCGCCGCGCAACGCGCAAACGCAATCGCTCTACTTTCAGCCGAACGGAAAGCTCTCGTTCGCGCCGCCGCCCGCCAGCCCCGCGCAAGCTTACGACGAATACATCAGCGACCCCGCGAAGCCCGTGCCGTACAACAATCAAATCCTGATGAGCCGCACGCGCGAGTACATGACGGACGACCAACGCTTCGCCGCGATGCGTCCCGACGTGCTCGTCTATCAAACCGATGTGCTCACCGAAGACGTGACCATCGCCGGTCCCATCGGCGCGAGCCTTAATGTTTCGACCAGCGGAACGGATTCGGATTTCGTCGTCAAGCTGATAGACGTTTATCCGAACGACGCGCCGGACAACACGCCGAATCCTGCGAACGTGAAGATGGGCGGCTACGAGATGCTGGTGCGCGCGGAGGTGATGCGCGCACGGTTCAGGAACAGCTTCGAGCGGCCTGAGCCGATGACACCGAACAAGGCCACGCGCGTCGAGTTTAAGCTGGCCGACGCGAGCCACACTTTCAAGAAGGGCCATCGCATCATGGCACAAATCCAGAGCAGTTGGTTTCCGCTCGTTGACCGCAACCCGCAGAAGTTCGTTGACATCTACCGCGCGACCGACGCCGATTTTCAGAAGGCCACGCAGCGCGTTTATCGCTCAGGGCGCGGCGGCTCGCATCTGGACTTGAACGTCGTCAAAAGATAAAGGCTTCATGCTCGAATAAAATTGATGACGATTGCAGCGGGGTCAATCAAGGTCGGGTGCTGTGGCTTTCGCGCCGCGATGGCTGACTACGTGCAGCGCTTTCCGGTCGTGGAAGTGCAGCAGACCTTTTACCAGCCGCCGCAAATCTCAACGCTGGAACGCTGGCGCGCAACGGCTCCGCCCGCGTTCGAGTTCACATTGAAGGCATGGCAACTCATCACGCACGAAGCGCGCAGCCCGACCTACAAGCGGCTCAAACGCGAGTTGGATGAAACGGAGAGAGCGCAATGCGGCGCCTTTCGTTCAACCAAAATTGTGAAGGAAGCATGGGCCACGACGCTCGCCTGCGCCTTGGCCCTTCGAGCGCGGCGCATCCTGTTTCAGTGTCCGGCGAGCTTCAAGCTGACGCCGGAAAACGTCACGCGGATGCGCCGGTTCTTCGCCTCGATTGAACCGGAGCGCAACAGCAACGATTTACAGTTTCTCTGGGAACCGCGCGGCGAGTGGCCGCAGGAGTTGGTCCGCACGCTCTGCCGCGAGCTTGGCCTCGCGCATGTCGTTGACCCCTTCAAAGCCCGCACGCAGACGCCTGAGCAATGCTACTTTCGCCTGCACGGGCGCAAGGAGAAAGGCTTCATGCACGCGACGGAAGAGTTGGAAGAACTGCTCACGATGTTGCCGCGCGAAAGCGTCTCTTACGTCCTCTTCAACAACGTGCGAATGCTCGACGACGCCATCAAGTTTCAGGAACTGATGAGCCGTGACGCGAGCTAGCCCGCGCGTCCTTCATGCTCTGAAGCGAGATAAAGCGGCGGCATGTTGAGTGGCGCGTCTCCTGCTCGCCGGCGTTGATGGCAATGAAGATGACTTCGTTCAGCTTGTCTCTCATCGTTCAACTCTCAAAGGAACCGAGCGCTTGCTCTTCGTCCGGGTACACTTCAAAGAGCGAGAGCAGGCTGCTCAGCGTCAGGACTTCCTCGATGCGCTCGGTCAAACTAAAGAGCTTCAACTGCCCGTCCTCGCGGTTGAAGGTGACGAGGCTCGACACCAGTTCGCCGATGCCGCTTGAATCCACATATTTGACGCCCGCGAAATTCAGCAGCACCTTCTTCTGTCCGGCGGCGAGCAGACGGCCAACGGTGTCGCGCAGGATTGTCGCCCCGCCGCCCATGATAAGGCTGCCCTCAAGGTCAAGGATGGTCACGTCTCCGGCCTGACGTTCGGTGGTGTTCAGCAATTGTCTTCCCCTCCCGATTGCATAATCATAAGCCGCATGAAACTTTACAGGCAGTCATATCAAACCCGCCAGCCATTGTCACGCCTTTTCGACCGGGCCGCGAAGCGCGACGAGCCGACCGCCTGGCTTCAACGGAAAGAAAGCTTCCACACAGAGACACGACGCGAAGAGATGAAAGAGAGCGATGAAGAGCAAGGTCTTCATCGCTCTCTTTCATCTCTTCGTGTGGGTCGAACTGTTTGTCCTTAGCGGTCGCGGCCAGCGTTAGTTCTTCGGCTGCGTTGAGAGCGGAGTGAATTTCATCGGCGCCAGCGTAATGCTGTTTGTGGAAGGGGAGCCGCCCTTCATAAATTCGAGCATCACGTCTTTAATCTTCGGCGAAGAGAGAAATAAGGGGTCGCTGTGGACGGCGCCTTCGATGATGAGATGAAAGCTATTGGAGAAGCCCGCGCGGTATTCTTCGGCGTTGCTGATGGGCGTGCGCGCGTCGAGCGTGCCGCTGATAAAGAGCGTGGGAACGCTGGACTTGACGGGCGCGCGAAATGCGTCGCCGAGGTCTGGATTGCCCCAAGCCTCGCAGACATCAGGGAAGACCATGTTGGCCGCGTCTTCGAGCAGCGTCTCTTTCGCTTCAAGCTGTATACGGCTGCGGCGCGCGGCGGTCGCGCCCGAAAAGCAGTCCATCATGAAAGACATCGCAGAGCCGATGCCGCCGCTCGTTTGCTGCAACCAAGTGATAGCGGCAAGCGTATAGTCGCCTTTTGCGGCGGCGTAGTAGATGGCCGGAAACGAACTCGTCACGGTCGTGCCGATGTTCGAGGCCGTTAGATATTGCATGAGGAAGTTATTGACAATCACCTTGACATTCAGCTTCGTCTGCGGGTCTGTCACCTCCACCGTGACAGGCTCTTTCTCAAGACGGTCGAGCACGGTTTTCATCAGTCCCAGAAAATCCGGAATCTCTTTGTTGAGGTTCGGGTCGGCTTTGACAACGCGGTCCAGGTCAACCAGATGTTTCTGAATATTGGAAGGCAGCTTGAGCGTGTGGTCTGGGCCTTCGATGCCTGCGAGGATGGCGCGCTCGATGCTTTGCGGATGCCTGCGAATCGTCGTCAGCCCGAGATGCGTTCCGTAGCTGATGGCCCACAGGCTAATCTGCCTGACGCCGAGAGCCTTCCGCAAATCCTCAAGGTCGTCGGCACTCTCGTTGGTGTTGTAGCCAGCGAGGTCAACGCGCTGCCAGTCGCGCCAGTACTCTGCGCATTCGCGCGAACGCTCGCGCGTGACGCGAATCAAATCTTCGCGCGTCGGCGCAACGTCGAGCGGCAGATTCAGATTGACGGGACACGTCAGGTTCGGCTTCGACATGCCCGTGCCGCGCTGTTCGAACGCGATGACATCGCCGATTTCGCGCATCGCCATAAAGAGCGGAAAGCGGCTGCCCATCGCCGTGCCGATGCCGGAGCCGCCCGGCCCGCCCGCCAGATAAACGATGGGCGCGCCCGGATTCTTAGCCGTGCTCTTGAACCTGACGAACGCCAGTTCGATTAAGTTGCTGCGCGGGTTCCGGCGATTTTCGGGAACGAGCAACACGCCGAACTCCGCGTCCACTTTCTCTTTCTGCGAGTTCTCGAAGACGTACGGCTTGATGGTTAAGTCTCCGGCCTTCTGCTGGCAGAGCGCGGCCTTCAAGGGCAGCAGGCAAAAGATAGAGACGAGCAGCAGTCGCATGATTTTTCGATGGAGCATAACGGTGTACCTCGCTTCATGTAGAGACACTGAGAGCCGGACGCCAGCGCGCACGGTCTTGATTCGCGCGCGGACGCCTATAGATGAGCGTGCAATTATGTGTTAGCGGTTAATCGAGTATTTCAGCGAGCGCTTGCTGCGCTTCGCTTCTCACCTGCGGGTCATCATCCTTCAGGGCTGCGGTTAAAGGCTCCGTCGCGGCGGTGGCTTTCATCTCTCCGAGCGCCCAAGCCGAGCGGCTGCGAACGCCTGCGTCCGCGTCCAGACCGAGCAGCGAAATCAATTTCCTGATGGCGCGCTCGTCCTTCATCTCTCCGAGTGCCCATGCCGCCGTCTCGCGCACCTGCGCCTCCGCATCATTCAGCGCGTTGATTAAAGGCTCGCCCGCGCGTTCGTCTCTAATCTCGCCGAGCGTGAAGGCGGCAGCTTTTCGCACCCACGCGTCGCTATCATTAAGCGCGTTCAGCAACGGCACGATGGCCGCCGCGCGGTCAACGCTATGGCCGCCGCGAGCCTCGCCAATCGCCCAGGCGGCGTTTCTTCTGACGCTCGGATTCGCGTCGCCCAAAGCTGCGATGAGCGGCTCGACGCTAAACTTGCCCATCGCGGCCAGCGCAATTGCCGCCTGCTCGCCCACCGTCGGCTCCTTGAACGTGTCGAGCGCGGGACTCCACGAGTCGCCGTCCCAACATCTGAGCGCAACGATGCGCGCGTCGTCGCCAAGCTTCCGAATCAAAAACGGGATGGCCTCAAGCGCTTTGCTCTTTCCCAACGAACAAGCCGCCGCAGCACGCTCGTTCGGGTCTGAAGAATCCAGAGCCTTAATCTTCGCGGCGACACTTGCAGTAGCCGTCTGTGCTTGCTGGCCGTAGTTTGGGCCGTCAACAAAGAGAGCTTCGTCAACGCCGCTGCTTGCTCTTCGCGCATCCGAATAATCGTTGACGGCGCGGTCGCTCTGCTTCGCGCTGGTCTGCTGTATGAGCGAGGTTTGCGCCAGCGCGACGAAGGCGCAGACGATTGAAATGACGAAGAGGCCAGCCAGCGGCCCGCCGAAACGGGACGAGCGCGGCGCTTCGATGCCGACGAGCCTGTGTATTCTGTTCATCAGTAATCCTCCGTTTGCGGCCACAGCGAATTGCGGCGAGAGTTTGCGAAAGCGTTCCAGTCTGGTCAGGGCGCGGGCGTAGACGAGCGGGTCGCCGCAGGCCGCGACCGCCAAATCGTCGCAGCAATACTCGCGCTCGACGCGGATTCGACGCGACACCCACCAGACCGCCGGATGATAAAAAAAGATTGTCTCAACGATTGACTGGCAGAGATTGACCAGATAATCGTGACGACGTATGTGCGCCAACTCGTGCGCTAAGATGGACTCCAACTGCCCCGCGGTCAGCCCCGTCAACACGCTCGCCGGCAACAGAATCACAGGCCGCAGCCAACCAATCGCCAACGGAACGCGCACGAGTTGCGACTCCAACAATCGCACACTCTTTTGCACACGCAGGCTGGCGGCGAGCCGTTTAAGCGTCTCTGTCCATGCTGCTTCGACCGGGCGCGTGTCCCTGCTCCTGATGCGCCTCATGTAAATCGTTCCGCCCATCAACCTGAGCGAGAGAAGCAGCACGCCCGTCAACCATCCGAGCGTTGACCACGGCAGCAACGCTTCGAGGCTCTGTGAAAGACGACGCTGCCAAGACGGCTGCCGTTGATTCAACGTGGCAACCTTCGACTGCGCTGGCGCCGCGCCGTTCGTCATCTCAGACGAAGGAGGGCGGGCTTCAGCGACGAGCGTTGATGAGATTGGAGGCGCAGTTGGCGGCGGCGTTGCAGAGTCAATCAGGCGAAAGGTGACGACGGGCAAAAGCAGCATCAGCAGGAGCGCAGCGCAGGCTATGGCGTAACGAACGTTGGCGGCAGAGCGGCGCAAGAGCGAGAGCAGCGCGGCGAGCAAAAGGGCGACGGCTGTTGCCTGCCAGAGCGAGTGCAGCAAAGCCCAACCCAAAGCTTGCACGACGGGCTGCGTCAGTATCGTCTCCCATTCTCTCACGTCGTCTCTCCCTTCACTTCGTCTCGCCTTCGAGCCTGTCGAGCAACTGCTCGACGTGAGCCAGTTCTTCATCCGTGATTTCTTTGGCCGAGAGAGCCTGCATCACTAACTGTTTGGCCGAGCCGTCGAAGGCGCGCTCAAGCAAGTGGCTGAGCAACTGCCGCTGCGTCTGTTCCTGCGGCAGGCGGGCTCTGTAAATCTGTGGCCGCTGCGATTCATCGCGCTCGACCAGTCCCTTCTCCGTCATGATTTGCATCATCTTCAGGACGGTCGTGTAACCGGCCTCGACCTCACGATTTTGATTGAGAGCCTTGAGAACCTGACGGACACTGCTCGGCCCGTTCTGCCAGAGCATTTGCAGAATCGCCAACTCGGCATCGGTCGGGCGCGGCGGCAGTTTCGTCTTCTTCACTTGTCGTTCCTTCTCCTTCACAGTTTCTCTAACGACGCAGTATGACGAAAGGTTTCGTCATTGTCAACGAAAGTTTTCGTCACTCTCGAAATTATTATCGAACGGGCAGTTTGGACGAAAAAGTCAGCGAGCAAGTTCAACGAAAAAACCCGTCGCTGCCAACAGTCCCGGCAGCGACGGGTCAACATGATTTTCTTTGAGTCGGGAGCCTTAAGCTTCGAGTTGGGCCGTCATCGTAATCTCCGCTTTGAAGAGACGCGAGACGGGGCATCCGGCTTTGGCGTTGTTGGCCGCCGTCTCAAACGCCTGCGGGTCTGCGCCGGGTATCCTGGCCTTCACGTCGAGGTGTATGGCGGTGATGGTGAATCCGGCGTCCGTCTTGTCTAAGGTGACGGTGGCCGTCGTGTTGATGCTCTCGGCGGTCATTCCGGCGTTGCCCAGTTGACCGGAAAGGGCCATCGAAAAGCAGCCCGCGTGCGCCGCCCCGATGAGTTCCTCCGGGTTGGTGCCGATGCCGTCTTCAAAGCGCGTGCTGAATGAATACTGCGTTTCGGAGAGCACGCCGCTGTCCGTCGAGATTGTTCCGCGCCCGTCCTTGAGTCCGCCGCGCCAGACGGCGCTAGCTTTACGTTTCATATTTTTCTCCTACGATGAATCTCTTGCTGACTTTGGTCGAACTATAACATCCGGCCAGCGCCGGAAGCCAAGCCGGGCGCGCGTCGTCCGGCAATCACAGGCGGAGCAATCATCGCTCAGTTCAAACGCTCGACGAGATGCGCTCGGCCTCAGTCTTGATGAGTTCAAAGACTCGCGCGAGGTGCGATTCTTCGGTCAGCACGTTTCCGACGGCGAGCCGCATGGCGATGCGCCCGCGCAAGGTGGTATGAGTCAGGTAAGCGCGGCCCGTCGCGTTGACGGCTTCGACCAGCCGCCGGTTGAAGTCATTCAACGCTTCGTCCGACTGTTGACGAAAGCCGCGCGGCGCGACGCGAAAGCAGACGACAGCCATCGTGACCGGAGCCAGCAACTCGAAGCGTGCGTCGCTGTCGAGCCATGAGGCGAAGAGGCGAGCCAGCCGTATGTGCTCGCGGATGCGGGCGGCGAGGCCGCGGCGGCCAAAGCTGCGAATGACCATCCAAGCCTTGAGCGCGCGAAAGCGTCGCCCGAGTTGGATGCCGTAATCCATGTAGTTGCGCTCTGCCTGCTCCGCGTCGCCGCGCAGGTATTCCGGCACAAGCGAAAAGGTGGAGCGCAACAGCTCCGGCCGGCGAACGTAGAGCGCGCTGAAGTCGAGCGGAACGAACAGCCACTTGTGCGGGTTGACGACGATTGAGTCAGCCGCCTCGACGCCGTTCAGTAACGAGCGACCTTCGGGCAGCAACGCAATCGCGCCGCCGTAGGCCGCATCGACGTGCAGCCAGACGCGATGCTCGCGGCACACGGCGGCAATCTCTGCGGTCGGGTCAACGCTCGTCGCCGAAGTCGTCCCGATGGTCGAGACGACGGCCAGCGGCAACAAGCCCGCGCTCAAGTCTTCCTCAATGGCACGCCGTAGGGCCGCGACGTTCATGCGATAAGCTTCATCGCTTGGCACGCGCCGCACGTTTTGCTCGCCAAGCCCGAGCGTGATGGCCGCCTTCTCAATCGAGCTATGCGCCTGCTCCGAAGCGTAGACGCGCAGAGGCGGCACATCCTTTCGACCGCAGAGGCCGCGCGCTCTGGCTTCAATCCCGAGACTCTCGCGCGCCGCCGCCAGGGCATGCACGACGGCGACGGAGGCCGTGTCGTAAACGACGCCAGTGAAGGCTGATGATAGACAAAGCATCTGTCGCAGCCAGTCGAGCGTCAACGCTTCCAACTCGGTCGCGGCGGGCGAAGTGCGCCAGGTCATCGCGCTGACGTTCAGTGCCGCCGCCAGCATCTCGCCCAGAATGCCGGGCGCGGTTGTCGTCGAACCGAAATATCCGAGGAACGCAGGGTGGCCCCAATGGACTAGATTGGGAACGATGAGTTGTTGAAAGTCTCGAAAAATTTCATCGAAGGACGCAGGCTCTTCGGGCGGCGCGGCGGGCAAGCTGGCGATGATGTCGCCGGGCGCGACCGCCGGCGAGATGCGTCGCTCATCAATGCTCGCGCGATAGTCTGCAATCCAGTCTGCGGCGCGATGCAAGGCGGCGCGAAACTCATCCGGCGGCAGGTCGCCGAGGTCTGCGCGGTCGCGCGCGTTGGTCCGGGCCGTCGCCTTTTCGCTCTGCGTCAACTTTTGTTTTCCTTCCTCCGGCCCGACATTTCAGCGCGTGCGACTGGTCAGGGCGCGACGCTGCACGCGCCCGCCCGCCACCCAAGCGCGGCCCGTGCCTTTCGACAGCAAGCGGTCGCCGAACGGATAGCCGCCGCGCGTCGCGCGCCAGTAGAGCGCCCAGTAAACGCTCAGCGCGCGTTCCAGCGTCCAGAGCGGCGCGTACAGAATCGTGCTGGCGGGAAAGAATCTATGCGCGCGGTCGCGCCGGAGTCCGCGCAACGCGCAGAGCATCGCGCAGATTGAAACTAAGGCGACGAAGCCCGCCGTCGCGCGAGTGCCGCCGAACAGTCCAAGCAGCGCGGCCAGCGGCAAGAGCGACATGAAGAGCGCGGTCTTCGCCCGCATCACGAAATCTTCATAAGCCTGACGCGGGCGTTGCTCAAGCCATTTCTTGAAGGTCGGTGGACGCTTCAGGATAAAGAAGTCTAGGGCGAAGAAAACGTCGGCCCCTTTGACGATGAAGTGACGCACTATCTCTTCGTTGTCGAAGAGCACGTCGCCGTCGTAGTGACCGACACGCAGAAAGGTTGAGCGACGAAAGGCGCAGGCGCCGGGATAGTCGCCCGCGCGCAAGACTCCGCGATTGATGAGCATGCGCGCCGCTTCGGTGCGCGCCCAGACGGGCAGCGGGCTGAGATAGTTTTGCGGCCTCAACATCTCGTGACGGTCGAGTAGGGCGCAGGCGCGCTCAACGTCGCGGCCCGTGCAACGAATGTCGTCGTCGGCGAGGATGATGCGTTCGCAATTCGCAAGGTCAACGCCGGTCAGCACGCCGTTGACCTTGCCGTTAAGGTAGTTATATTTCGGATTGACGGCGACGTGGCGGCACAAGCCCTGCCATGCGCGCTCGTGCGCGGCGAAGACCTCCGGCGGCGAGCCGTCAACGACCAGCACGTCGCAGCCAGCGCGGGCCAGAAGGCGAAAGTAAGAGGCAAACTCCGCGGCCTCCGCGTCGTCAAAGCGCACGCGCCTGAGCGGCAGCAGATACGCGCAGCGCGATTCGCGGCTCGACGACCACGGAACAATCTCAAGGCTTTCGTCGCTCATGCCGCGCCCTTCGCTCCTGCCGTCTCAATCGACGCTTCCAACTCGGCGCAGCGCGCAGCGCGTTCCACTGCCGCGCCAGCCCTATCGCTGATGAGCTTTTGCTGGTCGTAGCCGAGCGTGATTTCCCAAGCCTCGTTCGGATACTGCGCGGCCAGCGGCAGAGCCACGTCATGCAGCATCCAGCGACCGTGCCGCTCGTCCTCTTTGATATGCAATTCCCAGTAGCCGCGCGCCGCCTCCGACAAGCCGAGCCGTTCGGCAGCCGCGCGATAGTTGTCGAACGCGGCGGGGACGCTCGTCTCCGTGTGCAGCAATCCGCCGACGTAGCGCAGGTAGAAACGCTTGCGCTCGGAGAGCAGAAAACTATGATTGATGGCCGCCAGCGTTTCCCATGGAGTCAATTCAAAGTAAGCTTCGGGCGCGGCGCTCATGCCGAGTTCGGCGAGCATCGCGGCGAAGAACGTCGAGTGCTTACGCTCCAAACGACCGCCGCCGTATTCCTCCACGAGCAAGCGCGTCATCATCGCGTGAATCTTATTTCCGACTCCGCCGAGCGTGCGTGAAAGCTGGCTCGCTTCGACCAGCCCGTCGAGCGAAGCGATGGCGAGCAGGCGACGATAGCCCGCCTCGCCTACTTCGTCACGGAAGAACAACCCGCTCGACGAAGGCTCTGGCGCGACATCTTCAGCGGCGCGGCGCAGCAATCCTTCGCGGATATCCTCGCGGCGCACAGACTCGACATCCAGTTGCGAAAGCTCCCAAGCTTGCCATGCCGATTCAATGCGCTCGCGCGTCGCGCGCAGATAGTCCGAACGCTCGTTATCGTAGTTGCTGAGGTCGTCGTGCCAGAAAAGCTTGAGGCGGTTGATGCGATAGAGCGAGCGTTGCAGGAAGAGATGCGCCGCGGCGGTCGCGCCCGTCTCGCTCATGCCCCACGCGCCGTAAGCGACATCGAGAGCTTCATCAAGGGCGCGTTCAAACGAACGCACGGCTGGCGTGCGCGCTCGCGCCCTTTCGTCCAAATCATCCGTCTTCATCAAAGCGGCGAAGCTCTGCATCGCTTCATCGTAATCAATCTCGATTCTCTGCGGCCCCGGCGCGGCGTGCGTGGCTGCTCCGGCGCGCGCTGCATGCTCACTCTGCATGCGTCACCTCCTTGTTCTGTTTGAAATTTTGCGGGGGTTGTGGCGGTCGTCCATCATCGCGGAACAGAAGGCTCAGGCAAGAGAGACTGCCCTCCGCTTTGCGAAATTCAGAGATGTCTAAAGCCTCGACGCGCGGGCAGACTTGCTCGACGAGTTGGCGCGTGCGCGGAGCTTCGGCCTCGACGCAGATTGTCTGGCCGACGCGCAACGTGCTGGCCGCCCAAGGCTCCTGCTCCGGCCCGCACAAAACACGAAGGCCCGCGAACGGCGCGTCGTCAATCCAGCATGGATTGAGCAGCACGGTTTCTTCATCAAGCGCGCTGCAAGCAGTCGTCAGGTGCAGGCTGCCCGTGACGCAGACGGGCGTGACGCTGTAGCCGAACTCGCGCGTCAGACGAGCGAGCGCAGCGATGCCCTCTTCGTTTGTCCGGGCTGAGCGACCGACGAAAAGCTGCTTGCCCAGACGAACGACATCGCCGCCGTCCAGCGTGGCTGGCGGCTCGATGCGCGCGACTTGACGATAGTTGGAAAGAATTTTTTCGGCCGCCGCAGTTTCCCGGCGGCGCGACGAAGCGCCCATGTTGGCGATGACGGCCAGTTCGTCAAGGACGACCGCAGTGTCCGCGACGAAGCAGCAGTCCGGCAGCGCATCGCTCGCTTCGAGGTTGAAGACGGCAACGCCGCAACGCTCAAGCAGGCGGCAATATGCTTCCTGCTGGCGGGCCGCCCTTTCGTAGTCAATGCCCTCGCGCTCTTTGAAGGTTAACTCGCACCGCGCGAGCTGTCGTGAGACAGCGCGTGTGATTGCCCTTAACATTACTTCGTCCCCTTGCTCATTCCCGGCGGCGCGGTCGCGTCCCGGCCACGCCCGATGCCGTTTTATCCTTTTACGCCCGCGGCTATGTCAACGCAAGTGAGCCACGCCGTTTTGTCAAAATTAACGCGAGAATTTTTCAATTCACGCGAGCGAGGAAAATATTCTCACACGCGCGCGTTACGACGAAGGAAGTGTTCGACGACGAACAGCGTGTCCTCGCCGAAGTATCTGTTGACGATGCGCAGGGCGCGAACCGTCTCATCGCGGCTGCACCCGCGCCCGCTTTCCGAATCGGCAACGAAGTTGAAGACGCTCTCGCGCAGCAGTTCCAACTCGCGCAGCAACTCCGTCAACGAATAGCCCGCGAGCGAGCGGACGTAGCCGTGAGAGCTTGCCGCCCGAATCGAATGAAACTCCGGCTCGCCCTCCCGGCCGAGCAGCGAGCAGAGTTCTTCGAGCATCTGCGGCACGTGGTCAACGAGTTGGGTGAGCGATAAGGGGTCGTCAGAGCGCAGGTAGGAATCTGCCTTCACGCGCTTCACCCAATCCATCGTAATCGCGTCAATGGAGCGGCGCATCTCAGCGCACAGAGCGTTCTCTTCAGAGGCCATGCGGAAACTCCCATCGTTCGTCAAAGTGGCTGCGCGCATTATGCTACAGAGCGCAGATGAAGGAAACGCTTTTCGTCTTCAGCCGCTTGCGCGGGCAGAAAAAGCTACGGGATAAGGAAACTTCGGCAATACTTTGTCGTTATGCTTAACAGTCAAACTCTCGATGATTCATGGGCAGGGATTTTTCGTTCGACGAAAGGATAGGGCGCGATGAGCAAGTTAAGTTCACCTTTCGGCCAGCGCAGTCGTTGGCTCTTCTTGATGACGGCGATGCTGTGCTGGATGGCCTTCGGCTGCGCGGCCAGGACGGACACGCGGGCGCAATCGCAGGCCGCGCGCGAGACGAGCGCGAGCCAGAATCAAAATCGTGAAGCCCCGAAGGCAGGCACGTTGCTCACAGGAAAGGACGCCCTCGGAGATTGGACGACGGACGCGCCCTGCGTGCGCCGCCGCATCACGACAGCAGACTTGCCTCAACCCTTCGCCACGCGCTCGATTGACAACGGGCCGCGCCTCGTCAAGCGACCGGCAGATGCGTGGCCGAAAGCGCCGGTTGGTTTCAAAGTCGAAGAGTTCGCCACGGGGCTTGATAATCCGCGCCTGCTGCGGACGGCTCCGAACGGCGACATCTTTTTGGTCGAGAGTCGTCCGGGCAGAGTCCGCGTGCTGCGCGCGGCGGACGGCGCGGGCAAGGCCGCTGTTAACGAGATTTTCGCGGCGGGCTTAGACCGCCCCTTCGGCATCGCCTTTTATCCGCTCGGCCCGAACCCGCAATATGTTTACGTGGCCGGCACGGGCCAAGTCTTGCGCTTCGCGTATCGCAACGGCGATGTGAAGGCGAGCGGCAAGCCGGAGGTCATCGTGCCTGACCTGCCGGGCGGCGGGCAGTTGCGCGGCGGCGGCCACTGGACGCGCGACATCGCCTTCTCCAACGACGGCAAGAAGATGTTCGTCTCCGTCGGCTCGCATTCCAACGTCTACGAGAATCCGAACGAGAACGAAGAACGGCGCGCGGACATTCTCGAATACAACCCGGACGGAACCGGCTTTCGCATCTACGCTTCCGGCATTCGCAACGCTGTCGGCATCGCCGTTCACCCGCAGACGGGCGACCTGTGGGCCTCCGTCAACGAGCGCGACGAACTCGGCGACGACCTCGTGCCGGACTACATCACGCGCGTCAGGGAGAACGGTTTCTACGGCTGGCCATGGTTTTACATCGGTCCGAACCAGGACCCGCGCCATGCGGGCAAGCATCCTGAATTGCGCAACCAGGTGATTGTGCCGGATGTCTTGTTGCAGTCTCATTCGGCCTCGCTTCAGATGACCTTTTACAACGGCGGGCAGTTTCCCAAAGAGTACGCGGGCGATGCTTTTGCCGCCGAGCACGGCTCATGGAATCGTGCGCGCCGCACGGGTTACAAAGTGATTCGCGTGCCGTTGAAGGGCGGGGCGCCGACGGGCGAGTATGAAGACTTTCTGACGGGCTTCGTCACGCCGGAGGGCAACGTCTGGGGCCGTCCCGTCGGCGTCACGGTGGCGAAGGACGGCGCGCTGCTCGTCACAGACGACGGCTCAAACACAGTCTGGCGAGTCTCTTATCAAGGCAAGTGAAAGATGAAGCAAAGACGAAGCGCGTTGTGACCCAATGAGAGACGATGAACAATCACAGGCGACGATGAAAGAGTTGCTCTGCTTCGTCTCCCGTAGCTGGTCATCGTCTCCCGTAGATGTTCATCATCTCCCACGCGGCTTCGCGTTGGATAATTTCCGCGCCTGACTTTCAAACTCGGAGCAGCAAAGCTTTCATGAAGCCGTCAAAGGAACAGCTTCTCGCCGCAGCGAATCGCACGGTCGCGGATGTCATCGCGCCCGACTTGCGCGTGCTGTTCTGCGGCATCAACCCCGGCTTGTACACGGCGGCGGTCGGTCATCATTTCGCCAGACCCGGCAATCGTTTCTGGCCCGCGCTCTACGCCGCAGGCTTCACGCAGAGATTGTTCGCGCCCTCGGAGGAACGCGAACTGCTCGCCAGCGGCTACGGCATCACCAACGTAGTCGCGCGTGCGACCGCCACGGCGGCGGAACTCAACGCGGAAGAATACGTCGCGGGCGGGCGCAGGTTGGAAGCGAAAGTCCTTCGCCTTCGCCCGCGCTTTCTGGCCGTCCTCGGCGTCGGCGCATACCGCACGGCCTTCGCCAAACCCAAAGCCCAACCCGGACTGCAAAGTGAAACCATCGGAGCCACAAGCGTCTGGGTGTTGCCGAATCCGAGCGGCCTCAACGCGCACTACAGACCCGCAGACCTTGCGCGCCTCTTCAGTGAGCTACGCCGCGCGGCAGAGCAAGCAGGGCCAGCCGTTTCTTAATCAAGGCACAAAAGTCTAAGGCTTCGTTTAAAGAGTCTGAGCTTCGTCTCTGGCCTTCATGCTGCGGCTGCCGCGCCAGAGCAGCAGCGCGCTGAGAGCGCAGGCGAGCGGGCAGAGCAGCAGCGAATAACGCATCCGGCCCGGATTCTCGTTGACGCCGAGCCAGTCGCTGAGCTTGCCGATGAGCGGCGAGCCGATGCCGTAGGCGACGATATTAACGGTGAAGAAGTAGATGCCGATGCCGAGCCCGCGCAGGTGCGGCCCGGCGATGTCGTGCACATCAGCCGCCGCGGGGCCGAGCCACATCAAGGCCAGACCGAGCAGTATGAAGTTGGCGATTAAGAGCAGCGCGACGTTGTTGCTGAACAGCAGGACGAGCCACAGCGGGATGGAGGCGAGCGCGGCGCACGCGCTGAAGTACATGCGGCCTCCCTTGCCCATGTTGCGAAAGCGGTCTGAGACGTAGCCGCCGAGAATCGTTCCCGGCACGCCCGCCGCAATCGAGAGAATCCCGGCCAGCGTGCCTATCAACAACAGGTTCATGCCGTGGACGCGCGCGAAGAACGACGCTCCCCAGATGCCCAGATTGTTTGCGGCCAAGCCAAAGAGCGCGTAGCCCAGATAGAGATAGCGGAGCGGAACCGATTGAAAAAGAATCTTCCAATCCTTGCCGGTGTAACGAACGGCTGCGACTTCCGTTCGACCGCGCGGCGGCTCTCGCAGAAAGAGCATGAAGACGGTGAGAATCAGCCCCGGAAAACCGAGCAGGTAGAAAGCCCAACGCCAGCCGTAGTTTTGTCCAATCCAGCCGCCGAGAAAGAAGGCCACGCCGCCGCCGATGGCGATGCCCGAAGAGTAGATGGCTTGCACTGTCGCGCGCATGCGCGGCGGGAAATAATCGCTCAGGAGCGAGAGCGCGGCAGGGCCGAGCGTCGCCTCGCCCACTCCGACCATGACGCGGCACAGGAAGATAGTCCAGAAGCTATTGGCGAACCCTGTCAGGCCGGAGAAGAGACTCCACACGGCGAGGCCGCCCGCAATCAAATATTTTCGCCGCGTGCGGTCGGCCAGCCAGCCAAACGGAATGCCGAGCAGCGTGTAGAAGATGACGAAAGAGGTCGTGCCGAGCAGCGCCAATTGCAAATCCGAAAACGCCATCTCTTTTTTAATCGGCGTGAACAGAATATAAATCAGCGTGCGGTCCAGAAAGTTGAGCAGGTAGACGAGCGTGAGCAGGGCGAGCGCGTACCATGAATAGGCGGGCGCGCTCCGGCTCAAATTTTCGCGGCCTCCGCTCGTGACGGGCGTGTGGCTGGACATCTTTAAAGCTTTCTCTCCGGCGTCGCGGCGGGCGCGCTTCTTTAAGTCAACAGGACGACGGCTTCGCCCTTGATGAGAGCTTCGCCGTGCTGGTTAAGACAAACTGTTTCGAGCGTCACGATGGGCTTGTCTTCCCTCACCTTCGTGACGGTGACGCGGGCCGTGACCGTATCATCGGGATAGACGGGCGCGACGAATCGGAGCGACTGGCTGAGATAGACGGTTCCTTCGCCGGGCAGTTGATTGGCGAGCACGGCTGAGATGAGCGAAGCGCCGAGCATCCCGTGCGCGATGCGCCGCCCGAACTTCGTCTCGCGCGCAAAGTCGTCGTCGAGATGCACAGGATTATGGTCGGTCGTGACATCGGCAAAGGCGCGGATGTCTTCGTTCGTAATCGTTTTCGACAAAGAGGCCGTGTCGCCGACTTGCACAGTCATCAAATTCTCTTCCTCTTTCAAGCTTGCTCTTCATGTTCGATTTACTTCGACGGCGCGGCAGCAGCAGCAGCCAGAAACTTCAAGACCGCCGCGTTGAACTCGGCAGACTTTTCAACCTGCGGCACGTGCCCGCATTGCTCGAAGACGAGCAGTTGCGAGCCGTTGATTTCGCGTTTGAAGCGTTCGCCATATTCGGCGAGCGGCGTCAGGCCGTCGGCGCGTCCCCAGATGATGAGCGTCGGTTGCTTGATGGCCGCGAGGCGATTGTCGAGCATGTCTTCGCGCCGCGCGATTGATTCGTTCAAGCGCTGAATGGTGTAGCCGTCGCCCGCCGCTATGCGCGCCGCGAGCATCTGGTCAACGATGGCGTCCGAAGTGAACAACTGCTTGTTGTAGAAGACGAGCGCGGCCAGTTGCTTCATGTCATCGCGCGTCGAAGGGTTCAACTTGCTGAGCAGCCGCACGTCGAAATCGGCGGGCGGCGCGAAGCCCGCGGCATCAACGAGCACGAGGCGTTCGACCTTTTCGGGATGCGCCAGCGCGTAGGCGGCGGCCACCCAACCGCCCATCGAATTGCCGACGAGCGAAGCGCGCTCGATTTTCAGTTGCTTGTAAAGCCCGTCTAGAAAGTCAACGTAAGTAGCGACGTGATAGTTGATGAGCGGCTTGTCGGAGCGACCGAAGCCGATTTGGTCAGGCACGATGACGCGGTAGTTTTGCGCGAGCGCGTTGATGTTGAAAGCCCAGTTCGTGCTGTTGCCGCCAAGCCCGTGCAGCAGGATGACGACGGGGCCGCTGCCCGCTTCGACGTAGTGAATCTTCACGCCGTAGACAAACGCTTCCTTGTCAGCCGGAGCCGTGGCCGTGGCTTGCGCCGAGGCCGCAGCGAAACTCAAGACGACGAGCAGCGCGACCGCGATGAGCAGCGTTAAGATTCTCTGGGCCGCGAAGATTCTTTGTCGCCCGCCTTCGATGAGCTTGAACATTTCGTCTTGCTCCTTTCTGTTGAAAAGACTGTCCCGTTGAAGAGTCGCGCGGGAGCGGCAGATGCTCCGGCTCGCCTCTCATCATGCGTACATGCTGTGAATCAGTTCGCCGTAGCGTTCGGTCACGACGTTTCGCTTGACCTTCATCGTCGGCGTCACTTCGTCCGCTTCAATCTGAAAGTCCCGGTCTAGAACGAGAAACTTCTTGACGGCTTCGCTGGAAGAGACGCGGCTGTTGACGCGCTCGACAATCTCGCGCACGAGCGCAAGCATCTGCTGGTTGCGCGTCAGGTCTGCGAAATCTTCGTAGCTCAGACCGCGCGCGCGCGCATGCGCTTCGGCCTCCAAAGGATTGAGCGTGACGAGCGCGACGAGGTAGCTTCGGCCTTCGCCGTAGACGAGGGCGTGGCTAATCAAGTGATGCTCCCTGAGCAGATTTTCGATGAGAGCGGGCGCGACGTTCTTGCCCGTTGACATGACAATCAACTCTTTCTTGCGCCCGGTGATTTTCAAAAATCTGTCGGCGTCCATCTCGCCTATGTCGCCCGTCAGCAGCCAGCCGTCGCGCAGCGCTTCGGCGGTCTTGTCCGGCTGCTTGTAGTAGCCGCTGAACATCATGTCGCTTCGCACAAGAATTTCGCCGTCCTCCGCAAGCTCGACTTCGCAGCCCGGCATCGGCGGGCCGACGGTTCCAAACTTGTAATTGTCTGGGGGATTGAAGGCGACGCAGATGTTTTCCGTCAGCCCGTAGGCTTGAAGAATGGGAATGCCCGCCGCGTCGAAGAACTCCGTAATCTCGAACGGCAAGGGCGCGCCGCCCGAAGTCGCGAGGCGCATGCGCCCGCCGAAGTAATCGTTGACGCGGCTTAACACGGGCCGCGCTCGCTCGTCGTATTCGGCTTGCAACTCAGGCGCGATTGTCTCGCGCGCCTGACGCAAGCGCGAGAGACGACGCCCCAGAGCAAGGGCTTCATGAAAGCCTCGCTGTTCTTCGTCAGCAGCTTTCTCAAGGTCTGAGATGACGCGCGCGTGTATCTTCTCGAAGAAGCGCGGGAGGCTGGCGAAGACCGTTGGCCGCACGTCGAGCATGTACTCCCAGAGCTTCGTCAAATCGTCAACGAAGTAGGCGGAGGCTCCCGCGTAGAGACGATTGTAGAGGCCGGAGATGCGTTCGGCGACGTGGCAATATGGCAAGTAAGAGAAGGAGACATCCGTGTCGTAAATCGGAATCGTTTGGCGCAAGGATTCGACGCTGTTGATGATGTAGCGATGGCTCAGGCACGCGCCCTTCGGCAGGCCGGTCGTGCCGGAGGTGTAAACCATGATGGCGATGTCGTCTGGCTTGGCCGTCTCCGCGCGCTCGCGCAAGAGTAGTTGCGTCTCTTCGCTGGCCGCGCGACCGATGCGCAGAAATTCCTGATAGCCGATGACGCCCGGAGCGTTGCGCGCCGCCGCCGCTTCGTCAAGCGCGATGACGGCTTTGACCTTCGGCAGTTGCGCTCGAACGCTCAGAATCTTGTCGAGTTGATGAGCGGTGTCAACCAGCACAAACTCCGCGTCCGAGTGGTTGATGATGTACTGGCATTGCTCTGCGGAACTCGTCGGATACAAACCGACGCCGATGCCGCCCGCGCTGATTGCGCCGATGTCGCTGATGGGCCATTCGGGGACGTTGCCCATCAAGACACAGACGGACGCGCCGCGCGTCAACCCGCCCGCGAGGAGCGCGCAACCGAACGCGTGCGCCTCACTTTCAAAGCGTTCCCACGAGATGCCCGCCCAATCTACGCCCTGCCGGAAATAGAAGGCCGCGCGCCCCTGCGGCTGCTCCGCCGCATCGCGCCGCCGGTAATGCTCGACGCGTTCACGAAACAGCGAATAGATATTCGGATACTTCATAACAACAGTGACGAGTGACGAGTGACAAGTGACGAGCAAGAACAAGAAGCGAGCAAGAACGAGAGACGAGCAAGAACAAGCGCGGAGCCGTCGGCTTTAAGCCTTTGGCTTTAACTCGTCACTTGTCACTTGTCACTCGTCACTGCTTTACCATTGGTAGGCGACGCACGCCATGTTGAGGCCGCCGCCGGAGGCGCACATGATGAAGATGTCGCCGCGTTTGAGCTTTCCCGCTTTGACGGCATCATCGAGAGCCATCGGGATGCAGGCCGAGCCGGTGTAACCCCACTTCTGCATAATCGTATGCGTGCGCGACATCGGAAGCTCAAGCTTCGCCATCACCTCTTTGATGGTGCTCAGGTTGACCTGCGTGAACAGAAAGAGAGCCACGTCGTCGAGGCTCAGTTGGCTCTTGGCTAACACGTCGCGGACGATTGCGGGCCAGCCTTCCGTGTTGACCTCGGACGGATATTTTTTGGCGAAGCGGAGCTTGGCCCAGACGCCTTCGCGCAGGACATCTTCCGTGATGGGCGTCCGCGTCCCGCCCGCGTAGATTCCCATGTGGTCGTGATAGCTGCCTTCGGCCACCAGCTTCGAGGCGAGAAAGCCCGGCCCTTCGCCTGAAGCCTGCACGACGCACGCGCCCGCGCCGTCTGCGAAGATGGTCGCCGTCTTCTTCTCCGTCCAGTCAACATACTTGCTCATGGCGTAAGCGCCGATGACGAGGACGTTGCTGTAGGAAGCGTCGGCGATGACGTACTTCGACGCGGTGTCGAGCGCGGTCACAAAGCCGGCGCACGCGCTGTTGAGGTCGAACGTGCCTGCGTTCTTCGCGCCGAGACGATGCTGGACGACGACGGAGGTGGCCGGAGAGATGTATTCGGGCGTGTCGGTCGCAAGGATGATGAGGTCTAAATCCTCCGCGGCGATTCGGGCGTCAGCCAGAGCCTCGCGCGCGGCGGCGGTCGCAAGGTCAGCCGTGCTCTCGTCGTCAGCGCAGACGTGCCGCTCCTCTATCCCCAGGACCTGAGAGACAAACTCGTTGATGTCTTCGCCGACAAGACGGCTGAGGTCGTCGTTCGTCAAAACTTTTTCGGGAACCGTTGAGCCTGTCCCGATGATTCGTGCGTATCGCATAAAATGATTCGGCTAACCTTTGGCGCTTTGTGAGCAGCGAGCAAGACGATTTGAGTCGGACAGCCTTTAAGCCGCCGCCGCGCTTGTGCTCTCGATAAACTCTATGACCGCTTGATTGAACTCTGCGGCGCGCTCGATGAAAAACGTGTGGCTGCCGCCTTCGATGATGCGCAGCCGCGCGCCGGGAATGCGGGCCGCGAGATTCAGCGAATTGACGTAGGGAACGATGATGTCGAGGCTTCCGGTCAGGACGAGCGTGGGCGCTTTTATCTCGGAGACTCTAGCCTCTGTGTTGAAAACAATCGCCGCCTGTAGCTGATGCTGGTAAGCATATTCGGGAACGGGATTGGCCGCGCGCAGTTCGATGACCCGTTCGACTTCGGCGCGCTGCTCTTTCAAATAGTCGCCGGAAAAAGCGAGCAGCAGATTTTCTCGAACGCGGTCTTCCGTGTTCAAGCCCTTAGTTGAAGCGATGGCTTGCAGCGTCGTGAGCGGCGGCGGAACGTGATTCGGCCCGCCGAAACTGGTGCAGCAGAGAGCCAGGCTCTCGGTCATCAGCGGATAGGCGAGCGCAAATTCCTGCGCGACGAAGCCGCCGAACGAAGCTCCCAGAATGTGCGCGCGTTCTAAACGAAGCTCACGCAGGAGCGCGGCCACGTCATCGGCAATCATGCGAATGCTGATGGGTTGGTCCGGCGCGGCGGAACGAGCGATGCCGCGCGGGTCGAAGACGATGACGCGAAACTTTTGCGCGAGCGCAGGAATTTGCTTGAACCAAATCCAGAGGCCGTTACTGAAGCCGGGAATGAGCACAAGCGGCACGCCCGCGCCATGCTCTTCGTAGTAAAGCTCTATCTCTCCTGTCCGAATTTTTGGCATGTTCCGAAGTTTAGTTTACATCCGCCGTGATAGCGAAGCGGCTTCGCTCTTCGCGGCTTGTGTCGTGCCAACTGATTTTTCAACACAGCGGCGCAGAGATGACACAGAGCAAGCACAGAGAATTGATTCAAGCCTCCGTGTCATCTCTGTGCGCCCTCTGCGCCTCTGTGTTGAATCGCCTGTTCATCAAGCTCAATAGAACTCTGCGTTAGAAGTTGAGCTTGAACGCGAATTGAATGACGCGCGGGCCGGCGCTCGTCGAAGTAATGCGCCCGAACGTGGCGGGGACGAGAATGTTGCTGCCCGGATTGGCGAAGTTAACGAAGTTGAAGAGATTGAAGAACTCCGTGCGAAACTCGCCGCGCAAGCGCTCCGTGAAGGGCAGAAACTTGACGATGGCAAAGTCAACGTTCTTCTGCCCCGGCCCGTAGAGCAGATTGCGCCCGGTGTTGCCGAAGGGCGCGTTGGGGTCGAAGTTGGGATTGCGCGTCGTGCCGACGAGAAAGAGCGTCGAGCGCGTGAAGGCAGCCGTGTTGAAGAACAAGTTCTGCGGGTCTGTAGGGCCGCTGCCTTCGATGCTGCCGGAAAATCCGGGCGCGAGGTTGGCGCGCTGGATGACGGAGGTGCCGTTCGATTCGATAATCGAAAAAGGCGTCCCGGTCTGCAAGGTGACGATGCCGTTGAACTGGAAATTGTTGAAGACGGCGCGCGCAAGGCGCGATTCGAAATTGAACTTCGGCAGGTCGTAGACGAAGCTGGTGACGAAGCGATGGCGACGGTCGTAATCGGACGGGCCACGATTGCCGCTGAAGTCGAGTTGGTCGCCGGGAACGGTCGTCAGTTCATTCAAGCCCGTGCCGGAATATGTGTCTTCGGACTTGCCGTAGGTGTAGGCCGAGAGCAGTTGCAAGCCTTGGCTGAAGCGCTTGGTGACGCTCACTTGCAGCGAGTTGTAGCGCGAGTTGCCGTCGGAACGAACCTGCTGCACGCCGCCCGTCACGTTGCGATTGGTCGAGACGAATGCGCCGAACGGCGGCGGGTTGAAGAGGCCCGTCGCGGGATTGTAAGACGCTTGATTGAGCGTGGCGACCTGCAACAGCTTCGTCCCCTTCGCCCCGACGTAGCCGACTTCGAGCAGCCAGTTCTTGATGAACTCGTATTGCACGTTGACGTTGTATTGCTGCACGTAGGGCGTGCGCAAATTCTGGTCGATGAACAAGCCGGAGATGGGCACGCCGAGCGGCGACAAAGAGTTGAGCGGCGACGGAATCGTCGGCGACACGGGGAACGCTCCCGGCGACGGCACGGCGATGAACGGATTCGTGAACGAGCGGAAGACCGGAAGCGGGATGGGCGCGACAAGGCCGACGCCGATGGCAAGGTACGGATAGTTGAAAAGCTGCGTGTTAATCAAGCGCGTCGAGGGCCGGTCGTAATAGATGCCGTAACCCGCGCGCAGGACCATGCGGTCGGAATCTGTCAGGCGATAAGCGAGGCCGACGCGCGGCGCAAGGTTGTTCTTGTCGGTCGGAATCAAAGTATCGCCGACGGTAGGCACACCGGTCAGCGTTCCATTGCCCGCCTGCACGATGCCGTTCGGCGGGCCAGCCGGAGCGACGGCGGTTCCGGCGCGAAATTGTTCGGGGATGAAATTGACGAGCCGCCCGCGTATGTCGCGCGGGAAGGTGAACACGTCGTAGCGCAAGCCGAGGTTGAGCGTCAGACGGTCGTTGACTTTGAAGTCGTCTTGAATGAAGGCCGCGAAGTCGTCAGTCCGCAGCGAACGGTCGAAGACGCCGGAACCGATAATCGAGACGCCGGGAGCAGTCGCAGAGCCGCCCGTCAGAAAACTGCTGAAGGTCGGAAAATTAATCTGCCCGCGCGTGAAGGCGTTGAAGTAGAAATCAACCCTCGACGGTCGAAACTCGCCGCCCGCGCGCAGGCGATGACGACCGATGTTGAAGGAGACTGTATCGTTAACCGTGAACGTGTTGATGCGCGAAGATTGGTCTGCGAGCGGCGACGAGCCGAGCGAAAATTGTCCGGTCACGAAGATGGTCGGCACGCCGCCGAATGCCGCGCCGAGCGGATTCGTGATGCCGAGCGAAGAAGCCGTGAAAGGCTCTTCCGGCAAGGAGGTGACGCGCAGGCGACTGAACCCGATGCGGGCTTGGTTGACGACGTTCGGATTGATGACGTAGGTGTCCGTCAACGAGAAGAGCGTTTGAATAATGTCGAGGCTGCCGCCGAAGCCCGGAAGTTGCTGGTTGCCGTTGCCGAGGCCCGCGAAGTTGTAGTTCGATTGCTTCGTCGGATTCGAAGCGAAGAAGCCTTTGCCGGAGAGCGTGTGTTTGTCGTTGAGCGTGTAGTCCAGATTGAGGTTGAACTGGTTTTCGCGGAACGTCGAGACGCCGGAGATGGGCGTCAGGCCCGAAGGCGTGGCGGCGGACGGAATCGCAAGCTGGCCGTTCGAAAGCCGCGCCTGCAAGAGAGCCAGCGCGACCGGGCTTATCTGCGCCGGGGTGAGGCCGAAGGCGGCGGCCAAGCCAGCAGCCGTGCGATTGTTGTCCGTCAGGCGCGGGTCTATAAACGGAAACGTCAAGCTGTTGTTGAGCGACGCGCCGTTGCGCTCGCGCGTTCCCTGATACGAGCCGAAGAAGAAGAACTTGTCGTTGATGATGGGGCCGCCGATGGTGCCGCCAAATTGATTGCGACGAAAGACCGGGCGCGGGCGACCAGCCGAGTTAAGAAAGAAGTCGTTGGCGTTCAACTTTTCATTACGGAAAAATTCGTAGAGATTGCCGTGCAACTCGTTGGTGCCAGACTTCGTGACGGCCTCTATGTTGCCGCCCGCGTTGCGCCCGTGGGAAGCGTCGTAGGTCGAGGTCTGCACGATAAATTCCTGCAAGCTATCGGTCGCTGGCACGGCGAGGTTCGGCGTCGAATTGGTGCCGACCGAGTTGGCGTCGATGCCGTTGATGCGAATGTTGTTGGAGGTCGTGCGCTGCCCGTTCACAGAGACGGTCACGTCGCCGCGACCGAGTTCGGTGTTGTTCGAGACGCTGGACACCGCGCCGGGCGAGAGCGTCAGCAGTTGTTGAAAGTTGCGCGTCGGGAGCGGCAGTTGGCTAATCGCGCGCTCGTCAATGACGCGCCCGACCTGCGAGCTTTCAAGCTGCGTCGTCGGCGGGTCTGCCGTCACCGTCACGCTTGCCCCGCCGACGCCGAGCGTGACGCTCACCGTCGCCGTCTCGGTAATCTGCACGCGCACGTTCTCGACAACGGTTGTCGCGAATCCTGCGGCGCTGACTTCGACGCGATACGCGCCGGGCGGCAGCAGTTGAATGGCAAACGCGCCGTCGTCGCCGGTCGTCGCCGTGCGTTCGAGCGCGGTGTCGGCATTCCGCGCCATGACGGTCGCGCTCTGCACAACCGCCCCGTTCTGGTCAACGACCGTGCCGCTCAGTTGCCCCGTCGCCCCTTGCGCGAACGCCCTCCGGCTCGCGCCCGAAAACATGACGCCGACCAGCATCAACATCACAAACCATCTGCTGCGAAACATAAAGAATACCTCCTGCGATGAGCTTCCAGTGGTGAACGGGGAGAGCCGCTCCAGATAAAAACGAACGTACGTTTTTATTTCCTTAGCACGAGAAGAGCGCTTCTTATCGCGCTCCATAAACTGTGATTTATTTCCGCCGCGCGGCGGACAATTTCTTCCGGCTCGCGCGCGGCTGCGGCCACTTGACTTTCTCAGGACGCAGCACGCCGCGACAAAAAATCTCCGTCAATTTCGCAATCACCTGATCGTCGCTGATGCCGAAGTGGCGATTGCCGCCGAACAGCTTCTCGACCAGAAAATAGTTGAAGAACTGCATGTAAGCGGCTGTGAAGCCGACCGCCGGGTCAATGCCGTCATAGAGCGCGCCGCTCGCTTTCAACTCCGCGAAGTAGCCGCTGAAGCGGCGGCGCAGATTGCGGGCCAAGCCCTCGAACATCTTGCGAAAGTGGCGATTCTCAAACTCCAACACGTCTATGTACATCAGCAGCCAGAAGTCGTGATGGTCGTTGACCATCTCTTTGACCAGCCCGCCAAACTTAATCAGGCTCTCCGGCTGAAAAGGCTCCTCGATGTCGTCGAACATGGCGCGCAGCCGCGCGTCAATCACCTTCTGGTACTTGCGGGTGATGGATTCGAGGATTTCCTCTTTGGTGCGATAGTAGTTGTATAGATTGCCGAGCGAAGTTCCCGTCCGGCCAGCGATGTCGCGCATCGAAGTGGCATGAAAGCCCTGCTTGATAAATAGCTGCCGGGCCGCCTCCTCGATGCGACCTTTCTTCTCCTCGATTACTTCATGGCTCAGTTTGGGCATGCGGCGGCATAGGAAAACGAACGCTCGTATTTTATTCTTATTCGCGCGATTGTCAAGAGCTTATTTTCCAAGCGGGCGCGGGCGGCGGCTGAAAGGCAAGGCTCTCAACGCGCTTTTTCTTTCGCACGTTCTTTCGCGCGCCCTCGCCTTTTCCGCGCAATTATGGCCTTAATCTTTGCGGCCGTGCGGGCGAAGGAGTATATACTGCGGCTCTGTAAGTCCTGAATTTTCGTTCGTCGCCGGACGCATCAGCCAGCATCATGGAGAAACAATGAAAGCTTCGCCCGCTCTGTTCGCCCTCATTCGTGTCGTCGTTTTCCTGCTCTTGCCCATTTCCGCGGGGCAAGCCCAAGTCGTCGTCATCAAGGCAGGCAAGTTGGTGAATCCTGAAACCGGGACGGCGGCGTCGAATCAGGTCATCATCGTCGAAGGCAGAAAAATCAAGGCCGTCGGCTCAGGGTTGCCAATCCCTGCCGGGGCCACGGTCATAGACCTCTCGAAGGCGACCGTGCTGCCGGGCTTGTTCGACTGTCACACGCACATGCTGATGACCTGGAGGCCGAGCGCGCGTGTGACGCCCGTGGAGGAAGCCTTGTTGCCCGTCAGCCTGCGCACGATTCGCGGCGTCGCCAACGCGCGCGGGATGCTGGAAGCAGGCTTCACGACCATCCGCGATGTCGGCAACGCGCCGGATTATGCGGACACTTCCCTGCGCCTTGCGATTGAGAACGGCCTCGTCCCCGGCCCGACCATCATCAACGCGGGGCAAATCATCTCGCCCTTCGGCGGTCAATGGCAACTGAGGCCGGGACGCCCGGACGTTTACGACAATGAATACATCTATGCGGACACCCACGACGAGATATTGAAAGCCGTTCGCCGCAACATACATTACGGGGCGAAGGTGATTAAAATCGTGATGGACGATCAGGAGTATATTTACTCTGTCGAGGACGTGAAGCTCATCGTGGCGGAGGCGGCGAAATCCGGCTTGAAGGTGGCGGCGCATTGCGGCACGGATGCCGGCGCGCGCAACGCGATTCTAGGCGGAGTCGCTTCCGTCGAGCACGGGCAAGGGATGACGAACGAGACGCTTGAGTTGATGAAGAAGATGGGAACCGTGCTGGTCGGGACAGACTTTCCAGAAGCGATTGCGCAGGAGCAAGGCTATGGGCCGAGGCTCTTCCCGCGTTTTTATGAACGCTTGCAGCGCGCTTACAAGCTTGGCGTGACGATGGCCTTCGGCACGGATGTCCTGCTGGCGCGGCCAGACAAATCACGCGGCGCGTATGCCCTCGACTTCATAGAGAACTACGTGAAGGTCGGGATGCCCGCCGCTGAAATCCTGCGCATGATGACGATAAACTCGGCGCGACTGCTCGGGGTCGAAAAGGAACGCGGCGCCATCGTCGCGGGCCTGGCCGCAGACATTATCGCCACGCCGGAAAATCCGCTTGATAACATACAGACGCTCAAGCAAGTCTCGTTCGTCATGAAAGACGGCAAGGTGATAAAGCATGGCAAGTAAGCTCTGGCTCTTGTTAGTCAAACTGTCGCCCGATTTTTTTTAAGTTTGCGGCAGAGCGTTTGAACGCGACGCAAAGGCGCGCGAGCAGTAGCAGCTAAAAGGCGAAAGGCGCGTGTCCTCACCTCACGCGCCTTTCCTCTCATAATCAGCTATGGGAGATTATGAGGGGGCGGAGACCTTCAGCCTCTGGGCCGCTTACGTCCTCACACCGCACGCGGCAACGCCCTGGTTGCCGCGAATTTTATTCATTTAAAATTTCTTGTCAAGAGAAACTTTCTGTCAAAGGCGGGGAGCGGAACATTCGCCCGTTTTTGCTGTCTTGTCAGAGACTTCTAAAGCTCTAGGCGCGGCCATACTGCGCGGGCCACCAGGGCGCGTCGGCTCCGAGTTCTTTCGCCGCATGATATGCCCAGTACGGGTCGCGCAGCATCGCGCGGGCCAGCAGAACAACGTCTGCTTCGCCGCTCGAAATAATCTGCTCGGCTTGCGCCGCTTCGGTAATCATCCCGACGGCTCCGGTGGCAATCGCGGCTTCGGCGCGGATGGCGGCAGCGAATGGAACTTGATAACCGGGCTTGACGGGAATCTTCGCGCCGGGGACGAGGCCGCCGCTCGAACAATCAACGAGGTCAACGCCGAGTTCCTTGAGCCAGCGAGAAAACTGTATGGACTGCGGCAAGTCCCAACCGCCTTCCGCCCAGTCAGTCGCAGAGATGCGAACGAAGACGGGCAGCGAGTCTGGAAACTGACGACGCACGGCCTCCGTCACCTTCAGCGGAAACTGCGCACGCGCGGCGAGCGTCCCGCCGTACTCGTCCCTTCTTTGATTCGAAAGCGGCGAGAGAAATTCGTGCAGCAGGTAGCCGTGCGCCATGTGAATCTCGACGACTTCGAATCCGGCTTCGCGGCTGCGACGCGCGGCCTCCGCAAACTGGCGCGTCACTTCCTCTATATCGCGCGCGGTCATTTCGCGCGGCGCCGCGTAGCCTTCAGCGAAAGGCAGCGGACTCGGCGCGAGAGTCTGCCAGCCGCCCTCGTCCAGGCTCAAAGGCTTGCCGCCGCGCCAGGGAACATCGGTCGAAGCTTTGCGTCCAGCGTGCGCCAGTTGAATGCCCGGCACGGCTCCACGCGATTTGATGAAAGAAGCGATTGCTTTGAAAGCCTCCGCATGCGCGTCTGACCAGATGCCCATATCGCCGGGAGAGATTCTGCCTTCGGGCGAGACGCCGGTCGCTTCGACCATCACCAACGCCGCGCCGCCGACAGCGCGACTGCCAAGATGCACCAGATGCCAATCGTTCGGCATCCCTTCAAGGCTCGAATACTGGCACATCGGCGAGACGAAGACGCGATTCCTAAACTCTAAGCCTCGCAGCTTGAAGGCCGAAAAAAGCTTGCTCATGACTGACGGCTTCCTTTACTCCAAGACGCCGCGCTTCATCGCCTGCCGCCTTGCTTCGTTAGACGCTTTGCTTCTTTACCTGTTGACGGCGGCCATTCCCGCTTCCGGGTAGCGCGTGCCTGCGGCGACGCCTTTCGGCGCAACCTCGTCAATGCGCTTGAGGTCTTCCGGCGTGATGGAGACTTCGAGCGCGGTCACGTTCTCTTCCAGATACTTGCGCCGCTTCGTTCCCGGTATCGGCACGATGTCGTCGCCCTGCGCCAGCGTCCAAGCGAGCGCGAGTTGCGCCGGGGTGCAGCCTTTGCTCGCGGCTATCTCCTCGATGCGCTCGACGAGTTCCAGGTTCTTCTCAAAATTCTCGCCCTGAAAGCGCGGCGCGTGGCGGCGATAATCGTCCGCCGCTAAATCGTCGAAGCTCTTAATCTGCCCCGTGAGAAAGCCTCTGCCGAGCGGGCTGTACGGCACAAAGCCGATGCCCAACTCGCGGCACACGTCGAGCAAGCCGTCTTCGGGGTCGCGGCTCCACAAAGAATACTCCGTCTGAAGGGCCGTGATGGGATGCACGGCATGCGCCCTGCGAATAGTCTCCGCCGCCGCCTCCGACAAGCCCAGTCGCAAGACCTTTCCTTCCTCCACCAATCGCGCCATCTCGCCGACCGTCTCCTCAATCGGCGTGTTCGGGTCAACGCGGTGCTGGTAGTAGAGGTCTATGTGGTCAACGCCAAGGCGACGAAGGCTGGCTTCGCACGCCGCGCGCACATATTCGGGGCGACCGTTGACGCCCAGAAAACTTCCGTCGTCGCCGCGCACGTTGCCGAACTTGGTCGCCAGCACGACATCTTCGCGGCGTCCCTTGATGGCCCGCCCGACAAGCTCTTCATTCTTGAACGGCCCGTACATGTCGGCTGTGTCCAGAAAGTTGACGCCCAACTCAAGCGCGCGATGGATGGTCGCAATTGACTCCTGCTCGTCGCGTCCGGCGTAAAACTCGGACATCCCCATGCAGCCCAATCCTAAAGCCGAAACCTCAAGACCATCTCGCCCCAAAATCCTTTTTTGCATCACGCTCTCCTTCATCAACGCTATGGCGGCAAGCTCGCGCCTGCCTTCACTGTCCGTTCAAAGTTTTATCAAACACACTTCGCGCTCCGGCCCTTTCCGGCTTCATCGGAAGTTCAGGCTCCGGCGGGCGCCCGTGCCGGCTCGCGCTCTTGCAGGAACGCGCGAGATTCGCGCAGGTTGGCCAGCGCGCGTTGCTGTTCATCAAGGCGTCTGCGCTGAAACTCGCGCACCCAACCCGCGACGGTCGAGTCGGCCTTAGGCGTCACATCGGCGGCTTCCGCGTCCGCTTCATCTGCGCGCGGGCGAGCGGCGGGCGTTGAGTCGCCGGAACGCTCGCCGCGCTTGATAATTTTGATTGAGGGTTTCTGCGGCTTCATCTTAACTTGACCTCAAGCGATGGCCGCGCCGACGTGTTTGCCGACGAGACGCGACAGCGCTTCCTTGCTGGTCGCGCCGACGACGCGCTCCTCTTCCTTGCCGCCTTTGAAGAGAATCAACGTCGGGATGCCCTTGATGCCGTAGCGCTGCGAGATTGATGGATTATCGTCAACGTTCAATTTAACGATGCTCGCGCTCTCTTTATACTCCGCGGCCACGGCCTCAATCGTCGGCAGCATCATCCGGCAAGGCCCGCACCATGCGGCCCAGAAATCCACCAGCACCGGCTGCTCCGATTCGAGCACATCCTTCTCAAACGAACCATCAGTCACTTCCTTGATATTTTCACTCATCACTATTTCCTTTCGTTTACTCAACCCTGCTTGTCTTGCGCGTTCGGCCTCTGCGACTGCTCAAACGTTCGGGCAGTCGAGCCGGACTAAGCGGCGCTCACTCTTCTCTCAAGCCACTTGCCAATCAACGAAACTCGCTGCGGCTTTTCTTCCCGGCTTTGCCGCACGGAGCGCGTCTCGCGGTCTTTCAATAAATTGCGATACTCTTCGATACACGGCTGGCACACTTCTCCTGTATCCGTCTCGTCTGCGTGCGCCGCGCGAATCGAAGCCAGAATCGAATCTTCCAGCGAATCGTGCAGGGCGCGGTTCGTCAGGATGCGGCGGCAGCGCAGGCAACATTGCAGCCCCGGCGTCAGGTCTAAGATTTCGTTCATGGCATTCGCGGCCTTTCCGTCCGACAAGTTGAAACAAAGCGCTTCATGCATTGTATATATATACAATCATCTATATAAGTGACGAAAGTTTGTCATTCAAGTTTCATGTTTTTGCCCGGCTCTTAAGCTGCGCTGGATTTTTGGCGATGGGCGTTCTTCAGCCCGCGCTCTTTCGCGGACAGCGGGGCGATGCGACGCTGTAGCTCCGCGACGTACTCGGCGAGCACGTCGGGCCGCGCCCGCAGATACTTGAATTGCCCTTCGGCGCGAGTTTCCACGAGGCCCGCGTCCGTCAACTCTTTCAGATGATGGGAAACGGTCGCCTGCGCCACGGGAAAGCATTCGACGACTGCGCCGCAGCACATCTCGTTGCCAGCCGAGGCGATGACCTCAAGGATTTCAAAGCGGCGCGGGTCGGCCAGAGCCTTGGCGATTCGCTGAAACTGTATGGCGTCCATGTCTACTCTCTTTCTGATACAATATATATACAATCATCTATATATCTTGTCAAGCCCTCCGGCGCGCAGTCGCCTGCGGCGCGGAGTTGGCGCCCGAATCGAATGCTGAAAACGATGGACGAATCTTGTTTATTGGTGTAATTCTCTTTCAAACGGAGGAGGCAGCGATGGTTGATGCAAATGCGAAGGGCGGCAAGTCTGCGGCGGAGGTCTGGCCGCAGTTGCCTTTGGAAGAATGGCAGGACACCTACGCGACGCTGCACATGTGGACGCAGGTGGTCGGCAAAATCAGGCTCGCGCAAACGCCGCTGGTCAATCACTGGTGGAACGTGCCGCTCTACGTGTCTCCGCGCGGCCTAACGACGACGGCGATGCCTTACGAAGAGCGAACGTTCGAGATGATTTTCGATTTCATAGACCACCAACTCCACATCATTTGCAGCGACGGAGCGATTAAGTCCATCGCGCTCGCCCCGCGCTCGGTCGCAGACTTTTACAGGGAGGTCATGGAAACTTTGGCGGCGATGGCGATTAAGGTAAAGATTTGGACGACGCCGGTCGAAGTGCCAGACCCGGTTCCTTTCGAGCGGGACGAAGCGCACGCTTCTTACGATGCAGAGTATGCCAATCGTCACTGGCGCATCCTGTCGAACTCGGCCAACGTCTTCACAGAGTTTCGCGCTCGCTTTACGGGCAAGGTCAGCCCCGTGCATTTCTTCTGGGGCAGCTTCGATTTGGCCGTCACGCGCTTTTCGGGACGCCCTGCCCCGCCCCGCCCCGAAGCGGACGCGATTACGCGCGAAGCCTACTCGCACGAAGTTATCAGCCACGGCTTCTGGCCCGGCAGCGGCAACGTTAAAGGCCCTGCTTTTTATTCTTACACCGCGCCTGAACCGCAAGGCTTTCCGCAGGCGTTGGTTCGTCCCGCGAGCGCTTTCTACAACACGGAAACGTCAGGCTTCGTCCTGCCTTATGAAGATGTCCGCAACGCAGATGAGCCGGAGCAAGTCCTGTTGGAATTTCTGCAAAGCACATACGAGGCGGGCGCGGATTTGGCCCGTTGGGAGCGTCAATCGCTGGAACGCAACTGAGCCGCGCGCGACATGAAGACGTGGCTTGCTTGAATTAAGGACGAGCCGACTGAAGCGCGATTTTGAACTGCGATTTTGAACTGCGTGAGAGCAGCGGCGATTCAGCTTTTCACAACGCCCGCGCGTCGTCTCAATCTCTTGACACGTAACCCTTCATCGTCAACTTCGAGCAAGCGCACGGTGGCGCGCGTGCCGTGTTGCTCAAAGCTGCGGGCAATCGCGCGACCAATCTCCTTGAAGCGTTCGGTCGCCAGAGCGATAACGCTCGGCCCCGACCCGCTCATGGCGAGGCCGACGAGTCCCTGCTGCCGGGGCGTCGCCAACGCTGCGGCGAGTCCCGGCACGAAAGCTTCTCGATGCGCTTGATGCAAGCGGTCTTGCGTCGCTTCCCACAGCAACTCATATGCGCCCGCTTCCAACGCAGCCCCGAACAGAGCCGTCCGCTGCAAGTTATAAACGGCGTCTTCACGCGCGACCATCGGCGGCAGCGTCGAGCGCGCAAGCTGAGTCTTCAAATGCGCGTCGGGCGAAACGACGATGACTTTGACCGCGCGCGGCCAGCGTCTCCTGGCCGCAATCACGCCTCCGTCCGGCTTGACACAACTGACGACCCAACTGCCATGCAGAGCCGCCCCGATGTTGTCCGCATGGCCTTCCATTTCCAGCGCGTAGCGCAGCAATGTTTCGTCCGTCATCTCATGCTCGCAGAGCAACGAGCAGAGCTTGAGTCCGGCGACGATGGCCGCCGCGCTGCTGCCGAGGCCGCGCCCGAGCGGCAGTTGATTATGAACGGCGAGGCGCACGGGCGGCAGGCTCAAGCCTTCGCGCCCGGCGGCGAATTGCATCGCGCGAAAAATCAGATTGTCGGTCGTCCGCGAGAGCGCGGCATCGCTTTCGCCCTCGCCAAGACTTCGCGCGCGGCAAGGCTCGCTCGCGCCCGGCAGGGCGGTGGCTCTGACGGTCAGATAAAGTTGAAGGGCAAGGCCGAAGCAATCAAAGCCCGCGCCGAGATTCGAGGTTGAAGCAGGCACGAGCGCTTCAAACGCGCGACCACGCGCATCGCTCGCCTCACGGCTCTCTTCCGCTCCGATGACGGCTTCGCTCTTCACGCGCTCGGTTCATCCTCTCGTCCGTTCAAATCCTGCTCAGGCTCCTGCTCTCTGCGGCGCAAGTGTTCGAGGATGGCCGTCTTCGTCGCCCTGACGCGGGCGGGCGGGTTGCTGTAGTTGCCCGCGATGCGTCGTTCCTCTTTGGTCTTCTCGGGCGAGCGGTCGTGCGTGAAGAGCGTCTCGCGGTGATAGTTGATGGCATAGTCCGTGTCCTTCAGGACGTGGCCCGTCAAGACTGCGACCACATCTTCGCCCGCTTTGACGAAGCCTTCGGCGACCAGCTTTTTGAGTCCGGCCACGGTCGTCGCGGAAGCAGGCTCGCAGCCCACACCGTCGCGCCCGATGACGGCTTTGGCGTCGGCTATCTCCTGCTCGCTGACGCTCAGGACGCGCCCGTCCGTCCACATCACAGCGCGCAGGGCTTTCTGCCACGAAACGGGCGAGCCGATTTTAATCGCCGTCGCCAGCGTTTGCGGGTGCGCGACGGGCGTTAGAGTTTCAGACAACATTCTATCCGCCACGCCGCGCCCTTCGCTTTCAATCTGCGCGAACAGATGCGCGAAGGGAGCCGCGCCTTCGGCCTGCACGACGGACAGGCGCGGCAGCCGTTCAATCAGGCCCATGTCGAACAACTCTTTGAAGCCCTTGCCGAGCGCAGCGCTGTTGCCGAGGTTGCCGCCCGGCACGACGACATGATACGGCACACGCCAGCCGCGCTGTTGCAGCAACTCTGCGGCGACGGTCTTTTGTCCCTCGATGCGAAACGGGTTGATGGAGTTGACCAGATAGATAGACTCGTCTTCGGCCAACTCGCGTATGACGCGCATGGCGTCGTCGAAATTGCCGTCCAACTCAAGGACAGCCGCGCCGTAGTCCAAACTCTGCGCCAGCTTCGCATGACTAATCTGGCCGCGCGGGACGAGAATCGCGCATTGCAGCGACGCGCGCGCGGCATACGCGGCGAGGCTCGCGGCGGTGTTGCCCGTGCTCGCGCAAACAACCGTCTGCGCGCCGAGGATGACGGCCTGCGTGACGGCTGTGGTCATGCCAGTGTCTTTGAAGGAGCCGGTCGGATTGCAGCCCTGATGTTTGAGGGCGAGGGCGTCTATGCGGCAGTAGGCGGCGGAGCGCGGCGCGTCGTAAAGCGGCGTGTTGCCTTCGATGAGCGTGACGAGCGGCGCATCTTCCGCGAACGGCAGCAACTCCCTGTAACGCCAGACGCCGCTCCGGTCATTCGGCGCGAAGGACGACAGACGGGCGGCCCACGTCGCCCGCAACTCTTCCGCGTCAGAAACAGTTTCCGCGTCGCGCAAGACATCCAGCAGGCTCTCGCAACGCGGGCAAACGTAGAATCTCTCGTCAATCGCATAACGCGCGCCGCAAGCCGCGTTGAGGCAATGCTGCGAGGCGCGCTCGTTCATCGTCTTGATGCTCGTCTCAGACACGCTCATGCCTCTGTCAAAGCTCCTTCGCTCTCAGTCGCTTCAAGGACGGGAGCGGGCTGTTGTAAATCGAACTCGCTGTGAACCGCGATGACTGCATCGTGGAGCGCGCCCGCTTCAATCACAAACGAGACGTTGTATTCCGAAGAGCCTTGAGCGATGGCGATGATGTTGATGCCCTTGTCGCCGAGCGCGCTGAAGACGCGACCCGCGATGCCCGGCAGGCCGCGCATCTTGCCGACGACGGCGACGACGGCAATCTCCGGCGTCACGTTGATGTGCTCGACCTGACGATGCGCGAGGTCTGCGGCGAAGGTCTGGCGCAGGGCTTCGACCGTGCGCGGCAGGTTTTCCGAGTTGACGATGAAGCAGATGTCGTTCTGCGACGACGATTGAGAGATGAGCATGACGTTGGCGCGGGCCTTGGCGGCGGCGGCAAACGTCTTGGCCGCGACGCCATGCACGCCGACGATTCCGGCCCCGCCGACCGTGATGAGGCTGACGCCCTTAATCGCCGTGATGGCCTTGACGCCGCGCGCGGTCGGGTGGCCCGTCGCGGTAATCTTCGTGCCGGGCAGTTGAGGCTCGAAGCTGTTGCGAATCCAGACCGGGATGCAGGCTTCCGAGACGGGCCGTAGCGTCTTCGGATGCAAGACCTTCGCGCCGAAGTAAGCGAGTTCCGCCGCTTCGTTGTAGGAGATTTCGCGGAGCGTGCGGGCGCCCGCGACGAGGCGCGGGTCAGCCGTCAGCACGCCGTCAACGTCCGTCCAGATGATGACCTCTTCGGCGTCGAGCGCGGCTCCGAGAATGGTCGCGGAATAGTCCGAGCCGCCGCGCCCGAGCGTCGTTAAGGTTCCCTCAACGGTCGCGCCGATAAAGCCCGTCACGACCGGCAGCGTTCCCGCTTCAATCAAAGGCAAGAGCCGCGCACGCGCACGCTCGCGTGTCTCGCTCATCAAAGGCTCTGCCTGACAATGCTCGTCGTTCGTGACGATTAACTCGGTCGCTTCGACGGCCACGCTCTCGAATCCCAGGTTGCGAAGCGCGCTCGCCAGCAGTCGCGCAGACAAGCGTTCGCCCGCGCTGGAAACTGCGTCGAGCGTGCGCGGCGTCAGTTCGCGCAGTAGAGCCGTGCCGCGACACAGGCTCGCCGCTTCTTCGATAATCGTTTCCATCTCGGCGAACAGGCGCGCGCGCGTCTCGTCGTCGCGGATGAGCCTTTCGATGGCCGCCAGATGTTGCGCGCGGAGCGCGAGGCCAAGTTCGCCAGCCGCGCCCGAGTCTCCCGCCGCCGAAGCTTTCAAAGCATTGATGAGGCGATCCGTCACGCCGCTCATCGCGGAGACGACGGCCACCGTCGCGCCACCGCCGGCGGCGACAATCTTCGCCGCGCGACCGATGCACTCGGCGTCGCCGACGGACGTGCCGCCGAATTTCATGACTCGTATCTTTTCGCTCATGAGTTCCGAAGTCGCTGTCAGACTCTCCGATAAACGAGGCGGCGGGCGATGGCCGTCTCCGTCGCCAGCACGGCGCCGCCAGCCGCGCCGAGTATCGCGTTGTGCGTGAGAGACGTGAAATAAACTATGCCGTCGTCGTCAACTTTCAACTGCCCGATGCTGACGGCCATGCCTCTGTCCGTCATCACGTCAAGGAGCGGTTGCGGCCTGTCCGGTTCCGGCAGGTAATGCAGAACTCTGGCGGGCGCGGACGGCAAACGCGCGGGCGACTCGAACCGCTCCCAACGTTCAAGGATTTGCGCGCGCGTCGGCGTCGCCTTGAACTTGACGGCGACGTAAGCCGTGTGGCCGTTGGCTACGCCCGCGCGCACGCACCTCGCTTTAATCTTCAGGCCCGACGCGGGAGCAATCCCGTCCGGTCCGGCTGTCCCCCAAATCTTCAGCGGCTCCGTCTCCGACTTCTGTTCTTCGCCGTTGATGAACGGAATCAGATTTCGTTCCATCTCAGGCCACGTCTCAAAGGTCTTGCCCGCGCCCGAAATCGCTTGCTCGCTATGAACGTTGATTCGTTCGATGCCAAACTCGCGCAACGGCTGCAAAGGGATAACGTAGCTCTGTATGGAGCAGTTGCTCTTCACGATGATGGCTCCCGTGTCGTAGCCTCTGGCCGCGCGCTGCGATGTAACGATGTCCAGATGATGCGGGTTGACTACGGGGATGATCATCGGCACAAAAGGGTCTTGACGATAAGCCGAGTTATTGGATGTCAACCAGACGCCGCTCCGTGCGTAAGCGTGTTCCAGTTGCAGCACGCTCTCTTTATCAAGGTTGACGGCGCAGAACGCGACATCAACGCGCGCGGCTATCTCTTCAACCTGCTGCGCGTCCAACACAGTCATCCGCGCAAACTCTTCGGGCAAGGGAAACTCCATTGCCCAACGCCCGCCAACGGCCTCCGCGTATGTCTTCCCCGCCGAACCGGACGAGGCCGCCAGCGCAGCCACTTCAAACCACGGATGGCCTTTGAGCATCCTGACAAACTGTTGCCCGACCATTCCGGTCGCGCCGAGGACTGCCACTTTCAGCTTGCCGCCTTCGAGGCCACCGTCTTCAGCCGGACCAACTATCGCCGTTTCTTCAGCCATCGTTTCTCTCACACGTTCCTTGCGGCGCGGCGACTTTCAAACGCAGCGGCGCGCGCCGACAGATTAACACTCTACATTGACGACAGACGACTGCCGCCGCCGTCGCTGCTCGTCCAAACTCTCGCGCTGCTCGTCTAATGCTCGCGCGCTGCTCGTCTAAGCTTGTGCTCGTTCGCGCGCCGCGCCTGCTCGCTACACAGCGCGGCGGAAATCAAGGCTTGACAGTTTTTCGCGCTCTTCTCTATATTTGCGTTGCCGCGCAACACACGCGGCTGGCGATTAACATATCATGCCCAACGCGCCTTTTAACTACTACGCTTACGCCTACCGCTGCTTCTACGGGAAGAGGCGGGCCGGACGAAGCGCGCGCGCGTGAGAGGCCGAAAGACGACAAGAGCTAATCGCCGCACAAGGTTTCAACCAAAGCCAGCCGCAACTTCCCTTGAATGAGGATTGCGGCTGGCTTTTTTTATTACATCGGACGCGAGACGACCTGTAAGGCCGTGCGCGGTCGGGCGCGATAACGTTGCGGAGAGGAAGGCCTTGAAGATGAGCATTGAAGAACAGCGGGCGGAGATTGACGCGATTGACGAAGAGTTGCTTCGCCTGCTCAACATGCGCGCGCGCCTCGCCGTCAAAGTCGGACAATCGAAGCGTGACGCGGGGCTGTCTCTCTCCGACCGCGCGCGTGAGAGCGAAGTCATAGAGCGAGCGCGCAGGGCCAACACAGGGCCGCTCGACGACAACGCGGTCGTGACGCTCTTCAAGCACATCATCCGCGCCTCGCGTCTGGTCGAGGCACGCGCGCTGGAAGCGTCGAGCGCGGAGCGGAGCAGAGAGAGCGCATGAGATGGACGACAACGAAAGCGAGCATCATCCAATCCGCGCTGTGAACGAAAAGGTCTTGGCGGCATGACGAAACAGAAGTGGGACAGGGCGACAATCATCGGCTGCGGACTCATCGGCGCGTCGTTCGCGCTCGCCCTCAAGCGCGCGTGCGCGTGCGGCGTCCTGGCCGGATGGGACACGTCCGCCGCCGCTCTCGATGAAGCCCTCAAGCGCGGCATCGTCGACGAAGCAGATCAAGCTTTCAATGAAGCGTCTCTTTCAACAATCGTCTCGACATCCGACTTAATCTATCTGGCGATGCCCGTCGCGGAGATTATCCGCTTCCTGCGCGAGCGCGGCGGGCGGATTAAGCGCGGCGCTGTCGTCACGGACGCCGGAAGCACGAAGGCCGAGATTTGTCGCGCGGCCCGCGCCTTTCTGCCTGAAGGACGAACCTTCGTCGGCGGGCATCCCATCGCCGGAAGCCACCTGCGCGGCCCCGCGCACGCCCGCGCAGACCTCTTCAACGACGCGGCCTACGCGCTCATCCCAAGCGAAGACAAAGATGAAAGCAAGGCTCAAGATGTGAGCGCGGCCCAGGATGATAGCGCGGCTCAAGTTGACAGCAAAGCTCAAAGTGAAAGCAACGCCGTCGTCGCTCTTAAAGAGACAGTCGAACTATTCGGCGCGCGTGTTGTGTTGCTGACGGCTGACGAGCATGACCGCGCGCTGGCCTTCGTCAGTCACCTGCCGCAAGTTGCGTCGAGCGCGCTGGCGGCAGTCGTCAAAGAGCAGGCGGACGCGCCCGCGCTCGCTCAGTTATCCGGCGCGGGCTACCGCGACATGACGAGGCTCGCCGCCAGTTCATGGCTTGTCTGGCGCGACATCCTTGCGACCAACTCTTCCAACATCGCGGAGGCGCTGGACCTGCTCATCGCCAGGCTGACCGCCGCGCGCGATGAGCTACGCCAACCCTCGGAGCGCGACGAGACGAGCGCGCTCGGCATACTTTTTAATGATTCGCGACGACAATAACGGAGCGCAGAAAAAGCAAGGGCTTGCATGTCATGATTCTTATTCTCAATCCGAACATCAATCCAGAGAGCGACGAGTATCGCCAATTGCTGGCGCGTCTCGCGCGGCTGCAAAACATAGAGTTGCGCGTTCACAGCGAAAAGGGAGCGCAGCAATCCATCACCGAAATCCATCTCATCGGCGACACCGCAGCCGTCTCGCTCGACGAGATGAAAAGCCTGCACGGCGTCGAGCATGCGGTGCGCGTCTCCGAAGAATATCGCGTCCTCGGCCGGCACAAAGACGACCATCGCCCCGCTCACTTCGATTATCAAGGCGTGCGTTTCGGTCAGGACACGCTCCATGTGTTCGCGGGCCTGTGCGCTGTTGACACGCCGGAGAACGTCGAGTTGATGATGCGCAGCCTGCGCGAGCATGGTCAGGTCTGCACGCGCATGGGCGCTTACAAACCGCGCACGAGTCCCTACTCTTTTCAGGGCCACGGCAAAAAATGCCTGCCCTTTGTTTTCGAGTTGGCGGGCAAACACGGCATCAAGGTCGTCGCCATGGAAATCACGCACGAGTCGCACATCGTAGAGATTCAGGAGGCTCTGCGGATGACCGGCAACCCGACCGGAGTGATGCTGCAAATCGGCACGCGCAACACGCAGAACTTCGAGCTATTGAAAAAGGTCGGCTCGCAACAGGAGTTCCCCGTGCTGCTCAAGCGCGGCTTCGGCATCACGCTCGATGAATCGCTGCACGCGGCGGAATATCTCGCCAGCGAGGGCAATCACAAAGTCATCTTCGGCCTACGCGGGATGAAGACGAACATCGGCCACCCGCATCGCAACTTCGTTGACTTCGCGCACGTCCCCGTCGTCAAACGACTGACGCGGATGCCCGTCTGCGTTGACCCTTCACACTCGGTCGGCTCGCGCAGCAGCGGCCCCGAAGGAATCCTGGACGTGATGCACGCGACCGCTCAGGGCGTCATCGCCGGGGCCAACATGGTTCTCGTTGACTTTCACCCGGAGCCTGACCAAGCGCTCGTGGACGGCCCGCAGGCTTTGCTCCTCAGAGAGTTGCCGCGCTTTCTCGAAGACGTAAGCATCGCGCGCGAAGCTTACGTCAAACGCGCGGCTCTGGCCGAACGCTATCAGGCTCGCTAAATTTTCATTCATCAACCCGGCGTCCCGCGACGGGCAATTGACCCGCGCTCGGTCGCGCTTCTATGATGAAGCTCAATCCGTGCGAAAGAGACTGCGCGTTATCATCTGCTCGAAGCCGCGAGCGCGGCGACCTGTCTGAATGATGCGCGCGGCCATCAGAGTCGAGCGAGGCGCGACAGGAAACTTATTGAGGCCGTGGCGGGAAACTTATTTATGGCACAGCGGTTGGTCGAACAACCTGCGCGCATTCTTGCGGCTGAAGATTTATCGTCGAGCATCGGCAGGACGCCGCTCATACGCTTGCGGCGCCTGACGCGCGACTTGCCCGCAGAGGTCGAACTCTTCGTCAAGGCGGAGCATTTGAATCCGGGCGGCTCCGTCAAAGACCGCGCGGCTCTGGCGATGATTCTCGAAGGCGAGCGCGCGGGGCGGCTGCGCTCCGGCAAGATTATTCTGGACGCCACGAGCGGCAACACAGGCATCGCTTACGCCATGATTGGCGCGGCGCGCGGCTACGCCGTGGCGCTCTGCCTGCCGCGCAACGCCAGCACGGAGCGCAAGCGCATCCTGAAACTTTACGGCGCGCAGATTATCGAGACAGACCCGATGCAAGGCACCGACGGCGCGCAGCTTCGGGCCAGAGAGATTGCAGCCGCCGAGCCGGACAAATATTTTTACCCGGACCAGTACAACAACGAAGCCAACTGGCGCGCGCACTACGACACGACCGCGCCCGAAATCTGGGAGCAGACCGGCGGGCGCATCACACACTTCGTCGCGGGTCTTGGAACGAGCGGCACGTTTGTCGGCACGGCTCGTCGCCTCAAAGAATATCGCGCAAACGTGCGCGTCGTCTCCATGCAGCCGGATTCGCCGCTGCACGGGCTTGAGGGAATGAAGCACATGCAGACGGCGATGGTTCCCGGCATCTACGACGCGACGCTGGCCGACGAAGCGGTCGAAGTGGCGACGGAAGACGCGCAAGCGATGACGCGACGGCTGGCCCGCGAAGAAGGTCTGTTCGTCGGCGTCAGTTCGGGCGCGAACGTTCATGCCGCGCTCCGGCTCGCGCGCGATTTGCCGCCCGCGTCGGTCGTCGTCACAGTCCTCTGCGATGGCGGCGGCAAGTATCTGAGCGAGTCTTTCTGGGACGAAGAAGGATGATAAAAATCGCCGCGAGTCTCGTTGAGCGAATCGAGCGACAGGCCGAGGCAGAGTATCCGCGCGAGTGTTGCGGGCTGCTCATCGGAAGCATTGAAACTGACGGGCGCGCTCGCGTCGTCGTAGAGATACGCGCGGTCGCCAATGCATGGGAAGAGAGCGCGACGATGCATCGCCGGATGTTGATTACGCCGCAGGATTACATGCGCGCCGAGCGCGAGTTTAGCCGTCAGGGACAGGGCGTCGTGGGCAACTATCATTCGCACCCGGACCATCCGGCTGTTCCCTCGCAGTTTGACCTGGAGCATCTTGCGCCGTGGCCCACTATGTCCTACATCGTCGTCAGCGTTCATGAAGGGCGCGCGACCGCTTTGCGTTCGTGGGAGTTGGCGGCGGACAGGTCGCGTTTCGTCGAAGAGGAAATCTCGAAAGGAAGTTAGACATGCCAGTCACGATTATTATCCCGACGGCGTTGCGGCAATACGCTGGCGGCGCATCGGAGTTGGAGGTCGAAGCGAAGACCGCGGGCGAAGCTCTGGAACGTCTCGTCTCGACGCACACGGAGTTGCGCAAGCATCTCTTCAACGAACAAAACCGCCTGCGCAATTTCGTCAACGTCTATCTCAACGACGAAGACATACGCCACACGGGCGGCCCCGACACCGCCTTGAAAGACGGCGACACGCTGATGCTCGTGCCTTCGATTGCGGGCGGCGCGACGACCGAAGAAGAGTTGGCGACATTGCCCGCGCTCTCGAACGAAGAGATTGCTCGTTATAGTCGTCATCTCATCATGCCGGAAGTCGGGATGGAAGGGCAGCGGCGTTTGAAGGCGGCGAGCGTGTTGATGATTGGCACGGGCGGATTGGGAGCGCCAACGGGCATGTATCTGGCGGCGGCGGGCGTCGGGCGGCTCGGCATCTTAGACTTCGACGTGGTTGACGAATCGAACCTGCAACGCCAGATAATTCACGGCACGAAGGATGTCGGGCGCCCGAAGATTGCGTCGGCGCGCGACCGCCTGAGCGACATCAACCCGCACATCCAACTCGACACATACGAAACGCGACTGACGAGCGAGAACGCGCTCGCGCTCTTCCGCGACTACGACATCATCGTTGACGGCACGGACAATTTTCCGACGCGCTATCTCGTCAACGACGCTTGCGTGCTCGCGGGCAAGCCGAACGTCTACGGCTCTATCTTTCGCTTCGAGGGACAGGCGAGCGTCTTCTGGGCCGAGCGCGGCGCGTGCTATCGCTGCCTCTATCCTGAGCCGCCGCCTCCCGGCCTCGTGCCGAGTTGCGCCGAAGGCGGCGTGCTCGGCGTGCTGCCCGGAATCGTCGGCGCGATTCAGGCCAACGAGACGATTAAGCTTATCCTCGGAGCCGAAGGCGCGCTCATTAACCGGCTGCTGCTCTTCGACGCGTGGCAGATGCGCTTCCGCGAGTTGAAGCTGCGCAAAGACCCTTCATGCCCGGTCTGCGGCGAGCGTCCTACCATTACAGAGTTGATTGACTACGAAGCTTTCTGCGGCCTCAAACCGCAGCCCATTGAATCCGAACCAAGACAGGAGCAAGCGATGGAAGAGATGACCGCCCCCGAACTCAAACAACGCCTTGACCGCGGCGACGACCTGCAAATCATAGACGTGCGCGAGCCGAACGAATACGACATCGCGCATCTGCAAGACTCGAAGCTGATTCCGCTCGGACAGGTCTTGAATCGCATGAGCGAGATTGACGAGAGCCGCGAGACAGTCGTTCATTGCAAGATGGGAGGCCGCAGCGCGAAGGCCATCGAAGCCTTGCAGCGCGCCGGTTACAGCGGTCGCTTAATCAATCTCAAGGGCGGCATCAATGCATGGTCGAACGAGGTTGACCCGAGCGTGCCGAAGTATTAACGGCGCGGCGAGAATTGATGCGACACTTAAACCTGCTGCTCGCGCTCGCGTTGCTCTGCGGAGCGGCGCAGGGCAAAGGGCCGATTACGATTTATCTGGCGGGCGATTCGACGATGGCCGCCAAGCTGCCCGAAAAGCGTCCCGAAACGGGATGGGGCGAACGCCTGCAACAGTTTTTCAAAGCGGACGAAGTGAGAGTCGAAAACCACGCGCAGAACGGCCAGAGCACGCGGACTTTCATCGAACAACAACTGTGGCAAGCCATCCTCGACAAGTTGAAAAAGGGCGACTACGTGTTCATCGAGTTCGGGCATAACGACGCGGCCAAAGACAAGCCCGACCGATACACTGCGCCGGAAGACTATCGCCGCAACCTCGTCAAGTTCATCGAAGAAGCTCGCGCGAAACAAGCGATTCCCGTCCTGCTCACGCCCGTCATGCGGCGGCGTTTCGACCGGGAAGGAAATTTTCAAGACGCGCACGGCGTCTACCCGGACATCGTTCGCGCCGTCGCGGCTGAGCGCAAGGTGGCCTTGATTGACATGCACCGCAAGAGCGAACAGGTCATCAAGCAGCACAGCGTCGAAGAGTCAAGAAAGCTCTTCCTCCAACTCAAGCCGGGTGAACATCCGAACTATCCGAAGGGCATCGAAGACAACACGCATTTCTCGCCGCTCGGCGCGGACATCATGGCGCGGCTGGCCGTCGAAGGAATCCGCGAACAAAAGCTCGGCCTTGCGAAGCGGCTGAAAAAGTGAGCCGCCCTAATCTCTCGATTCATCATCAACAACCGGACGGAACTTAAGATGAAGCCAATCTTCTTTCGCGCGAGAACCATCGCCCGTGTTGCGCTGACGCTGCTGGCTTATCTAGCAACCTGCGCGGGCAGCGCGCACGCCGCTCCAATCGAACTGGTCGTCGCGGCGGACGGCAGCGCGAAGTATAAGACGGTGCAGGAAGCCGTCATGGCCGTGCCTGCGGGAAGCCTTGAGAGTCCCGTCATCATCCACATCAAGCCGGGCGTTTATAAAGAACTCATCTACGTGCAGCGCGAAAAGCGTTTCTTCCGGCTCATCGGCGAAGACGCCGCGAAGACCGTGCTGACCTACGACTTAAACGCCAACCTCATTGGCCGCGACGGCAAGCCGATTGGCACTTTTCGCACGCCCTCCGCGATGATTGACGCGGACGATTTCACCGCCGAGAATCTTACTTTTGAAAACTCCGCCGGGGCGGTCGGTCAAGCTTTGGCCGTCCGCGTTGACGGCGACCGCGTGGTCTTTCGCAACTGCCGCTTTCTGGGCTGGCAGGACACCATGCTCTTGAATCGTGGCCGCCACTATTTTGAGAATTGCTACATCGAAGGCCACGTGGATTTCATCTTCGGGGCGGCGACCGCGTTCTTTGAACGCTGCCACATACACTGCCTGAAAGACGGCTACATCACAGCCGCTTCGACGCCCGACAATCAGGCGTTCGGCTTCGTCTTCTCGCATTGCAAACTGACGGGAGCCGCGCCCGACGTGAAGAGTTATCTGGGCCGCCCCTGGCGCGCTTTTTCGAGCGTGATTTTTCTGGACACGGAGATGTCGGAAGTGGTGCGCCCGGAAGGTTGGCACAACTGGAATTTTCCAGAGCGCGAAAAGACGGTGCGCTATGCGGAGTTCAACAGCAAGGGGCCGGGCGCGAATCCGTCGGCGCGCGTCGCATGGTCGCGCCGTTTGACCAAGACGGAAGCCTCAAGCATCACGTTAGCGAAAGTTCTGGGCGGCCCGGACAGTTGGAATCCGAAGACGAACCACACGCGCTCGCGTCGTTAGTCAACTTCAAGACGCGCTCGCGCAGTTAGTCAATCGCGCCGTCGCTCAACTTTCCTCGCGCCCTTTAGTCGAACTTGCGAAGCGGAGCGCGGGCGCGCGCCGTTAGTCAATCCTGAACCAATCGAAATCAGCGTAGCCCGTCTCGCGCGTCTTGCCCGTTCGGACGGCGAAGAGGCCGACCTTGGCTCCAATCCATTTGCCCTGCCGCGCGTTGAACGGCTCGCCGGCGGGCAGGAAGCTTGTCCCGTCCGCGCTGTAGCTGAAATTGCAGACGCCATTTTTCGTGACCCGCACGCGCAGGTAAAAAGTGTTGCTCTTTAATGAAACTTCGATGCTCTCTCTTTCCTTCGTCTGCTTGTCGGCGTCACGGCAGACGGTTTGCGAGAGATAAAGCCCGCCAGCTTTTTTCTTCACGGAGACGTAGGCGTAATCCAGGCCCATCACGACGAGCCCTGTCTTCTCGTCGTCTGTGCGCGGCGTGAATGTGACTTTGGTGGTGACGGTAAATTCCGGGGCGGGAAATTTCTGTAGCAGAAGATTGGGCGCGTCCCAGAGATTTTTGAAATCTTCGGGCAGCGGCACATTGAAGAGGCGCAGGAAGCCTAGGCTCCCGGCGGGAAAGGCCCAGTTCGGCTGCGGGTTGGCGTGCCATTGCCATTGCAGGCCGAGCCCGTTCTCGTTGAACTCATCCGCATCCTGCGGAGTCATGACGGCATAGCTCTGGCCCACGTTCGGTTTTTTATAACCAGACACAGGCTCGCCCGTGCCGTCGCCGTCCGCGTCCGCGCCGATGACCGGCCAATCGTTCGCCCACTTCAAGGGCTGTAGATGAACGACGCGGCCATACGCGCCTTTGTCCTGAAAATGTATGAACCACGATTCGCCCGCCTGCGTCTCGACCCACGCGCCTTGATGCGGCCCGTTGATGTCTGTCTTGCCTTGAGCCAGCACGATTTTTTCTTCATACGGGCCGTAGATATTTTTTGAGCGCAGGACTAACTGCCAGCCCGTCTCGACGCCGCCCGCCGGAGCGAAGATGTAGTAGTAATTATTCCGCTTGTAAAATTTCGGGCCTTCGAGCGTCGGGTGTTTGTCATGTCCATCGAAGACCATGACGCCTTCGTCGAGCAACTTCGTGCCGTCTGCGCTCATGCGACTGACGACCAGAATGCTCTTGACGCCGGAGCGGCTGGCCGCCATCGCGTTCACCAGATATGCGCGCCCGTCGTCGTCCCACAAAGGGCAAGGGTCAATCCAACCCCTGGCCGCTTTGATTAAGAGCGGCTCCGACCATGGGCCAGCCGGATTTTTGGCCTTCACCAGATAGATGCCGTAATCGGGGTCTGGATAATAGAGATAAAATTCGCCCGCGTGAAAGCGCAGCGACGGCGCCCAGACGCCGTTGCCGTGCTGCGGCTTGCTGTAAACATCGAAGGGCGGCTGGCGCGTGAAGACGGAACCGATAATCGTCCAGTTGACCAAATCTTTCGAGCGCAGAATGGGCAAGCCCGGCACGGCGTTGAAGCTCGAAGAGGTCATGTAGAAATCGTCGCCGACGCGCACAACGTCCGGGTCGGAATAGTCTGCGTGGAGAATGGGATTTTGATATGTGCCGTCGCCGCGATCTGCGACCCAGACCTTGGAAACGAAGCGGTCGCTCGTCTTCACGTTGGAAGTAGTTTGCGACCGCGCGACGAGAGAGACTAGCGCGACGATGAAGATAACGAAGGCTCTGCGCGTCGTGTGTCTGCCGAGTTTCATGTCGTCCGTGTATTGACGCGGGGCGAAGCTCTCGCGTCATCCAAAGTTTGCGGTCGTCGTCATCTGAAGTTGTCAGACGGTTGAATGAATTGAAGCGTTGCGGCGCAGCGGGCTGTGCAACAACAGCCAGGCCGTCGGGGCCATGACCAGCAGGATGCCGCAGATGGTCAGGGCGTCGAAGCGATGTCGCCAGATTATCAGGTCGAAGAAACAGGCGAAGACAATCTGCATTAAGCCGACGACGGCCACCTTCGATGGATGACCGAGCGCGAAAGCTCGCGTCATGCCCAACTGTCCGAGCGTTCCCGTCAGGCCGACGCCGACGAGCATCGCAATCAAGGCTTTGTCGCCGGATTGCCTGAGGCCGATGTCCGCGCCCGTCAACAGAAAGAAGACGAGCGCGACGATGGTGGAAACTATCGCAAAGTGTGTGACGACGGCGCGCGTGTCTATGTGGCTCAGACGGTTTAAGCCAATCATGCCGATGGCCCAACAGAGAGCGTGTGCAAGGGCCGCGAGGCCAGCCAGATTGCCGCCCGCCCAGTAAGGCTTTTGAATAAGCACGACGCCGATTATCGCGGCGATGATGGCGAACCAGATTTGAGTCGTCGGGCGATAGCCGAGCAGCAGCCAAGCCAGCAACGCGACCCAGATGGGAACCGTGCTGCTGAGCGTCAGTGAAGTTGAGATGGGCAGATGCGTCAAAGCGTAGAAAGAGCATAACAGCCCGACGCTGCCGAAGAGGCTGCGGAGCCAGAGCGTCGCGGGCTTGAAGAAGACGAGGCGGACGCCTGAGACGAGAGCGAAGACGACGGAGAAGATGAGAGCCAGCGAAGTGCGCGCGACCGCGACGAGTTGCCAGCTACAACGCTCGCCCGCGAGGTGTCCGAGCGCGCCCATCGAAGCGAACGCCAGCGCGCCCCAGAGCATCGAGAGATAAGCCTGAGCCGCATGAGCCTCTTCCGCATGAACCTGATTCATGCGCGCAGCTTCTACGGTTTCAATCTCTGCTTCCATCAAACGACTCTTCAAATTCCGGCTTTCATCTTCCCATCCATCCGCCGTCAACGACCATGATGTGGCCGTGCAGGTAATCGCTCGCGCGCGAAGCGAGGAAGACGGCGGCGCCGTTTAAATCCTCCGGCTCGCCCCAACGCCCCGCGGGGATGCGTTCGAGAATCTGGCGATTGCGCGTTTCGTCCCGTTGCAGCGCGGCGGTGTTGTCGGTTCGCATGTAGCCCGGCGCGATGGCGTTGACGTTGATGCCGAAAGCGGCCCACTCGTTGGCGAGAGCCTTCGTCAATTGCGCGACGCCGCCTTTCGATGCCGCGTAAGCGGGGACGTTGACGCCGCCCTGAAAGGCAAGGAGGCTGGCGATGTTGATAATCTTGCCGCCGCGTTTGTCATCGGCGCGCTCAATCATGTGACGGCCCGCGAGTTGGGAGAGACGAAAGACGCTCGACAGATTGACTTCGATGACCGTCGCCCAATCCTCTTCCCTGTACTCGACGGCGGGCGCGCGGCGAATCGTCCCGGCGTTATTGACAAGGATGTCCAGACGCCCGAACTCGTCGAGCGTCTGTTCGACGAGTCGCTGCGGCGCGCTCGCGTCCGCAAGGTCGCCACGCACGGCGAGACTACGACGGCCCGCGCTTTTGATGAGTTCGCAAGTCGCTTCCGGCTCGCGCGAGTTGCCGTGCGCGACGACGTGCGCTCCGGCTTCCGCCAGCGCGAGGGCGATGCTCGCGCCGAGTCCGGCGGACGCGCCCGTGACGAGCGCGATGCGGTCGTCTAATCTGAATTTGTCGAGAATCATCTTCCTTCGGCCTTCGATGATGAAAGTCGCAGCCGGCTCGACCTCACATCACAGACTCAGGCTTCGCTCAACTTCTCTTCACGGATTCAAACTTGAAGTCAGGAATCCATTCACGGCCAATAACGCGCTCTGTGAGTTGCGCCGCCTTGATTTAGTTGACAGCTTGAGTTTACAGCGAGACTGTCTGCTCGGCCCAGAATTGAAATTCGCGGTGCTTATGCTCTTCGGCCTTCGCCTGAACTTCGCCGCTCGCCACGCGCCGGACGTGCTCGAAGACGCGCGCCCCGACCTGTTCAATCGTCTCCGTGCCGTCAATCACGCCGCCCGCCGAAAGGTCAAGGTCGCGCGACATGCGCTCGAAGACTTTATTGTTGGAGGCCAGCTTGATGACGGGCGTGATGGCGTTGCCGATGGTCGTGCCGCGCCCCGTGGTGAAGACGACGACGGTGGCCCCGGCGGCGACGAGTCCCGGCGTTGACTCCTGATCGTAGCCCGGCCCCTGCATCAAATGAAGCCCGCGCGCGCGCGGCGTCTCTGCATATTCAACCGTGCCTTCGACGCGCGTCGTCCCGGCCTTGGACATCGCGCCGAGGCTCTTGATAGTGATGTTCAAAAGGCCGCCCGCGATGTTGCCAGGGCTTGGATTCTGATTCAAGACCGCGCCAAACTTCGAGGCATACTCTTTATACCAATCCACCATGCGATAAATCGCGCGGCCCGTCGCGGCGTCCTTCGCGCGGTTGGCGAGAATGTGCTCCGCGCCGCAGAACTCAGGAATCTCCGTGATTAAAACTGTTCCGCCCGAACGAACGAGCGCGTCTGCCGCGCGTCCCAGAGACGGGTTGGCGGAGATGCCGGAAAAGCCGTCGGAGCCGCCGCACTTGACTCCGAGGACGAGTTCGCTGACCGGCGTTTCCTCGCGCACGGCTTGATTGACCAACGGCAGCATTCGCTGCACTTCTTCCAGCCCGCGCTTAATCGCCGCCTCGGTTCCGCCAATCTCCTGAATGCCAATCTTGGCGAAAGGCTTATTGAACGAACGCTCTTCCTTGAGCAGCCACTTCTCGACGTAGGCGAGGTTCGTCTTCTCGCAACCCAAATCAATGAGGATGACTCCGCCGACGTTCGGATGGTCTGCGTAGTTGGAGAGCGTGCGCAGCATCACATCAATGGTCGAGCCGTCCTGACAGCCGCAGCCTTTGTTGTGCGGAATCGCAACCACTCCATCAACTTTCCCGTACGTCTCGCGCTTGTAGTAGAGGAACTCCGCCATCATCGAAATCTGCTGCGCCTCGTGGCTCGCGCACATGCTGGTCGGAACAATCAAGATGTAGTTGCGCGTGCCGACTCGCCCGTCGGCGCGACGGAAACCCATGAAGGTCGCGCGCTCTTCAAGTGGAACGTAGTCGGGCGGCGGCGTCGAAAGGTCATCCGGCAGTTCGCGCACGACCGGCACGTCGTTCGACATGTTATCGTGCGTGATGTACTCGCCTTCCTTGATGCCGAGGCTCGTTCCGATGGGCTGGCCGTATTGCAGCACAAACTCGCCCGCCGGAATATCGCGCGTGGCAAAGCGATGGCCGGGCGGCACAGCGGCGTTGACGCGAATCACTTGATGATTGTCCAGCGCGACTTCAAGGCCCGCCTGCGTCTCTCGCTTCACGACCGCCAGATTGTCTCTGTGGTCAACGACGATGGCGTAGTCGCTAATCGGCGCGGCCTCTGTAATGTGAGTGCTCGACATAGTAGTTTGCGATTCCAAATTGCTTTAGCTTCCGCCGCTAGGCTGCCAACACATCGGGCAGGATTAACGAACGGACGTTGCTGTGCAGCCGCAGCCAGAGGCCTGGGTTTTCGTCCAACTGAGCCGCGCGCGTCGCGGGGTCAGCAGCCAACTCGGTTTCCAACACGCGACGATAGCTCTCGCGCTTGGCAGGGGCCGTGCTCGCGTCAACGATTGACTGAACGATTCTCCGCGCTCTCAAGATTGCGGCGGGGCCGAGCGTCAGAATATGCGTCGCCCGCCGGCACTCCGCTTCGTCCGCCGCTGTGACTGTGCTTCCGCCGACCTTAAACTTATTAATATGATGCTCAAGAATGCTCGAAGAGATGGGTATCACTCCGGCTAAGTCACCAACGGTCGCGCCCGACCCCGGTTTGATGTAAGCGAGATGCGAAGCCGCGCCCGCCTCCGGCCCCAGGCCCAGAAAGAAAATATCTATCCCGCCCAATGCCTCAAGCTTTAAGAGATAGCGCGTCAACTCGCCTTCAAGATTATCCGTGTCGGTCTGCATCGGCGTGAAACTCTTGACCTTTTTGAAGAACTCTTCGCCGAGCAGCCGCTCGAAATCCCGCACGAAGCTCAAGCCGTTATCCATACGCATCGGTGCGAGCGCGTCCTGCGTGAAGACGTGCAGGCGGCTCAGCAGTCCATCCGCCTCGCCTGTTCGCGCCATCTCGCCGAGCAGTTTATATAAAGCCTGCGCGCCGCGACCTCCGAGCAGAATGATAACGAGGTCGCCCTCTTTCTCGCGCGCAGCCCGTCGCAATTCCTCCAACTGCGCCAGCCCGACAGCCGCTTCCGATGCCAACACTTCATAGTCTAATTTTCGCGCGGGCAAATCCAAGAAGTCGCGCTCGCCGGCTCCGGCTGACTGGCCGAGCCAGACGTTATTGCCGACCACGTGGCGCGCGATATTAACCGGATTGGGAGCAGACAATTTCTTTCTCCTGTGCTTGATTCCCAAACGCGGCCAAGCGGCTTGGGAAGAATCTTTGCGGCGAAACCGGGCCAAGCTCGAAATAGGCGACTAGCACCGAATGGTCTAACCAGTTCCGAATGACCGAGAGCCTTATTTACCATATGGTTGACAATAAATCAAGATAATTTGATATTAAACATGAAAATCCGCGAAAATCTGGGCTTGAGCCCTGACAAAAAGCTTGACAGAAACCTTCGAGTGGTGTTACACACTATACGCCACGCGCTTAATTGGTATGACCTTCTCTGAAACTCATACCGCTTCCGAAGCTGAGCTTAAAATGGACTTGAGCTTCGCAAACAACGTCAGTGAAAACTCAATTCCTTGCTCCTGCCGCGGGCCGGGACTCTTTCAATTTTCGATGAGGGATTAAGAAGCGATGGGCTATTCTCCACTGGAACTGAACGGCAGGGTGGCGGTTGTCATCGGCGGAACTTCCGGCATCGGGCGCGCTATCGCGCACGGCCTGGCGGAAGCCGGAGCCGTTGTCGTCCCGACCTCGCGCCGCCTCGAACAAGTTGAAGCCGCCGCCGCCGAGATAGAAGCGCGCGGGCAGCAAACACTGCGCCTCGCCTCGGATGTCTCCGACCGTTCTTCGTTACAGCAGGTCCTGGACGAGAGCGTGAAAGCGTTCGGCAAGGTTGACATTCTGGTCAACTCGGCTGGCCGCACCAAGCGCGCTCCGACGCTGGATTTTTCGGAAGACGACTGGAACGACATCATGGAGACGAACCTGACGGGGACGCTTCGCGCCTGTCAGGTCTTCGGGCGACACATGCTTGAACGCGAGCACGGGCGCATCATCAACATCGCATCGTTGTCTTCCTTCGTCGCGCTGCATGAAGTCGCGGCTTACTCCGCGAGCAAGGCTGCGGTCGCGTCTTTGACTAAATCGCTGGCGGTCGAATGGTCTGCGCGCGGCGTCTGCGTCAACGCGATTGCGCCGGGCGTCTTCCGCACGGCATTGAATCAAAAGCTGCTGGACGAGACAGAGCGCGGGCAGGAGTTTTTAACGCGCACGCCGATGAAGCGTTTCGGGAAGGTCGAAGAGTTGGCGGGAGCGGCGGTCTTTCTGGCTTCCGCCGCAGCGAGTTTCGTGACGGGCGAAATCATCACGGTTGACGGCGGCTTTCTCGCCAGCGGCGTCAATCAATAAGCGGCGTCAATCAATAAGAGAGCTTGGGCAAGCCTGCAAACGCCTGCGCCGTAGTTCTTCAAAGCAGTCAATCCAGAGAGCCTTGGACAAGAGCGCAGAAATAAGAGAGAAGACCGCCAGAGCGCAGCGCATGCTGGCCGCGGAGAATCTGGGCGGAGCCCTGCTCTGCGCGCAGCACAATTTCTCATGGTTGACGGCGGGCGGCGCAAGCGGCGTTGACACGAGCCGCGAGCAGGGAGCGGGGGCATTGCTGGTCAGGAATGACGGCCAGCGTTTCGTGCTCGCCAGTCGCATCGAGATGGAGCGATTGCTGGCAGAGGAATTGAGCGCGGAAGAGTTCGAGCCAATCGAGTTTGCATGGGAAGAAGAGAAAGCCAGCCCGACGTTTCTGGTCGAACGCGCGCGGGCCTTGCTCAAGGACGGCGCGGCGCTCGGTTCAGACCTTCCGACGAGCGCGAACGCGCGGACGATTGAAGGCGCGGTCGCGCGTTGCAGGCATCAGCTTACTTCGTCTGAGATTGAAAGATTCCGACGGCTTGGAAGCGATGCGGGGCAAGCTCTGGGCGAGTTGGTGAAAACGCTCGCGCCCGGAGAGAGCGAGCGCGAGATAGCGCGGCGCGTGATTGATGCGCTGGCGGCGGGCGGGATGAAGGCCGTGGTCTGTCTGGTCGCGGCGGACGAGCGCGTGCAGAGATTTCGTCATCCGATTCCGACCGAGCGCCGTTGGGAGAAAGTGTTGATGGTCGTCGTGTGCGCCCGTCGTCATGGCTTGATTGCGTCGCTGACGCGCATCGTGTGCGCGGGCGTGGCGCCGGATGAATTGCGACGCCGCACGCTGGCGACGGCGCAGGTCAACTCGCGGCTTCTAGCGGCGACGCGCGCAGGGGCGAGCGGCGCAGACCTTTACAAAGTCGCGGCGCGAGCCTACGGCGAAGTCGGCTTCGAGGGCGAGCAGCAGCTACATCATCAAGGCGGGGCGTGCGGCTATCGCACGCGCGATTGGACGGCGCATCCTTCGTCAAGCGAAAGCGTCTTCGTCAATCAAGCTTTCGCCTGGAATCCTTCCATCACCGGCACAAAGGTCGAAGAGACGTGCATCAACTTTGCGGACGGAGTTGAGATTATTACGGCGACGCCGGGTTGGCCGCAGATTATCACGCAAGCAGGCGGGCGCGAATATACATCTCCAGACGTGCTGGCTCTCTAAGCGGCGCGGCGGGGCCAGAGCAATCATCTGCCTGTGAAAGTTAAAGAGATGAGCGAAACAACAGAGACAGTCAGAGCAACGGCGCTTCCGAAATCCGAGGCCGAAGTCGGGCCGCCGCAGTCTGCTGGCGCGAGCGTTGCGGGCGCGGCGGTCGCAGCCGTCGAAGGCATCGGCGGGCGCCTTGGTCGCTATCGTTGGGTCATCTGCGCCCTGCTCTTCTTCGCCACGACGATTAACTACATAGACCGTCAAGTCCTCGGCATCCTCGCCACGGACAAAAATTTTCAGGCGACCATCGGTTGGAACGAAGCCGAGTACGGCTACGTCAACACTGCGTTTCAAGCGGCATACGCTCTGGGGTTGCTGCTCGTCGGCTATCTGATGGACAGGTTCGGGACGCGCAAAGGTTTTTCGTTCGCCATCACGTTCTGGTCAATCGCGGCGATGGGCCACGCGCTGGCGCGTTCGGCCTTCGGCTTCGGGACGGCGCGTTTCGCTTTGGGCTTAGGCGAGGCGGGCAACTTCCCCGCCGCGATTAAGACGGTCGCCGAGTGGTTTCCGAAGAAGGAGCGCGCGCTGGCGACGGGCATCTTCAACAGCGGCTCGAACGTAGGGGCCATCGTCGCCCCGCTCGTCGTCCCCTTCATCGCCATCAACTACGGCTGGCAGTGGGCCTTCATCATCACAGGCACGCTCGGCTTCATCTGGTTGATATTCTGGCTGGCGGTCTATCGCAGGCCGGAGGAGCATCCGAAGCTCAAGCGCGCCGAACTCGCGCACATCCAATCGGACCCGTCGGAGCCTGCGACGAAAATACCTTGGGCGCGTTTGTTGCCGCACAGGCAGACGTGGGCCTTCGCCATCGGCAAGTTTCTGACTGACCCCATCTGGTGGGTTTACCTCTTCTGGCTGCCGAAGTTTCTGAACACCAACTACAATCTGAACATCACACAAATCGGCTTGCCGCTCGTCGTCATTTACGTGTCGGCGGACATCGGCTCAATCGGCGGCGGGTGGCTCTCTTCGACGCTGATTGCGCGCGGCTGGACGGTCAACAAAGCGCGCAAGACGGCGATGCTGTTGTGCGCCGTCTCCGTGATACCGATTATGTTCGCGGCGAAGGCTTCGAACTTGTGGGTCGCGGTGGCGTTCATCTCGCTGGCGGCGGCGGCGCATCAAGGCTGGTCCGCCAACATCTTCACGATGGCTTCGGACATGTTCCCGCGTCGCGCGGTCGGCTCGGTGGTCGGCATCGGCGGCATGGCGGGTTCGATTGGCGGGATGCTCATTGCCACGACCGTCGGCTTGATACTGCAATACACAGGCTCTTACTTGCCCATCTTCATCATCGCGGGCAGCGCCTATCTGGTCGCGCTCGCCGTCATACACCTGCTCGCGCCGAGGCTCGAACCGGCCAGCGTCGAGGAAGCCATCGGCTAAAGATAAAAATGGCAGCAGCATTGAACATCAAAGCGAAAGAAGATTGTCTTTGGGATTGCGTGAGCTTGGGCGAAGTGATGCTCAGGCTAGACCCCGGCGAGAGGCGCGTGGCGACGACGCGCGCGTTTCAGGTCTGGGAAGGCGGCGGCGAGTACAACGTCGCGCGCGGCCTCAAGCGTTGCTTCGGGATGCGGACGGCCATCGTCACGGCCCTTGCGGATAACGCGGTCGGGCGGCTCGTCGAAGACTTAATCTATCAGGGCGGCGTTGACCAAACGCATGTCCGTTGGGTCAAGTATGACGGCGTTGGGCGCGACGTGCGCAACGGCTTGAACTTTACGGAGCGCGGCTTCGGCGTGCGCGCGGCGCTCGGTTGCTCCGACCGTGGACACACGGCTGTCTCGCAGTTGCGGCCCGGCGAGATTGACTGGGAGCAAATCTTCGCTGTGTCCGGCGCGCGCTGGTTTCACACGGGCGGCATCTTCTGCGCGCTCTCCGAGACGACGCCCGCCGTCGCCAAGGAAGCGATGCAAGCCGCGCGGCGCAGCGGCGCGCTCATCTCTTACGACTTGAACTACCGCGAATCACTCTGGAAGTCTATCGGCGGGCAGGCGCGCGCGCAGGAAGTGAACAAGGAACTCGCGCCGCTCGTGGATGTGATGATTGGCAACGAGGAAGACTTCACGGCCTGCCTCGGCTTCGAGGTCGAAGGCTTGGACGAGCATCACTCGAAGCTCGATGTCGAAAGCTTTCGCCGCATGATTGAGCGCGCCGTCAAAGAGTTTCCCAACTTCAAAGTCGTGGCGACGACGCTCAGAAACGCGAAGACCGCGACCGCGAATGATTGGGGCGCAGTCTGCTACGCTGATGGCGAACTCTACCAGGCGGCGATGCGCGAGAATCTTGAAATCTACGACCGCGTGGGCGGCGGCGATAGCTTCGCCTCCGGTTTGATTTACGGATTACTGACAGGCCGTGGGGCGCAGTATGCGGTCGAGTGCGGCGCGGCCCACGGCGCGCTGGCCATGACCACTCCCGGCGACACGACGATGGCGACGCTCAAAGAGGTCGAGCGCGTGATGCAGGGCGGCGGCGCGCGCGTCGCTCGTTAAAACGACGCGGGGGTTGAAGCGTCGAATGAGGAAAGCTTGAATGGATAAGCAGGATGTCTTAAGGCGCGTCGCCGAAGTTGGGATTGTGCCGGTCGTGCGGGCGTCGTCCGCCGAAGAAGCGATGCAGGTCGTCGAAGCGATTAAAGCGGGCGGCGTCACCGTTCTCGAAATCACCATGACCGTCCCGCGCGCCTTGCGCGTCATAGAGCAAGTAGCCGACCGTTACGGCGATGAAGTCGTCGTCGGCGCAGGCACGGTGTTGGACGCCGAGACGGCGCGCGCCTGCATTCTCGCCGGAGCGCAGTTTGTCGTCAGCCCTTCGCTCAACGTCAACACCATAGAGATGTGCCGCCGCTATTCCATCGCGGTGTTGCCCGGCGCGTTGACGCCGACGGAAGTCATCAACGCATGGACGGCGGGCGCGGATGTGGTCAAGGTGTTTCCCTGCGGCGCGCTCGGCGGCGCAAAGTATCTCAAATCGCTGAAGGCTCCGTTGCCGCAGGTTGAAATGATTCCGACGGGCGGCGTGTCGCTCTCCACTGCCGCTGAGTTTATCGAAGCGGGCGCGCTGGCCCTCGGCGTCGGGGCAGACCTCGTTGACACGAAGGCCATCCGCGCAGGCCAACCCGAAAAAGTGACGGAGGCCGCACGCGCCTACATCGCAGCCGTCCGCGAAGCGCGCCGCGCGGCTTAGCTCAAAAACGACAAACAAGGTCGAGCCGGCTTTTCCTTATCGCGCGCCGCGACTGTCTTGAGTTAGGAAAGAGAGAGCCAGCGTTAAAGAGATTGAAGGCTTCGGTCGTGAGGCCGAAAGAAAATTTGACAATTGAATAAACAAGCGCGCGAGCGAGTTGTCCGCTTTGTTCCTTGCGGCGGCGAGAGCGCGTCTCTCTTGAATGATGCGCTGCTTCTTTCTTGAGTGACGCGCTCTCGCTGAGCGTCTTAACTTATCGAGCCGTCGCCCGCCGCAACAACGGCAGAGTCGTCCATCTCCTCCGACTCTTGCGCCTTCTGCGCGCGCATCAGGTGGTCGCGCATGGCGTTCTGCGCGGCTTCCTTGTCGCGCGCTCGAACCGCGCGATACACCTGCCGGTGCATCTCCGCGGACTCTTTCAAATCTTTCGCGCGATTGACAGTCTTTCGTCGCACGTCGAACAGAATCGTCGCCACCATATTCATCAGCGAAGTGAGGATGCGATTGCCGGAGGCGGCGGCGACCGTTTGATGAAAGCGCATGTCGTGGACCAGGAACTGCTCAGGGTCGTCAAGCGAGGCGTACATGCCCGCGATCTCTTCCGACAAAGTAGCCATGTGCTCGCTCGTCGCGCGCTCCGCGGCCAAGCCCGCGACGGCCATCTCCAACGATTGCCGCGCCTCAAACATCTCGCCCGAAGTGAACCCGTGCAGCGAGGCCATCAAGCGCAAAGGGCTGCTGTCGAGCGAAGGCGGGCCGTCGGCTTTGACGACGAAGGTTCCGGCTCCCTGCCTCGAACGCAGGACGCCGACGGCAGCCAAAGAGCGTATCCCTGCGCGCAAGGTCGGGCGGCTGACGCCGAGCAACTTTGCCAAATCGCGCTCCGGCGGCAGGCGGTCGCCCGGTCGCAGTTCGCCGCGATGAATCATTTCTCGAAGCTGCGAGATGACCTCCTCCGAGGTCGTCCCGGTGCGGTCGGGGTCAATTGTTTTGAAGATGTCGCCGCTCAAATCGGTCATACCATTCGCGCTCCGTGTGAATCTTTTTTGACCAAAACTGCCGGGAGACTTTGCTCAACTCCCGCGCCTTTGTCATGCAGGCTTGCTTTAATCGTTTTCATTCTAGCTGCTTTCCGTGGTGATGTCGATAAAATTTTAAGGCACAAGATTAGATAAAGGTAAAACCATTTTGCCGACGCAATCCGATTGCTTTCTAATTGCTTAGACTTTTACGCTCAGGATTGGTTGCGCGGCTGACAGTCAAGTGGCATGTCGTTTTAGAGATTACGGAGGAATGTTTGGTGAAAGTCGTCGTTAAAATAATTTTCTGTGTGCTTCTCTGCGCCGCGTGTTTGCTGTCCGTCCCGGGCCAGAGCGCGCCTTTGTCCGAACGCATGGCCGCCACGGCGATGACCGTCTGGCAGGACTCGCTTGTGACCGAACCCAGCAAGGCCGACAAGTGGAATTACGAGCAAGGCGTCTTGCTCAAAGGCATCGAAAGCGTCTGGCAGAGCACGGGCGACGGCAGATATTTCAAATACATTCAGCGCATCACAAACCGCTTCGTTAACGAAGACGGAACCATCCGCACGTATAAGCCGGAAGACTACAACATAGACAACGTGCTGCCCGGAAGGAATCTCTTGTTACTTTACAAAGTGACGGGGCAGGAGAAGTATCGCAAGGCCGCGGCCCTGCTGCGCGAGCAGTTGAAGACGCAGCCGCGCACTTCGGACGGCGGCTTCTGGCATAAGAAAATCTACCCGTCGCAAATGTGGCTCGACGGCTTGTACATGGGCGAACCATTTTACGCAGAGTACGCCGCCACGTTTCAGGAGGCGGAAGCCTTCGACGACATCGCGCGGCAGTTCATGCTGATGGAGCAACATTCAAGAGACTCCAAGACCGGGCTGCTTTATCACGGTTGGGACGAATCCAAAAAACAGAGATGGGCTGATCCTACGACGGGCCGCTCGCCGAACGTCTGGGGCAGAGCGATGGGTTGGTATGCGATGGCCCTTGTGGACACGCTCGATTACTTTCCGCCGGAGCATCCGAGGCGAGCGGAGTTGCTCGCTATCTTGAAGCGGCTGGCAATCGCTATCGAGAAATATCAGGAGCCGAAGTCGGGGCTATGGTATGAGGTGGTCGATAAGGGCGGCAAGAAAGGAAACTATCTGGAAGCGTCCGCTTCATCCATGTTCGTCTACGCTCTGGCGAAGGCAGCGCGTCAGGGCTACTTGCCCGCCTCTTATCTCAAAGTCGCGCAGAAGGGTTTTAGAGGAATCGAGACGCAGTTCATTGAGAGCGCTGGAAACGAGCGAGTCAATCTGAAGGGAACGGTCAGCGTTGCGGGCCTCGGCGGGAATCCTTACAGGGACGGCAGCTATCAATACTATTTGAGCGAGAAGGTTGTGACGAACGACGCGAAAGGCGTGGGCGCGTTCCTGCTGGCGAGCAGCGAGATGGAGATTGCCGCCGAACAAGCGACGGGACGCGGCCGGACTGTCCTGCTCGATTATTACTTCAACAGCGAAGTGAAGAAGGACTCGACCGGAGTGATGCTGCCCTTTCATTACAAGTGGGAAGAGATGCCCAACAGCGGCTTCTCTTTCTGGGGAAACATCTTCAGGAATTTCGGCGCCAGGACCGCGGCCCTCAAGGACGCGCCGACGAGCGCGAATCTCAAGCGAGCCGCCGTCTACATCATCGTTGACCCCGACACCAAAGAAGAGAACGAGCGCCCGAACTTCATCGAGCCGCAGCACGCGAAAGCGATTGCCGATTGGGTCAAAGCGGGCGGGACGCTGGTGTTGATGGGCAACGACGCGGGCAACGCAGAGTTTGACCATTTCAATCAACTGGCCGGACAGTTCGGCATCCGGTTTAATAAAGACAGCAGGAATCGCGTGCAGGGAAACGATTACGCGACGGGGAAAATCAGTGTTGCCGCTGCTCATCCAATCTTCAGGACGGCGCGCGAGCTTTATCTGAAAGAGATTTCCACGCTCGCCGTCGCGCCGCCCGCCAAGCCGTTGTTGCAGGACAAAGGAGACGTGATTATGGCCGTCGCAAAGTTTGGCAAAGGGACGGTCTTCGCGGTCGGCGACCCATGGCTCTATAACGAGTATGTTGACGGCAGAAAGCTTCCCGTCGAGTTTGATAATTACAAAGCGGCCAAAGACCTCGCGCGCTGGCTGCTGCAACAGTCTCCGGGAAAGTCGAAATAGATTGCCTGAAGCGAACGAGCAATCAAAGCGCGCAGGTCGGACGAAGAGAGGATGAATAGCGCAATGTCGAAGATGATAAAACGGATGCTCGGAGCAGCGGTCTTGATGTCGGCTTTGTCTGCCGGTTTGTCCGCGCAGACAGGCGGCGGCGGGCAGACGGGGCGAGAGCCGACGAGCGCGACGCGCCCCTTCGTCGTGCTGACGGCGCAGCCTTTGAGCGAGCTTGAGCAAAGGCTGCGGTCTGACAATAAAGTCGAAGAGCTAATCGGCGGCGAAGGAATGCAACTGCGCGTCGCCGTGCAGCACGATAAGCACAGAGAAGGCGCGGCGGCGGAACTGCACGACGCTTCCGACGATGTTTACTACGTGCTCGAAGGAACGGCGTCGTTGACGCTCGGCGGGAAACTGGATGCGCCGCGCGAGGTCGAGCCGGGGGAATGGCGCAGCCCGCGTATCACCGGCGGCCAGACGTTTACGCTCGCTAAGGGCGACCTAATCGTCGTGCCGCGCGGCACGCCGCATCAACGCTCGACCGCCGGCAAAGGCTTTTCGATGATTCTCATTAAAGTGTTTGCCGAACCCTTGCCGCCGAAGCAAGCCAAGCCAGCAGCAGCCGCCGGCGCCACGCCAAAACCATAAAAGCAGCGTCAACCCGGAAGCGATAAATGATGAAGGATGAAGGATGGACTCTCAAAGAGTTTCTCCTTCATCGTTCGCGCGGGCCTGCCCGCGATTGATGTGGGACGGCTTTCCCTTCGGCGTTCCGGTCGCTCCTGTGTTCATAGTTTTTTCTATCTTTAAGCGCGCGTGTGGCTATATGATTGTGTTTTGTTGGATACTGCCTGCGGCAGAGACTCAAACAAACCATGATTGGTCGTGTGCTGCTCAATTATCGTGTCGTGGAGAAGCTCGGCGAGGGCGGGCAGGGCGAGATATACAGAGCGGTTGACACGACGCTCGACCGCGCGGTCGTGATTAAGGTCTTGCCGCCTCAGTTGACCAGACACGCCAACCTGATTCGCTTCGAGCGCGAAGCAAAGCTCGCCTCGTCGCTCGACCATCCGAACATCTGCACCATCTTCGGGCTGTACAAAGTAGACGACGTTCACTTCATAGCGATGCAGTTGGTCGAAGGGCGCAACGTGCGCCAACTCGTCGGCGGTCGCCCGCTGGAATTGAAGAGCGCGCTCTCGATTGCGGTTCAAGTGACGGATGCTCTGGCGGCGGCGCACGCGCGCGGCATCATTCACAGAGACATCAAGGCGGGCAACGTGATGGTGACGGACGCGGGCATCGTCAAAGTTTTAGACTTCGGTCTGGCGAAACTGCTTGAGCGCGGCAACGACAACACGAACGACACGAACGACCCGCACGTGACGGAACTCGGAGTGCCGTACGGGACGGCGACCTATGCCGCGCCGGAGCAGGCGCAGGGCGAGCAGGCAGACCACCGCACGGACATCTTCTCGACGGGCGTGCTGCTCTACGAGTTGCTAGCGGGGACTTGGCCGTTTAAGGGCAAGACGATTGTTGACGTGCGCTATGCAGTGTTGCACGCCGAGCCCGTGCCGCTCGCTGAGGCGCGGCAGGAAGATTCGCCCGTGCTGCCGCGCTTGCAGAAGATAGTTGACCGCGCGCTCGCCAAAGAGCCGTCCGAGCGTTACCAGCGGATAGAAGATTTCCGCGACGACCTGCGCGGCGTCCTGCGTGCGATTGACACGGAGGGAAGCTCTGCGGGACACACGAGCGCGGGGCTGCCTTACGCTCCGCCGCGACACATGCGAGACGAGGCCGCCCTCTGGTATGGCCGCCCGCTTCGCCGCAAGGGTTGGGTCTTCGTCGTCTTAACGGCGTTGCTCGCGGCGGCGGCGCTGCTGGCCTACAGCTTTCTGTACCAGAGAAGCAGAAGGCCGGCGGCGATTGATTCGCTGGCGGTCATGCCGTTCACGAACGCGAGCGCAGACCCGAACGACGAATATCTCTCGGACGGAATCACCGAAAGCCTCATAGACAGTTTGTCGCAGCTTCCCTATCTCAAGGTGAGGTCGCGCAACACGGTCTTTTATTACAAGGGGCGCGAGGCCGAGCCGCGAAAGGTCGGGCGCGAGTTGGGCGTGCGCGCGTTATTGTCGGGCCGTGTCGCGCAGCACGGCGACGAGTTGGCGGTCAGCGTCGAACTGATAGACGCGCAGGACGACAGCCACATCTGGGGCGAGCGCTACAGTCGCAAGCTCGCGGAGTTGCCCGCGTTGCAGGAAGAGATTTCGCGCGACGTGTCGGAGGAGCTGCGGCTGCGCCTGGGCGGCGCGGAGCAGAAGCAGATGTTGCGCAGCTACGCCACCAACTCCGAAGCGTACAGGCTCTACCTGCAAGGGCGTTTCAACTGGAACAAGCGAACGGCTGAAGGCCTGGAAAAGGGCATAGAGTATTTCAATCAAGCCATCTTGAAAGACCTGCGCTACACGCCCGCTTATACGGGCCTCGCCGATTGCTACGCGCTGCTCAACGTCTACAACGTGGCGCCCGCGCTTGAGAGTTATCCGAAGGCGCGTGCGGCGGCGCAGAAGGCTCTTGAGCTTGACGAGCAGTTGGCGGAGGCGCACGCCTCGCTCGCCTTCGTCGCTTATCGTTACTACTGGGACTGGCCGACCGCTGAAGCGCACTTCAAGCGCGCCCTCGAACTCAACCCGAACTATGCGACGGCGCACCAGTGGTACTCGGCCTTTCTGGCAGCCGCCGGGCGCAACGACGAAGCCGTCGCGGAGGCCCGCCGCGCGCAGGAGATTGACCCCTTCTCGCTGACCATCAACGCGGACGTAGCGCATCATCTATACTACGCGCGCCGCTACGACGAAGCTCTCGCCGAGTGCCGCAAGATGATTGAGATGGATAAAAACTTCGCGCGCGCGCACGTCGAGATGGGTCAGGTTTTCGCGCAGAAGATGATGCTCGCGGAGGCCATCGCAGAGTTTCAACTGTCTCTCACTTTGTCGGAAGATTCGCCTGTCGCGCTGGCAGGGTTGGGCCATGCTCTGGCCCTCGCGGGCAAACGAGACGAAGCCTTGAAAATCGTCAAGCGGCTGGACGAGCTAGCGAAGCAACACTACGTCTCGCCGTATCACACGGCGGTCGTCTACGCCGGACTCGGCGAGAAAGAGCGCGCCCTCAACCTGCTCGAAAAGGCCCGCAACGAGCGCTTCAACTGGATGCCATTCCTACAGGTCGAGCCGCTGTTCGACGCCCTGCGAGGCGAGCCGAAGTTTAACGAACTGGCGGGAAGCGTTGACCCCGCGCGTTAGGCGGGCGAGACGAATCCTTTGCTCAAAGCACACTTCTCATCTGGAAGAATATGACAAAGCAGAGGCGCCTTTTGCTGTCGCTGGTGGCTGGAATAATCCTGACGGCTGTGCTGACATTTATAGCCTTCAAGGGAGAGTCCAGAGCGCGGGCTTGCAAGTTTGCGTGGCAAGCCTGCCTTACTCAACAGGCGCTTCATACCCCGGATAACGCCATCCATGAAGGCAGCCCGCTTGACCCCTTTGGATTTTTCGTCGGCGTGCTGCTCGGCATCCCCATCTACGGCGCGCTCACTTACGCCGTCTTGAGCTTAATCGCAAAGCTCAAAAAGTGACTCGATAGACGCTCCTCCCGCTTGACCGTCAAGCGACTTTCAGGCAAAGCCGTCTCGAAGCACTTCGCCCTCCACAAATCGCAAAATACTGTTGGCAAAATCAGTGTCGCCGCCTCCTTCCGCACTATTTTTGTACACTTCTGTCCCTTCGACGTCATTCTGATGACCGTTATCTAGTCATGACCCTAGAATATATAGAATATACCAGCTTCATAACAAAACAAATTATTTGATAACCGAGTGAAATAATGATAAGCTGCGCCCCTCTGAAATGCTCAAGGGCCTGCGCAACGCTCTATCTCGCCGGGACTCTAAAGTTATAAACAGTTACTTAAATTTGTCTTCTTATTGTGGATTGAGGTTTCCCACTAAAAATCCTCAACTAACAACCATGAGCCATGAAAGACTTCTTGAGATTACAAAGGGGCTGAGCTTTCTTGAACTTCCTATTGGCGTCTATGTCGTCACTTTCGATGGACGTTTAGTTGAGGCCAATATCAAGGCACGAGAAATTCTGGAACTCCCTTTAGACGGTCAAATCGAAGATTCTATCCTCCGGTTCTATAAAGAACCTTCAGAGAGAGATGGGTTACCCGATAAGCTTAGAGCGGAAGAGGCGAAGGGGCAATACCTCGTCTCACAACTCACATTTAATGTGAATGGGAAACTGCTTCACATACAAGACCATGCGCGCTCCATCAAAGACCCGGTGACGCAGGAGGAACTTGGCTTCCTGTGCTGCATGATGGATATCACAAGCGAAGTGCGGTATCGCAAGATGTTCAACGATCTGCCGGTCGGAGTCTACGGGCTGGATAGCGACGACAAAATCGAGCGCGTCAATGAAGCCTTTGCGGAATTGTTTGGCTACGGCAACCCGGAGGAGTTGATCGGCAAGCAGATTCAGGAGTTTTACGTTGACCCTGAAGAGGCACAGGAATTTAGGGAATCGTTAGAGGAGAAGGGAGAGCTTAAAGATTACATAGTGCAGGTGCGTAAGAAGAACAAGGAACGCATCTATGTGCGAGTGAGCGCTATTCAACTCAAGTCATCTGAGGGAAAGTATAACGGGCGTGAAGGCACTGTCATGGAGGCAGACAAAGAGCGATACAAAAGAATCCTGGAGGTCGCCCCCATCGGACTGTTTGAGGTTCAGAGCCAGGACGGCGAAGATCGCATCGTTCACTGCAACGACCAGTTCGTCACTATCAATGAATTTGACAATCAGGAGCAGGCCTATCATTTCGATATGAAACGGCTGCATGCTTCATTGGATGATTACAACGAGTTCATCAAAAACCTCGGAATAAAAGGTCAACTGCTGGATGAAGAGGTCAGAATCAAGACTCTGAAAGATAATGAGAAGGTGGTTCGCGTCAGCGTTCGCGCTCTTCGGGATCGTAATCATCAGGCTATCGGTCGCATTGGGGTAGTCCGAGACGTGACCGAACTGAGGCACAAAGTGGAAGAGTTAACAGATGATATAGGCCAGGTGTTACATACCTATTCCTCTGCTCTTGTGGACATAAAACTATCGGGCGATGTCCTCATGGATTCGATGAAGCCCGATCCTTTCGAATCGATACGTGATCTACTCCCCGAAGTGGCTCTTAAAGAGTTAAAGGAGCCGCTCAATCAGCTTGTGCTGGTTCTAAATAGACTGCTCGGCCTGACCGGTTCACAAGAGCGCGAGACGACCCCTCTTCTCATAGAAAAAAGAGATGACCTGCTACGCCTCAAACACATGTTCGATAATTATGAGAAAGAGATTCCGCTGGAACATCGTCCGGCAGTCTTACGCGAAGCAATATTTGAATTGATAACTATCTGCGATGAAATTAGAGGCGAGAAGCTGCCCAGAGAGTTAATCCGGCAGATTAAGACTCAAGGGCAAGAGCTCCTGCGTATCCTCAATCTTTTTACTCTTCGCAAGATGCGCGACCTGACTTACACGATGGGCCATACGGTGCGCGCGCTTCGAGAGTTCGTCATCTCAGGCGACCGCGTTAAGCAAACCAAGTCAGTGCAGGACATCTCGACCCTCATCGCGCTTGCTATCAAGAACATCGGCGAGTTCGCTCATAGCCGCAACGTTCAGTTCCGAAGAAAGGTTGAATGCCCCGATGCGGTGGTCAACGTGGTCGAGCGCGATATGATACGCGCGCTGGCTAACATCCTGCACAACGCTATCAAATACAGTTGGAAAAGGATGGACAGCACCAGTTCCTTGGTTATGGTTCGTGCTCAACTTGTTAATGATCGGGTTCGTATGGAGGTCGAAAATTACGGCGTTCCAATACCCAAAGATGAGATTAAGGAGGGGTTGATCTTCGAGTTAGGCTTTCGCGGAAGATTGTCGAGCGATCGTGGGCGCATGGGAACGGGTGTCGGGTTGGCCGATGCCCTGCGAGTTTTGAATGAGCATGAAGGAATCATCAGCGTGAAAAGTCACCCGGCAGTCTTTGGCAGGAAAGATGACGATTACACTCAGCCTTTCCTAACCACCGTAACTCTCTCCTTGCCTGTCTATCACCCGCAGGGGAAGGGAGTAACAAATGAAGCATAAAGTTCTATGGATCGAAGATGGAGCATTCGCGGAGATGCAAAACATGTCGGCGCCCATTTACGTCAGCGGCAAATACGACCTCGTCATCGCTATTGACGCCACAGAAGGGCTACAACAGTTGAGGCAAGAAGCCAAGCAATTCGAGACCATCATCGTTGATATTCGTCTTCCGCCCGGCACTGACCCGGAGTTTCAGAAAATCTACAAAGATAGAAACGAAAGCCGTACCGCCTCCAAACTAGGTCTCGCTCTTCTCAAGCGTGTTTTGAAAGAGGGAGAGAGAAATAAGATTCCCAAGCATCATCGTGAGGCTAGTAAGTTTGGGATTTTTACTGTCGAGGGTTATACCGAACTGCAAGCTGAGTTGGAGGATCTAGAAGTTAAGGTCTATCACCAGAAGATGGAACTGTATGACAGATCTAAGCTCCGCGACATTATTGAAGAAATCAGAACACAGAACTTGACTACCAAGAGGTAAGTTGCCATGCAGCCACTATCAGAAACTTGGGCCGCTGCATACGTTCAAATCCTCACCATGCTTATCATTTTCGCTCTGGGAATACCAGCCTTGGCGATTCAGCTTGTGGTGCAGGATGATATCCGAACAGTTTTTCAGCGGCGCTCGAAATGGACTCTGTGGGTTATTCTGGTCTTAGTCATTCTTGGCGCTTTCATATCCTTCATATGGATACTGCACCCTCCTTTCAATAAGGCCAGTAAAGACCCGGCGATCAATGTTCCGGTAACTGTCAGGCGCAGTGCGACAGGTCAGGAGACTCCAGTAGAGAACTTCACTCTTTCAGTCGGCCAAGCTCAGAGCGACAATACTGGAATTAACGATTCAATGACTTCTATGGCTTCTCCCGTTGCAGGAGCCTTAATGACACTCATCCTGATAGCGCTGCTTGTCATAGGGTCTGGGTACACCCGCCAATTTAGAAGATCGCATATTATCAGCGAGCTAGAGGATGATTTGATCGAAGACTTCAAGGAGCGCACGCTTCTACAGCGTTTACGAAGATGGGCTGGCTATATTCTCAACATAGCCATCAAAAAAAAGCCAGCTAAGAAGCGGCGCTCTAGAAAAAAACGTTCTGCTCCTGAGGATAGCGCCGATCAAAAGTGCCCGCCCCATCGTCTGGATAAAGACACGCTCTACGATCTTATCTTTCTCGGACGCGGCGGCAAGGCCGGAAAAGATAAAACGATGGTGCTCGATGCTCTCGAGCGTATAGCTACTCTGGTGCAAACATCTTCAACCTACCAGGGCGACGAACTCGAAGAGCTGATTCGTGGACTGAAGGGGATACTATTAAATGGCGAGCAGCCCGGCAATGACGACAATTTCAATCAGGCCGTTGATATTATCAAGCATATTAGATATGAACTGTCGCAAAAAGATGAGACCTCAAAATACATTGATGCGGGATTAGCCAACACAGTTCTGGAAGAGTTGGGTGTCGAGGCCATTAAAAGTAAGTCAGGACAAATTGCCGAGAGATTTCTTGAAGAAGCATCTTTTTCCAGCAAGATTGTCTTCGAGATGGGGCTTATTGCGCTCTATAACAAACAATTTCATACAGCTATACTCGCCTTAAATAAACTTGAGACACTGGCTGAGGCTCAAAGATTAGCGGCATGTTCTGCTACGTTTGACCTTCTTGGCATGCTGGCGCATTTTACATTCAACGGCACTGCGTCACGGATGCGCGCCGATTCATTCTTATCCAATAGTATTTCTGATTTCTCGCCCTCAATTGATTACTGTTTATTTGAAGCCTACGCTCATCATTATGAAAACAGTAATTTCGATACTGCCGATATGGTTTTTCAATTACGACAACAGATTACAACCAAATGCTGGTCTCCTTTGCTCTTGCCACCTACTGCTACGCAAGATCAGTATTCATGAGATGTAGGCACATTTCTGACCTAGCAGTCCCTTATAATTTTTGAAAACTATAGCGGTTCTCACTTGCATGCGACTGAGTAGCCGCAATGAGTGAACCATCCTTGAATTTCGGCTTTGGTCACTAGCTGGATAGCTTTCACCGATGCCTTGTCGAGTTCGTCGCGCGTCCGTGCTTTTGCCGCACGCGATACGGTGTCGACGGCAGTTTTCACGTTGTCGGCGGAGTCCGGCGCAGGCCGGAGGCTATTTCGCTGGCTCGCGTCCGCTCTGGTCGCTCGAATCATGCGTTAAATGTTCAAGGCGGCTTCTGATGATTTTGACTATCTCGGCTGGACTGTGGGAAATGTCAACGCGTGCGTCCGGCTCCGGCGCTTCGAGCGTGGCGAACTGGCTGTTGAGCAGCGCGGGGTTCATGAAATGGCCGCGCCGCTCGCTCAGTCTTTGTTGGATGAGTTCGTAGTCGCCGTGCAAGTGAATCAGCTTGACGCTCTCGTTTAAGAGCAAGTATTCGCGGTAGCTCGCTTTCAAAGCGGAGCAGGCGAGGACGGCGTTCTCGTTGCGCTTCAAAATGTCTTGTATCAAGCAGCGCAGGGCTTCGAGCCATGGAATGCGGTCGGCATCGTCTAGGGGAAGGCCCGCGCGCATCTTCAAGACGTTGGCGCGCGGGTGAAAGTCGTCCGCGTCGTAGAAAGCCCAACCAAGCTCAGCGGAAAGCTCGCGCCCGATTGTGGTCTTGCCGGAGCCGGTCACGCCCATCAACACGACGACCATACGCTCTCCTCATCACTTGATGTAAGCAGCCAACTCCGGCTCAATCCTTCGCAGTTCGTCCGCGACCATCTTGCCGAAAACCTCGCTGCCCTTCTCGCCCAGATGAGTATAGTCCATCACCTCGCCGCCTTTGCCATCCGGCTTCATCTTGCCGAGCGCGTCGCTGGCCTGCGCTCCCATCGAATCAATCAGGGCGATGCTCAAGCGATGCAAATCTATCAACGGCACATGCTCTGCCGCGGCCACTCTTTTCACAGCGTCGGCATAGGCGAACAAGTCAGAGTCAATCTTGCCGTCGCGATTGAAACGCCTGCGCGTGAGAGACGTGACGAGCACGGGCCTGGCTCCGCTCGCGCGGGCTTCCGCGACGTAGCGCGTCATGTATTCGGTGTAGGTCGTCCGCGGGTCTGTCTCGCGTTCCGGGCCTTTGCCGGGCATGTCGTTGTGGCCGAACTGAATCAGTATATAGTTGGCGCGCAGGTCCAGCGATTGTTTCCACCAGCCTTCGTCTCTGTAAGACTTTGAACTGCGCCCGCCCTTCGCCATGTTGACGCATTCGACGCCCGCCGCCAGATGATTGGCAAAGCCTTTGCCCCAACCGTCTTTGTCGGTCACGGTCGAATCTCCGACGAGGACGATTTTGAAGCGCGATGCGCTCGCTTCGTTTTCGACGAGCTTGCCGTTGATGCGAACATTGCTATACGTCAAGCCTTCGACATTCTTAATGATGCTCGGCTCGGCCACTTTGTCGAAGGAGCAGTCCGTCAAGCGCAGGTCGTAGATTGGAGCCTGCTTAAAGCCCTGCGCGTCGAGCGCGTGCTTGCTCTTTCCGCTGCGCAGGTCGTTAACCACAAAGTTGCGGACGACGGGCGTGAACGTGCCCTTCTCTCCTTCTTCATAATTGAAGTCGATGGTGATGGCCGCGTGCGCGACCTGCCCGACTTCGATGTGCCTGAAGTAAAGATTCTCAAGCAAGCCGCCGCGCATGCGATTGTTCTTGACGCGCAAAGCGTGGTCAAGGTTCGGGCTGTCGAGACGACAATTCTCCGCGAAGACGTTGCGCACGCCGCCCGAAATCTCGCTGCCGACGGTGATGCCGCCATGCCCGTCGCGCATCCGGCAGCCTTGAATAATGATGTTCTGCGAGGGCGCGTTTAAGCGTCGCCCGTCCGCGTTGCGGCCGGACTTGATGGCAATGCAATCGTCGCCCGTGTCGAAGTCGCAATCCTTGATGAGCACGTCCGTGCAGGATTCAGGGTCGCACCCGTCATTGTTCGGGCCATGGCTGTTGATGACGACGCCGCGCACCGTGACGTTTGTGCAGAGCACAGGATGAATCTCCCACATCGGCGAGCCTTTAATCGTCACGCCTTCGATAAGCACGTTCTGGCAACGATAAGGCTGTATGAACTGCGGCCTCAGATAATGTCCGTCGCCGAAGACGCGAGCGCTGACGGGAACGTTCTTTTCCGCCATCTCCTCAAGAGCTTTGCGGGCCTTCTTCTGCTCAGGGTCGCCGGTCTTCCAACCGTGCGCGGCTGTTCCCTTCCAAGGCCACCAATGCTCGTCGTCGCTCTGGCCGTCGAGCGTGCCGCTGCCCGTGACGG
>JAWVFT010000004.1:0-63498 GCA_033855775.1 Blastocatellia bacterium | reverse complement strand
TTCCAAGCGCGTGTGGGACGAGAGCTTGAGCTTGATTAAATCGCCGCCGGAATTTCGCGTTAGCGGATAACAGTAATGACCGGAAATTCACGCGGGGAGAAGACGGCAGGATAACAGTCGGAGGCGCAGTCAGACTTACAACAAGCCTGACTGCGCCTCCACTTTGGCCTTGCGCAACTTTCGCTGCGAGCGTCGTTGCTCTTTTACTCCTGGGCTTTGACCGAGCCGCTGATTTTCTTGCGCGTCGTCTCGCCCGTCCTGAGCACCGGCAGCCCTTGGTCTACGTCCATGTGCGGGCGCGGGATGACGTGTGTTGCGACGACCGTGCCGACGCGCGCCGCCGCAGCCGCTCCGGCGTCAACAGCCGCCCGCACCGACGCCACATCGCCGCGCACAATCGCCGTCACCAGCCCTGCGTCAATCTTCTCGTAGCCGACGAGCGTCACGTTGGCGGCCTTGACCATCGCGTCCGCCGCTTCAATCATCGCCACCAGTCCCATGCATTCCACCAGTCCGAGCGCTTCCATGCTGTTCCCCTCAGTTGACATTTTATTTTGACCTGAACCTTCAATTCCGCAATGAATGAATCGGGGCCGGGATGCGCCCGCCGCGACGGATGAAAGCGTCGCTCTTGAAAGCGTTGACGGCCATGATGGGAGCCGTGCCGAGCAGCCCGCCGAACTCGACCATCTCGCCCACATCTTTGCCCGGCACGGGAATAATGCGAACGGCAGTCGTCTTGTTGTTCATCACGCCGATGGCCATCTCGTCTGCGATGATGGCGGCAATCGTCTCGGCGGAAGTCTGGCCGGGAACGGCCACCATGTCAATGCCGACAGAGCAAACGCTCGTCCATGCTTCCAGCTTTTCGAGCGTCAATGCGCCCACGCGCGCGGCCTCAATCATCGTCGCGTCTTCGGAGACTGGAATGAACGCGCCGCTCATGCCGCCGACCGAAGTTGAAGCCATCGCGCCGCCCTTCTTGACGGCATCCGTGAGCATCGCTAAGGCTGCGGTCGTGCCGTGCGCGCCCGCGCGTTCAAAGCCCATCGCTTCGATGATGTCCGCGACGGAATCGCCGGGCGCGGGCGTCGGGGCGAGCGACAGGTCAATGATGCCGAAGGGAATATTCAAACGCCGCGCCGCTTCGCGCCCGACCAGTTCGCCCGCGCGCGCCAGCTTGAACGAAAGCTTCTTGATGACTTCGGCCAACTCGTCGAGCGGTAAATCGGTTGCTTCATGACGGACGGCGTGGTTGACGACGCCGGGGCCGGAGACGCCGACGTTAATCACAGCTTCCGGCTCGCCGACGCCGTGAAACGCGCCCGCCATGAACGGGTTGTCTTCGACCGCGTTGGCGAAGCAGACGAACTTGGCGCATGCCAGCCCGCCCTGCTCGCGCGTGCGTTCGGCCATCTCTTTAATCAACGCGCCCGTGCGCCGCACGGCGTCCATGTTGATTCCGGCGCGCGTGGTCGCCACGTTGAGCGAAGAGCAGAGCCGTCTGGTCGAAGCCAGAGCTTCGGGAATCGAATCGAGAAACTCGCTCTCGGCGTTAGTCCAGCCTTTATGCACGAGCGCGGAATAGCCGCCGATGAAATCGACGCCGACGGTGTGCGCCGCCTCGTCAATGGCTCGCGCGAGTTGAATGAAATCGCCGCGCGTGCCACTGCTTCCGCCAATCTGCGAGACGGGCGTAATCGAGATGCGCTTGTTGGCGATGCTGATGCCGACTTCGTTGCCAATCTCGTCAACGGTCGCCACCAGATTCTTCGCCACGCGCTCAATCTTCTCGCGCACGCGCGCCGCCGTGCGCTCGACCGTATCGGACGCGCAATCGCGCAGGCTCAAGCCGAGCGTCACCGTGCGGATGTCCAGATGCTCCATCTCCGTCATCCGCACGGTCTGTAGAATTTCCGCCTGTGTGTATTCCATGTTCGGGTTTCAGGTTTCAGGCTCAAGGGTTCAAGCTTCTTCGTGTTTCAACTTGAAGCCTTGAGCCTGAAACTTTTTAAAGCACGCGGGCCAGCAAGAGTAGGACGATGGAAATAATGATGAGCGCGGTGGCGACGAGCACGAAGCGCAGGCTTGGGTCGGCGGCGGCTTCGTCGAGCACGACGTTTGATGCGCGGCGCAATTTCTCCGCGCGGCGCACGCCGCCGTCGTCAGCCAGAATGCGCGGCGACGCTGGCGACGGAGCGATGCTGACGCGCTGCCGCTTATCGGAAACAGTCTCCGCGTTTGGAACAACCGGCGCGACCACTCCCGCGCGCGACGCAGTTTCGGCAGGCGCAACCGGCGTGGCCGCGTCAGGCGCGTCGGCAATCCACGGCGCGGGCGTTTCCGTCTTCGCCGTGGTTTCCCTTTCGACAGGCTCTTCATCCGGCTGCGCCAGCGCAGTCGTCTTTGCGCTCGGCCTTGAATCCGCCACCGGCGGCGCCAATCGTTCCGGCGCGACGACGCTGGCGCTTGCCGCCGCGCCCTCTTCCGCCAGAGCGACGCCGCATTGTGGACAAAAGGTCGAGCGAGCGCGAATCGCCGCGCCGCATGATTTGCACCGCCGTGCTATTTCCGGTTCCATAAATTCAGTGACGAGTGACAAGTGACAAGTGACGAGATAAGACAAGAAACCAGTCCGCGCGCAACAACAACTGATTTTAGCTTGCTGCTTATCACTCGTCACTCGTCACTGTTTTCAAATCCTGTGCATTGCGTTGAAGAGGTCTTCGCGTTGGGCGTAGATGCGGACGCCGAGGCGCTGGCCTTCGTTGCGAAAACGTTCTTTCAACTCGGTGGCGGAGAGGCGCGAGCGCGAAGTGTCTGCAATGATGACCATCGCAAACTTGCTCTGCACGACTGTCTGGTTGATGTCGATGATGCTGCACTGCGCTTCGGCCAACACCTGCGCGACCGCCGCGACGATGCCCGGATGGTCTACCCCGAAGACGGAAATTATCATCCGCTCGGCAGAGCCAGCGACGCTCGCCTCGCGCTCACGCGCGTTGCGGCCATTGCCCGCGCTCTCGCTCGCCGCCGCCGCCCCGCGCGCGTCCTGTTCGACAATCGGCTCGATGGCGCGATACACGTCCGTCACCAACTGCTCGACCGTCCGCTCATCCGCGCCCGCGCCCAATCGTCCATAAACCGCGCGCGTGATGCGATAAATTAATTCCTCGTTCGCCATTTTAACTCAGTGACAAGTGACGAATGACAAGCAAGAACAAGAAGACCGCTGGCGAGAGTCAGCGATTGGTTTTAACTTGCTGCTTGTCACTTGTCACTGCCTCATCTTCTATCGTTGGCTCTCAATTCGCGCGCGGCTTCGATGGCCTCTTCCGATTGCGAGTCATGCAAATCCATGCGGTCAACGATGGCGACGACCGCCGCTTCAATCGCCATCTCCTGATTGCCGATGGCCGTGCGCGCAGCCTTGCCGTAAGCGCACATCACGACTTCACCAATGCCTGCGCCGAGACGGTCTGCGACGACGACGATATTCTTCGTCGGCTCTTTATCCAAATCATACGGATGGACAATCAAAAAACGAACGCCCTCAAGATCGGGCGTCTTCTTTGTAGACCAGACCGTGCCGACGACTTTACCGAGAAACATAGTTTAGGGGTTGAGGGTTGGGGTTAGGAGTTGGGTTAAGGAAGCAGTTTCTTGTCTTCCCTAACCCCCAACCCCTTTCCCCCGACCCCCGCCTTTCAGACTTTGGCAAACACTTCCGCTGGCTCGCCCATGTCGCGCGCCGAAGGCGTGATGATGGTGCGGGCGTTGACGTAAATCTTCTCGCCTTTCTGAATGGCGCGGCGCACGTCGTCTTCGCTAACGAAGTCAACGGCCTTGCGCTGGTTGCCGTTGGTCGCCTGCGCTGTTGTCGTCGCTGCTGCTCCGCCGCTGCTGCTCCGCGCGGGCCTGGGAGCAGGCGGCGCAGCCTGCGCGGACGAAGCCGAGCCGTTGCCGCCGCTATTGGCTTCAGCGGTCGGCGCGGCGGCGGCTTGCGGCGCGGCGTCAGACCTGTCGTAACGGCTTCCCGCTTCGACATCAATCACGGGTTGATACTGCGCCGGCGACGCGACAGCATGAAGATGCGCGTGCTCTGTCGCGGCGGCTGGCGCGCTCTGGCTCTCAGAACGGTTCGAGAGAAAACGGTCAACGATGGCCGCTATCTCTTCACGATTGATAGCGCGGCCCGTGGCTTGAGCGACGACGGGTTGCGCGTTTGACGAAGCGGCAGCGACGGCGGGCGCGCTTGCGCCCTGCGTTTGAGCGGACAAAGCCGGACGCGCGCTCTTGACGGGGCGCGTCTCAAAGGCCACGCGCTTGATGTCCATCAAGTGCAGCGGCGAGACGTTATCCGAAGTGACGTTGCCGCCCCATGAGCCGCAACCCAAAGTCATCGAAGGCGGCAGGGCCGTCGAGAATCCGATGGCTCCGTGCGTCGTCGGCGAGTTGACGATGACGCGCGAGGCGGGCATCTCTCGCCCGTAAGCGACCGCCGCTTCGCGCGAGCGCGTGTGGACGCCCGCGGTGTGGCCCATGCCGCCGTAAGACAAGACTTCGAAGCAGCGCGCCGCGCCGCGCTCGATGCCGTCCTCGACGTAGAAGGCCAAGATGGGCGAGAGCTTTTCCATCGAGAGCGGAAAATCGCGCCCGACGCCGCCGACATCCGCGAGCAGGCAGCGCGTCCCCGGCGGCACGCTGAGTCCCGCCAGCTTAGCAATCACTTCGACAGACCTGCCGACGATGGCCGGGTTCAAAGAACGCTGCGGAGTCGCCACGACTTTGCCGAGTTGCTCCGCTTCGGCGGCGGAGAGAAAATGGCCGCCCTGCGCCTTGAACTGCTCGCGCACGGCTTTCTCCACAGGAGCGTCCGCAATCACGGCTTGCTCCGAAGCGCAGATTGTCCCGTTGTCAAAACACGTCCCCGTTAGAATGTCCTGCACGGCTTTGGCCACATCCGCCGTCCGCTCGATGAATGAAGGAACGTTGCCGGGGCCGACGCCGAACGCAGGCTTGCCGGAAGAATACGCGGCCCGCACCAGCCCTATGCCGCCCGTCGCAAGGATGACGGCGGTCTGCTTGTGCTTCATCAAGGCTTCGGTGCCTTCGATAGTCGCGCTCGTCATGCAGCCGATAGCGTCCGCGGGCAGGCCCGCTTTGATGGCCGCTTCGCGCACTACCTTCACCGCTTCGTTGATGCAGCGCGCGGCTGAAGGATGCGGCGAGAGCACGATGCTGTTGCGCGCCTTGATGCTGATAAGACATTTGAAGATGGCCGTCGAGGTCGGGTTGGTCGAAGGAATGATTCCGGCGACGACGCCGCGCGGGCTGGCAATCTCGACCACATCTTTCGACTCGTTGACGACGCCGACCGTCCGCAGATTCTTAAAGTAGTTCCAGACATCCTCGGAGGCGAAGCGATTCTTTTCAGCCTTGTCCGCCGCGACGCCGAAGCCCGTCTCCTCGACCGCCAACGCGCCGAGGCGCACAGCCTCGCCGAGCGCGGCCTTCGCCATCGCTTCACAGATGCGGTCAATCTTGCCCTGGTCGAAATGCGCCAACTCAACCTGCGCCCGGTGTGCCGCCTCCACCAGATCACGCGCCTGCTGAACCGACACGAGGTCTTTATCAACGGACATAACTCAACCTCCAAGAGCAGTGACGAGCAGCAAGTGACGAGTGACGAGTTAAAGCCGTTGGCTATCTTTCACAGCTTGGCTTCATTGCCTTAGCTCGTCACTCGTCACTCGTCACTTGTCACTTCGTCTTCTCTCGATTGTTCTCGCGCGCGCCCTGAAGCGAGCGGCCTTGGTCGCCTTCGCTGAGTTGGCCCTGACCGCCGCCGCCGACGGCGCGCTCGTCCGGGCTGAAGCCTGTGCGACCGTTCTTCGGCAGCACTCGTTCGACTTCACCATGCGGGCGCGGGATGACATGCACGCTGATGAGTTCGCCGACGCGACGCGCCGCTGCCGCGCCCGCATCCGTCGCCGCTTTGACCGCGCCGACATCGCCGCGCACAAAAATTGTGACGTAGCCCGCGCCGATATATTCTTTTCCTAAAAGTTGGACGTTGGCTGCTTTGACCATCGCGTCGGCGGCTTCCACCGCCCCGACGAAACCTTTAGTCTCAACCATTCCTAGCGCTTCGAGAGGCATTGAGCTTCTCCTCCTCACTTTTGCTGTGGTAGAAATTAAAAACGATTTTTCTTCGAGAACGCCCCATCGTAGTCCTGTGCGCGGCAAGAATCAAGAGACGCGATGAAAAGTCCGCAGCCCGTCATCCGTCGCCCGTCGTCAAAGGCTAAAAGCAATCCGCTTATTTCGAAGACTAAGCGATAGTTGCCCGGCTCTTGAGGCACTGGAGTTTGACAACGTTTTGCAGCACACGTTATATTGCGCCACAACGTAGTTTAAATGGGGCGTCCCTACTCGACCAACCTGAGCCGAAGGCGGACGTGGATTGGTAATGGCAGCAAATTTCGGAGAAGAGTTGCGACTCGCAAGAGAGGCGCGAGGCATTAGCTTGCGCGACATCTCTGAGCAGACGCGCATCTCCATGCGCTATCTCGAAGCCATCGAGACCAACGAATACAAGCGGCTGCCCGGCGGCATCTTCAATCGCAGTTTCATCAAAGCCTATGCCAAGTATATCGGCTTTGACGAGCAGGCGGCCCTCGAAGGCTATGCGCGGACGATGCGCGAGCAGGGCGACACAGACGACGATGTGGCGACTTCGCCTTATCGCTCGCGCGTCTACACGGACGGCAATTCGCGCTCGCCGCTGGTCACGTTGCTGCTGGCGATTCTCATCCTTGGCGTGTTGTCGCTCATCGTCTGGGGAGCCAAGCACTGGTACGAACGACGCGAGGCCGCGCGTTCCGAGAGCAACAATCCGCAGGCCGTTAATCCGCAGGGCGCGCAAACGGCTGCGACTGCCCCGGCGGCTCCGGTTAATGCGACGCAGCCCGCGCAGGCTTCCGGCGCTTTTCATATACAGTTCAAGGCGCGCGGCCAGAAGGTCTGGCTCACGACCTTTGCAGACGACAGCAGGAAGCCCATCAAGTTTTCGCTGCAAACGGACGAAGCCAGAGAGTTTGACCCGCAGCAAAGTTTGAGGTTCATCTATGCTCCGGCCAAAGCTCTCGAAGTGACGATTAACGGTCGCCCCTTGCGGGTGGAGCAGGACAAGGCCGAGATGCTGATTACAAAGGATAACTACGAACAGTTTTTGCAATAAATTTCGTCGCAGGTTTTCCAGGGCTTCACATGAGAGCGCGATGAACGTCTGCCCGACGGCCTTCGCGCGCTCCACACGGCCAGAGAGACACGCCCGCCTTCCAGACGCGGGCATTTTTGTTTTACGCAACTGGTGGTCAGCCGCTAGCTCTTAGCTGACGACATAAAAAAGAGGCACGAGCAATGATTAATTCTGACATTCAAGAAGGTCTGACGTTCGACGATGTATTGTTGATTCCGGCGCGTTCGGATGTCTTGCCGACGGAGACGGACGCTTCGACGCAGTTCACGCGCGACATACGTTTGCAGATTCCGCTCTGCTCGTCTGCGATGGACACGGTGACGGAAGCAGCCCTTGCTATCGCCCTGGCGCAGCAGGGCGGCATCGGCGTCGTCCATAAAAATCTGCCCATTGAGCAGCAGGCCGAAGAGGTTGACAAGGTGAAGCGTTCGGAGTCGGGCATGATTGTCGACCCCGTGACGATTCGCCCAGACCGCCCGGTCAGCGAAGCCCTGCGCGTGATGGAACGCTACAAGATTAGCGGCGTGCCGGTCGTTGACGAAGGCGGCCACCTCGTCGGCATCATCACTAACCGCGACCTGCGCTTTGAGACGCGCTTCGATATTCCCGTCTCCGAGGTGATGACGAAGCAACCGCTCGTCACTGTGCCGGTCGGCACGACGCTCGAACAGGCCAAGGCCGTGCTGCAAAAACATCGCATCGAAAAGCTGCTCGTCGTTGACGGCGACAAGCGCATCAAAGGGTTGATTACGGTCAAAGACATTCAGAAAGCGATTAAGTATCCGACCGCCGCGAAGGACGACCTTGGCCGCCTGCGCGTCGCCGCCGCCATCGGCGCGACCGGCGACTTCCGCGAACGCGCCGACGCCCTCGTCAAGGCGCGCGTTGATTGTCTCGCCATCGACACGGCCCACGGCCATTCGACGCGCGTCATCGAAGCGGTCCGCGAAATCAAGCGTCGCTATCCTGAGACGCAATTGATTGCGGGCAACGTCGGCACAGGCGAAGGCGCGCGCGAATTGATTGCCGCCGGAGCCGACGCCATCAAGGTCGGCATCGGGCCGGGGAGCATTTGCACGACGCGCGTCGTGACGGGCGCGGGCGTGCCGCAGATTTCGGCGATACTGGAATGCGTCGCGGCGGCAAAGGGCAGCGGCGTTCCCATCATCGCCGACGGCGGCGTGAAGTTTTCGGGCGACGTGGCGAAGGCGATTGCGGCGGGCGCGGACGTGGTGATGATTGGCTCGCTCTTCGCCGGGACGGAGGAAGCGCCCGGCGAGTTGATACTCTTTCAGGGTCGCTCGTTCAAGAGCTATCGCGGGATGGGTTCAATCGGAGCGATGCGCGAAGGCTCGCGCGACCGCTACAGTCAGGAGCGCGTCGAGATGGAATCCAAGCTCGTCCCCGAAGGCATCGAAGGCCGCGTGCCTTACAAGGGAACGCTCGCGGACATGGTGACGCAACTCGTCGGCGGCCTGCGCGCGGGCATGGGCTACACGGGCTGCCGCAACATCCGCGAGTTTCAGGAGAAGACACGCTTCGTCCGCATCACTTCCGCGGGCTTGCGCGAATCGCACGTCCACGACGTAATCATCACGAAGGAAGCCCCGAACTATCGCTTGGAGTAACCCGCGCTTTGTTCGTCTAACGCGAAGGAGAATTAACAGGAAGAGACGAAGCGGACGAAGAAAGGATTGCTGTTCTTCGTCCGCTTCGTCTCTTCTTATGGAGATGCTTTGAGAAGCAAAGTCAGTCGGGAGTTTGCTTCGACCGGCGATACGCGCCAAGCTGTTTGTCGTGCAGTTTCATAAAGAGAGCGAGGGCGCAGACGGCTCCGACGAGGGCGAGGAACATGTCCCAGTGTGAGTCCCAGATGTCGCCCTGCGTGCCTAGGAAGGCATTGCCGAGTTCGGGGCTGGACAGGAGAGCGACCCACCATTCGATGAACTCGTAGAAGGCGCCGATGGCCAGCACGATTGCCGCCGTGATGAAAGCCATCCAGCGGCGCGAGGTTTTGACAGACCGCAAAAGAATCTCACGAATCGGAATCGCCAGCAGAAAGCCGAGCATGAAGTGCGCCACGCGGTCGTAGTGATTGCGCGAGAGATGAAATTCGTCGCGCAGCCAGTTAAACGGCGGCGCGAGCGCGTAGGTGTAGTGGCCGCCGTAGGATTGGACGAAGAGATAAAAGAAGATTAGATAATAAGAGAGCCGCGTGAATTTGAAGTGGCGATAGGTGACGGCGAGGGCGAGCAGTTGAGCGAGCGGAAAGAAATTTTCCAGAGCCCAATCCCAACGGTCGTAAGGGCGAATCGCCAGCAGGCCGAAGCCGGCGGCGTAGATGATGAGCAGCGTCAACAACTCGCGCCGCGAAGGAACTTGCTTGCGATGCTCTACGTCTGCGGTCATAGTTTTGGCGACCAACTCGATGCGGCTTGACGATGAAAAAGCTCGGACGACGTTTGCTTGAATCAACGGCGGACAGAAAATCTGTTTGACGCGCCAAAGTAACGTGTCCGCCCTTCGTCGTCAAATAATTCGCGCCCCGCACGCGCCAGCGCGGACAACGCGGGCTGCCAGCGAGCGATGCAGAGATTCCGCGTCAGGTGTCGGTTCAAGCCTGCGCCTTTGATGGAGATGACGAAGACGCTTTCGCCGCCCTCGTCTTTGCCTTTATGATTTCAGGAGCGCGGCGCTCGATTTGCCGGACGCGAGCGAATAGAGATGATGAAGAAACGCGAGGCAGTCTTAATTTCCAATCCGAACGCGGGGCGCGGCGGCGAGCGGCGCGAGCAGGAAGTCGCGCGTTTTTGCCAGCAGTTGAAAGCGCGCGGCGTAGAGATTGAAGTCATGCGAACGAAGGGGCCGAACGACGCGGCGCGATTGGCCGCGAGCGCGGCGCAGGCTGGCGCGCGTGAAGTGATTGTCTCCGGCGGCGACGGCACAATCAACGAAGCCTTGCAGGGATTGGTCGGCACGAACGTGCGGCTCGGCATCTGGCCGCGCGGGACGGCCAACGTGCTGGCGCGCGAGTTGAAGATTCCGCTTAACTTGAATGGCGCGGTTGAAGTCATCGCGCGCGGGCGTTCGTCGAACGTGCATGTCGGCTGCGCGACGGTCGAGCAGACGGGCGAGCAGCGTTACTTTTTTTTGATGGCGGGCGTCGGGCTGGATGCGTCGGTCGTGCGCCACGTGCGCCCGCGATTGAAGCGGCGCGTCGGCGAAGCGGCCTTCTGGTATGCGGGCCTCGGCCATTTGGCTCACTGGCAGCCCGTCTCGTTCAAGGTCTGGATTGAGGGCGAGAGTTTTCCGGCGACGTTCGCGGCCATCGGCAACGCGCCGCACTACGGCGGCAATCTCGGCATCACGCCGCGCGCGGCTCTGGACAAACCGGAGTTTGAAGTCTGCCTCGTTGATTCGCAAAGCCGCATACATTTTCTTTACCTGCTGTCGCACGCGATGCGCGAGGGCGGCGTCTCGAAGCGAGCGCGCGGCGTCCGCTTCATGCGCGCCACTCGCACGCGCGTCGAAGGCGACGCCTTAGTGCAGGTTGACGGCGAACTGCTCGGACAACTGCCGATGACCTTCGAGATTGCTCCGAACTCCGTCGAAATCATCACGCCGTGAGGAAGAGACGCGGCGACGCGGCGACACGGAGACGCGGCGAAAAAACGTAGAGACGTTAGCGCGTCTTTCTTTTCGCATCGTTATGTTGCTGCGTCGCCGCGTCGCCGCGTCCTTTGTTCTCGCCGCGTCGCCGTGTCGCCGTGTCCCCGCGTCTCTTCTTTCATCTGCCCGCCTTCAGTCCTTCGTTCTCATCCTTCGCGCCGCCGAGCCATGCGCGGCGCAGGGCGCGCTCTTGTAGCGAGGCGTCTTTCTTTTCTTCGATGCGATAGTCGAAGCGTTCGGGCGGGCCGAGTTGAAGCAGGGCGTTCTGCGCGCGACCGTTGCGGCGAATGACGAGCGGCACACGCGCGCCTTCTTTGTAGCGATTGAGCGTCGCCGCCCAATTGCCGCGATTGACATCCGTGCCGCCAATCGAAACCAACTCGTCGTCGCGGTCAACGCCCGCATTCTCGGCGGGCGAATCGCTGCGCACGGCGACGATTCTCAAGCTCGTCGGATTCTCATGGTCGAGCGTGATGCCCGCCGTGAAGGCTTGCGGCGCAGGCGCGCGCACGAGCCGCAGGCCGACCGTCGCCAGGGCTTCCTCGTAGGGCGGCGGCTGCGTGGCCCGCACGTAGCGTTCGAAGAATTGATGAAAGTCTGTCCCGGCAACTTCCGAGACGACGCGCTCTATGTCCTGCGGCGTGTAGCCGCGACCGCGCAGGTAATAGCTCGCCTGCGGACTCTTCAAGTAAAGCTCGTCGTAAAGGCGTCGCAGCGCGTCGTCGAGGCTCGCGCGCCCGTTCGTCTGCCTGCGAATGAGGAGGTCCAGCACGAGGCCGAGAGCTTCGCCCTTGAAGTAATAGCTGATGGAGGTGTTGGAGAGATTGGTGCGCTGCGCGTGCGGAGCGCCGTCCAGAAAGGGCGCGCTGAGCGATGATTCTTCGGCGCTCATCAAACGACTGCCCGGCGCGTTCTCAACATCGCTGATGATGAGGCCGAGCGTCCGCAGCAGTTCTTCATCATTCCAGAGACCGGCGCGGCGCAGCATCAAGTGGCCGTAGTAGTTGGTCAGCCCTTCGGCGACCCAGAGGCTGCGCGTGCTGAGCGGGCGCGTGAAATCCCAGGGCCCAAGCTCCGCGGGCCGCAGCCGCTTGACGTTCCAGACGTGGAAAAATTCGTGGGCCACTGTGTCGAGCGCGTCGTTGTACGTGCCGGGTTCGGCGAGGATGCCGGACTGTATAATCTGCGTCGAAGCGAGATGCTCCATCCCGTCGCCCGAACGCCCGTCCGCCGCGAAGTGAATCATGAAAGTGTAGCTCTCAAATTCCGGCGCTCCCCACATCGCGGTTTCGGCGCGAACGATGCGCTCTATGTCGCGCACCAGAGCCTTGCGTCTTCCGCCCTCGTCGCCGAGCGAGTGGACGACGACGCGATACGTTCTGCCGTCAACCTTAAATTCGTCCATCGTCCAGTCGGGCGCAATCTCGGTCGGCGTGTCTATCAGAATGTCGTAGTTGGGAAACTGCCATTCGCGTTGGTCTGGCCGGACGGTGGCGGCGTTGACGACGCGCCAGTTCGGCGGCGGATTTATATTGAGCGTCACGGGGTCTTGCTTGTGGCCGACGACGTACATGAAGATGGAGCCGCCGTTGAAGTTGGCGTGGCGTTCGTTGAGTTGCGAGAAGGTGCCTGAGAGGTCGTCGCCGTAAACTTTGTAGGAGACTTCCAGTTGTTGCCGGCCGTGCGTCTCGACGCGCCACGTCTGGTCGTCAACGCGCGTGACGGAAAGTTCCCCGCCCGGCTCACACTTGGCCGAAGGGGCGCAGGGGCCAGCCGTGGCCCTGAACTGCTGCACGTTCTTCGCAAAGTCAAAGACGGCATAGCGTCCGGGCGACCAGCGCGGCATCTGAAAATCGAGCGCGCCGCCAGCGGCTTCCGCGCCCGCGTCCACTTTGATGCTGACCTCGAAGAGGTGCGATGAAGGGCGCGTCATCGAGAGATTGTAATTGATGGCGGCGAGCGGTTGCGGCGGCTGCTCTCCGGCCAGCGCAGGCAGAGAGAACAGAAAAGCGCAAACGAAAAGCGCCGTGGCGCGCAACGTGAGAGAGCGAAAACGAGAGATGGTCATGGTCAACTCCAAATGAGAAAGATGCGCGCGGAGCCGTTGGAGTAAAGAGGCGCGGCGGCGCGATTATCTGTAATTTTCGATTGCCGTGTCAAAGAAATCTTGGATGATAGAAGGCCGCCCGCGGGTTGGGAGTCGAACGCAGAAAGTTTTCGCGTGCGCGTTCGCCGGTTGCGCCGCCGCGCTCGTTTGAAGGAAAAGCTTGACGCGGCGCGCGCGCCTCAGCTAGCTTGGAAACTTGTGAAGCCCTGATGCAATCCGTCTCAAACATTCTCTACGGCTTAAGATGAGCAGAACCGAACGACTCTATTACAATGATTCGCGCCTGACGGAGTTTGAAGCGCGCGTGACGAACGTGGCCGAGCGCGGCGATGATTGCTTTGCCGTCACGCTCGACCGGACGGCCTTTTACCCGACGGGCGGCGGCCAGCCGAGCGACACGGGCGCGCTCGATGAAGCGCGCGTTGTCGAGTGCATCGACGAAGACGAAGCGGTTCTGCACATCGTTCAAGGCGCGCGTCCGGCTTTGGGCGCGCAGGTCAAGGGACACATTGACTGGCCGCGCCGTCTGGACCATCTACAGCAGCACACGGGTCAACATATTCTCTCGCAGGCTTTCGTCCAACTGCACAACGCCCCGACGCGCAGCTTTCGCATGATGGAGAAGTCAGCCGAAGTTGATGTCGCGCTCGATGATGCGACGAGCGAGCGAATCACGGAGGCCGTCGAGTTGGCCAACAGCATTATCTGGGAAGACCGCCCCGTAAGCGTTCGACAGGTGACGAAGGAAGAGGCCGCGCGTCTGCCTTTGCGCAAAGATTCGGAGCGCGAGGGAGAACTGCGCATTATCGAGATTGAAGGTTTCGATTTGAGCCCGTGCGGCGGCACGCACGCGCAGCGGACGGGCGAGGTCGGCATCGTCTGCGTCCGCTCGTGGGAACGCGCGAAGGGACTCGTCCGCATAGAGTTTGTGGCGGGAGGCCGCGCGCTGGCCGATTACAACCTGGCGAACCAAACGGCGCGCTCGGTCGCAGCGTTGTTCAGCGCCGGACGCGATGAAGCGGCTGCGTCGGTCGCGCGCCTGCTCGAAGAAAACAAACAACTCCTGCGGCAAGCGCGTGTCCTCGAAGAAGCGGCGTCGCGCGTCGAAGCTGTAGAGATGCTGGCGCAGGCTCAAGAGCAAACGGATGGACTCAAGCTCGTCACGCGCATCCTCGAAGGACGCGACGCGGATTCGTTGAAGAGAATCGCGCTCGCCATCATCGCTCAGGCGCGGGCCGTCGTCCTGCTCGGCTCGCAGGACGGAGAGACGGCGCGGCTGGTCTTCGCGCGCTCGGCGGACGCTCCCGGCGACATGAACGCGCTGATGCGCGTTGCCTGCCAACTGCTCGACGGGCGCGGCGGAGGCCGCCCCGACATCGCTCAAGGCGGCGGGCGCGACGTATCAAAGCTTGCCGCCGCGCTCGACTCAGCCGCGCGCAGCATCGTCAATTCCTAATCGCTCTCATCAAGCAGGCGGTCGAGCCCCGGACGGTCGCGTCTCTTGTCAGAGGGGCCGGCGATATTGTACTTTCCAGACAGAGCAGCCAGCACGCGCGAACACTATCAGCCCGACGACCGTGCGGACGTTTCGGCGAGCCAGCACGGAAAGCTGCCTGCCCCTTTTAAGCCCTGACGAGAACCGGAGAGCGCGAGATGAAACGTTGCCCAACCTGCCAGCGCAGTTACACGGATGATTCGCTGACCTTTTGTTTGGAAGACGGCGCGGCGTTGAAATACGAGACGGCGAGCAACTCTTCGTCCGAGCCTCCGGCGACGATGATTCTCTCCGAGCCGCCCGCCACGACGAGCAACCGCAGCGCAGCCCCGACCGAAATGTATAACGCGACGCCGACGCAGGGCGCGTCCGCTCCCGGCTACACGACACCGCCGCCGCCGTCGCCGTCATGGACGCCGCAACCGCCCGCGCCGCAGTCGCAGCCCTTCGGCCAGCCGTCATGGGCCGCGACGAGCGCGGCTACTTCTCCGCCCAACAAGTTTCTGTTGGCCGCCCTCGGTGGCGTCGTGATGGCTGTGCCGTCTTTGATTCCTTTGGTTCAGCTTGGCTGTTGCCTGTGGGCTGCCGCGGGAGGCTTGCTGGCGGCTGGCCTGTACATCAAGAAGTCGCCGACCAAAGTCGAGATGAGCGAAGGCGCTGTGCTCGGAGCCATCGCCGGAGGCATCGCCGGATTGATTAACTTAGGCATCGGCTTGCCCATCACGTACAGCCTTTACGGCCCGGAAGGCCCGTTCCATTCCAAGGAGGGCGACCTCGGCGGCACGCTCGTCGGCGTCGGCATTATCGGGTCGCTGATGCTGGTGGCCTTTTCCATCGTGGGCGGGCTGCTGGCCGTGCCGCTCTTTGAGAAACGCCGGAACGCAGCCATCGCGCCGCCGCCGCCGCCAACTTACGGCAGCGGAACAGGCGGCTATAGATAACTCGCGTTTGCCGCGACTGCTGCGACTGCTCACAGCCGCTAGCCATTAGTCTCTGCTTAAATTTTGAGTTGGATTGCGCAACGCGCGTCAGGCCGAAAGAGCCGGAGGATTACGGATGAGAAAAGTCGTCGTACTGGCCTTGCTGATTTGCTCGCTGGCGTTTGCGGCTCGCGCGGCGGAGCGCGACGGTTTCACCATCGCGCTCTCGCTCATCATCGGAGAGCGCAGCCGCGACAGCCACGCCGAGACGACCAACATCCGTCTTGAAGGCGACAAGCTCACCTACGAGCAGACGTACAGCGGGGCTGGCGCGAGCAAACGCAAGAGCGAGCATCTTGAGTTCAAACTCAAATCGGGCGAAGTCGAGCGTCTCAAGAGTCTGGTCAAAGAGCAGAAACTAACCGGCACGGGCAGCCTCAGGTTTGAGCCAGCCGCCGGACAGTTCAACTATTTCGAGTTGAACATCAAAGTCACCTTGCGCGGCATCATCGCCACGCAGGAACTCTCCGGCCCGCGCGGCGCGGCCAACATCAAGGACGAGCGCGTCTATCAAAAATCCGTCGCGCTGCTGCGAGAGTTATATCGCCTCATCAATCTGCGCGATAAAGAAATCAGCTATCAAGAGCCTGCCGGTTAAGCCTTCGACGCTCTAGTTGAGGCCGTCAATCTGCAAGCCGATGGGGCTGGCGCCCGCGACCTTGATTCCGTCTATCACTCTCGCAACTTCGCCATACGAAATCGAGCGCGGGGCTTTGATGAAGACCGTCCTCACGACTTTTTCGTCCTCCGGCACATCGACACGATTCAGCATCTCGCGGCGATACGTGCGCGCCTCCTTTCGCCGCAGAAACAGGTCTGCCAGCGTCGCGCTCAGTTTTCCTGTTTCGCTCGTCGTTCCCATGTCGCCGTTTCGATTGAGCTTGAGGCTGAGGTCGGGCTCGATGGTGACGACCAGCGTCAGTTCGTCCGGGACAGTCTCCCTGTCGTCGGGCGCGGGCGGTTCGGGAACCAGAGCCTTGAAGCGGCTCGGCTTGAGCGGCGTGACGACCATGAAGATAATCAACAATACGAGCAGGACATCAATCAGCGGCGTGACGTTAATATACGGCGAAGCGCGATGCGCCCGCTCTCCCCGGTTTGCCTTCATCACATCATTCCTTTCGTCGCTCGACGATTTCAATCAACGAGCGAATGGCCTGACTCGTTCATCTGCTTCCGACGATGTTCAAGATGACACGACGATTTAGACACCCGAAGGCGCGGGATGTTCCAAGCGGATTAATTTTTCGAAAGCCTGTTGATGACTACGCGCGCGACTGTCGGAATAATGTCGCGCTCCTGCGCGTGGTCTGTGGTGAAGGTGACGAGCACGAAGCGCGCGCCGCTTGGCAGTTCGATGTAGGCAGCGTCGTGGCGCGTCGTGCTCGTCCAACCGGCCTTTGACCAGAGACGCGCGCCCGGCTCAAGAGCTAAGGCCGTGAAGCCGTGTGCCTGGTCGTCCGTGTCCGCGCTCGTGCCTGAGTAATCGCGCTTCAGCAACTCCATCATCATCTTGCTGCGCGCGGGCGTGACGGCGCGGCTCGTCACAATCTCGGATAAGAGGCGCGCGGTCGCTTCGGTCGTCAGCTTGTTGCGGTTCTCGCCTTTGCTCCCGCGAAACAGTTGCTCGCGCCCGTACGGGCCTTCGCAGTAAGTCTTCTGGTTGACGTTGATCCCTGTGTAGCTCTGGCTCGTGAAGTAGCGATTGACGGCGTTGCGTTTCTCGGCCCACTTCTTCAACTCCGCGCCCTTCAATTCCGGGCCGCTCGTCGTCCCCGTTATCATGTCCAAGACGTAGCCGGTCGCGTCGTTCGACGAATCGACAATCATGTCCTTGAGCGCGCGGCGCAGTTCATCCGTCTCCGCCAGCTTGCCGTCCTCCATCAAGCGATGAGCCATCACAAGGTAGAACAGCTTGACGACGCTCGCCGGATAGATGCCCTCGTTGCCGCGAAAGCTGGCCTGCGCCGGATGCTGCGGGTCGCGCAAGTCAATCAACGTGATGGAGAGATTTTTCTCCTCCAGCTTTTTGTCGCCGAAGCGTTCAAGGGCCGCGCGCGCCGCTTCGTTGACAATCTCCTGCAACTGAGCGTCGGCGGGCGCAGCGGCCACGGCGTTCGGCGCGGGCTTATGTTTCCTGTGCGCGCTTGTCGTCGCAATCGAAGAGACGGCGCACAACAGGCAGGCAACAAGAGCGAAGATGAAGACGTGGCGTGTCATCTATTCTTAATCCTTTCAAGCGCGAGACTCTAGCGCATTAGATTGACGAAGGAGTTGATAATCAGGGCGTTGGAAAAGTCTATGAAGAAGCCGCCGACGACCGGCACGATGAGAAAGCTGCGCGGGGCTGGCAGATACCGCGCGGTCAGGGCTTCCATGTTGGCGACGGCGTTCGGAGTGATGCCGAGGCCGAAGCCGATGTGGCCGCTCGTCGTCACAGCCGCTTCGTAGTCGCGCCCCATCAACACAAAGGTGACAACGACGGCGAAGAGTATCATCACGATAATCTGCGCGCAGAGGATGACGAGCATCGGCCCGGCCAGCCCCGCCAGTTCCCACAGCTTCAAATCCATCAAAGCGATGACGAGAAAAAATCCGAGCGCGACCATCGCTATCAACTCGACGGCGCGCGTGTTGATTCTGAGCCAGCGCGTGCGGTCGTCTAAGTAGCGCGCCAGCGCCGCCATCACCATCGCCCCTATGTAACCCGGCAACTTGAAGAGCGCGCCCAAAGGATTCGGCAAGTGAACACTCAACTGCGCGAGCGCGAGGCTCAGCAACGCGCCCAACCCCATCAACACCAGAATCAACATCAAATTTCGCAGGACGATTAACGGCGTCAACTCGACACGCTCCGTCAACTCAACGCGCTCTGCCGCGACTGTCTCGACAAGCATGTCGTCAGCCTTCTCAACCGGCGCGTTGTTTTCAAGAGCCTCGCTGCTATCGCTCGCCGCGTCCATCTCTCCGGTCGGGCCGACCGCCCAATACTCTGCGGCCCGCGCGTCTTTCAAACTCGCGTCTTCCAAATTCGCATCTTCCAAACTCGCGCCCGTCCTGTCTTCGATAGCCGCGCTCTCGTCCTTCGGTCGCGCCAGACGAAAGCGACGAATAAGAGCGGACGCCACAGGATTGCCGACGAGGCTCGCCATGAAGATGCCGAAGGTCGCTGAGGCGATAATCAGCGCGCCCGCGCCTGTGATGCCGAGTTGCTCGAAGTCTGCGGCGCGCGCCAGTCCCGTCGCGGGGCCGCCCGTCAGTGTTAACGAACCGCAGATGACTCCAAGCGGGGCCGGAGCATTGAGCGCGCGGGCCAGTCCCATGCCGACGACGTTCTGCACGACGGCTGTCAGAGACGCTATCAACCAGAAGAAGCCCATCCGCCAGCCGCCCGACCGCAAGAGCGCGACCGTCGCGCTGAGGCCAATGGTCGTAAAGAAGATTGTTTGCAGCGGGGCGCGCAAACTAGTGTCGAGCGTGACGCCAAGCGTTCCGCGAGCGCGCAGGGCCAGCACGATGAGAGCGAACAACAGCCCGCCGATGGCCGCCGCCGGAACGCTCGACGCGCGCAGAAACGAGACGCGCCGTTGAATCAAATAACCGATTGAGAGAAACAACGCCGCCAGCGCCAGCGTCATCACCAAGTCAAGCTTCAGAGCGCTCAGCCCGTCAACCACAGTTATTTCCACAACGCTCTTCCCTCACTTCTCCTCGTGCTTCATAAAAGGACGCGGCTCGCCACCGGAAGAGCGCGTCGAAGTTTCATCTGAGCAGTTGGCTATCCGTCAAGAACAGTATCTGAAGGCCGGGCGCGTAGTGTATCATTAGCTCTCACCATGACGATAGAAAATTCCCGAAGCCGAATAAGATAAAGCGTGGATGAGTTGACGCAAAAGCTGCGGGCCGTGTTGGGGCGCGATGCTGTGCTGACCGAAGCGGACGAATTGCTCGTCTACGAGTGCGACGGGCTGACGCAGCACAAGCAACGCCCGCGCGCCGTCGTCTTTCCACAAAGCACAGAGGAAGTCGCAGAAGTCCTGCGTCTCTTAACGCGCGAGCGTGTGCCGTTTGCCCCGCGCGGCGCTGGCACCGGACTCTCCGGCGGCGCGTTGACGGAAAGCGTCGTCATCGAGTTGGCGCGGATGCGTCGCTTGCTTGAGCTGGACACGGAGAACCTGCGGGCCGTCGTCGAAACAGGACTCGTCAACGCGCAACTCTCGCGCGCCGCCGCTCCCTTCAAACTGCATTACGTGCCGGACCCTTCGAGCCAGATGACCTGCACCATCGGCGGCAACATCGCGGAGAACGCGGGCGGCATACACTGTCTAAAATATGGCATGACGGTAGACCACGTGGCGGCGGCGCGCGTCGTGCTGGCGAGCGGCGAGGTCGTTGACCTGCGCGCGGGAGGAAGCGTCGCGCCCGGCTATGATTTGCTCGGCGTCTTCGTCGGCTCGGAAGGCACGTTCGGGATTGCGACCGAAGCGACGCTCATCTTAACGCCGCTGGCACCCGCCGTCCGCACGCTGCTCGCCGACTTTGCGGATGTCAACGACGGCAGCCGCGCCGTCTCCGCCATCATCGCCGCCGGGCTGATGCCGTCGGCCCTTGAGATGATGGACGGGGCGACGATTCGCGCCGTCGAGCAGAGCGTCTTCGCGGCTGGCCTGCCGCCCGAAGCCGAAGCCGCGCTGCTGATTGAACTGGACGGCCTCGAAGCCGGACTCGATGAAGAAGCGGCGCGCGTCGAAAGCATCTGCCGCGAACACAAGGCGCGGCACGTCAGGCTGGCGCAGGACGAGAGAGAGCGCAAGAAGTTTTGGGCGGCGCGCAAGGGCGCGTTCGGCGCGATGGGACGCCTCGCGCCCGACTTGATGTTGCAGGACGCAGTTGTCCCGCGTTCGCGCCTGCCCGAAGTTCTCGCCGCCACCTATCGCACGGGCGCGAAACACAACCTGCTCGTCGCCAACGTCTTTCACGCGGGCGACGGCAACCTTCATCCCTACATCTGCTACGACGCGCGCCAGCCCGAAGAAGTGAAGCGCGTTAAGGAAGCCTCGCGCGAGATGATGGAAATCTGCGTCCGCGCGGGCGGCACAATCACAGGCGAGCACGGCGTCGGCTTAGACAAAAGCGAATACCTGCCGCTCATCTTCAGCCCCGACGACATGGACGCGATGCTTCGCGTCCGCGCCGCCTTTGACCCCGGCGGCCTCTGCAACCCCGGCAAGATTATCCCCACCGCGCGCAGTTGCGGCGAAGCGCGCGGCGCCGCGACACGCAGACGCGGAGACGCGGAGACGCGGGAAGGCGGCGATAAAGCAACGCTCTCTTCGTCGTTGAATAATGATGACGACGAAGCAAGAGAAGCGACTAACGAAGCAAGAGAGGCTGCCAACGAACCAAGAGAAGCGATTGATGACGAGCAACGATTCGCCGCGTCCCCGCGTCTCCGTGTCCCCGCGTCTCAATCTCCCGCGTCTCAATCTCCCGCGTTGCTGTCCGAGCCTTCGCCTCAGCCTCCGATTGTCTTCGCTCGCAGTGTCTTCCAAATCGAAGCGGCGCACGAAGCCTTGTCGCGCATCGTCGGCGCAGAGCACGTCAACGTCTCGCCGCAACTTAACATCGCCGCATCTCCGCGTCCCCGTGTCTCCGCGTCTTGTCTTTCAGTGTCGCCCGCGAATCAGGAGGAAGCATGTGAAGTGTTGCGGCTGGCGACGCATGAAGGATGGGCTGTTGTTCCGGCGGGAGCGGGGACGTGGCTTGATGTGGGCCATGCAAGTTTGCGCGCGGATCTCATTTTGCAGACGGGACGGATGCGCCGCATCATCGAACATGAACCGGCTGACCTCGTTGCGACGGCGGAAGCGGGCGTCGCGTTGGCTGACTTTAACTCAGAGTTGAACGGCGCGGGGCAATGGCTGCCGCTCGACCCGCCGGACGACGGCAGGGCTTCGCTCGGCGGAGTCGCGGCGACCGGGATGATTGGCGCGCAGAGTTTAGGCTACGGAGCGCCGCGCTCGTTCGTCATCGGCATGCGCGTCGCGCTGGCCGACGGGCACATCATCAAAGCCGGCGGGCGCGTGGTGAAGAACGTGGCGGGCTATGACCTTTGCAAGTTGTTCGTCGGCAGCTACGGCTCGCTCTGCCTGATTCTGGAATTGACGTTCAAGCTGCGACCGCTGCCCGCGCAAAGCTCGACCGTCATAGCTTGCGGCCCGCTCTCTTCGCTGCGGCGCGCTGCAAGTTCTCTTCGCAACGCGCAACTCTTTCCCGTCGCGCTCGAATTGCTCTCGCCACGCGCCGCCGCTTGCATTCGCGCGCCGCTTCAAACGGAGCGAGATGCTGCGCTGATGATACGCTTCGCGGGCGCGGCTGAAGCCGTCGCCTTTCAAGTTGAACAGGCGCGCGTGTTGCTCGACGGTGAGCCTGGAATCAAACAAACAACTGTCTCGTCCGGCGACGAGATGTTGTGGCGTTCGCTGGCCGCGCTGCTTTTGCAAGAGAGCGCGCAGTTGAGTTGGCGCGTGCATGCGCCGCCCGCCAAGCTCGACGCCATGCTCGCCGAAGCGGAAGAGGACGAACGGGCCGCGCCTTTTGCTTTCGCTTCGTGGTGGCACGCGGGCGCGGGCGATGGCCGCCTGCGCGTCACGAGCGCGTTGCCGGAAGAGCTTGGCGCGGCCGTCTGGATGTTGACGCGATGGCGCGAGCGAGCGCGGCGTGCGGGCGGCTGTTTGATGATTGAAAGCGCGCCGCGCGAAATCAAGGAAGCCTTCGACGTGTGGGACGACATGGGCGCGAGCGCGACCGTCATGCAGCGCATCAAGCAGCAACTCGATTCGTCGAACACGTTCAGTCCGGGCCGCTTCGACTTTGGCCGTCACAACGCGGCGGAGAGCTAAAGGCGCGGCGATGAGTTCGTCTGGCCGCAAGTTCGGCTGGCCGAACAGTTTGCATTTCTTCGGAGTTCAAGAGCACAATTGGTCTTCGTCAAGACTTAAAGAAATCCAGACGGCTTTCCGCCGCGAGAGCGCGCGTGAGGAAAGCTTTGACGCGGGAAAACTTAAAATGAGAATGGGCAAACTAACTGAGGCTCAACGCCTTTTTCTTTCGCTTGGCTTAGCCGTCGCTTTCATCTTCGCGCCTCTCGCACCTCTGGCGTGCAGCGCGCGGACGATTGCCTTGCCTGTGCCGGAAGCCGGGACGCTTGCGCGCCAACCCGTGCGCGCCCCGCATGGCATGGTCGCGTCGAGCAGCCGCTTCGCGTCCGAAGTCGGCGTCGATGTCTTGAAGCGCGGCGGCAACGCAGTTGACGCCGCCATCGCCGTTGCCTTCGCGCTGGCGGTGACGTATCCGGCGGCGGGCAATCTGGGCGGCGGCGGCTTCATGATGATTCGCTTTCGCGATGGCCGCACGACCGCGATTGACTACCGCGAGATGGCTCCGGCTGCCGCCACGCGCAACGTCTATCAGGACGACAAAGGCGACTTGATTAAAGGCGAAGGCTCTTCGACGATGGGCTATCGCGCGGCGGGCGTTCCCGGCACGGTCGCCGGGATGGAAATGGCTTTGAAGAAGTATGGCTCAGGCAAGCTCTCATGGTCGCAGTTAATCGAACCCGCGCGTCGTCTCGCGGCCAATGGCTTTCCGCTTCCCTACTCCATCGCGCGCAGCTTCCGCTCAACCGAAGGCTTCTTCGAGCCGTATGAAGACAGCCGCAAGATTTTCCTGAACAACGGCAATCTCTACGACGAAGGCGCGCTCTTTCGCCAGCCGGAATTGGCCGCGACCTTTGCGCGATTGCAAAAGGGCGGCCCGCGCGAATTTTACGAAGGCCGCACGGCGCGCTTGATAGCCGACGACATGAAGCGACACGACGGCTTGATTACGACCGCAGACATGCGCGCGTATGTGGCGAAGGAACGCGAGCCGCTGCGGACGACTTATCGCGGCTATGAAGTCGTCTCGATGCCTCCGCCTTCGTCCGGCGGAGCAGTTCTGATTGAGATGCTGAACATCCTTGAAGGCTACAATCTCAGCAAGATGAACTGGTCTTCGACCGAGCGTTATCATCTCTTAACGGAGACGATGCGCCGCGCATTTGCAGACCGCGCCGAATACATGGGCGACGCCGATTTCGTCAAAGTCCCCATCGCCGGAATCATTGACAAGGACTACGCCGCGCGCCAGCGCAGCACGATTCGCATGGATAGAGCCTCGAAGAGCACGGACGTGCAGGCCGGTCGTCCCACAGGCTACGAAGCCGAAGAGACGACGCACTTCACGGTCGTTGACGCCGAGGGCAACGCCGTCGCCAACACCTACACCTTGAACGGCAGCTTCGGCTCGGCGGTCGTAGCCCGTGGCACCGGCGTGCTGCTCAACAACGAGATGGACGACTTCGCGGCCAAGCCCGGCGTGCCGAACGCCTACGGCTTGATACAAGGCGAGCGCAACAGCGTCGCCCCGCGCAAGCGACCGCTCTCCGCCATGACGCCGACTTTCGTAATGCGCAAAGACGGCTCGCTCTGGTTCACGACCGGCAGCCCCGGCGGCCCGACCATCATTAACACCGTCCTGCAAGTCATCATCAACGTCGTTGACTACGACATGAACATTCAGCAGGCCATTGACGCGCCGCGCATTCATCATCAATGGCTGCCCGACGAGATAACCTACGAGCCGTTCAAGCTCTCCGTCGAAACTCAAAGCGCGCTCGAAGCCCTCGGCCACAAGCTCGTCTCCAACCCGCGCTTCATGGGCGACGCCCACGGCATCATGATTGAACAGAAGACGGGCATGCGTCTCGGCGCCAGCGACCCGCGCAACGACGGAGTTCCAATCGGATACTGAAGCAACGATGAACGATGCGCGATTGATGATGAACGATGAGTGATGAGTGATGAATGAAAGACGACGGCTTTGCTGCTCGTCATTCATCATTCATTGTTCCGCGCTCATCCTTCATTGTTCATCATCAATCGCTCGTCATTCATCGCTCATCTTTCTAGTTATGTCATCACATCTCGCAAGCGCGCTGGCGGCGGAAGAGGAAAAGCTGTTGGCGTGCGTTCATTGCGGCTTGTGCCTCGAAGCCTGCCCGACCTACACGCTGACGGGCGACGAGAACGACGGCCCGCGCGGTCGTATCTACCTGATGCGCGCGGTCGAAGAAGGACGGCTCGCGGCGGCTTCAACGTCGTTCGAGCGGCACATCAATCGTTGTCTGGGTTGCCGCGCGTGCGAGCAGGCTTGCCCGGCTGGCGTCGAGTATGGAGAGTTGCTGGAAGCGTCGCGCGAGTTGATTTACGAGACGACGACAGGGCGACGGCATGGCTGGACGAATCGCTTGCTGCGCTTCTTGCTGCGAAGAATTTGGCTGCATCCATCGCGGCTGCGTTTCGCGTTCGGTTGCGCGCGAGCGATGCGCGACGCGGGGCTGGCTCGCTTGCTGCTCAAGTCGCGCCTGGCGCGTCTCGTCTCAGCGCGAGCCGAATTTGCGCTCGCCATGCTTGAAAGCTCCGCGCCCGCCAAGCCGTTGACTAAACCGCGCGCGCCGCTCAAGCCAGAGCAACCTGCGAAGACAGAGCAAGCTTCCACGCGCGTCGTCCATGACACGAATAATGACACGAATGAAGCGGGGCGCGTTGCGCAGCGACCGCGCCCGACGGATTCGCGCGCGTTGCTCTTTACCGGCTGCGTGACCGAAGGCTTGTTTGCGCGCGTCAATCTGGCGACGGCGCGCGTGCTGGCCGCCAACGGTTGCGCGAGCCACGCGCCGCCAGCGCAAGGTTGCTGCGGCGCGCTGCACGCGCACGCGGGCGACCTTGAGGGCGCGCGGCGGCTCGCGCGACGCAACATCGAAGCGTTCGCCAATTCGAGCGATGATAAGAGCGAGGCGTCTGGCGCCGCGAGCAATTCTGCGAGCGATGATGAGAGCGGGGCTTTCATTATCACGAACGCCGGTGGCTGCGGCGCGATGCTCGTCTCTTACGCCGGGTTGCTGGCCGACGATGCGTTGTACGGCGCGCGGGCGCGCGAGTTCAGCGCGCGTGTCCGCGACATCAGCCAACAACTCGCGCAGACGGGCATTCGTCAGGGCGCGGCTCTTGATGACAGCCCGACGACTTATGATGCTTCGTGCCATCTGCTCTACGGGCAGCGCGCCGGTGACGCGCCCCTTCGCATGTTGGAAGCCATCCCCAATCTCAACTTCGCGCCGCTCCTGGAGAGCGAGCGTTGCTGCGGCGGCGCGGGCGTTTATAATTTGCTTGAGCCGGAAATGGCTGGCCGCGTGCTCGACGAAAAACTGGCGCGCTTGAAAGAGACTAAAGCCGAGCGACTGGCGACCGCCAATCCCGGCTGCCACATGCACCTCGCCGCGGGCGCGCGTCTCAAAGGCATGACGCCCCTGCGCGTCTGTCATCCCATCGAACTTCTGGATGAATCCTATGCCCGCGCCGGGTTTTATAAAGACAGTGACGAGTGACGAGCAGCAAGTGACAAGCAAGAAGTAAGAAGTAATGAATAATGAGTGACAAGGCATGAGCCTTAAGTCTTGGCATTAAGCCTTTGGCTTTAACTCGTCACTTGCTGCTCGTCACTCGTCACTGCCTTATACGCGAGGCGGCCGCCGATGAGAGTTAATGTGACGTTGCCTGCCGCGTTTAGGGCTGTGAGGTCGGCGCGTTTTCCTTCTTCAATCGAGCCGCAGTCGTCGCCGATGCCGAGCAGTCGCGCGGGGTTGGCGGCGGCCATCGAGGCAACGTCGGAGGGAGAAACGTCGAGCGACAGCATCAGGCGCACGGCGTCGCGCATGGTGATAACGGAACCCGCGATATGGCCGCGCGCGTTGCGCGTGCGCCCGCCTGTGACCGCAATCGTCTCGCCCCAGATTTCGTAGTCGCCGTCGCCGAGTCCGGCGGGCGCGACCGCATCGCTGATGAGCGCGAGGCGCGACGGCTGCTTGCAGCGCAGAAGTAGCCTGAGCATGAGCGGGTCTATGTGAACGCCGTCGGCGATGACATCACAAGTCACGTCGTCGCGCAGCAAGCCCCAACCAATCGGCCCCGGCGCGCGATGATGGAGCGGCGACATAGCGTTCATGAAGTGCGTCATGTGTCGCGCGCCAGCCGCGCAGGCGCGGTCAAGCACAGCCACGTCTGCGCGCGTGTGTCCGATGGAGACTACCCAACCGCGCCGTCGCAACTCCGTCACCAACTCGACGCCGCCTTCGATTTCCGGGGCGAGGGTCATCATGTGAATCGCTCCGCTTTCGTCTATGGTCGCCAGCGCATCGAGTTCTTCGGTCGCAGCGAAGGCGCGAAAGTAAGCGGGGCGCAACGCGCCGCATTGCGCGCTGTTGATGAACGGCCCTTCGTAGTGCAGGCCGAGGGCGCGCGAAGACGTGGCGGCGGTCGCGCTCGTCGCCTGCTCGCGCATCAACTGCCGGACGGACTGCGCCGCTTTTCGATAGTCAACATCAGGCGCGGGCACAAGCGTCGGCAGCCATGAGGTGACGCCGTGCGCGGCCAGAAAAAGCGCGACGCGATGAAGGTCTGCGGCCCCGGCCTCCATCGTGTCAACGCCGACGGCTCCGTGTATGTGCGCGTCTATGAAGCCGGGGAACAGCAGCGCGCCGTCAAGCTCAAGGACTTCGCTGTCGTGCGTATCTTCGTTTGTTGACTGCTTAAGGATGCGCGCGATGCGGTCGCCTTCGATGAGCAGGCTCGCGCCTTCGGCCAGCTTGTGCGGCAAGACTAAGCGCGCATTTCGCAGCAACAACTTTTGATGAATCGTCCGGCTATTTTCCATGTCAACATTAAATCATAGAACGAGCGTGAACGCGCGTATGCCCGTAATGTTTCTCCAAACATTACGGGCATAGCTTTCAGGACTCGAATTGCTCCGGCGTTAGAAGTAGAACTTCGCGCCGAGTTGGATATTGCGCGGGTCGCGCACCGCCGTCACCGTATTATAAGTTCCCAGAGTGACGTTAGTCCCGATGGTGCGGAAGTTGGTATGGTTGAAAACATTGAAGGCTTCGGCGCGAAGCTGCAAGCGCGTGTTTTCGCCGAAGCGGAAGTTTTTGGTCATCGTGAAATCAACGCGATACGTCGGCGGGCCTTCGATAATGCCGCGTCCCGCCGTGCCGACGTTGTTGCTCAGGCCGGTGGCCGTCGCAGCCGGATTGGATTGGAGGCAGAGGCCGTTGAAGTATTGCTGAAGCGTGTGCGGAGCGCTGGCGTTCGGGTCGCAGAGCACGTTCGGCCTGTTGCCCGCGATGGCCGCAGGGTTGTTGCCAAGCCCCGCCGCGTCGTAGTTCGACGTGGTGATGGTGAACGGCAGCCCGGATTGCAGGCTGATGATGCCGGAGGCTTGCCACCCGCCCAAAGTTTTTCCGACGAAGCCGTTCTGGTCTGTAAAGAAGGGCAGTTCGTAAATGTAGTTGAGGCTGAAGACGTGGCGGCGGTCGAGAGCCGCGCGGCTGTATTCGGCCTTCGTGTTGTAGGTGTCCTGCGGAGCGTTCGAGCGGTCGTTCTGGCTGTCGGTCAAATTCTTCGCCCAAGTGTAAGCGAGTTGCACTTGCGATTCCCTTGCGAAGCGATGCTGCGCCGAAATCTGCAAGGCGTGGTAGTTCGAGTTGTAACGCGGCTGAAGCATTGTGATTGAGCGATAGCCGCGATAGGGACGAAGCTGGTCGAGAATGGCGTTGTCTGTGAAGGTCGTGGCGCCGACGACATTCGGATTGCCGGTCGCGGTGGCGACGTTGCGAAACGCATAACCGGCGGGCTGGCATCTGACCAGCGTGACGCCGACAGTCTGCGGCGTGTTGTTGCCGGGGGCGCACAACGAATTCAGAGCGAGGCCCGGAGGCAGGTCGTTGATTTCCGTGACGCCGACCAAGTGAGTTCCCTTGGAGCCGAAGTAGCCGACGGTGATGGCGGTGCGCGCCGTCAACTGATGTTGAAAGTCGAGCGACCAATGTTGCATGTAGGGCGTGTGCCATTCCGTGTCCATGCCGCGAATGGTCGAGGCTGCCGCCGAAGGCGGAGAAGTCGTGCCAGCCGCAGGATTATCGAGCCGCGTGTTGGTGATGGTGAAGTTTTCCTGATACGGCGGATTGACGCCGATGATTTGCTCCGCGAAGCCCACCAGAACTTGCTCATGAAAGATGCCGTAGCCTGTGCGAATCACGCTCTTGCCCTTGCCGAACGGATCCCAGGCGAGGCCGAAGCGCGGGGCAAAGTCGCGGGTCGGCGTCTCCACCACCTTCTGGCCGAAAGGCGAGACTACCGGCGTGCAGTTGACCGCGGTCTGGAAGTTTTGTGAGTTGACGATGAGGCCGTTGCAGAAGTTGCCGGTGCCTGCGACGCGATTGCCCGCGCCGGTGACGAGCGGAGCGCTGGCCGCGTTGTAGAATTCGGGAACGAAGTTTGAGAGCCGCCCGTTTTTGTCGTACGGCTGGCCGAAGCGCGAGTAACGAAGCCCGACATACAAGGTCAGGCCGGGGCGGACGCGCCATTCGTCCTGACCGTAAGCCTCGAAGTTGCTCTGAATCAGGTTCGCAGTGTAATCGAATTTCCCCTGCACGAAGGTCGCCACGTTGCCGACTAGGAAGTTAGCCCAACGTTGCAGATTTTGGTTGAGCGTGCTGGCCGTCACGCCCGTGGGCAGCGTCGTTCCGAAGGCCGTGAAAATGCCTTGGTTGCCTCCGGTGGCGTCCGTCACAAGAGCGTTCTCGTTCTTGCGATAGCGTGAATAACTGCCGCCGAACTTCAACGTGTGCGTGCCGTTGACGAGCGTCAGGCTGCCGCCGCCGTTGTGCTTGTTGGAGAAGTTATCATACGGCCCGAAGCTGGATAGATTGCTGAAGCCGTTGTTGGTCACGGAGGTGATGCGGTCGCGCGTGTTGGGGAAGGGCAAGGTCACTGGGTTCGTCGAATTGGAGAGAGCCAGCAAGCCCGTGTTCTCGCTCAGAATCGCGCCGTAAGCATAAGCGTAGCGCGCTTCGACAATCGCGTTCGGGTTAATCACGTAGCTGGTCTGGAAGGTGTGCGTCTTGCCCGGAGAGTTTGTTTGCGTGGTCGAAACGCCCGGCAGATTTCCGCCGCTGGAAAAGAGCGAGTTGGCATCGACCGTCGGAATTTTATCGTTTTCAAAACGATAGAAGGCAGACCAATTGTTGCTGAAGCTATGGTCAATCTTCAGAATCTCCTGACGGAAGTTTGCGATGTTTTGCGCGGCGGAGACGAGCCCAAAGTTGGCTCCGTTCGGCAGCGGCAGTTTGTTGTAAATCTGGTTGACGTATGACAGGGCCGCAGGGTTGAAGAGGCTGGCCGGAAGCGGCGTCCCGGCGGGCAGGATGTTGGCGCCCGTGCAGGTTGCGCCGACCACGTTGTTGAGATTGATGCAGACGGGAATCGGGAAGACGCCCTGGCGCAGGTTAGCATCTGGAACGGTCGCGCTGAAGGACGGATAACGAAGGTCGCGGCGTTGCTCTTCCGAGAAGAAGAAGAAGGTACGGCTCAGCTTCTTGAACATGCCGCCGTCGCCGACGCCGAAGTTGGGAACGTAAATCGGGCCGCCAATCGTGAACCCGAAATTATTATAGCGGAAGGGACAGCGTTTTGCTTTCCCGTTGGACTCGCGCCCGCAAGGCGGGGTAAGGACCGTGGCGTTGGTGAGGAAGTCATTCGCGTTGAGCCGGTCGTTGCGCACGAACTCGAAGGCCGAGCCGTGAAATTCGTTGCCGCCCGAACGAGTGATGACGTTGACTTGGCCGCCGCCGCTGTTGCCGCTCTCAGCCGGATAGAGGCTGCGCAAGACCCTGAACTCGCCGATTGAATCCACGCTCGGATAAGCCTGAATCGTCAGGTTCGAGCCGCGGTCTGTGATGTCCGCGCCGTCAACCAGAAAGGTGTTCGAACTGCTGCGCGAGCCGTTGACGGAGATGTTGACGGTGTTGGCCTGACCGGCTGGATTGGTCGTGCCGACATAAACCTGATCGGCGAGGTCGTTGGTGACGCCGGGGGCGAGCGTGACAAGCTGCACGAAGTTGCGATTGTTGATGGACAACTCGCGCACCTGATCGCCGTTGATGACGGTCGAAGCGGTCGCCGTCGTCAAGTCGATGGTGACGGGAGCGGCTTCAACCGTCACGACTTCGGCGAGGTTTCCGGCTTCCAGCATGACGTCCACCGTGCGCCGCTGATTGACATCGAGCTTGACGTTGGTTTGGACGGATTTCTTGAAGCCGGGCGCCTCAATCGTCACGGTGTAAACGCCGACGGGCAGCAGCGGCGCAGAATATGCGCCGTCGTCGCCGGTCGTGACCGTGCGCACCACAATCTGCTTATTCGCATCTTCAATCGTCACCGTCGCGTCCTTGACAGCCGCCTCCGAAGCGTCTTTCACCGTGCCGATAATCGTGCCGGTGATCTCCTGCGCATAAGCGGCGGTCGCTAAGCTGAAAAAGACCGTAATGGTTAAGAGCAAACCTCGGAGGAGGATGCGAACGTGATGTGTCATGGGTGATTCCTTTTCGTGGTTACTCAAACAGATGGAAAAGTGGCCTGCTCGCTTGGCCGCCTCAGACTCTCAAGGTCAGCAGGGTTTGAGCGCAGGCGTTTCGCTTGCGAGCCGTAATGTGTATGTAACTTAGAATGCCACCTCTGAAATGGCGACTGCCGGAATTTCTGGAAACTTATACAACGACCTTCGGGGCGACAGCAAGAATTATCTTTTAGCTGCCCGGAACGGCTTCGTGCCGGAGCGGCTGGCCGGGGCGCGCAGCCGTCATCTGCCCTTCGGCCAGCACGGGTTGGCCGTTGACGATGACGTAAGAGATGCCGACGGGAAACTGTCGCGGCTGCTCGAAGGTGGCGCGGTCGGCAATCGTGGCGTCGTCAAAAATCACGAGGTCTGCGGCGAAGCCTTCGCGTAGCAGCCCGCGGTCTTTCAAGTTGAAAGTCTGCGCGGGCAGGCTGGTCATCTTGCGAATCGCGTCTTCGAGGCTGAGCAGGCCAAGCTCGCGGACGTAGTGGCCGAGCACGCGCGCGTTGTTGCCGTAGCCGCGCGGGTGCGGGACGCCTTCATCCGGGCGACGCACGCCGCTATCGGAGGCAATCATCGTGAACGGCTCGCGCATGATGTTCTGCACGTCCGTCTCGCTCATGCCGTGATAAATCATCGCCGCCCCGCCCGCCATGTACATCTCAATCATCTGCTCAATCTGGCTCTTGACATCCTTCTTGCCGCGCACTTCTCTGGTAATCGCGGCGATGGACTTGCCGTTGAACGAAGGATTGGCGTCGTAGCCCGCGACCACCGCGTAGTCGAAATCCTTAAAGCCGCTCTCTTTGAGCGTCGCCTGCGTCTCGCGGATAACGCGGTCGCGCGCTTCCTTTTCGGCCAGACGCTTCTTGCCTTCCTCGCGCCCGCCTTCGAGCAGCCAACTCGGCAGGCGCGAATCGAGCGAAGTCGAAGAGGCCGGATAAGCGTACTGGTCAACCGTCACGGACAGCCCACGACGACGAGCCTCGCGCACCATCCCGATAGTCTGCGGACTCTGCCCCCAGAGCTTGCGGCTGCTGATTTTGAAGTGCGAGATTTCGACGGGCATCCCGGCCTGCTCGCCTATCGCCAGGCTCTCGCGAATGGCCGCGACCACTTCGTTGCCCTCGTTGCGCATGTGTGTGGCGTAAAGGCCGCCGTAGCGCGCGGCGACGCGGGCCAGCGCGACCACCTCATCCGTCTTCGCGTAAGTTCCGGGCACGTAGATGAGTCCGGTCGAAAGCCCGACCGCGCCGTCCTTCATCGCCTGCTCGACCAGAGCCTCCATGCGCCTCAACTCTTCCGGCGAAGGCTGGCGATTATCCAGACCCAACACTTCTCTGCGCACGGAGCCGTGCGCGACGAGCGTGGCTAGATTGACGGCCAGCGGTTGCTCTTTCATCCTGCCGAAAAACTGCGCGATGTTGGTCGCGGACGTGCCGCAGTTGCCGGTCACAAGCGAGGTCACGCCCATCCGCACGAAGTTCTCCGCCTCTGGATGCTCGTAGATGCTTTCGACGTGCGTATGCACGTCTATGAAGCCGGGAGCGACAATCTGCCCGCGCGCGTCAATGCTGCGAGCGGCGTCAGCGGCGTTGATGCGACCGATGCGCGCGATGCGCCCGTCCTTGATGGCAACGTCGGCGCGAAACCATGGATTGCCCGTGCCGTCAACGACGCGCGCGTTGGTGATAACGAGGTCGTAGGCGGGCGAGACGGGCGTGACCTCGGCCCTCGGCGCGACCGGAAGGCTTGCGCCTACGAACATGACAACGATGCAGAGATAAAGCCAGTAACGCATGATGATGATGATGATGACGACCGGACGGCGCTCGCTCGTCAACTCTCTTGACAAGCAAGCGCCGCGAGGCCGTTTTTTATTGCTCTCTCACTTGTGCGCGCAAACAGTCGCGTTTAGAAGTTGAACTTAATGCCCAACTGTATATGGCGCGCGTTGCTGTTCACGCTATCACGGATGCGCCCGAAGGTCGGGTTGGTCGAGGCCGTCCCGGTAAAGCCGGGAGACTGAATGCCGATGCTGCTCGTGGAGCTAATCGGAAACTCGAACGACGGCGTGTTCGTCAAATTATTTATATCGGCGCGAAACTCAAGGCTGCGCTTTTCGCCCAACTGGAACCGCTTGCGAATCGTCATGTCCAGATTGAAGAATGTCGGCCCCGTAAAGAAGTTGCGGCCAGTGTTGCCCAGTTGTCCCGGCGCGGGCGTGGAGAACTGCGCGCGCTGCCCGGGCGTGAAAATAAAGTTGGTGCCTGAATCCTGAACGACGCTGCCCATGTTGGTCGTGCAGCCCGTGCAGTTCGCCGGCGAGAGCACGACGTTGCTGACCGTGAAGGCTCCGCCATAGACCGTGAACGCGCGGCCACTCTGCCAGATGAGCGAGTTGGCAATGTCCCACCCGCCGATTAACTGGTTGACTATTCCGGGCGCGTCGCTGAAGAAACGCTTGTTGCGACCGAACGGCAAATCGTAAACCATGTAGCCCTGAAGCGCGTGGCGACGGTCAAAGTCGGAACGCCCGTAGTTTTCTTTACGGTTGCGTATGTCGAGCGGCGTGTTCTGGGCCGAAGGCGAGGCGTTCGTCGTAGACGTTGTGCGCGCGGCGACCGTGAAGGCAGGGTCGAACGAGCGCGTGTCGAGCGACTTGGCAAAGGTATAACTCAACTGCATCAGCAGCCCTCGCCCGGCGCGACGGCTGACCTGCAACTCCAAGCCGTTATAGGTTGAAAAGTCGTTGCTGTCGATGACGTTGAGCGCGCCCGTGAATTGCGAGTAGGGCTGGAAGAACGAAGGGCTGAAGCCGTTCGCCACGATGACCCGTTGGCCACTGACGACGCGCTGCGAAAGCAGAAACGCAGCCGAAGCCACAGAGCCCTGGTTGAGTTCGGAACTGAACAACGAGCGGAAGCTGGTTGAGCCTGCGTTGTTGGCCGAGTTGCCCGTCAAGAGCGCGTTAATCAAAGGGCTGTTCGCCGCCGGATTGCCGCGCAACGTGTTAAAGGCGTCAACGAAGCTCTCGTTAAAGCGCGGGTCGCGCGCGAAGACGTTCACTTGATTGACATCGTATGCGCCGAATAGCCCGACGCCGCGCCGCCCGACGTAGTTCGCTTCCACGACGAAGCCATGCCCGACCTCGCGTTGAAGGCTCAAGCCCCACTGGTTCGTCTTCGGAAAGCGCGTCGAAGGGTCGAAGACGGTCAGCGAAGCGGTGGAAAAGGCGGCGGGCTGTCGCAGTTGCGCGGGCGTCGCCGTCGGGGCCAGCACGGGCAAGCCGAAGCGCAGGCGGCTCGTCTCGTTCGGGCGCGCGGCGAAGGTGGCATCGTTGATGCCGAGCGTCGTGCCCGGAGTGTTCGGGAAGATGGCCGACGAAGCAAGGAACGTGTTCATGCGGTCGTAGGCAAGACGATAGTTGACGCGAATCGAAGTCTTGCCGTCGGAGAACGGATCCCAGGCGACGCCGATAGACGGAGCGAAGTTGGTATAGTCGTCATCGAACAGCTTGCCTTCGACGAAACGTAGTTGGTCGGTCGGCGGCTCGCCCAAACGAATCGGGCGGTCCGGGCGCAGGATGGAGCTATCGCTTCCGGCGCGCGGGGCCATCTTCGGCTCCCAACGCAAGCCCAAGTCGAGCGTCAGATTGGGCCGCACCTTCCAGGTGTCCTGAAAGAAGAAGTCATACTCGTTATAACGAGAGTCGAACAGGAAGAGCGTGCTGGCGGGAGCATACGCCGTATCGCTCGCGGCGACGAACGCCTGCTGGATGTTGCCGACGCGACCGAGCAGGTCGTTAATCGCGCTCTGTAGATTATTGCGGTCGGTGTTGTTGATGGCGTTGACGCCCGTCGTCGCGGGCAGGTTAAAGCTGGCGGGCACCGGATTGACCGTGCGCGAGAAAGTGACCTGCTGGTTGGTGCTGAAGCCCGCGACGGAACTGCGTATGTCGTCGTGCTTCTGGAAGCGGAAGTTGAGGCCGCCGCGGAAAGTGTGCGCGCCCTTGATGAAACTGATGTTGTCCACAATCTGGTAAGTCGTTATCTCACGCTCGTTGCTAATCGGCGGGCCGAAGTTGAACGGGTCGCGCGGCAGATTGAGAATGAAGGGAACGGCGTTCGGGTCCGGGTTGCCGAAGGTGAAGGCGAACTTGTTCATGCCGACGACGAACTCGTTGGTGACGGTCGAGGTCGGCGTCCAGCGATAGTTGGCCGCGATGTTCTTCGGGTTGCGGAACGTGTCAACGGTATTGAACTGGCTATCGGGAAAAGATTTCAAGCCGGCGTTGCCGTTGTCGCCGAACGTATTCTGCGCGCCCTGCCCGTAGCGCACGTAAATCGTGTTGCGGTCGTTGAAGGCGTGGTCAACCTTGGCCACAAAGTCGTACTGCTTCTCAATCTGCGGCGCGGCGAAGCTGAAGCCAGCGGTGTTGAGCCCGTCGCCGACGAAGAAGTTGTTCGGCAGCGGCGCGGCGCTGATGAGGCCGCGCGTGGTCGGGTCAAAGCCGCAGTTGGCAGGCTGCGTTAAGCAGAGCGGGTCGTTGGCGACGACGTTGTAGGTCTGCACATTGAGTCCGGGCAAGACGTTTCCGTTGCCGTCAATCGAAGGGTTCGACGTGCCAGCCGGAGCGTTGGCCGCGCCGACGCGATAGCGGAAAAGACCTTGACGCGCCTGCGCCGTGTAGACCGTGCGCGTGACGAGAATGCCTTGCTGCGTGCGCAGCAGTTGCAGGTTGGTAAAGAAGAAAGTCTTATGCTTGCGCCCGTCGTAACCCGGCAACATGACGGGGCCGCCGATTGAGCCGCCGAAGATGTGCTGCACATACTGCCCCTTCGGGCGATTGTTCAGAATGTTTTCATACTCGTTGGCGTTAAAGGCGGGCGTGCGATAAAGCTCGAAGGCGTTGCCGTGAAACTCGCTCGTGCCGGAGCGCGTGACGAGCGAGACTTGCGCGCCGGATGAGCGTCCAAGCTCCGCCGTGAAGTTGCCGGTCACGACTTGAAACTGTTCGATGGAATCCGGGTTCGGCCTGAGCGGCGTAAAGTTTGAGCCGCCCGCGCTCGATTCGTTGATGTCAATGCCGTCGAGCGTGAAATTGAAGGCGCGGTCGCGCGCCCCGTGGACGTGGACGTTGCCGCCCGTGTTGCCGCCCGTCCCCGCTCTGCCGTTGCCGATGACGCCCGGCTCCAGAGAGACGAAGAGTAGCGGATTGCGCCCACGGTCGCCGACAATCGGCAGGGCTTCTAGAGCGCGCTGCTCGACCGTGTTGCCGAAGTTGCCGGAACTGCTCGTCTGCACCAACTCAGCCGAGCCGACCACCGTCACCACGTCCGTGATGCCGCCAATTTCCAGCGTCGCGTTGATGGTCGCGGGCTGGTTGACGTTCACCTGATTGCCCGTCGAGATGAAAGTCTTAAAGCCCTGCTTCTCAATCTTGAGCGAATAGACGCCGACCTGCACCGAGTCGAAGACGTATGTTCCCGATGAGGTCGTCTCGGTCGTGAAAGAGACGTTCGTTCCTTCGTTCGTGAGAGTCGCGTTGGCGCCGGAGATAATCGCTCCCGAAGGGTCAACGACGGTTCCGGTGACGCGCGAGGCCGTCCCCTGCCCGAAGGCGGCAGCAGCCGCGACGAGCATCAGCAGGAGACTGAAAGCGAAATGCGCGGGCAGGTTTCTCTTCATGTTCTCGTTCCTCATTTTTGATAATCAGAATAGCGCCGGTGAAGCTTTCCGCAGAGCGAGCGGTAAACGCTCATCGTCGCTCCGCTTGAAAAGGCGAGAATCAATGCGCCCGGAAAGTCTTCCCCGCCGGAAAGACATGAAGGCCCAGAGATTCAGCTTCGGCCCCCGTGTAAGTTTTAGTGGTAATAACGACTAAAGGAACTGGATGAATCGCTCACAGCCATTACAAGGTTATTGTAGGCGCGTTCCCGTCAATAATTGAAACTAAAAGAATTTATCGCAAAGATAAGTTTTGTTGATACATCGCGGAGCCGCTATTTGCGCTCAACGCTTGCGCCGTGACTAGCGGCTGCCACCACTATTCCGGCCAAACTTTCAATCTCTCTTCAAGGATTCCCCGTCTGGCCGAGCAGTATATCCGCAGCGCATAATTCCGGCAAGCACAACTCCAATTTGCGCTGCCGCAAAGATCTTCGTCAGTAGAGCAGGGCGCGCGAGCGGGCGCGGCGAAAGTCGTTGAGGGCAGTCGCCCATGAGCGCGCAATCTCTTCGGGAGTGTCGGCGCGCTTAACGCGTTCGAGCGTTTGCTGGTTGACGAGCAGGCGCGCGTAGTCGTCAACCTTCCACTCCGACGGGTAAAGGCGACGCAGGGCGACGGCGATTTCCAGCCCCACGAGCACGGGGCGAAACTGCGCGCGGTCTGTGATGACGATGTTGACGCCGCCGCACTCTTCATTTTTGAAGACGGAGCTTTTGGGAGTAAAGCGCACGGGAATGAAGCGAACTCCGGCGAGGCCGCGTTCGTTCAGGAGCGAGGCCAACTGTTGGCCGTCGAGCCACGGAGCGCCGACGAGCTCGAAGGGCGTGTCCGTGCCGCGCCCGACCGAGAGGTTCGTCGTCTCAAGCAACCCGACGCCGGGATAGAGCGTGGCTTCGGTCAGGCTGCGCATGTTGGGCGACGGGTTGACCCATGTGAGATTGGTCGAATCAAACCACATCGAGCGACGGTAGTTCTCCATCTTGACGATGCGCAGGTCGCAACCGAGTTTGCGCGTGTCGTTGAAGAGGCGCGCGAGTTCTCCGATGGTCATGCCGTGGCGGACTGGAAGCTGATGATAAGCGATGAAGGAGAGCTTGTCCGCGTCGGCCACCGGCCCTTCGACATCGACGGCGTTGATAGGGTTTGGTCTATCAAGCACGATGACCGGAACGTGCGCGCGCGCGGCTTCCTCCATGACGTAGCCGAGCGTCGAGATGTAAGTGTAGAAGCGCGTGCCGACATCCTGAATGTCGAAGACGATGGCGTCGAGGTCTTTCAACTGTTCGGGCAGCGGGCGACGGCTCTCGCCGTAGAGCGAGTAGATGGGAAGATTCGTTTGCTCGTCTTTCGAGTCGGAGACTTTCTCGTCGGCTGTGCCGCGAATGCCGTGCTCCGGCGAAAAGAGCGCGACCAGTTTGACGCCCGCCGCTTTGTGAAGCACGTCAATCGTCTGGCGGCCCGCGCGGTCGCGGCCCGTGTGATTCGTCACCAGCCCGACGCGCAAGCCGTTCAGTTGCTTGAAGCCGTCGCGCTCAAGCACGTCAATGCCTGTCAGCACGCGGGCGTTGACGGGCGCGTTGGAATTTGTCGCCGGAGTGACGGGGCCGACGCCGCTCGAAGAGATGCGCGCGAGGCTCGTCAACACTTCGGCGGCGAAGCGCGAGTTCTGTTCACGCGCCTGCTCGACGCGCGTGTCGGTGACAGCTGAAGCGACAATGGAAGAGACGCGGCCGCGCAGGGCCGCGACATCGCCTTTGCCGTCCGGGTGCAGGCGACTGCTGAGGAAGACGACGAAGGTTTCGCTCGCGGGGTCAATCCACATGGAAGTCCCCGTGAAGCCCGTGTGGCCGAACGAGCCGGGCGGAAAGATGTCGCCGCGATTGACGGCGAAGCTGCTCGTCATGTCCCAACCGAGCGCGCGAGCCTCGCCTTCATCCGTCACAGCGCGCGGGCGCGTCATCGCCGCGACACCCATCGGGCTCAGGATACGCGCGCCGCCATATTCGCCGCCGTTCAAAATCATCTGGCAGTAGATAGCAAGGTCGTCCGCCGTCGAGAAGAGTCCGGCGTGGCCCGCGACGCCTTCCATACGAAAGGCCGTCGGGTCGTGAACCTCGCCGCGCAACATGCGGCTCGCCTCCGCAGCATTATCCGGGTTCGCGTCGAGCCAGCTTAAAGCCCCGCGCCGCGTCTCGGTCGGAGCCACGCGCGCGAGCAACTCCGCGCGCGGACGAAAGCCAGTGTCGCGCATCTTCAAAGGCTCGAAAATATTCCTGCGCGCAAACTCGTCGAGCGGCAGGCCGCTTGCGCGCCTGACCACTTCGCCGAGCGCGATGTAGTTAATGTCGCTGTAGATGAAACGAGCGCCGGGAGCGCTGCGCAGCGGCTCGCGGAAGAGTCGCTTCATCGCTTCGTCGTAGCCATGCCACTGCTCGCTCAAATCAAAGTCGGGCGGAAAGCCGGAGCGATGCGTCAGCAGCATCTCTATCGTGATGCGCTCGCGCCCCTCGCCTTTGAGTTCGGGAATGTAATCAACCAGCGCGTCCGACAAGCGCACTTGCCCGCGCTCCGTCAAAATCATGATGCTCGTCGCGGTGGCGACTACTTTGGTCAGGCTGGCGAGGTCGAAGATGGTGTCGGGCGTCATCGGCTCGCGCTCCGGCGTGACGGAGCGCGAGCCGTAAGCCTTGCGCCACACGGCGCGACCGCGACGCGCCACAAGGACGACCGCGCCCGGCGTCTCATGGCGCGCAATGGCCTGCTCGATAATCTTATCCAGTTCCGCCAGCCGCTCCGCAGACATCCCGACCGACGCGGGCGCAGCCGAAGGCAGATTCGCCGCGCTCGCCTCCTGCGTGAACAGCGAGAGAAGAACGAGCGACGCGGCGACGTAGTGAAGCAGCGAAGCGCGAACGCTTGCGCGCGCGGGCGCAACGCAGAGACGAAGACGCGGCGGCGCGTTGAAGAAGGCGCGACCGGAACGCGTTGGTTCAGTTGTGATGAGTTTCGGGGAACGCCCGAAGAGAGTGGTCGAGGTGTTCATTGACTAGCTGTTATATCGCCCCTGTTCATTCATGTTATCAAACTCTTCGCGCCCGTGCGCCATACGCCCGTTGATTCGCCTGAGTTCCCATGCTGGCGTTGCGGTGTCGCCGCACGCGCGCGTCATTGTGTCTTCGCAGGCGCGCTCTGCGGCGTCGCGCCGGTTGCTCGCGTCTGGGCTTTCAGTTGAATGCCGCTGCCGCGCGCGTAGCCGGAGGGCAAAGTGATGGGCAGCTTGCCTGTGATGTCCGCGGCTCCGACGACGGCGCGGGCGGCTGCCAGTTGCAGGCTCGGCATGTCGCCGTAAGCGACGACGTAAGTTTGCAAATCAGGGAAATTTTGCAGCAGGTATGGATTGCCGAAGCTGATGCCGACGACGGGAGCCTTGCGCTTGATTAACTCGGAGAGAGCGCGCGCGCCCGGCTCCGGCAGGCCGACGCTGCGCGCCTGACCGGAACGCACGCGACCGTAGAGCGTGGCGAAGATGATGTCCGCGCCCTGCGCTTTGTCCAGAGCCTGACGCACTTCGGCCTCCGATGAGCGGTCGTCCAGCGTCAGCGTCTCGACGCGGCGACCCGCGCGCGACAAAGCGTTGACGAAAGGATTAGCGATAAAGAGCCGGTCGTCGCCGTTCGTGATAGCTAGATTAAAAATGCGCGCGTCCGCTTTGAGCGAGTCGAGCGGCAGGAGCTTCGCATCGTTGCGAACGAGCGTAATGGCGTGCTCGGCAATCTCGCGCGACAAGTCGAGGGCTTCGCGGCTGGAAACAATCGTGTCAATCTGTTCAATCGGCGTGATGCGCTGCTTGACGAGCCCGAGGTCAAACTTGGCCGCGAGAATTTTTCGGGCGGACTCTTCGATGCGCGCTTCGGTCAAGCGCCCTGAGCGCACGGCCTCGCGCAAGCCGCGCACGCAGGCGTCCGGGTCCGAAGGCTTGAGCAGCATGTCGGCGCCCGCCAGCACGGCGCGCACAGCCGCTTCGTCCTGCTTGAAATAGATGGTCAGGCCGCTCATGTCGAGCGCGTCTGTGACGATGATGCCGTCAAAGCCGAGGTCGCGCCGGAGCAGTTGGCCGATGACGGGCGAGAGCGTTCCGGGCAGCGTCGCGTTCTCGACGATGATTTCCGTGTCGGCGTAAGACGGTCGCAGAACCTGGTCGCGCGGCAACGGTGTGATGCTCGTCGGCTCAAGCTGCGGGAGGCTGATGTGGCCCGTCATGACGCCGCCGACGCCCGCCTTGATCGCCGCGCGAAACGGCACAAGCTCGATGCTGTTCAAGCGCGAGAGCGGGACGTTGATGATGGGCAAGCCGCGATGCGAATCGACGGCGGTGTCGCCGTGGCCGGGAAAATGTTTGGCGGTGGCGATGACGCCGTTGCTCTGCGCGCCTTCGATAAAGGCCGCGACAAAGCGCCCCACCTCCGCAGGGTCTTCGCCGTAAGAGCGGACGTTGATGACGGGGTTCGCGGCGTTGTTGTTGACATCGGCAACGGGCGCGAAAATCTGTTGGATGCCGAGAGCGCGGGCTTCGCGGGCCGTGAGTTCTCCCTGACGGCGCGCGTAATCGGCGTTGCCGGTCGCGCCCGTCGCCATGCTCCAAGGAAAGTTGATGGTGTCATCAAAACGCATTCCGGCGCCCGCTTCCAAGTCAGCCGAGATGAGCAGCGGATGGCGCGACAACTGCTGCATGCGATTCATCAAGACGACCGACTCGTAGACGGGGCTTCTGAAAAGGATGATGCCGCCGACGTGATTGACCTCGACCTGCCGGCGCAGCGCGCGGAAGGCGTCGCTCTCCTGATTGAGGAACGTCGCATTGATGCCGACCGAGATTAGCTGACCAATCTTTTCATCAAGCGACATCTTGCGCAGTTCCGCGTCGGCCCACTTCAAGGCGTCGCGCGAAGGGCGACGGGGAAACTCAGATGCGGAGACGCGGAGACGCGGGGACGCGGCGACGTGAGCAGGCACGGTCGCTGTCGAGAGCAGCGCGCAAGCCAGCAGCAAGGTCAGGGCGAGCCGTGATTGTCTTTGAAGGCGAATGAAAGTCATCTTGATGATTAGCCTCGACGGTAAAGCTATAAGAGTTCTTCGACGGCCTCGCCGGGCGCGAGTTGGTCGCGCTTGTTTTTGGGCGCGGGCTCGAAAGCATAGCCGACCAGCCACGCGACGAGAAACGTCGAAAGGCTGCCGATGAGTCCATACCACGTCCAGGCGATTTTCGTTCCCAAGTAGATATAAAGCATCAGAGCGCAGCTTGCTGCCATGCCAATGAGGGCCGGCGGCTCGGAGACGCGGCGCAAAAATGTTCCGACCAGAAAAACGCCGAGCACAGGGCCGTTAATCAATGCGGCGACGGAGAGAGCGGTGCCGAGCGCAGAGTTATTGGCGTGGCGCATCAAGAGCGCGACGCCAATCTGCACGACGCCCCACAACAACGTCAGCCAGTGCGAGACTTTGAGATAATGCTTGTCGCTCTCGTTCGGCTTGAACGGCTTGTAAAGGTCGTTGACGGCGGTGGCGGCAATCGAGTTGAGCGATGAAGACATGGCGGCGGCGAATATCGCCGCGACGACGAGGCCGGAGAGTCCGGTCGGCAAATGCTGCGTGATGAAGTCCGGGAAAACGCGGTCGCCACCCGCGAACGGAGCCGCCGAACCCGTTGCCAGTGTCGCGTAAGCGGCGTCAGTGTACGGATGATAAAAGGCGAAGAGCAGCACGCCGATGAAGAGAAAGCCGATGAATTGTCCAAGCACGACCGCGCCGCTTGAGAGAAGCGCGGCGGCGGCGCGACGCGGCCTATCCGTGCAAAGGTAACGCTGCACCAGGTATTGGTCTGTGCCGTGCGTGCTCATCGTCAGAAAGCAGCCGCCGAGCAAGCCCGCCCAGAAGGTGTAAGTCTTCGTCATCGTGAACGAGAAGTCGAAGAGGCTGAACTTGTCAAACTGCCTGCCCGCAGCAAGCGCCGCGCTCAAGCCTCCCTCCGTCGAATTAGCGATGACGATGGCCGCCGCCAGCGCGCCCACGATGTAGATGCCGAGTTGGACGACCTCAATCCAGATGACGGCTTCCATCCCGCCGAAGTACGTGAAGATAATCATCACGACGCCGATGAGCACGATGCAAGAGATGATTAACGCTTCATAGTTCGTCCCCGGTTGAAAGCTCGTGTAGACGGCGGCGAGCACGATGGCCGTCAGCAACAATCTCACGCCGTCCGCGATGTTGCGCATGACGACGAAGAGCGACGCCGCCAGCATCTTAATCTTGCCTCCGAAGCGACGGTCGAGCAGTTGGTAAACCGTCAGCAGTTCGCCGCGAAAGTATGACGGGATGAACAGGAACGAGATGACGACGCGCCCCAGCATGTAGCCGAAGACGAGTTGGAGAAATTGAAAATTGCCGCCCGCGGCGTATGCGATGCCCGGCACGGAGATGAAGGTGATCGTCGAAGTTTCCGTGGCGACGATGGAGGCGGCGATGGCCCACCAGGGCACCGTCCGGTCGCCGAGGAAATAATCGCGCGTCGTTTCCTGCTTGCGCGCGAACCACGCTCCAAGCAAAACGACGCCCGCCAGATAGCCGAAGATGATGGCAAGATCGAGGGCTTTCATGTTTAGCGGACAGATATTAGAGGGCGGATGCCGGAAATTGCAACAACGCGCGCGTCGCGCGCCCTTACGGCTGCGGCCCGTCCGTCGAATGACGGCGCGCGAGATTTTCGACGGCTCCTTCGACAACGCCGTGGGCTTCGGCCAGCGCGCTCTCGGCCACGGCGCGCGGCTCCAGCGTCCGGCTCATCACGAGAGCGACGCTCAAATCGTTGCCCGCCGCATCGAGTGCAAGCCTCGCCTGCGTCTCGTCCAGTTTCGTCTCCACGCAAAGGATGCGGACGGCGCGCTCGCGCAGCTTAGCGTTGCGCGCCTTCATGTTCGACATCCTGTTGCCGGAGACGTAGCCTAGACGAATCATCGTGGCGGTCGAGAGCATGTTGAGAATCATCTTCTGCGCCGTCCCCGCCTTGAGCCGCGTTGAACCCGCGATGGCTTCCGGCCCGACGACCACGACGATGCTCACCTCAGCCACGCGCACGAGCGCAGAATCAGGCACGCAAGTCACAGCGACCGTAAACGCGCCCACAGAGCGCGCGTGCTCAACGGCCCCGACCGTGTAAGGCGTGCGCCCCGAAGCGGCGATGCCGACCACCGCATCGAGGCTCGTCAGGCCGCGCGCTTTAAGGTCAAGCGCGCCCGCCGCCCTGTCGTCCTCCGAAGCTTCGACCGCGCGATGCGTCGCATCGTAGCCGCCCGCGATGACGCCCTGCACCAACTCCGGCGAGACGCCGAACGTCGGCGGACACTCCGCTGCATCCAACACGCCCAGACGGCCCGAAGTTCCCGTGCCGACATAAAAGAGCCGCCCGCCCGTCTTCAATCGCTCGACGATGCCCTCGACCGCCAACGCGACCTCCGCCAACACGCTCGCCACAGCCAACGCCACGCGCGCGTCCTCTTCATTCATCAGACGCACAATCTCAGCCGTCGGCAACGAGCCAATCTCGCTCGTTCGCGGATTCTCCTGCTCCGTGATTGGAAGGGACATAAAAACAGTGACGAGTTAAGAGTGACAAGTGACGAGCAAGAACAAGTAGCGCGCAACGAGCGACGAGCGACAAGCGATAAGTAGCGAGCAACAAGCAAGAGCTAAAAGGAACGACTAACGACAAAGAACGACGAGCGACAAGCTTTGACTTTAACTTTGGCTCTGGCCTTTGACTTTAACTCATCACTTGTCACTCTTAACTTGTAACTGTCTTTCACACCGCGAGCGGCAGATGATGCAGTTGCTCGCGGGCCATGCGGGCGGCGGCGACGGCGGGCGAGAGATGCGGCGGAGCGATGAAGGCTTTGGGCGCGACGGCGGCGAGTTCGCGGCGCAACGGGTCGAGCACGAGTTCGCCTGCGGCGAAGACGCCGCCGACGTATGCCACTTGAAATCGTTCCTCGCCCATCCGTAGGTTCCGAATCGCGGCGGCGGCAGCCGCCCCCAACTCGCGCCCCGCCGCCGAGACTATCGCGCGCGCCACTTCGTCACCGGCTTGCGCCGCTTCGATGACAGACCGGCAGAAGCCCGCGACGCGCTCGTTCGTCATGCCCGGAGCGTAGAGCGCGATTGCCAGTTCGTCCATCGTCGTTGCGTCGAAATACTTGAGCGCGGCCTGCGTCAGATGCGTCTTCGGCCCGCGCCCGTCCGAAGCCTGCGCGACCGCTTGCAGAGCGCGCCGCGCAATCCAGGAACCGCTGCCTTCGTCTCCGGCCAAAGGCCCCCAACCACCGGAACAGAAGTGTCGCCCGCGCGCGTTGATGCCGCAGCAGATCGAGCCCGTTCCGGCAATCACGACCAGGCCCGGCTCGCCGCCCGTCGCCCCGAACAGAGCGATGTCGGAATCCGTCACAACTTCAAGCGCGCCGATGCCGAGGCCGCTCAAAGCTTCGCGCATCCGCACGCGCAAATCGCCGCGCCTGACGCCCGCCAACCCAATCTCCGCCGCTCGTATCTCAGAGCGTTGCACGCCCGCCTCAGCGCACGCTTTATCAATCGCCTCTTTAATCGTCGCGGCGGCTGTCGCCAATCCCACACGCAAAGGATTCGACGGCCCGGCCACGGCCTCGCCGAGCACAAGCTCAAGGCTATCTGTGATGACGGCGCGCGTCTTGGTGCCGCCGCCGTCAATTCCCAGCACCAACTCGTGCGCAGCGTGCCTGCGTGGACTCATCAAACTCGCAATCCTGTTCTTCGACTCTAGCAAACCTTACCGCCTTGCCGCTCACGTCGCGCCGCACACACACTTTCGGCGCGCAACTAACAAAGAGATTATAGTCGCCGCCGCCGTATAATGGAAACTAAAAGATTTTATCAAGACAATAAGAATCGGTGATATAGTCGCGGCATGGAAATCCGCCAGTTAAAAGCCTTCATCGCCATCGCCGAGACGGGAACTTTCACGGCGGGCGCGGCGCGCGTTCACGTCACGCAGGCGGCCATCAGCATGCAACTCAAGCAACTGGAAACGGAAGTCGGCGCTCCGCTTTTTATACGCGCGCCGCGTCGCGTCATCATGACGGAAGCGGGCGAAGCACTGCTCGAACGCGCGCATGCCATCCTGCGCGAGCACGACGCGGCGCGGGCCGAAATCGCCGCGCTGGCCGGAGCCGAACATGGACGCCTGCGCGTCGGCAGCGCGTCGGCGATGGTGACGGCAGACCCTTTGCCGCAAATCCTGAAGGAGTTGCGCGCGCTCCACCCGCGCGCCGAAGTCTCTATCGCTTCGGGAACGAGCGAGGCTTTAGTCAAGCAGATTTTGGCGGGCAAGCTGGACGTGGCCTTCGTCTCTTTGCCGGTCGAGACGCGCGGCATTCAAACCGAAGTCCTGAGCCGCGATGAGTTGGTCGCCATCGCCAGCCCGCGTCATAAGCTGGCGAAGCAGCGCGTGGTGACGGCAGGCGCGCTGGCCAAAGAGCAGTTGATACTCGGCGAGCGCGGCGGCAACACGCGGCGGCTGATTGACGGATTCTTTGCGGAGGCGGGCGAGCATCCAATCATCAAGATGGAGTTGAGCCGTCTGGCGGCGATTAAGCGAATGGTCGAAGAAGAGATGGGCATCGGCATCGTACCCTGGCGTTCGACGCGCGAGGAGATTAAGAGCGGGCGGCTGGTCGCATGGTGGATTGAGGGCGCGCGTATCAACTGGGAACTCGGCCTCGCCAAACTGAGCGGCGGCTACGACTCGCCCATCGCACAAACTTTCGTGCGCCTCTGCCGACAGTTCTTCAAAAGCGAATCTCAAGCTGCTTCAACCAGACGAAAAACGCCGAACGTGAACGCTAAGCGAAAACGCGTCGGCTCCTGAGCAACGAGCAATTTCACGCTGGAGGCGCAAAGCAGAAACAGAAGGCGCAAATGGTTGACTGCTTCTTTGCGAGCTTTGGTTTTTACTTTGCGCCTCCAGCGTGAAACCGCAAGTCTCGAAGACAGCCGCGTAGCGTGTCAGAGAAGCGAGTAACGCTACAAGCCGCGCGCATCTTCGAGCGCGGCAATCAATCTTTCAATATCAGCTTCGTCGTTGAAGAAGTGAGTAGCGACGCGGAAGCCCTGCGGTTTTTCGGTGACGGCGACGCCGTGTTGGGCGAGGCGCGCGACCGTGCGCTTCGGGCGCGCGGCTGCGACCAGCGTCTCGCCTGAGCGCGAGCCTTCATCACGCACAGGCGAGAGCGTCTGCCAGCCCGTCTCCATCAATCGCGCGGTCAGGCGTCGGTTCAAGTCAAGGACGCGCCGCTCTATGTTCTGCTGGCCTAAGCCGAGCATGTATTCGACCGACGCGCCGAGGGCGAAGATGCCTGCGAAATGCGGGCAGCCCATTTCGGCGCGGGCGGCTGCGTCGGCGCGCGGCTTGAACCGGCGATTGTCCATCGTGAAAGGCTCTTCGACGCTGAGCCAACTGACGGCGCGCGCCCGCGTCTCTCGCAGCAACTCGCGGCTGAGATACACGAAGCCTGAGCCGTAGCCGGAGAGCATCCACTTATGCCCGGTCGCGCAGAGCGCGTCAATCCGCATCCGCTTCACGTCAATCTGCAAGGCTCCCGCGGACTGGCTCGCGTTGACGACCAGCAGGCAGCCTTCCTTGTTGCGCCCCAACTCTTCAAGGTCGCAGCGAAAGCCGTTGGAATACTGCACGTGGCTGAGGCAGATGATGCCCGCGCCCGCCTTCATCTCTTGCCGGACTTGTTCGGCTGCGATTTCGCCGTCTTGATTTTCCAGCATGCGAACGGGGACGCCGCGATGCAGCCATGGAAGAGTTGTGACGGGAAATTCGAGGTCGCAGGAGATGACTTCGCCGCGCTTCTCAAGCGCGTCAACGATGAGGTTCATGCCGGACGAAGTGTTAATCGTGAAGGCTATCTCATCCGGGTCGGCGTTGATGAACTCTGCGACGCGAGCGCGTATGAGTTCGCGCCGCCTGAGCCATTCATCCCATGCGGCGTCGCCTTCCATCATCATCTCCTGATAAAACTCGCGCGCCGCCAAGGCCACACAGCGCGGCACAGGCCCGGCCGCAGCGCTGTTCAAATAAGCAAGTTGTTCAGCGACGGGAAAGTCGCGGCGGACTTCCTCCCAGTTGATGCTTTCGTTCATCCTTTATCGCTCGCTCACATGCCGATGCCCTTCAGATGATAACGCTCCGTGTCGTAGTGGCGTTCGACATCCACCGTGTTCAGCTTGCCGAGCGTCTCCGAGATGTTGACGAGCGAGAGTTCGTGCGCCGGGGCCAGCCCGCGCACCGAAACCATCTTGCCGAAGTCGCCCGCGGCCACGGCGTCCGCCGCTCGCGCCCCGAACATCATGCCCATGATGCGGTCTATGGGACTCGGCGGGCCGCCGCGTTGCGGGTGTCCGAGCATCGCCGAGCGCGCATCGTAAGGCGTCTCGCTCATGATGCGGCGGGCCAGCACTTCGCCTATGCCGCCGAGGCGCGCGTGGCCGAACGCATCGTGGCGGTCGTCAACCGTCACCAGTTCGCCGTCTTCGGCGTAGGCTCCTTCGGCGACGACGATGACGGAATAGCGCGGGCGCAAGGGGTCGCGCCCGCTGCTCGTCACGTCGCCAAGCCGCTCGCGAAGGTGGCCGTAAACTTTCTCGTAACGAAACGGATGCTCTGGAATCAATATCAAGTCGGCGTGGCCCGCGACGCCCGCCCAGAGCGCGAGGTGTCCGGCATGGCGACCCATCACTTCGATAATCTGCACCCAACCGTGCGAGCCCGCGGGCGTGCGCGAGCGTTCGATGATTTCCGTGACGTTGCGCAGCGCCGTGTCGAAGCCGAGCGTGTAGTCGGTTCCGGCCAAATCCTTGTCAATCGTTTTGGGAACGCCGACGACGCGCACGCCCTGCTCCGCGAGCCTCGCCGCGACGCCGAGCGTATCCTCGCCGCCGCAGACGACCAGCGCGTCCAGACCGAGCCGCGAGATGTTCTCCAACACTTCGCTTGAACGGTCAACGCGCGCTCCTTCTTCGTTGGTCGTCTTGAAGGGATTGGTGCGCGAAGAGCCAAGGTTCGTGCCGCCGTCACGATCCCAACGCCGCACCTTCGAGCGGTCGAGCGGCAACACTTCCGGCAGCGGGTTGAGCAGACTGCGCCAGCCGTCGTAAAGCCCGACGACTTCCATGTCGTGCTCCGAAGCGCGATAGACCAACCCTTTGAGCGCGGGATTCAGCCCCGGCGCGTCGCCGCCGCCCGTTAAGACGCCAATGCGTTTGACTTCAGACATCTGCCCTAAACCTTTCTCTACTCTTCAGGATGAAAGACGCGCTTTCATCCTGACATCGTTCACTCTTCATCGTTCGTCATGCTCGCTTGCTTGCCGGCTCAAGCCCAGGCGCGCAGCATCGTCGCCTTCGTGTAAGCGAGACGAAAGCCCGCGCGCTGCACGTTGCGCTGCGAAGCCGTGCCGGGCGAAGTCTTGACTAAAGCGAGGTCGCATCCGGCCTCGCGCGCGGCCCGCAGGCGAGCCTGAAGCGAAGCCGTTTGCGCTCCACGACCGCGCGCTGCGGGCAGCGTGCTGCCGCTGAAAAAAGCTCCGACGCCCTCGTGCATGAACAACGCGCCGCCGCCAGCCGCGCGCCCGTCAACGAAGCTCAGGAAGCAACGAGTTTCGGGTTCATGGAAGAAGACGGTCGCTATCTCAAGCTCTGCGGGCAGCAAATCTTCGCGCTCCGCGAAGCCGCCGCTGACGGCGCGAATCCATGTGTCCGCGTCCGCCGCGACAGTCTCCCTGACGCTCACGCCGTCAGCCGTCGCGCCCGCCGCTGTGTCTTCATCTTCGTTCGTCAGAGGCAGCACCCAGACGTTGGCGAAGTCGCGCAATTGATAGCCGCGCTCGTTCAAGAGCGTCTTCAAAGAGGCGTCGGCCAGCGGGCAGAGGTCAATCTGCGCGGGCGCGTTGCGGCTGCGATAAAACTCTTCGACCTGTTCGATGTCCGACGCGCTGACCGCGCCGTTCATGCCCAGACCAATGGCGCGTGTTATCGGCGAATCACGACCGGCGAAGACAGCGTAAGCTCCCGCCACCATCTCGAACGTCGCGCCGACTTCGGGCTGCAACTCGGCGAGCATCTTCATCGAATGGGAAATCCCGTAGCCTTCGTGCAACTCTAAACGACGCGCCAGCGCAAGGTCTGCGAATAGCATCATCTTCGTCTCCGATGAAAGGCCAAAGCAAAAAGGCAGTTGGAATAAAAGCTCCGGGCGTTGTTTCGTGCTCGTTCGTGGTTCGTGTTCCTGTTGCCCGTCTGCATGTTCTCAATCTTGTTCTGGCTCATCAGGCTCCTGCCGAAAGTTGTAGAAAATTAACGCGCCCAAAAGCAAGCACCAGACGAGCAGGCTTAAAGCCTTTGCGGCCTGCGCCGCTAAAGGTTCGACCCACACGACCCTGACTTCGCCGCTGCGCGGGACGCTCAACAGCATGCTGCCATCTGAATCGGGCGACACGGGGAGCGATTCGGTTTCCATGAAAGCATGCCAGCGCGGGTAATAGAAAGTTTTAATCTTAATCGTTCCTGCATTCGCCGCGCTAAATGTTTGCCCACTGACCAGCGATGCCCCTGGCTGAGGGAGCGACGGCGACGGTCGCGCCCACACGGGAAGCCAATACTGGTCTGCCTCCGTTCCTTCCTTCGTCTCCGTCTGCGCTATCAGACCGTTGAAAGCCTCGCGGCTCAGGAATACCGCGCCCTTCATCAGTTGTAACGCGCTAAATGAGACGGCGATTAGTAACACACCGAAGGCGAGGATGGCGAGAGGCCGGTAGCGACCGCGGGCCACGACAAGCCACTGCGGAAACGCGACGCCGATAATCACCGCGCCAGTGATGGTTGTGACCGAGAGCCAGCGCCACGGAAACTGCACCTCGGCCAGCTTCGGAATTATCAGCCACAATGGTTTGCTGAGCGACGTAGCCATGAAGAGCGCCGCGAAGGCCAAAACGACCAGCGGGGCATAACGTCTACGCTGCTGCTTTAACAGGAGAATGGAGGAAGGCAGCAGCGCCACGAGAGTCGCGGCGGCGATGAGATTGACCAGCCAGAGAGCAGAGCCTTCCGGCCCGGAAGAGAGCAGGAAGTTATTGCCGTAATCGTACCACGCGCGATAGTGGTTCTTATCGCCCGACAACCATTTTGTTTCGGTGAGAACCTTGATTAAGAAAAATCCGCTCGCCAGTAGTCCTAAAGTCGCGCCCACAGCGAGCGCGGCAAGCTGGCGTTTGAGATGGCTTCGCGTTAAGCGTAAAGCGGCGTAGAGCGCGAGAGACAGAGAGCCGATTAGCGCCAGCGGCAGGTTCGTCAATATGAGAAGGGCGTAAGCCGAGCCCAGGCCCGCGACGTAGCAGCAATCCCGCCTTCGAGACTGGCAGATTCGCTCGACGCAGCCGAGAGCGAAGGCGAGGAAACCGGCGGCGGCAAACTGCGGCAGCATGAAGGCCGTATAGAGTTCGGTGACGTGGAAAGGCAGGAAGCAGAAGACGGCTGCCGCGATGATGGCCCACTTGCGCGCGGTTAAACTGGCGGCCCAGAAGTAGACGCCCGCCGCGCCGACGACCGAGAAGAGATAAAACAGCAAGAGGCTGGCCCTGTGCCAATCGCCCGTCAGCGCGCGAAAGAGCGACGCAAGGTAAAAGGTCAAAGGCGGGTAGAACCTGACGGAGAGATCGCCGTATCCGCCGGACGAATTGGCAACCCATGCCGGGAACCAGTCGCCCTGCCGCAGGTCTTGATAGAAGGCCAGACAGATTCGGTAATAGGCGGTTGAATCGGGGCCGTAAGGAAGACCCTTTATCAATACCGGCAGCACAGCTAAGAGAGCGACGCCAAGAATGAAGACAATGGTTGGAACAGCTCTTCTTTTCATAGCTTCACTGCTCTACAGCAGTTTCGTCGCTGCTCGAAGACTTACGCATCTCGCCGCTTCCGACCGGGAATTGAAGGAGACTTAATGAGACAAGGCATAAAGCATAATTGAAGACAATCCGAGCGACTCTTTCTTTCGCCTTTAACCTTATCACTTAATCTCTATTTGATGAGCCTTGCCGTCGTCCGTGATGCGTATGCTAAGGCCGCCCGCGTCTCGGAGCCAGCCGTTGCCCTTCGCGTTTGATGACAGAGGGGCGAGCGGGCGTCCATCGAGCGTGACGCTGCGCGGGGCGGCGGCAGCGGATTTAAAGTTGAAGAAGAAGCTGCGCGCGGCGGGTTGATAATTGCCTTCGGGCGCGGCCACGTTAATCTGCCAGCCACGATTCATAGCAGCCACGCTCAAGCGCGTCCGGCGAAAGACGCCCTGCTTGTACGCGGGGCTCGTGCCGTCGTCTTCATAGAGCGCGCTTGAAGCTTCTCCTTTATCGTCGGCGTAAATGTCGAAGGCAATCGGGTCGGTCGGCTTCTCGCCCGTGTAGTTCATCTCCGGCCCGAGCGGAATGATGCTGCCGCCGCGCACGAACATCGGCACAGTCTCCAAAGGAGCTTCGACGCGAATCATCTGCGAGCCGGAATATCGTTTGCCCGTCCAGTAATCTTGCCAGACGCCTTCGGGCAGGTAGACCATGCGGCTCGTCACGTCCGGCTTGAGGACGGGCGCGACGAGCAGGTCTGTGCCGACCATAAACTCGTCGTCAATGTTGAGCGTGTTGTAGTCCTGCTGGTAATTCAGCAGGAGCGGGCGGAAGAGCGGAACGCCCGTGCGATGCGCTTCTTCGAGCGTCGTGTAGAGAAACGGCAGCAGGCGATAGCGAAGCTTCAAGTACTTGCGAATGATGTCTTCATAATACTTGCCGAAGCGCCATGGCTCCTGGTCGTAGCCGTCTATGACTTTGTGGTTGCGACAGAAGGGCGTGAGAAAGCCGACTTGATAAGCGCGCGTCAACAGTTCGCCGCTGCCGCGACCGATGAAGCCGCCGATGTCCGCCCCGACGAAAGTCTCGCCCGAAAGGCCGAGCGTTTGAAACATCGGCACGCTCAAGGCGAGCGCGTCCCAAGTGCTGTTGGTGTCGCCCGTCCACATCGTCGAATAACGCTGGATGCCCGCGTAGGCCGCGCGCGTGATGATGTAAGGCCGCTTGTCGGGTTGAAGGCGTTCGAGTCCTTCGTAAGTCGCGCGGGCCATCAGGAGCGCGAAGACGTTGCGATTCTTGGCGTGCGTGGAATTTTCGCCCTCGTCGTAGTTGACGACATCCATCTGTGCCTTGCCGGTCTGGTCAACGAAGTCCGAAGGCTCGTTCATGTCGTTCCAGATTCCGGCGATGCCGTTGTCGGTGTAAGCGCGATGCAGGTCGCCCCACCAGCGGCGCGCGTCCGCGAGCGTGTAGTCAACGAAGACGCTCTCGCCCGGCCAGACCTTCGGAATGTAGAGGTCGCCGCTCTTGCGCTTGAGGAAATAGTTCTTCTCCATGCCTTGATTGAAGACGTAGTAGCTCTTGTCCTGCGCGGCGAGTTCGGGATGCGCCGTGGCGGCAGTAGCAACAGCGTTCGGCTTGCTTGCTACGGGCGCGGGCGGCTGGTATTTGACGCCGGGGTCAACGATGGTGATGACCTTGACGCCCTGCTGCCGCAGCTTGTCCGTGAAGGCTTTCGGGTCTGGAAAGCGTTCGGTGTTGAAGGTGAAGACGCGATAGGCTTGCATGTAATCAATGTCCAGATGAAGCACGTCGAGCGGCAAGTCGCGGCGGCGATATTCGTTAACGACTTCCTCGGCCATCGCCTGCGGATAGTAGCTCCAACGGCTCTGTTGATTCCCAAGCGCCCACAACGGCGGCAAAGGCATCCGGCCCGTCAACTCCGTATAGCGGCCCAGTATTTTTTTGATAGATGGACCTTGAAAAAAGTAGTAGTTCATCTCGCCGCCTTCAGATGAGAAGGCCGAGTACGCTTGCGATGATTTGCCAAAGTCGAAATAGGTGCGATAGCTGTTGTCGAAGAAGATGCCGTAGGCCGCGCCGCGCTCCCAACCCATGTAAAAAGGAATGCTCTGGTAAACCGGGTCGGTTCCTTCCTTGTAGCCGGGAATGTCCGTGTTCCACATTTGAAACTGCTCGCGCCGCTTGTCGAGGCGGGCGGCCTTTTCGCCAAGGCCGTAAAAGTGTTCGTCGAAGCCGAGTTTCTTTGCGGCGGCGATTGTGCCGCTCTTCGGGTCGAACATCATCGGGCGTTCGTCCGAGTTGATGACGCGATGCGTGTGCGCGTCACGAAATTCGATGAGCAGCGGCGAGAGATGGACTGCCACTTCAATCTCGTCCGTGATGAGGAGGACTTCTGCGGGCCGCTCGATGATTGCGCATTCGGGCGGCGTCCAATCCGTCTTGGCGATGGCCCACGAATGGTCGCGCGCGGGCAGCGGCCCACGGAAAGAGACGCGCACGCGAACGAGGTCGGGAGCCAGAGCCGTGACGAGCACCTGCGAATTGTCGCGGCAGTTGAAGGTGATGCTCCGGTCGGTCTTCGTATAATTCGCCACGGGGCCAATCTGTTCGAGGCCGCCAAAGTCTATGGCCCACTCCGTTTCGGCGAGACAGACGAGCAGGCAGAAGGCCATCAGCAGTTCTTTTTTCATCATCGTTTCTCAGCAGCCTTGTTGGAAGTCGGAGCGAGATAACGCGCGGCCACGATGTCTGGCGTGTCCAGGTTGCGTCTCTCCTGTAGATTGACGACGAGGCGGACGAATTGAGCCATCGACCATGCGAGCGGCGTGGCCGAGCCGGTTCCTTCGCCGAAGCGTAAAGTCGGGCGCGGGCTGTCGCCTCTGTCCCAGACCTGTTCGGGAATCATCAGCCCTCGATTGCCGAAGCCGAGCATCGCGTCCAACCTTCGTTGCGCCGCCTGCCATTCGCCGCGCGCCAGTTCAAACTCTCCGCGCTCGCCCGTCAACAGCGTCCAGAGCCTTCCGCGCCCTGAGCGCGCGTCGTAGTTGCCGCCGTCTGGCCGCTCGCCGTAGGCGTCGTGGTTGTAGCGATACCAAGCAGCGCCGTGCGGCGTCAAGACCTGAATCAACTTGTCAACGACGGCGAGCGATTTCGCAATCAAAGGGTCGTCGGCGCGCTTGATGCCGAGCCGCACGAGTTCGAGAAAGCCTGCGTCAACAATCAAGCGTTCGTCATAGATTCCACCGTTGCTGTTGATGTCAAGCGGAGCGCCGTCGTTCGGGTCGTCGTCATCAGAGATGCGCAGGTAGTAGCTGCCGTCGCCGTGCGGCCCAGTGGTCGTCGCCGTCCAACGCTCGACCTTGCGCGCCCATTCGTCCGCCGTCTTCAAATAATTCTGAGCCGCGCCTTCATCACCGTTGCGCCGCGCAATCTCCGCCGCGCAGACTAATCCGGCAATCTCCGCCGCAATCGTCGAAGGCGAATAGCCAGCCTCTTCTTCCCAACGCTCCTGCGGCGTCGAGGGGCCATGCTTGACGATGAAGTCGGCGGCGGGCTTGACGTGCTTGACCCACGTTTCGTTATCCGTGCGACCGAGTTGATAAGCGAGAATGAGCGGGTAGGCGACTTCATCCATCTGCAAGCCGCCGCCCGCCGCGCGCCCGTCGAGCCAGGAGTTCTGCGGAAAGCTGCCGTCCGCCTTCTGCTGCACGCGGAAGAGATAATCGAGGGCGCGGGCGGCTGCGGCCTTATCGCCCATTGCATAAAAGGCCGTCGCCACTTCGTAAAGGTCGCGCGACCAGACCGTGTGATAGCCGCTCGTGTTCGGCTCGTTCGAATTGTCCCCGCCGCCCCACGGCACGGAGAGCGAAGCGACCATCGCCCCGCGATACGTCTTGTCCTCGTGCGCCTTCAAGACCAGCGCGGCCTTGTCAAACTGTTCCTGATACTTTCTCTCGACCGTGCGCAGCGACGAAAGATAGGCGTGCCAGCCGTCGTCATACTCCGCGCGAACGGCGGCAAACGTTCTGGTCAACGAAGCGCGCGCGCTGCGCAAAGCCTCGTCCGCTTCCTTGCCAAAGCCGAGCGCGAGCGTGAAGGAAGCTGGCCGCTGGACGCGCGCCACCTGCACGACGTTGCCGTCCGCCGCCCGCGCGTAAGTTTGCATGACGCGGCTTTCGGGTCGAAGCAGCGCGATCTCAAAACCTGAGATGTAACCCTGCGCCGCCAAACTCTGCCGCCGCAACTGCACAAGGCCGTCGCTCGTTCCGAAGTAACCGTTCGTCGTTTCGTCAAAGCCCGTGCTGGAAACGAGCGCGGAAGCTTTATCGCCGTCGGAGGCGAGCAACGCGCCGCTCTGCGTCCATGCGGAATCGTGCATCCCGTTGTTGTTCAGCGACGGGTCGTAGTAGACGTAGAGTTTGTATGGAACGTTGTTGCGCGTCGTGAAGCGGACGGCGATTTGAATCACATGGCGTTGCGGGTCAACGATGTAGGTCTTGGAGATGGAGTAAGCGCCGCTCTTGGCCGTGTTGAGTTGGCGATAGGAAAGCGAGCGCGGGTCTAGCAAATCAAGGAAGGGCGTCGTGTCTTCGCTCTCAACTTCGACGCGCTTGCCGTCCGGGCTGACGACGATGAACTGCAATAGCTGCACGTTGGCGACATCAATCGTCGGGTAATAAACCTCCGTCAACGCTCCGCCGCCGAGCGTGAACCAGACCTTCGATGCGAGCGACGCGGAAGTTCCGATGCCTTCCTTCGCGGCGCTCTCCCAATGCGCGTCATGGCCCGGCTGGCCCGGCGCAAGATTATTGACCACGCCCTGCCCGCGCGCCGCGACAGAGACGACGAACAACATGAGAGCGAAGATGAAAGGCATCAGGACGCGGAGACGTGGGGACGCGGGGACGCGGCGAAAAGAGAAAGGCGCGGTGATGCAAGGCGCGATGATGCTATGTCGTCCCTCGTCTCTCGCCGTCAGTTCGTCGCTCTCGTCTCCGCGTCTGCGCGCCTCCGTATTAAAACGTCTCCGCGTCAACACATCACCGCGTCTCCGCGTCTCCGTGTCTCCGCGTCGCTCTGTCATTGCTGCCGCCCTCATCCCTGCTTGCGGCTGAGCATGTCGAAGCCGACCGCCGCGACGAGCACCATGCCTTTGACCATCGGCTGCACGTAGCTCTGAAAATTAAGAAGCGACATTCCGTTATCGAGGCTCGCCATAATCAACGCGCCGAGGATGGCTCCGAAGACCGTGCCACGCCCGCCCATCAAAGAAGTGCCGCCGATGACGCAGGCCGCAATCGCGTCGAGTTCCATCAGCTTTCCGGCTTCGGGCGCCGCGCTGCCCTGCCGCGCCGTGTGAATCAGGGCGGCGAGGCCCGCCAGCGCGCCCATGATGCAGAAGGCCGACAGGATATGACGACGGAGGCTGATGCCCGACAGGCGAGCGGCGTCGGGGTTGCCGCCAATCGCGTAGAGATAGCGCCCGAACGTCGTGTTCTGCGTCACGAAGGCTCCGGCCACAGCGACCGCCAGCATTATCAACACAGGGATAGGCACGCCGTCCTGCTTGTTCATCAGATAGATAAAAAGCGCGATGACAATTGACGGAGCCGCGATGCGCGCGATGGTCACGCCGAGGCCGGAGGTCGCCAGATTGTGGCGGCGGCGCGCGCTGTTGCCGCGCAGGTTGAACCATGCGATGGCCGCGATGGAGAGCACGGCCAGAGCCGTTCCCAACTGCGGCGCGATGAAGCCTTCGCCGATGGCGCGAAACGGCGGCAGCGTCAAAGTAATCGTCTCGCCCTTCATCAGCCCAAGCGTCACCCCGGCCCACGCCAGCATCCCGCCGAGCGTGACGATGAACGCCGGGATGTTGACGTAAGCGACGAGAGCGCCGTGCAGCGCGCCAATCACCAAGCCGACGACGATGGCCGAGCCGAGCGAAAAGAGCACGCCCCGGCCCTGCATCATCGCCGCTATGCCGCCCGCGAGGCCCACCACCGAGCCGACCGACAAATCAATCTGTCCCGCCACGATGACCATCAACATGCCGACCGCCAGCACGCCCGTCACGGACGATTGCTTCAAGAGGTTCGACAGATTGCGCGGGCCGAGGAATGTCTGGTTGGTCGTGTAATGAAAGACGGCCCAGATGACGATGAGGGCGAAGACCATCGTGTAGGCTCTCAAGGTCGCCGTCGGAATCTTGAAGCCGCCGATGCGAATCTGCGAAGCCCCGGCGACATCCGCAGCCGGCGGCACAACGTCCGCCACGACCGGCGGGCGATTAATCGGCGGCTCATTAGCCGGCCCTTGCTCACTCATAGGAAACTCCGTTTCAGCGGTCAGCGGTCAGAGGTCGAAGGTTAAAGAGCGATGACTGGCTAAGCTCTCAACTCCGACATTCGCCCTCTTTGTTGGTGGCCTGTGGCGCAGGACATGACGGCCTCCGGCGTCGCTTCGGCGCGCGTAAATTCGCCCGTGATGTGGCCTTCGTGCAGGACGAGCACGCGGTCGGAGAGGCCCAGGACTTCGGGCAGTTCCGAAGAGACGAGCACGATGGCTAGGCCTTCGCGCGCCAGCTTGTTAATCTGCGCGTAAATCTCCTGCTTGGCGCCGACATCAATGCCGCGCGTCGGCTCGTCCAGAAAGAGCACGCGCGGGTTGGTCAGGAGCCATTTCGCCAGCACGACTTTTTGTTGATTGCCGCCGGAGAGCGTGCCTGCGATGGTCATGATTGACGGAGCCTTGACGCGCAACTCGCGCATCGAGCGTTCGCCCGCGGTCGTCTCCGCGTTGACGTTGGTGACGAAGCGGCCAGACAATCTTGAAAGCCCGGCAATCGTCATGTTGTTGAGAATCGTCTGGTCCAGAATCAAGCCGAAGCGTTTGCGGTCTTCGGTGACGAAGCCGATGCCGTGCCGGATAGCATCCGACGGGCGCGTGATGTGAACGGGCTCTCCTTCCATCAACACCTCGCCGGACACGCGCCCCGCGTGCGCCCCGAAGATTGCCATCAACAAATCGCTGCGCCCCGCTCCCATCAGCCCGGCGATGCCAAGGACTTCGCCGCGCCGAACGCTGAAGCTGATGTCATCAACCAACAGCTTGCCTTTGATGTTGGGGTCTTCGACCGTCATGTGTCGCGCCTCGAAGATTGTCTCGCCGCGCGCGTGGTCGGCTTGCGGAAAGATGTCTCCGACTTCGCGCCCGACCATGCGAGCGATGACCGCGGCTTCGTTGAGCGCGCTCGTCGGCTCTGTGCCGACTGTGCGCCCGTCGCGCAGGACGGTGATGCGGTTCGACATGCGAAACACTTCGTCGAGCTTGTGCGAGATGTAAATCATGCCGACGCCGCGCTCGCGCAGGCGCGCGAGAATGCCGAAGAGAATCTCGACTTCCGTTTCGGTGAGAGCGGCGGTCGGCTCGTCCAGCACGAGGATGCGCGCCTCCTGCGAAAGAGCCTTGGCGATTTCGACGAGTTGTTGCTGGCCGATGCCGAGATGACCGACGGGCGTGCGCGGGTCTATCTTGAGACGCAAATCTTCAAGCAGACGCGCCGCGCGACTGTAGAGTTCGTCCCAACGGACGACGCCGAAGCGGCGCGGCTCGCGGCCCAGAAAGATGTTCTCGCCGACGGACATCTCCTTGACGAGCGAGAGTTCCTGAAAGATGACGGCGACGCCCGCGCGCTCTGCATCGCGGACGCTGCTGAAGCGACGCGCCTCGCCGTCAATGCGCACCTCGCCGCCGTATTGCGGGTACGGGTAGACGCCGCCGAGAACCTTCATCAAGGTTGACTTGCCCGCGCCGTTCTCGCCCACGAGCGCGTGCAACTCGCCCGCGTGGAGGTCAAACGTCACCCCGTCCAGAGCGCGCACGCCCGGAAACGACTTGGTGATGTCGCGCATCTCCAACAGCGGCGAGCCACTCGTCGTCATCTTCGCACACGCGGAATCAACAGGCAGCCAAGGGCCAGCAGCGAGAAGAAGAAAGCGATTGACGAAGAGCCTATGTTGGCGCGGCGATGTTCTTCGGCCTTCGCCGGGGCGGCCTCCGCAGCCTTCGGCCATTGCTCCTTCGGCACATTCTCGTAGACTTTTTCCATCTTGTGATAGCCGTCTTTAATGATGGTGTCCATCATGTTCTCTTTGCCGACGGCGATGGGTTCTTGCAAGATGGACGGGACATCAATCTTGCCGTTGTTAACTTTGTCCGGGGCTTCGACCTTCTCGCCGTTGGCGAGCTTGATGGCGGCTTCGACGGCGCTGAAGGCGAGCGGCCTGATCGGCTTGTAGACGGTCATCGCCTGCTTGCCTTCGGCGATGCGCTGGCAGGCCGGAAGCTCCGCGTCCTGACCGGAGACGAGGACTGGATTGCCCGCCAGCGGGCCGAGGGCTTGGATAACGCCGCCCGCCGTTCCGTCGTTGGCGGCGACGACCGCTTGAATATTATTGTTGTTCTGCGTCAGGGCGTTCTCAGTGTTTTTCTGAGCCTCGCTCGCCAGCCACTCCTTCGAGGGTTGGTCGCCGACAATCTTGACATCGCCGCGCTCGATGGCAGGCTTCAGGATGTTCATTTGCCCGTCGTGCAACAACTGCGCGTTGTTGTCCGTCGGCGAGCCGCCGATGATGAGATAGTTGCCCTTCGGCACGCGGTCGAGCAAATACTTGGCCTGCATCTCTCCAATCTTGACGACTTGATGAGAGACGTAGAGGTCAACGTCCGAGTTTCTAATCAAGCGGTCGTAGCTGATGACCGGCACGCATTGCTTCTTCGCCGCCTCGACGATGGAAGCGGCGACGACGCCGTTGTGCGGGGCGACGATTAACACGTCCACGTTCTGCGTCAACAGATTGTCGGCCTGCTTCGTCTGCACGTTGTCGTCGCCGTTGGCGACCTGCACAATCAGTTCCGCGCCGAGTTCTTTGGCCCGCTGCTCGACCAGTTCCTTATCGCGCTGCCAGCGTTCCTCTTTCAGTGTGTCCATCGAAAACCCGATTTTGACGGGGCCGTTCTTCTTCGCCCTGGGCGGGCAACCGCCGCCCGCGTTCTGGCTCTGCGGGCCGCTGACGCACGCTGTCGCCAGAGACAGCGAGAGAGCCAGCAAGAGGCACGCGCCTGCGCTGATGCTTCGCATAAGTTTTAGTGTCCTTCCTTAGCCGGATGACTTGCGCCGTCTTTGCGCGCAAACTCCACAACGAGCGCGCGAGACGAAAGAAGCTTGTTCGCCGAAACTCTTTTGACCGGCAGACGACGAAGCGGCGCATTCGGCCTCTTCGCCGGACTGCCTTGGCGCAGCCTCTTCGTGCCTGTCCTAACGTGTTCGGGGAACAGCAGACAATCAAATCTGTTAGAGGGCCTAAGCTTAACAGAACGGCGCGGGAAATTTCCATTGATATTTTCACGGGCGAGTGATATTTTGCTAGCGCTTCCCCGATAATCTATTGCTAAAAATTCGTCCGGCAGATAACTCTGCAATCTTCGGCCTCTGGTAAACGGCAGTTTAGCAATGCGTGTCTGCCTTCTGTTTCTACGGACATTCTTATTTTCGTCTTCGCGCTCGCGGCCCGCAGCCACACGTCGCCTGCGACATGGCCCGCGCCGCGCGCAACTCTTAGGAGGAATCTACATGCGCCACACTGTTTCCCTTCGCCGGCTCTCTCTCTGCGGGCTGTTCGTTCTCCTGCTCGCCGCTTCCGCAAGCGCGCAATTCAGGGCGAGCGTGCAAGGCACCGTCACAGACCCCGCGGGCGCAGTCGTCCCCGGCGCGACCGTGACCTTGACCAACAACGAAACCGCCAAGACGCAACAGACGACGACCAGCGATAACGGCTTCTATCGCATCTCCGGCTTGCCGCCCGGCAAGTACACCATCAGCGTCGAGCAGTCTGGCTTTGGCAAGAAGACTTTGGAGAACGTGACGGTCAACGCGGAGGAGACGCAGGGCGTCGATGTCGCTTTGGAAACCGGAGCGGTCAACGCGTCCGTCACCGTCAGCGACCAGTTGCCGCAACTCGAAACGGAGAACGCCAATGTGGGCCGCGCGATTACCAATCAAGAGGTGCGACGATTGCCGCAGGTCGGGCGCGACCCTTACGAGTTGCTGCGCCTGACGCCCGGCGTCTTCGGCGACGGCTCGCGCAGCAACAACGGTCTATCCGTCGGCATCCCGAACGTGACGGGGCCGGGCGGCTCCAACTTCTCCGTCTTTCAGGTTGAGAATCAAGTCCCTGTGACGGCCAACGGCCAGCGTGTTTCGGCTAACAATTTTATGGTTGACGGCGTGAGCGTCAACAGCTTGGGACAGGGCGGCGCGGCCATCGTCACGCCGAATCAGGAATCAGTAAAGGAAGTGCGCGTCAAGTCTACGAGCTATTCGGCTGAAGACGGGCGCAACTCAGGGGCGCAGGTCGAGGTCGTTTCGCAGAGCGGCAGCAACGAATTTCACGGCAGCGCGCTCTTCAAATATAACGACCCGAAGCTCAACGCCTTTAACAAGTATGGAGGCCCAAGCGGGCCGCCGCTACGCGTCAACCAAAAGTTTCGCCAGTTCGGCGGCTCACTCGGCGGTCCCATCATCAAGAACAAGCTCTTCTTCTTCTTCTCAACCGAGAGCCTGCGCAATCGCAACACGGATACCGTCAACTCCTTCGTCGAGACGGCGCAGTATCGTCAGGCCGTCATCAGTCAACGGCCCAACAGCGTGACGGCGCGCGTCTTTCAAGCCGCGGGCATCGAGCCGCGCATCATCTCGGCACTGACGGTTCCCTGCTCCGCCATCGGCCTCAACAATCCGGCGCAATGCCAGCAGGTCGCGGGCGGCCTCGACCTCGGCTCAATCACGGGGACGCTCGGCAACTACACGAGCACGACGGGCGGCGGCCTCGACGGCATCCCGGACGTGCAGTTCGCGCAGCTTGCTCTGCCCAACCAGATTCGCGGCGACCAGTACAACACGCGCATTGACTACAACCGCACGAACGACACCATCGCGCTCAGCACATACTTTACGCGCCGCGACGACCTTCGCAGCGACTCCGGCTCGCGCAGTCGCCCCAACGGCGACATTCGCACCAACCCGCTCAACTCTTCGGCGACGCTCATCTGGAATCACATCTTCTCGCCCTCGATGCTCAACGAAGCGCGCTTTAACTTCTCGCGCTTCTCCTTTGACGAAGTAGAGTCGTCCGTTGACACCAACTTCGGCATTCCGCGCATAGAGGTCGAAGGTTATCCGACCGACCGCATACGCTTCGGCGCTCCGCAGGGCGAAGCCACGCCCGGCGTCTTCACGCAGAACACGTATGAATTTAGCGATGTCATCAGCAAGGTCATCGGCAACCAATCGCTGCGCATCGGCGGCGTCGTGCGGCGCGAGCAGGACAACAACAATCTGGTCGGCGGCGCGCGTCCAGTCTATTCGTTCGTCGGGCTCTTCAATCTGGCCAACGACGCGCCCGTCTTCGAAGGCATCAACGCAGACCCGCGCACCGGCGCGACCGCAGACATCCAACGTTACTTCCGCACCAACTACTACGCGGCCTTCATTCAGGACGACTGGAAGTTTCGCCCCAACCTGACTTTCAATCTTGGCCTGCGCTATGAATTTTATTCGCCGCTCAAGGAGAAGGAAGGACGCCTGAGCAACCTGACGCTCGGCGGCCCCGGACAGGAATTGTCTGGCGCGACC
>JAWVFT010000003.1:0-12283 GCA_033855775.1 Blastocatellia bacterium | reverse complement strand
TGGCGTCGTCTTCCAGAATCTCCAATTTCTGCTCCATAACAATCTCCTTATCTGATTGGTGGTTTGAATGTTCGCCGCCGAGACCGGACACGGAAATATCGTCCGATAGTCGCGGCAACAAATTTGTCCACGCTCTAATCTATGAATGAAGTTTTGCCCCGAAACATTTCAAGGCGAGGGAAAGACGAAGCGCATTTGCCGGTTGTCTCTTCGCAGTCGGAGGCGTTCGATGAAACTCCGGCGCTGAAGCGCACCGTCGGCGTATCGCTGAAAGCCAGGCGGCGGCTACCTTTGTAGTCTGTTTTGCAGGTAATGAAAGGGAATGTGTTCGGCTGTCAGCCCCGCCGCGATTAGTTTGCGGAGCATGCGCTGCGCGCCGGAGTAGTTGAGCGAATGGATAACGATTGATGCGTCACGATGACGGTCGGGGTGCGCGGCGAGCCAAGAGGCGACCGCGTAGCCCGTGCGCTCGTCGTCCGGCTCATCCGAAAGGTAGTGTTCCTCTATGAGGTCGTGGTCGAGCAGGATGAGTTGGTAGTCGCGCTCGGCCAGCCACTCGAATGCCTGCGCCACGTCGCACGTCACGTCAATCTCGCGCCCCTGAAACTTATCTTGAAACCAAAGGCAGCGCGTTTCATCGTCTTCGACAATTAAAATGCGTCCCGCTTGCAAGTCGTTCATCGGTAGACGAAGGCATCAGTAGACGAAGGAAAGCGCAGCCGCGCTCGTTCGATAAACTTTGCGCGACAAACTTCGCGCGAGCGCGGCTTGAATGGAAGGCGAGCGTTCAGAATTTTGCGCCCTGCTTTCTCAACTCTTCCAGCGTGCGCTTGAGCGATTCGAGCTTCTGTCCCGCTTCGCCTAGTTTGCCTTCGGCGGTCAGGCGTTGGTAAGCGTTGAGTTCATCGGCGGCGCGGTTGATGAGTTGCTGCGTGTTCTGCGGCAGCGGAGCGGCAGGCGTTTTCCCCTGCGCGGGCGCAGTCGCGGTTGAGGCCGAAGCGACCTCTTCGGGCTTCGGCTGTTGTTGTTGCTGCTGTTCTTCGGGCTTCTGCTCCGAGGGCTTGGCTGGCTGTGCGACAAGATTGGTTAGGGCTTCCTGAAAGTTTTGCCCGTAGCCGAGCCGTTCCTGCGTGGCGACGACGACGAGGCGCAACTCAGGCATCGGGCTGCGCTCGGAGCGTAGATAAATGGGTTCGATGTAGAGCAGCGAGCGGCCCATCGGGATGACCAGCAGGTTGCCGCGCACGACGCGCGAGCCTTGCTGATTCCAGAGCGTGAACTGGCCGGAAAGCTGCGCGTTCTGTTCGATGCGCGCTTCGACTTGCGCGGGGCCATTGATGATTCTCGAACTGGGGAAATTATAGACGAGCAGGGAACCGTAAGCGGAGCCGTCGCAGCGTCCGGCCATCCAGCCAATCATGTTCGGGCGGCTGGCCGGAGTAAACGGCAATATCTGCACAAACTCTTCGGCAAGCTGTTCGCCGGGCAGTTGCGTTATCACGTAGTAAGGCTCAAGCGCGTCGGGCTGTTGTTGCTGCTTGTCCGTGCTGGCTACCTGCGCTTGACGCGCCACGCTCCACTGGTCTTCGCGTTGGAAGAAGACCTTGGCGTTCTGCGTGTGATACAGGCCGTAGACTTCGCCCTGCGTCTTGAGCAGCGTTTCTGGATAGCGAACGTGCGAGCGCAGGTCAGCGGGCATCTGCGCGGCGTCACGAAAGAGGGCGGGGAAGACGCTGGCGTAGGCTTTAATCAAAGCGTCCTGCGCGTCGAAGACGTAGAAGACGGTCGAGCCGTTATAAGCATCGACCGTTACCTTGACGCTGTTGCGGATGTAGTTGACGTTCTGATTCTCGGCGCGGTAGTGGCGCGAGTAAGGATAGTTGGAAGATTCCGTGAACGCGTCCATCATCCAGTAGAGACGGCCAGTGTCGGAGACGACGATGTAAGGGTCGCTGTCGTAGACGAGAAAGGGCGCGAGGCTTTTAACGCGGTCGCGTATGTTGCGCCGCATCAAGAGACGGCTATCCGGCGTCACGTCGTCGGAGAAAGGGAGCTTGGACAAATCGCCGAGCGCCCAGGCCAGCAGCATGCGGCTGAAGAAGCCGCCGACGACGATGCCGCCCTCTTCCTCGTAAGCAGTGTAGTTGTTGGCTTCGCCCTGCGGAAAGTTAAATTCCTTCTGCTTGGTGCGGACGTAGACATCAGTGTTCGTCTTTTGCCCGTAGTAGATTTCGGGGCGCGTCACCTTGATGTCGGGCGCGCTCGTTTCAAGCGGCATGTTGGAGAGGATGAACTGCGGCATCCCTTCGGGCGTGAAGCCGTTGGAGGTGTTCATCGTCACGCCGTAGCCGTGCGTGTAAATCAGTTTCTCGTTGACCCAGTTGCGCGACGAAGGCGGCAGCTTGTCAACGTCCAACTCGCGCGCCGCCAGCATCATCTGTCGCACCTGCCCACCCGTGCGATAACGGTCAACGTCAACGTCCGGGAAATCGTAGTAGGTGCGAATCTCCTGAATCTGGCGGAGCGTGTCTTGCAGCGCGCGCCAGTCCCAGAGACGCACGTTGTCGAGCGTGGCTTTGTTGGCTTCGAGGTTCAAGCCTTCGACGCCGGGGTCTGCTTCAAAGTCGCGCAACTCTATGCGGTCGAGCGCGAAGGCTTTGCGCGTCCAGTTGATATTGTGCTCGATGTAGGGCGTCTCGCGTCCCAACTCGTTCGGCTTGACGATGAAGCTGTTGACGTAGGCCGGGACGAGCATGACCGCGATGATAAAGACCGCGAGGGGCAGCGCGATGGCCGCCAGCAGCAAACGCAGCCCGCGCTTCGTCAGGGCATTGAAGATGGCGAGGCCCGCCGAGATGATTAAAGCCACGGCCACAATCATCAGTCCGGGCAGCAGGTAGTTGGCTTCCGTATAAGTGACGCCCGCGAAGGAATCGTGGTCTTGCCAGAGATAAGGAAAGCGCGCGAGATAGGTTCGCCATGCCAGCATCAGCAGGTAGACCGCGAACGCGAAGGAGATGGCCGCGTAACCGCTGCGCTGCGCGACGTTCATCCCCGTCACTTTCTTTGCGACGTTCGCCGCCGTCTCTTTCAGCTTTTGCTGAGACGTGAGCAGGGCATAGATGATTGTGAAGGCGAGAATGGTGAAGGCCAACACCGTGAGCCACCAACTCACGCTTTGATGGACGGGCAGCGAGAAAAAGTAGAAGCCGACGGACTTTTGAAAGATGGGGTCAATGCCCTCCGTCGCGGGTTGATTCAGGTAGAGAGCAAAGGACTGCCAGTTGTCCTTCATGTCCAACCCGAAGATAAGACCGTAGAGCAGCGAGACGACCCATGCCACTGGGCGCACGAAGCGCGCGGGCGCGAACGCGACCGGCTGGTTATTAAACATGACGATGCGGCGTTCGAGCGTCGAGACGGCGAACACACGTTCGAGCAGCAGCAAGGCTCCGCGCAGTATCACAACGGTCAGGACGGCGAAGACCAGAAAGACCAGAAACTTGTAGCGAAAGATAGTCCAGTAGACGGACGAGTAGCCGAGCGAGCCGAACCACCGCGCCGATAGATACAAAGAGAGCGAGCGGATGAGGGCGAAGGCTACCAGCAATACGGCCACGATGACCCATCGCCGCCAGTGGCGACGCCTGGGCGGCTGCGGGCTGACATCAATAATCATTTCATCATCGTCAATGGGGGTCGGCTTATTCATGCCCATAGCATACGCTCAATCAGCATCTCTCTCAACGATAGTTTGCATTCGCGCCCGCCAGCGGGCAAAATCCTGCGCTGATGACTGACAAGCATTCTATCCTTTCAACGCGCATCGAAGGCAGGCGGCGTCTATGAGGTTTATGACAATGAAGGACGCGCCCGCCCGTCATCCTTCTTTACTCGTTTTTACTCTCGGCTGCATCGCGCTCGGCTTGTGCGCCGCGTGCGGGTCGCGGCAGGCGGAGAGGCGCGCGACGCTCGCTTCGATTCGCACGCTGGCCGGGGCGGGCAGCGGCGTCGAGACGGCGCGCTTCGTCAATCCGTTCGGCGTCGCCGTCTCGACGGACGGGACTTTGTATGTGACGGACGGCGAGCTTAATCAACTCGTGCAATTGACGCCCGAAGGCTCTGCGAAGGTGTTGGCCGAAAATCTCAGCACGCCTTCAGCCGTGGCCGTCGCCGCGGACGGCTCGCTCGTCGTCGCGGACACGGGCTCGCACACCATCAAGCTCGTCAACGCGCAGAGCGGAGCCGTCAGGATAATCGCGGGCATCGAAGGGCGCGCGGGCTTTGCAGACGGCGACAACTCCAGGGCCCTCTTTGACGGCCCCGTCGGCGTGGCCGTCTCCGCCGACGGCACAATCTTCGTCGCGGACACTTACAACGACCGCATTCGTGCCGTTGACAGGCAGGGCGTAGTCCGCACGCTCGCGGGCGGCGATGCTCCCGGCTACGCCGACGCGATTGACGGGGTGCAGGCTCGCTTTCACACTCCTTGCGGCATCGCCGTCGCGCCGGACGGCTCGCTCGTAGTGGCGGACACGGGCAATCATCGCCTGCGCCGTGTCGAGTTGAGCGGAGCCGTCAAGACCATCGCCGGGACGGACGAAGCCGGAGTGCAGGACGGATTGCTCGCGAACGCGCTCTTTGACGAGCCGACGGGCATCGCCGTTGATTCGAGCGGGAGAATCTATGTCGCCGACGCCGGAGCCTCCGAACTGCGCGCGGTCGTCTTCGAGCTTGTGCCGCAGGTCTTCACGCTCGTGGGCCGCACGCTCTCAGGACACCTCGACGGCCCGCTCGTTGAGGCGCGCGTCAATCATCCTTCGGGCGTTGCGGTAGCAAAGGACGGCTCGCTCGTCGTCGCCGACACAGGCAATCGGGCCGTGCGCGTCGTCCTCGCAGAAGGCGCAGAGCGCGGCCACCTCGTCACGAAGGAAGAAGCGCAAGCTCTTCGCGCTGCCGCCGCAGATTTTCGTGCGCAAGGCGCTCCGCGCTGGCCTTACGAGCCACCGGCACGCCCGCGCGAAATCGCCGCCACCTTCGGCGAAGTGCGCGGCGAGATAATGGACAAGCATGACGCATGGTTTCATAACGGCCTGGACGTTCCGGGCGCGTATGGCGAGACTGTGCGCCTCGTCCGCGACGAGCGGATGATGAACCCTTTGAGCGTCGGCGGCGTCGGCACGGCGCGCGAGCGCATACGCTTTCCCTCGCTCGGCTACATACACCTGCGCATGGGGCGCGACCGCGACGAGCGGCCCTTCGACGACGAACGCTTTCGCTTGCTGCGCGACGAGCGTGGGAAAATCGTTGACGTGCGCGTGCGGCGCGGCGCGGCCTTCAAGGCGGGCGACGCGCTCGGCACGCTTAACAATCAATATCACGTTCATCTCATCGCGGGGCCGCTCGGCTCGGAGTTCAACGCGCTGGCCGCGCTCGACCTTCCCGGCATCAGGGATACCGTCGCCCCGACGATTGAAAAGGACGGCGTTCTCCTGTTGAATCGAAACGGCGAACAGTTCGGGGCAGCGGCGACTGTGGAGAGCGGCAAGGCCGTAGGGGACAGCGGCGCTCCCGTCGAGGTCAAGGGCGATGTAGAGATAGTTGTTCGCGCCTACGACCAGATGGACGGCAACGCGGCGCGGCGCAAGCTCGGCCTCTATCGCCTCGGCTATCAAATCCTGAACGCCGACGAAAGACCCGCGCAAGGGTTCGAAGAGCCGCTGATGAACATCTCTTTTGAGAGCCTGCCCGACGACCCCTTCACGGCGCGCATGGCTTACGCAGAGGGCAGCCAGTCGGGCTACACGGGCCAGACCATCTTCGCTTACATCGTCACTAATCGTGTGCGCGACCGCGCGGCCTTGGCAGACTACTGGCATGCGTCCGCGCTTCCCGCGGGGCGATATATCGTGCGCGTCTTCGCGGAAGACTTCTTCGGCAACCGCGCGACGCGCGACGTGGCTGTGCGTGTCGCTTCATGAAAGCCGCGCTCAAACTATCGGGCCGCTTTTACCGGCAGCGGAAAGGCGTTATATTTGTCCAAGGCCCCGCGTCAATCTTAAAACACTCGTCCATGTTTCAACTTTCGTCAAAGCTCGCGAAGGAGAAAGTTAGTATGAAAAAAGCTTATCTTAAATTAACGACCACGTTCGCCCTCGTCGCGTTGCTGCTGAGCATCGCCGCCATACACTCCGCCGCCAGCGGCGAGACGGACAGCAAGGCGGCTCTGCCCGCGATTCGTGTCGCGCCGCCCGCTCCGGTCTTCGAAGAGACGGCGCGCTTAAGCGAACTGTCCGGGCGCCGCCAGCGCGTCGCGCAGAAGATTGGGCCGCAGGGCATGTTGATTCTCTACAGCACGGAGCCGCGCGTTTACACCAACGACGTGGACTATGAATATCGTCAGGAGAATAATCTCTACTACCTAACCAACCTCAAGCAGAAGGGCGCAACGCTCGTCTTGATGCCCGGCAATCCGCAGTTGCCCGAAATACTCTTTCTCCCCAAACGCGACCCCGCCGCCGAGACTTGGACGGGCCACATGTACAGCGCGGAGGAAGCTCGCGCCGCCTCCGGCATCAGGGAAATCTGGGAGGCCGCGGAGTTTGAGCCGTTCATGCGCGCCGTGCGCAATCGCCAAGCCTATCGCCCGAAGGCCGAAGCTTTGTTGATGACGAACACCGTGACGAGCGCGACGAACGCCAGCCCGCAGCCCGTCACGCCGCCCGTGCCGCAGGCGACGCAAACGACCGCCGCCGCAGGCGCGGCCACGGCTCTGCGCCCCGTCTCTGCTCAGACGCCCGCCAACGTCACGACCGTCAACGCTTCGTCCAGCCCGCAAGCGCAAGGGTCAATCGTCGGCGCAAGCGTCGCGGCGACGGGCGGCCCCGCGACGACTCCGGCTGCGGCGACCGGCTACGAATCACTCTTTAGCGCGATGGCGAGCAACGAGGCGCGGCTCTATCTCTTGCTGCCGTCGCGCGAAGCGGAGAGCCGCGAGTACAAGCAGGAGCAAAACTTCGCTGCGCAGTCGGCGAGAGTGGCGACCGGATTTAATGTGACGACGGCGGCGCCCATCTTCGCGGAGATGCGGCTGCGCAAGTCGCCGATGGAATTGAAAATCCTGCAACACGCGATAGACATCACGACGGAAGCCTTCGGGCGTTCGATGGCGGTGGCTAATCGCTCGCAGTGGGAATACGAGGTTGAAGCCGAAGTCGAATACACCTTCAAGCGCAGGAACGCAGACCAGTGGGGCTATCCCTCCATCGTCGGCTGCGGGCCGAACGCGACCACCTTGCACTACGTCGAATCGCAGGGACGCATCCAACCCGGCAAGCTTCTTTTGATGGATGTCGGCGCGGAGTATGGACACTACACGGCGGACGTGACGCGCACGTTCCCGGTCAACGGCAAGTTCACGCCCGAACAGGCAGCCGTCTATCAAATCGTCTATGACGCGCAGGAAGCCGCCGCCCGCGCCACCAAACCCGGCGCAGTCTTCCCGAACGACATACACAATGCTGCCCTCGAAGTCGTCAAAGACGGGCTGCTCCGCTTAGGCTTGATTACAGACCGCAACTCAGACCAGTATCGCATCTGGTTTATGCACGGCACGTCTCACTGGCTCGGCATGAACGTTCACGATGTCGGCGGGCGCGGCGTCAAGCTGGAACCCGGCATGGTCTTCACCAACGAACCCGGCATCTACATACGCGAGGACGCGTTAGACTATCTGCCGAAGACGCCGGAGAACGAAAAGTTTATCGCCGCCATTCGCCCCGCCTTCGAGAAGTACAAGAACATAGGCGTTCGCATCGAAGACGACATGCTGGTGACTGAGAGCGGCGCGCGCTGGATGACGGAGAATCTGCCGCGCTCAATCGCGGACATCGAATCCATGATGGCCCGCGCCCCGAAAGAGGTAAGGACGAGCGCCGTTGACGAAAGGTTCTTCGAGGCTGCGACGGAGCGCCCGCTCTTCGCGCGCATCAGCGGCGAGGGCGGCTTTCGCCTTGTCTCCGAGAGCCACGACTTCGACTGGCGGCGGTCTTCAGCGCTGCCCGCCTTTCTGCGACAGTGAGGGGCGCGCGCGGGCGGCGTTGGTCTGGTCGCCGCTGTCCGTTGACGCAAAATGTTGAGCCGCCGTGCGCGTTGCATGGGGCGCGAGAGTTGAGCAGCAGGCACAGGCCGTATGAAAGAGAAAAGCGTGGCGACTCAAGTTGAGCCGCCACGCTTTCGTCTCTACACCCTTATCTCTTGCTCCACCGCTCTTCGTGCGCCGCTGTTATTCGTAGCTCAGGGCTTCCACCGCGTCCTGCCCCGCGGCGCGCAGGGCAGGGTAGAGCGCGCCGATGGTTCCTCCAACTAAGCCGACGGCGAGCGCGACGAGAATCCAGCGCGGCTCTATGTCTATGATGAGAGAAGTCGAGCGCATCACCGCGAAGCGGAAGACGAGCGTCAACACGATGCCCGTCAGGACGCCGAGCACGCTGACGAGGATTGCTTCCTGCTCTATCACCCAGGCGATTGACGCCTTCGACATCCCCAGGGATTTGAGCACGCCGATTTGTCGCGTGCGCTCCGTGACGGTCGTGTACATCGCAAGCAATATGACGAGCATAGAGATGGCGGCGGCGATGGCGACGACAACGTTGATGAAGGCGTTGAGCGCAGGCACGCCCTCGGCGTAAAGCTCCGGCAAGTCGCGCGTGAAGATAATCTGGTCGTCTGGAAACTGCTGGCGAATGCGCGCCGCGACTTCTTCCTGTTCCGCGGGGTTGTTGCAGGAGACGAGTATCGCCGTGCAACGCTCGACGCCCTCGCCGTCTTCGGGCAAAGCCCCGACTTCATCCTGCATCGTCTTGAGCGGAATCTTGACGCGCCCGCCCCCCGGCGGGTCGTAGACGCCGACGATGGTGTAGTCGCGCTCAAACAGCTTGATGGTCGAGCCGACCACCTTGAAGCCTTTCTCCTGCTCCCAGATGGAATCCACAATCACTTCGTAGCCCACTTCGTTCAGCCTTCGCCCGTCCTTGATGCTCAGGCCCGTGACCGCCGCGTACTCTTCAAAGTTGATGCCGTCAACCAGACGATTGCCGAAGCCGCTCTCGGTCTTCAAGAGCTTCTGCCCGATGGGCAGGGCGGCGCGCACTCCGGGCAGTTTCGCTATCTCGCGCGCCCGCTCGACCGGCATGGCGAAGGGCTGCGAGCCGGTCAGGCCAATCGTCCCGGCGGCGCTGACTCTGATTTCGGCGTTGATGTTGGCCTCGCGCCGCCCGCGCTCGCGCAAGACTCCGTGCGCCAGCCCGGTCGTGAAGATAATCAACAAAACGCCGATGCCTATGCCGAGCACGCTGACGGCTGTGCGCGCGGGCCTGTGCGCGATGTTTGAGAAGACTAGGCTGTCCATAAGTTTGCGAAAGCGCGGGCTGCGATCCATCAGGCGGCGCGTCGCGGACGGCATCGCGCGCCACAGCAGAATGACCAGCCCCAGAGCAGTCCAGAACACCGTCCCGGCCTTGCGCACCAGCGCCAGCGTCACGCCCGTCGCCGCCGCGAAGCCGAGGTTTTGCAGGATGATTTCCGTCCCGCCTTCATAAACGCCGATGGTCGCCGGGACAAAACCGAAGACGAAGTTGATAACCTTCGTCAACGACTCGATAACATATGCCGACTGCACGCGCGGAGTAAAGCCGAGCATCCGAAGCGTGACGTAGACTTCCAACACGCTCGATGCGTGCGCCAGAATGTTGTAGGCGAGGATAGCGACGAACGAGCCGGGATGATGGTCGTAAAAATCGTAGACGTTCGATTCGAGTTGATAGATGTGCTCGCGCCGCGAGGTCAGCACCCGTGGGTGAATGCCTGAACGAGCCAGCCTGTCAATCAACCACGTCAACAACATCACGCGCCGCCTGTGGGCGAACGCGGCGGCGAGAATGCCGAGCAACGCGCAGGCGGCGATGGCAATCAGCACATAACTGACCAAGCGCGGCACGCTGTAGTTCGCCAGCATGACGAGCGCGCCGCCGAGTATGAAGAAGACGACCGAGAGGTAGTAGAGAATGTTGTCTATCAGCAGGGCCGAGACGCCGGAGACGAGCGGGACGCGCTTGCGCAAGAGCGCCACTTTCGTCGCTTCGCCGAGCACGGGGCCTGTGAAGGTGAGAAAGCTGACGGCCTCGCCGCCGAGCCGCGCCGAGAAGGCTTGCAGGACGTTGAAGCGACGATGTTCGGGCGCGACCGCCGTTCGCATCGCCAGCGTGCGCAGGACGTGGCGCGCTCCGTTGATGGCGAGCAGGAAGAAGAAGCCGAAGCCGATGCGTCTCATCGCATCGAAGATTGGCTGCATCCCGACGCGGTTGACGACGTAGACCAGCAGCCCTATGCCGAGCAGAAAGGCGACGCCCTGAAGCCAGACGATGTAGCGTCGCGCCTTTCCCGTTTCCGGCGCTCCCGCTTCTTCCGAGCCGGGCGGCAGCGTGATGTCTGCGGTCGTCTCTCTCAACTGCTCACCGGTAATCATCGAGGCGCTTTCAAGTCTCCGACAATGGGCGAGACGCTCTTGTCTTTGCCCGCGCCGAAAATTTCCTGTATGACGCGACCGGGAAAGGGACGAAAGCCGCGCTGCCAGAGAACAGGCACAGGCACGCGCTCGTCGCGCAGTTGGCCGGTCAGGGCCAGCACGGTCGGCACAAAACTCAAGCTGTCATACGGCTCTTCGATTCTCTCGCCGCGCGGGATTCCAGTCTGGTCGCCGCCCGCCATCATCAACGTCGCGTGCGTCGATATGCGAAAGAAGGAGCCGTGATTGCCGCCGGGATTAAAGCCGCGCACGTCGAAGTTCCAGTGGTCGTTGGCGAGCACGAGCACGTCCGTCTCGGAGAGACGACGCTGCCTTTGACGAAAGCGGCGCAGCAACCTTTCCTCATCCGAAAGGCCGGAGGCGTCCGTCTGCAAAGTTTCGGGAACGTGCCGCGCGAGTTGTTCATTCAAGCCCACAACCGCGTTAGAGTAAGTTGTTTTGTGCGTGGCGCGCAACCACTCAAGGTCTGTGTGCCAACTGTCCAGCCACTCTGCGCGAGAGCCTGAAGGCACGCTGAGCGCTGCGTCTTCCATGATTTTCAAAGGAAGGTCAGCGCGCCAACTCTCGCGCCGGAAATGTATCTCGCCGCTTGGCTCCTGCCGCAACCCGGACACAGGCAAGTAGCGAAGGCGCAAACGCCCCGCTTCGTCTTCGCGCGCCAGCAGCAGAGCTTGCCGCTGCGGCCCGCCATACAACCAGACGGCATCGCCCGTCGGCATCAACTCCGCGTCAAGCTCCGCGGCCAGAGCTTCGCGCGGAATCCGCAGGGCGACGAAATCAATCGGATGATTATCAACGCCCGGCTGAACGTTGTTGCGAACGGCAGCCTCACGCAGCAGCGAGAGATAATCAATGCGCTTGAAGCTCTTCGTCATGTCGAGCGAGCCGTCGCCGCTGAGGACGAAGCCGCCGTCTGCTGCGCCGGCGACGTAGTTTTGCAACTCGTGAATGCTGTTCGGCTCGCCCATCGCGCCTCTGGCGATGAAGTCTTCTATCTTGAGCTTGCCGGAAGCGAAGCTCGACGGGCGCAGCGAGAGCAGATTGTTGAGGGTTCGCGCATACTCCGCGTAGTCGCGCTCGTCGCCCAGGCCGGAATCGTAGCGCGCGAACAAACGCTGCGCTTCCTCGTCCAACCCTGCGTTAGTCTCCTCCTTCGTCCACTTCTTCGGCAGCGCGTCCAACTGCGCGCGTTGCTTCAAGAGCAGACTGCGCAGCGCGGCCAACTCTTCGTTCAACTCCGAGAGAGATTTCTGCCAATCGTTGCGGCGCGCGTCCAGAGTCTTGAAGAAGGCGTCGCTCAAGGCGCGGCGCAGCGGGGCGGAAACGTCCTTGCGTTGAAGTTGCTGGAAGATGATGTGCAGGGCGTTGAGGTCGCTGTCGCGCAGGTGAAAGGCCGCGCGCTCGTTGCCGTCAAAGTCGAGCAGGGCCGTCGGGTACGAAGTGCTCTGGCCTTTGAGATAGTAGGAATCGTCGGTCGTCGTCGTAATCAAGGGAACGAGCGGATAGATGCCCTTCAACGCATAGTCGAGCATCAGGCGCCGCTTCGTGACGACGTGATGGCCGCCGCCCGCGCGACTGCCGAGCAGCTTGACGAGATTGAAGCCCTGACTATAGACGCCGTTGACGCTGTTCATGCCGTGGTCGGAGACGATGATGAGAGCTGTCTCCGACGCTTGCGGCGTTTTTTGAATGGCCGTC
>JAWVFT010000002.1:0-55768 GCA_033855775.1 Blastocatellia bacterium | reverse complement strand
AGTTATATTTCAGCCTTGACGATGACGCATGGTTCATGCAGGGCGACGAGATAACGGCGGGCGTGAAGTTGTTGGAGGAGCGACCGGAGGTGGCGGCGGTGGCTTACGATATTCTCTCGCCAGACCGACCTCAGCCGACCGAACGCGGCGAGCCTTTCCCGACCCACATGTACATCGGCTGCGGCCACCTGCTCAGATTGTCAGCCGCGCGCGAGATTGGATACTACACGCCGAGCCCCGGCTTCTACGGCAGCGAAGAGATAGACTTGTGCGTGCAGTTGCTCGACCGTGGCCACGAGATTTTTTATTTGCCGGGCGTTCACGTCTGGCACGACAAGGCCGTCCTGGCGCGCGACCGTCACGCGCAGTTAAGCTCCAACGTGTGCAACGATCTGGTGTTCGCCTATCGTCGTTGTCCTTTCCCGCTGGTCTTGTGGTTCATTCCGGGCAAAGCCTTCGGCCACCTGCGCAACGCCTACAGCAAAGGCACGCTGCGCTCTTGCATGAAGGGCTTCATGATGTTCCTCAAATCCGTGCAGGGCGTGGCGCGGACTAGAAAGCCCGTCAGCCGAACGGCGTTTCGAGAATTTTTCCGCCGCTCGCATTCCGCCAAATGAGCTTCAGTCGTTTCGAGCCGCAGTTGTTGAAGATGCCGCGCGGGTTGATGAGCCGCCTGCGCGTCTGGTCTTATCGCCGTCTGGGTTTGCGCTCGGGCGAGCGCAACCGGCTTGAGCGCGTGCGTTGCCGCAGGCTGGCGCAGATAGAGCTTGGCAGCTACAACGCCTTCACCGAAGGCTGCTGGCTGTGGCCGGAGGACGCGCCCTTTGACGGCGTGCGGATAAGCATCGGCCATCGAAACTATTTTAATCGCGGCGTCATGATTGACGCTTGCGGGCTGGTTGAAATCGGCAGCGACAACATGTTCGGCCCGGACATCTACATCACCGACGCCAACCACACGTTCGGCCAGGGCTTGCTGCCCGGCCAGCAACCGATGCGGGCGGGGCGAGTCAAAATCGGCGACGGCTGTTGGATTGGCGCGAAGGCCGTCATCCTCAAAGACGTTGTGCTCGGCGACCGCTGCGTGGTCGGGGCGGGAGCGGTCGTGACGAAAAGTTTTCCGGCGGATTCCGTTATCGCCGGAGTCCCGGCCAAGTTGCTTGAGAGCAAGGCGAAGAGCAGTGTTCATGCTGAGCCACAGAGCGAGACAAAGTGAGGAGCATCATTCCACATCCTGCGACTTCTTCCTCACGGGCTTTATCGATCTTCACTTCCATAGCCGGAAAACTTCCGGGAAAGGAACAGTATGAATCGTAGCTTTTACAACTATTGCTTTGGTCGTCTCGTGGGCGGAGTTCTAACGTTGTCGCTCCTTCTTGCGTCAGCCGTCAACGCTTCGGCACAGACGGCGGCGGTTCCGCGCTCCCAAAAGTCGAATCTCAAACGCTTGATTGCGGACGACGATGACTTGTGGGTGAAGCCAACGGGCCGTCTCGACGGCGGCAGTTCTTTCAAGCCGTTTGCGCCCGCTCCGCAGGCGTCAATCGAATCGCAAATCGCTGCGGCGGCTGACTACACAACGTTCGTCGTGCCCAACGGCTCGCACACCATCACGGGGCCAATTAACATTCACGGCAAGCGCGGGCTCAGATTGCTCTGCGACGGCGGCGGCAGTTACGTCGGCGGGCCGGAGCACGGGCAGACCGGCTTTGTCTGGGACGGGACGAACAGCGGCACGATGCTCGACATCATCAACTCCGGCTCCATCACCATTCAGGGCTGCTTCTTTGAAGCCAAGAATCCGACGACCGGCAAGTATGCCAACGTCGCCATCAACATAGACCAGTACGACCCGCCGTTCACGCCTTCGGCGACGACCACGGACATTCGCTTGGAGCGTCTGCTGATTCGCCGGACAGACAACAGCAGCGCTTTCAGAGGCGTGCAAATCTCGGACATCGCGAGAAGCAACTGCGAACAAATCAGGATGAAGGGACTGACGATTATCGCCAGCGGAACAATCGCGGGCAGTCCCGCTTCCTGCACAGACCCGAACAGCTATTGCAATCCGCGCAATCTCAATCGCGGGATTGCCATCAGCGTCGGCCCGAACCCGAACGCGAAGAACATTTCCCTGACGGAAAGCTATTGGACGGGAGCCGTCTATGGCGTCAGGATGCTTTACGGCTCTCTCTATGCCGTCAATAATGAAAGCCACTTCAGCTACGCCGACTACGAGATTACTTCCACAGGTGAGCCGTCCACCATCGAATATCACGTCAGCGAGCAAGGGCATCAACTGGCGCGGCTCGGCTACGGAAATTTCATCTTGCGCAGCAACGCTCTGCTCTCGACCGGCTACGACTCCATCGTCGTCGCAGACCCAGACCATCCCGGCATGACGATGACTTACTACTATCCCGGCATCGAGGTCATCGGTCAGGGCAATCAACTGCTCTTGGAACATAATATCTGGGGACTGCCGCTGACCGCCGAACCCATCGGCACGTCGCCCGACAGCAACTACCGCCCGCAGAATTTCAACTCGCGGCTCGTCAGCATCGGCAACAATTATCCGACCACGGCGCGTCCCAAGTTTGAGCAGTTCACTCAAGGTTGGGTTTCAATGATGGACAACTACGCGGGGCGCACGCCGGAGTTCAGCATGGGCGGCTTTCAGAAATTCGTGCTGCCGCAAATTCAATGGCTCTACGGCTCCGCTTGGTCTTCGATGGAGAACGGAGCGATGTTCTACTGCACCGACTGCACGCAGACCAACCCTTGCGCGTCGGGCGGTTCGGGCGCGATAGCCAAGCGCATCAACGGCGCATGGGTGTGCAACTAGACAAGCACGAGGGGACGCCGGAGAGCTTCGGCGTCCCTTCAATTTTTTAGACAGATTAAGACCCGCGATGAAACAAGCTCTCAAGCGTCTGCTGGTTCCTGAAGGTCGCAAGCTGCGTCGCCTGCGCGGCGGGCTCGCCAAAGGAATGTTGATGGAACTCGACCTCTCCAATCAATCGCAGCGCTACTGGGGACTCGACGAGCGCGAGTTGGTCGCGGCCTTCCGCCGTTTGATTCCATCCAGCCAAAGCCTGATTGATGTCGGGGCCAACGACGGCTATTACACGATGGCCTTTCTGCAATCGCGGGCGGCGCGCGTCGTCGCCTGCGAACCCGGCCCGGCGATGGAGCAACTGCTCGCCAACGCCCGCGCCAACGGCTTTGAGACGGGCGAGCGTTTCATCGCCGAGCAGCGATTCGTCGGAGCCGGAGAAAATTCCGTCTCCATCGCCGAACTCGTGCGCGATTTGCCGCGCCCCGTTTTCCTGAAGGTGGACATTGACGGCGGCGAAGTCGAACTCCTGCGCAGCGCCGAAGGCTGCGATTGCCTGATGGATTTGCGCTGGCTCATCGAGACGCACTCGAAGGAACTGGAAGAGGGATGCGTCCGCTGGTTGCAGTCGCACGGCTACAGCACGCGCATCATCTACAACGCCCCTTGGCGTGTCCTGCTGCCGGAGCAGCGGCCGCTTGAGCACAACCGCTGGCTCGTCGCCGAACCGTCGTCAGCGCGAAGCTGAAGCGTCCCGAAGTTTAAGCATCAAAGGTTAACTGTCTTAGTATCTCAAATGGTTCTTCTGGCTCATCCCGGCACACAATATTCACACCAACTGGCGCGACAACTCGTTCGCTACGATTCGCTCTACCAATTCTGGACGGGCTTTGCGCTGGCGACGAGCGGGCTGGTCGGGCGCGTCGTCAGCAACTACGCCCCGACCGAATGGCGCCGGAAGATTGCCAACCGCGTCGTCAGCGGCATCCCCGCGCGCAGCCTGCACACGATGCCCGTCATCGAATTGAAAGCCCTCAACCGCTTGCGGCAAGGCGAATCGCCGCAGAGAGTTTTTCACGAACGCAATCGCGCTTTTCAGGAACGGATTCCGGCGGCCTCTTTAAGCAACGCTTCCGCCGTCATCGGCTTTGACACTTCATCTTGGCTGCTGGCCGAGCGCGCGGAAAAAATCGGCAAGCCTTACTTTCTGGACCAGAGCATCTCGCACCCGCTCTTCAACCAGCAGATTATGGAGCGCGTGGCGCGCATCTTTCCAGACTGGCAGGAAGAGATTGAAGCCAGACTGCCGGAGGTCCTGGCCTGCGAGCAACGCGAGCATCAATTGGCGACGCGCATCATCGCCGCCAGTTCTTTCAGCAAGCAGACGCTCATCGCTCAGGGCGTCGCCGCCGACAAGATAACGGTCAATCCTTACGGCGTTGACCTTGAGTTGTTCTACCCGCCTTCGATGCCGCGCGAGCGCAAGCCCGTGCGCTTTCTTTTCGTCGGCTCAATCTCGGCGCGCAAAGGCGTTCCGCTGCTGGTCGAAGCATGGCGCAAGATGAAGTTGGAGAACGCGGAGTTGTGGTTTGTCGGGCCTGCCTCGGACAGAGAGCGCGCCTTGATACCGGAGTTGCCGGGCTTGAAGTTTGTGGGCAAACGTCCGCATCAGGAGTTGCCAGACTTGCTGCGGCAATGCGACGTGCTGGTCTTTCCGAGCTACTGCGAAGGCTTTGGCCTCGTGCTGCTCGAAGCCCTTGCCAGCGGCATGCCGATTATCACGACGGAGGCGACCGCCGGGCCGGACTTGATTCAAGACGGCATCGAAGGCTACTTGATTCCTTCGGGCAATCTGGATGCGCTGTCGGCGGCGATGCAGGATTGCGCGTCCGAGCCTGAGCGTTTGGAGAGCATGGCTGTCGCCGCACGTCATTCAGCCGAGCGTTTTTCGTGGGACGCCTACGGCGAGCGCTGGCAGCAAATCTTAAGAGACTTCGCTTGATGCTGGCGATTTTGACGACGCACCCGATTCAATATCAAGTCCCGCTCTGGCAAGCTCTGGCGGCGGACGGCGCGGTTCCGTTTGAGGTCTGGTACTTCAGCGACCACGGCGTTCGCGCCAGCTACGATGTGCAGTTCGGCAAGTCTTTCAAGTGGGACCTGGACACGCTCGATGGCTACCCTTCGCGCTTTCTCAAAATCAACCCGGATGCCAACGTCGCGCGCTTTAATCAAGTCCGCCTCGAAGAGCCTCTGGGGCAACTGCTGCGCGAGCAGCGAGTCAAAGCCCTCTGGATTCAGGGCTGGCAAGTGCGCGCCTACTGGCAAGCCGTCTGGCAGGCGCACGCGGCGCGCGTGCCAGTCTGGCTGCGCGGCGAGAGCAATGATTTGAGCCCGACGCCCGCATGGAAAAAACAGGCCAAGCGCGTTCTTCATAAACGACTCTTCAGCCGCGTGCGCAACTTTCTATACATCGGTCAAGCCAACCGTCGTCTCTACGAAAGCTACGGCGTGCGCGAAGAGCAACTGCATCCCGCGCCCTACTGCGTGGACAACGAACGCTTCGCGCGCCAAGCCGCGGAGCTTGCCGCAGAGCGCGCCGCGATTCGTCGCGCGTGGGCCATTCCAGAGAATGCTTTGTGCCTGCTCTTTGCCGGAAAGTTTATTCCGAAAAAGCGGCCGCTCGATTTAATCAACGCCGCGCGCGATGCGGGTTTGGCTAAGCTCGGTCGCCCGCTTCACTTGCTCTTTGTGGGCAGCGGGGAATTGGGCGCGGGGCTGCGCGCCGCCTGCCGTGTCGTTTACGATGCGGAGGCGAAAACCACGCTCGTTGAAAACATCGGCGATGATGAAAGCGTCGCTGGCGAAGCGGCGCCACGCGCATCGTTCACGGGATTTTTGAACCAGACGGAAATCTCGAAAGCTTATGTCGCCGCAGACTGCCTCGTGCTGCCGAGCGACCATCAGGAGACCTGGGGTTTGGTAGTCAACGAAGCGATGGCGAGCGGCCTCGCGTGCGTCGTTAGCGACGCCTGCGGCTGCGGCGAAGATTTAATCGCGCCCATCAATCCGGCCTTCCGTTTTCCGTTGGGCCAAACGCAGGGACTCGTCAGGGCGTTGCTCGCGTTGATTGAGAATCCGCCGCCGCCGCAAGTCTGGCGAGAGCAGGTTGACAAGTTTGACTTGTCCGTTTCGGTCAACACCGTGCGCCGTCTGTACGAGGCCACGAGCAACGGGCAGGCTTTGCGGAGTTAAAGATTGAGCAGAGCGTTATCGCCCGAACATTTAAAGAGCAACGCGCGGCATGGATAAACTCGAACAGTACAACGCCTGGCACGAACGGCTGGCGGCGGGCGAAGCCGAAGGCTCCGTCTTGCAGCATCCTTGGTATGTGACGGTCGCGCGCCTGCTGCCGGATGTGAGCGGGCAGCGCGTCCTTGAGATTGGCTGCGGGCGCGGCGATTTCTCAATCTGGCTGGCGGGAAAATATCAAGGCGCCGAAGTGGTCGGCGTTGATTTTTCGGAGGCCGCGATTGCGACCGCCGTGCGGCGCGCAGCCGAACACGGCAGCAGCGCGCAGTTCAAGGTCGAAGACGCGGAGGCTTTGAGCTTCGCCGACAGCAGCTTTGATTGCGTCGTCTCCTGCGAATGCATGGAGCACGTCCCGCATCCGGAACAGATGGCGCGAGAGATTCACAGAGTCCTCAAGCCGGGCGGGCAGTTTATCCTGACGACCGAAAATTATTTCAACGGCATGATTCTGCAATGGTTGAAGAGTTGGACGACGGGCCAGCCCTTCGATTCCGGCTCCGGCGTCCAGCCGCACGAAAATTTCTTTCTCTTCTGGCGCGTCCGCAGGATTCTTGAGCGCGGCGGACTGAAGGTTAAAAAGACGGAGAGCAATCATTATCAATGGCTGCTCTTGCCGCGCACAGACCCCATGAAGCTCGTCACGTTCGACTTTCAAAGCCGGTTCTTAAAGCGCGTCTTTCGTCCCTTCGGGCGCCACTTCACCTTCTGCGGCGTGCGGCCAAACTCTTCCGTCGAGGCGTTGTGAAAATTCTATTCGTGTGCGGCGGCGGCTTCGTTTACGGCAAAGAGATAATCACGCTCTCCCTGATGCAGGGCTTGCGCGAGCGCGGCCATGATGTGCGCTGCATCATCAGCAGTTGGGCGCACGATGATTACGATCGCCGTTTGGCCGCCGAAGCTATTCCGTTCATCAGCCTGCCGCTCGGTTTCATCTCCAAGACTTTGACGGCCCCGGCCATGCGGATGACCGTTGACACCTTGAGCAAAAGCCCGAAACTCTGGCTCGGCTATCGTCGCCATCTCAAAGATTTTCAGCCGGACGCCGTTGTGCATTCAACCCTGCATCACATCTTCCACGTCTGGCCGCTGCTCGATGCGCGCAACACTTTCTTTCATGTTCACGACCCGTTCGCGCCGACCGCGTTCTATCGTCGCCTGTTTCGCTTTCTCAGCCTGCGCGTGCGCGCCTTCATCGGCGTCTCGCGTTATATTGAACAGTCAATCGTTGACCTCGGCGTCGCGCCGGAAAAAGTCTTCTCCGTCTTGAACGGCATCACTCCGCCCTTGAGCAGGGAAGCAAACGGCAACGCAGCGAAGCTCAATCTTTCGCCGCCGGAAAGGGAAGCGAACGAAGAGGGCGCGCCCGTTCGCGTCGGCATCGTCGGGCAAATCGGCGAGTGGAAGGGACACGACGATTTCGTCGAAGCCCTCAGGGAATTGAAGCGAGCGGGGCTTTCATTCTCCGTTCTGATTTTCGGCGAAGGCCAGCCGGAATACGTCGCGGCTTTGAAGCGCAAGATTGACGATTATCAATTGACGCAGGAAGTGCGCTGGCCCGGCTTCGTCAAAAACCCCGCAGAGATTTTCAGCAGCATGGACATCTGCGTCGTTCCCAGTCGCAGCCAGGACCCTTGCCCGACGGTCGCCATCGAGACGACGCACTTCGGCATTCCTGTCATCGCCACGCGGCGCGGCGGCCTGCCCGAAATTGTGCAGGACAACTCGACAGGCTATCTTGTGGACGCCGAATCGCCCTCCCAACTGGCGGATAAGTTGAAGCTCTTGATTCAGGACGCAGGCTTGCGGCAACGTATGTCGCGCGCCGCGAAGGCGTACGGCTCCGAGCATTTGTCGAGCGAGCGGATGGCCGCGCAGATGGAAGCCGCTTTGATGAAAGCCGTCGGCCTTGCGCCGGTGATGACGAATCAGTCGATGGCTCGCGCCGCCGAAAAGGGCTTGGATTAAATGTCGAACGAATCGCCAGAGCCGCTCTTCTCCGTGACGCTGCCCGTCTACAACGGCGAGAAATATCTGCGCCTCAGCATTGACTCTGTGCTGGCGCAAACGTTTCAGGATTTCGAGTTGATACTCTGGGACGACTCTTCGACGGACAGCAGCGCGCGAATCATCGCGGAATACGACGACCCGCGCATTCGTCGTTTCCGAAACGATGCGAACAAGGGACTCTTCCAGACCTTGAACCTCGCCATCAAAGCGGCGCGCGGGCGTTGGGTCAGAGTGTGGGCGCAGGACGACATTATGAAGCCTTCGTGCCTTGAGGTGGAAGCGGAGTTCGTTCGTCGTCACGCGGACATCGGCATGTACACTTGCACGGGCGACATCATTGACGAGAGCGGCGCTGTCGTTAGCTACAATCGTGACGCGCCCTACGACCCGACGCCGGAGATTATCTCGCCCGCGCTGGCCGCCGTCATCATGATTTATCACGGGCCGCTCGGCGGCAACATCTGCTTCTTCGGCATGAGGCGAGCCGTCTTCGAAGAGATTGGTTATTTCAGGGAAGACATGGTTTGCTCCGGCGATTTTGAGATGCTGGCGCGCGTCTCCAAAAATTACCCGGTCGGGTTCATACGCGAGCCCCTCGTCTACCTGCGCATGCACAAGGGACAGGCGAGCCAGCAGCGCGCCACGCACGTCGCTTCGTGGCACGAAGAGAAAGCTGTCTATGATGAACTCTTCGCGCGGCTGCCCGCAGAGTTTAAGACGCACGCGCGGCGGTTCTACTTTTTCACCAACGCCCCGATGCGAATGCACTATCTGATTGCGCGCTTAATCAGCCGCGATTTCTCGAACGCGCGGGCGGCGTATCGAACCATCCGGCGACACTACAGTCTCGGCAAAGATTTTCTGGCGTGGCTGTTGACGGGCGACCGGCGGCTCTACAGGATTAAACCGAAGTATCGAAAAGGCTAGCTTCGAGCGATGACGAAGGACGCGCGCCGCGCAGTTTATCAGGAACGCTTTTACGAGAATGAAGGCTTGCCGGAATTGATTGCTTTGGTTGACGACAAGCACCGGCGTATCCTCGATGTCGGGTGCGGCAACGGAGCAAACATGAGCTTGCTGGCCGCCAAAGGACACCGCACAACGGGCGTCACGCTCTCGTTTAGCGAGGCGGGTGAGTGTCGCAGGCGCGAGCTTGAATGCCTCGTCTGCGACCTTAACGAAGAGTTGCCGTTCGTTGATAAAAGCTTCGACGCGCTGCTCTTCAGTCACGTGCTTGAGCACGTCGCGTTCCCCGAAATTTTGTTGCGAAAGGTCTTGAATCTAGTCGCGGACGACGGCGCGATTTACGTGGCCCTGCCGAACGTCATGCAGTTTCGCCAGCGCTACGAATTTCTGCGAGGTCGTTTCCAGTACGCGGAGAACGGTTTGATGGATAGGACGCATCTACGCTTTTTCGATTTCAAGACCGCGCGCCAACTGCTCACAGCCGCCGGATTAAAAGTCGTCGTTCATTACGGCGTCGGCAAAGTCCCGCTGCGGCCCATCAGAAAAATGTTTCCCGCGCTGGCCGGCAAACTCGATTCCATCGGCGCGCGGCTGTGGCCGGGGCTGTTCGCCTTTCACATTTTGCTGGTCGGCGTGCGAGAGTAGTCGGGCGTTTTTATGAAGAGTAACGCATGAGCTTTTTTAATCGGAGATTACAGTGAATCGAAAAAACGTGGACAAGCAGTGGGAAGTGTTCGCAGAGATTTCTCCTTATTTCGGAGTCGTCATCTGGGACCAATTCAGGCCCGAAAATTTGACGGACGAAACGATTGCCGAATTTTTTCAAACCGGCGAAAAGTACATAGAGCAGATTGAAGGCTTAATCAAGCAACACCTCGACGCAGGGTTCGCGCCGCGCCGCTGTCTGGATTTCGGGTGCGGCGTCGGGCGTCTGGTGGTGCCTCTTGCCAGAAGACACGCGGAGGTCGTCGGCGTCGATATTTCTCAGGGGATGCGTGCGGAAGCGGCGCGCAACTGTGAAAAGTTCGGCCTCAAGAATGTCGAGTTCATCGAATCGGACGACGCTCTCTCGAAGGTCAGCGGCCAATTCGACTTCATCCATTCATACATCGTCTTGCAGCACATTCCGACGCGGCGCGGCGAGAGCTTGCTGCGACGGATGACGGAGTTGCTGGCCGACGACGGCGTGGCCGCCCTGCACTTCACTTATGCCAAGAACGAATCGCTTGGCAAGAGATTCAAATACTGGATGCACACCTCCGTCCCTTTCGCGCATAACTTCATCAATCTGGCGAAGGGGCGCAAGTTCAATTATCCTTACACGCAGATTAACCAGTATGATGTCAACAAGCTTCTGGAGATTGTTCAGCAAAGCGGCTGCGAGCATTCGTACCTGCGCTTTACCAACCATGACGGCTTGCTCGGCGTCATACTTATGTTCCAGAAAAAGAAGGTCGGGCTGATTTATTAACTCAGGGCGCGCGGCGAGTGTTGACTGCGCCACCGGGCGCGCGGCTCGAAGAGTGAGAGACAGGCTTCATGAATAAAGATTTTTCTTTCAAGCGGCGGTTGCCCAATCCTACTATCTATATTTTTCCGCCGGCCTTCGTCACGCTTTTTCTGTGGAGCACGAGTCCCAACGACATCACCATCATTCAGGCTGTGTCGGGCTTCATCCTGCTGCTGATGCCCTGGACGACCTATCGCAAATGGCGCAAGCTTAAGGAAACGGAGGTTCCGCTCTTCTCCCTGATTGCCGGAATCTACTGGCTCTATTACGCGCTTCCGCTCTTCTGGGGCGACCGCTACGCCGTCGCCAATTTCAAACAGGGACTCGCCATCACAGAAGAAGCCGTGACGGTTTCCATGTTGTTGGTGCTGGCCGGAGTGATAGCCTTCTGGCTCGGCATGAAATTAAATATCGGAAGGCGTTTCGTTCCGCGCATCATCCCTGATATTCCGACTAACCCGATGCGTTGGGATTGGCTGCGCGTGTTGCTCTTCGCCGGAACTTTCGGCTCGCTCTCGGAGACGGCGCTCTACGCCCTCGGCTATGGACTGAGCCAGATGATGCTGACGCTGCTGACGCTGGTTCCGATGGTCGCGTATGCCATCCTGTTTCGCAGTTACCTGCGCGGACAAGCGACGCGCGCCGACAAGATTTTGCTGGTCTTCTTTCTCGCGCTGCGTTTCCTTATCGGCATGTCTTCAGGCTGGCTCGGCGCGCTCGGCTTCCTGATGATAACGACCTTCGTCATCTACATCTACGAGAGGAAGAAGTTTCCCGTCGCCCTGATGGTATTCATGATTATCTACGTCTTGTTCTTTCAGGTCGGCAAGTTTGCGATGCGCGCGAAGTACTGGTATGGAGACGAGCAGGCCAGCAAGATTGAGCGCATCAGCACCTGGGTCGAAGAATCCGTCAAGCAATGGGGCGAGGCCGTCAACGACCCGACGGGCGAAGCGATGCGCAACATCGCTTACACGAGCATGGCCCGCACGTCGCTTCTGTCGCAGACGGCCAACATCGTCGAGCTCACGCCGTCCACCGTTCCCTATCAGTATGGACAAACCTATTCCTACATGCTGATAGCCTTCATCCCGCGCATCGTCTGGCCGGACAAGCCTTCGGCCAACGATGCGAACCGTTTCTATCAAGTGGCGTACGGCATCACCGCCGAGGAAGATTTGGAGTTCGGCTCGTTCGGCGCCGGGACGCTGGCCGAAGGCTACATCAACTTTGGCTGGCCCGGCGTCGTCGGCCTGATGTTTTTATTGGGCATCTTTTTCGATTGGTTCCAGTGGACGTTTTTAACGGAGTCTTCGGGCTATCTGTTAAGAGGAATCGGCGTGGCGCTGCTGCCGTACTTTCTCGCCGTCGAAAGCCAACTGGGCAACTATCTGGGCGCGACGTTGCAACGCGTCGGCTTAATTCTACTGCTGATGATTCCCATCGTTCGCTTCAGAAAATACCACGAGCAATTCGGCGAGCTAAAAAGAGCGCGGCTCATCAAGACGCGGAATTGACCGGGCCGTTCGCCCCCAGGGCTTAACCCACGATGATTTCCAAAAGAACAAAGCTGCGCATCTTCGCGCTCCTGTTTTCGCTGGCCTGCGGTCTTATCGTCAGCGAGATTGTTCTGCGCTTAATCAACTATCGCCCGATTCTGATGGACCCCGGCCTTTACGTCGCCAACGATAGCGAGTTGATGCCGTATAAACTGAAGCCCAACTACGACGGCTTGTACGCAGGGCAGCGTGTCAGGACCGACGCCGACGGCTATCGCGTGGTCAGCCCGGACCCGCGCCTGGCTCAAGCGGCGGCGAAAGAAAACCCTGACAGGGTAGTTTTGATACTTGGCGATTCGGCGGTCTTCGGCCACGGATTGTCGGACGAAGAAACGATTGCTTCGCAGCTACAGAATCTCGTCTACACGAAAAATTTGAACTATCAGGTGAAGAGCATCGGCGTCTCCGGCTACACTTCATGGAACGAGTACGGCTCGCTTGAGGACTATCTAACGAAGCACACAGCGACCGACGTTATCGTCCTTTATATTCCCAACGACATCACTTTCGAGAACGATTATTTCGGCATCCGGCGCGGCAATCTTCCTTCGTTCGCGCAACGAGACACAGCGTTCCTGCGTTTCACTCGCGCGCTTTACTCGCACTTCTACACAGCTTTTTTAATTAGCGACGGCATCAAGAAAGTAAGCGCGCGGCTTAATAACACGGACGGCTATTCGGGCAAGTTCGACCTTGAGAACAGGCAGCCGGAATTTAATTACTCGATGGACGCTTTGAGCAAGATGCAGGAGCTATGCGGGCAACGAAAGATGAGCTTCGCGGTTGCCATCTACAGGGATGTCGAGCATTATTACGCGCCTGAAAAATCGCTGGCCTACGAAGCGGCCATCAAAAAGAGTCTGGACGCGCGCGGCATCAAATCTTTCGTCGCCAAATCTCACATCGAGAATTTGAAGTTTAACGAAGCGAAGGTTCTCTGGAACGACCCGCATCCGAGCGCGCGGGCCATCACTTTTATCGCGGGCGATTTTTTCAAGGCTCTTGAATAAGCGGGCGCGCTTTTTTCGTCGCGCCTTGAACGACGACGGGGAGGCTGTTGATGTTGTCACTGTTACGTGAAATGGTCATGTTCCTCAAGCAGGAAAAGAAATGGTGGATGATTCCATTCTTTGTGCTGCTTGGGCTCATCGGTTTCTTTATCATCTTCGCGCAGAGTTCGGCCATCGCGCCGTTCCTCTACCCGCTGTTTTAGCATGACGACAATCCTCGGCCTCTCGGCCTACTATCATGATTCGGCGGCTTGCCTACTGCGCGACGGAGAGATAATCGCCGCCGCGCAGGAAGAGCGCTTCACGCGCCGCAAGCACGACCACGAATTTCCGCGTGAGGCCGTCGCCTATTGCTTGAGCGAGGCGGGCATCGGCATCGAGGCGGTTGATTACGTCGCCTTTTACGATAAGCCGCTGGTGAAGTTTGAGCGATTGTTCGAGACGTATCTGGCGCACGCCCCGAAGGGCTTTCGTTCGTACATGAAGGGCATGCCGGGTTGGTTGAAAGAGAAGCTCAACCTGCAAAGCCTGCTCCGCAAAGAGTTGGCCTATAAAGGCAAGCTACTCTTCGGCGATCATCACGAATCGCACGCGGCCAGCGCGTTTTATCCTTCGCCGTTTGAAGAGGCCGCGGTGCTGACGGTTGACGGCGTTGGCGAGTGGGCCACGGCGAGCTACGGCGTCGGGCGCGGGCGCGAGTTGAAGTTGCTCAAGCAGATGAAATTTCCGCACTCGATAGGCTTGCTCTATTCCGCGTTCACGGCCTTCACGGGCTTCAAAGTCAATTCGGGCGAGTACAAGCTGATGGGCCTCGCGCCGTACGGCGAGCCTAAGTACGTTGACTTGATGAAGCGCGAGTTGGTCGAGATTTACGACGACGGCTCGTTGCGTTTGAACCTGCGCTACTTCACTTTTCCGCACGCGCTACGGATGACCGGCTCGGCTTTCGAGCGTCTCTTCGGCGGCCCCGCGCGTCGCCCCGAAGCTCCCATCACACAACGCGAGATGGATTTGGCGGCGAGCGTGCAGTTGATTGTCGAGGAAGTCGTCCTGCGGATGGCGCGGCACATACACGGCGAGACGGGCATGGAGAATCTGTGCATGTCCGGCGGCGTGGCTCTCAACTGCGTGGCCAACGGCAAGCTCCTGCGCGAAGGGCCGTTCAAGCGGCTCTGGATTCAGCCCGCTTCGGGCGACGCGGGCGGCGCGCTCGGCGTCGCTTACGCCGTCTATCATCGCTACTTGAAAAAGGAGCGACCGCAGCCGCCAAGGCTCAACGGCGGCGGCGAAGAATATTGGGACAGGATGAAGGGCGGGCTGCTTGGCCCCGCTTACAGCGAGGCCGACATCGAAAGCTTTTTGAAGAGCCGAAACATTCCGGCTGAGCGTTTCGACGCCGCCGCGTTGCCGTCGCGCGTGGCCGAGCTTATCGCCGCAGGGAAAGTTGTCGGGCTGTTGCAGGGGCGCATGGAGTTTGGCCCGCGCGCTCTCGGCGCAAGAAGCATCATCGGCGATTCGCGCTCGCAGGAGATGCAGTCTGTGATGAACCTGAAGATTAAATACCGCGAATCGTTTCGTCCCTTCGCTCCTTCGATTTTGCGCGAGCGCGTCAGCGATTATTTCGAGTTGGAGGACGAAAGCCCTTACATGCTGCTCGTGGCCGAAGTGCGCAAGGAGCATCACGTCGCGCAGACCAACGGCTCGCAAAAGCTGTGGGGCATAGAGAAGTTGAAGGCGACGCGCTCGACCATCCCGGCGGTGACGCACGTTGACTACTCGGCGCGCGTGCAGACCGTCAGGCGCGAAGCCAACCCGCTCTACTACGACATCATCAACGCCTTCTACCAACAGACGGGCTGCCCCGTCATCGTTAACACCTCCTTCAACGTGCGCGGCGAGCCGATTGTCTGCACGCCCGAAGACGCTTATCGCTGCTTCATGCGAACGGAGATGGATTACCTTGTGCTGGAAAATTTTATCCTGGATAAGCGGGCGCAACCGGAAGCCGCAGACAAGACGGATTGGCGGACAGAGTTCGCGCTCGATTAAGTTTCACCATGAAGGCTCAGCGTAACGGAAGAAAATTCGGGTTGACGATGGCGTGCGTGGCCGCGGTCTTCGCCCTCCTGCTGCTGTACAGGCAACGCGCGACCGCCGCGATGATTCTCGGCGCGATGGCCGTCGCTTTCGCGCTCTTCGCGCTCCTGTTGCCGAAGCTGTTGGAGCCGGTTGAAGCCGTGTGGATGGGCTTCGCCGGAGTCCTGGGAGCCGTCAACACGAGAATCATTCTGGGCGTCTTCTACTTTCTGATTTTCGTTCCGCTCGGATTCATCATGCGTCTCTTCGGGCGTGATACTATGAAGCGACGAAGGCTAAAGGGCGCGACCACAAACTGGGAAGACTATCGCGGTCGCCAGAGCAACGAAGAGCATTTCGATAATATGTTTTGAGCGGCGAAAGCGAACGTCGCAACGCACGGCAATCCTGAGTTCACACTTAAAGCTTGAGCACAAACTGAAAGCATGAAGCGCGCGCTTATCACAGGCATCACTGGGCAGGACGGCTCGTATCTGGCCGAGATACTGCTCGGCAAAGGCTACGAAGTCTTCGGCCTCGTGCGTCGTTCCAGCGCCTTGACGCGCGGGCGCATTGACCACCTGACGCACACGGACGAGGGCGGCGAGCGAGAGTCGCGCGGCGCGCATCTTCACTTGCTCTACGGCGACATGAACGACGGCATCTCGCTCAATCGCATCGTGCGCGAAGTCGAGCCGGATGAAGTCTACAATCTGGCGGGGCAGAGCCACGTGCGCGTCAGCTTCGAGATGCCTGAGCACACGGCGGACATTGACGCGCTCGGAACACTGCGCTTGCTCGAAGCCCTGCGCGAAGCCAGCCCCGGCGCGCGTTATTATCAAGCCTCGTCTTCGGAACTCTACGGCAACACGGAAATCTCGCCGCAGAATGAGACGACGCCTTTTCACCCGCGCTCGCCCTACGCCGTCTCCAAATTATTCGCCTACTGGATGACCAACAATTACCGCGAGGCTTACAGGATGTATGCCGTCAACGGCATTCTCTTCAACCATGAATCGCCGCGTCGTGGCGAGAATTTCGTGACGCGCAAGATTACGCTCGGCGCGGTTCGCATCAAGCTCGGATTGCAGGAGCGTCTGGTGCTCGGCAACTTGGACGCGCGGCGCGATTGGGGCTTCGCGCGCGACTACATGGAGGCCGCTTGGTTGATGTTGCAGCAGCCCGCGCCGGACGACTACGTGATTGCGACCGGCGAGTCGCACACCGTCCGCGAGTTCTTGGATGAAGCCTTCGGCTATCTGGACTTGGACTGGCAGCGACACGTCGAGACGGACGCCAAATACTTGCGCCCGGCTGAGGTCAACGCGGTCGTCGGCGACGCCTCGAAGGCGCGACGCGCTCTCGGCTGGCAGCCGCGCACTTCCTTTCGCCAGCTTGTGCGAATGATGGTTGACGCAGACCTCGCCTTGCTCAAAGCAGGAGCCGAACCCGTCGCGGGCGCGGCCAGCCAATAGTTCATTTCTATTCTTCAGCATTCATCTAAAACATTTTGAGGAATTCTTCCAACATGCAGCCACAGCGGCCCGATATTGCCGTCGTCATCCCGGCGTGGAACGAGCGAGAAAATTTAGACCTCCTGCTGCCCGCGCTCAAAGAGGTGTTGGACGAGTTGGGGCTGGTCGCGGAGATTGTCATCGCCGACGCGGGTTCGGATGACGGCACGCGCGAAGCGGCGGAGCGTCGCGGGGCGCGCGTCGTCGTGCAGCAGGAGCGCGGCTACGGCGGAGCCTTGCTCGCGGGCTTTGCCGCGACCAGCGCGCCCTACATCGTGACGATGGACGCAGACCTCTCGCATCGTCCCGTCTTCCTCTTCGATTTCTGGCGCTGCCGCGACCGCGCCGAAGTCCTCATCGCCTCGCGCTACGTCGAGGGCGGCAAGGCCGACATGGGCAAGGGCCGCCGCGTGCTCAGCCATATTCTGAATCGCACTTACGGCATCGCGCTTTCGATGCCGATTCGAGATTTGTCGAGCGGCTTTCGCATGTATCGCCGCGAGGTGTTGGAAGGCATGCATCTGACCTCGCGCGACTTCGACGTGCTGGAAGAGATACTGGTGCGTGTCCATGCCGAAGGCTGGCGCATCCGCGAAGTCCCGTTCAGCTACATGGCGCGCGGCTCCGGCAGTTCGCACGCGCGGCTCTTCAAATTTGCGATTGCTTACCTGAGAACGCTCGGACGAATGTGGCGTCTGCGCAACTCGGTCGAGTCTGCCGACTATGATTACCGCGCGTTCGACAGCCCCATCTGGCTGCAACGCTACTGGCAGCGGACGCGCCATAAAATCATTCTAGCCTTTGCGGGGCGCGCGGAGCAGCGCGTGCTCGACATCGGTTGCGGCACGAGCCGGATTATTCTGGACATGCCGAACGCCGTCGGGATGGACATCCTGCAAAACAAGCTGCGCTGGCTCAAGCCCCAACACGCGCGGCTCGTGCGCGGCAGTTGCGACCAACTGCCGTTTGACGACGCGAGCTTCGATTGCGTCATCAACTCTGAAGTCATAGAGCACGTGCCGGACAAGCCGGAAATCATGACAGAGATGTGGCGCGTGCTACGTCCCGGCGGCACGTTGATTCTCGGCACGCCCGACTACAGCCGCCGCCTCTGGCTGATGCTCGAATGGATTTACGGCAAAGTCCTGCCCGGCGCTTACGCACACGAGCACATCACGCACTACACGGCGGCGGGCCTGGCCGAACGATTGAAAGAGATGGGCTTCGAATCGTTGGACTGCCAGTACGTCGGCTTTTGCGAGATGATTTTCAAAGCGCGCAAGCCCGCTCCGGCGGTCGCCGTCGAACAGAGCCTCGAAGCGGAGAAAGTCGCCATCGGCGCGCAAACGGTCGGCGAAGCCATGCGCCTCAACCCGGAGACGACGAGTTAAGCGAGCGATGACAAACGACGAGTTGCACGTACAGCTTCAAACAATGAATTGAGCGAGCGCTTCTTTCATCCATCATCATCGCGCATAGTTCGTAGCCACGCAGTCGAGCCGGAGAGCCTAAGTTTGAGTTCGAGCAGTTTGAAAACCAGCAGGATTGACAGAGCTAGGAAGTTTGACAACGCGCATCTCTACGCGTGGCTTGGCATCGCCGCCGTGAATATCTGTTGGGGCGCGCTGACGGCCATCAGGCCGGGCCATAGTCAGGACTTGAGTTCCATCCATATCTGGCTGCGAACGTGGCTCTGGCAGGGAAGCAATCCGTACTATTTGCCGGACTACATCGTCGCCAATTATCCGCCGCACGCGATTGTCGCGCTCTCGCCGCTGGCCCTGCTTCCCGAAAGTTGGGTGGCCTTCGTCTGGGCCGCGCTGAACTTGCTGCTCGCGCCGCTGGTCTGCTATCTGGCCTTTCGTTTGTTTAAGCCGGAGGCGTCGAGCCGCGCGGCGTTGTTGCCTTGCGCGATGTTTCTGGCGTGGGCGGGGCTTCGCACGGGACTGGCGAACGGCCAGTTTACGCTGCTCGTGATAGGCTTCGGGCTGCTGGCTTTTTTGTTTGAAGAGAAACGCCCGCTCGTCGGCGGACTGTTCCTCGCGCTGGCTTTGATGAAGCCGCACATCGGCGGTGTCTTTCTCTTGTGGGCGCTCTTTACGAAGCGTTGGCGGATGACGACGGTGGCGTGCGCGCTGATGGGTTTGGGCGTCTGCGTCTACGCGCTGCGATTGATGGAGAGTCCGTTTGCGGCGGTGCGCGATTATCTTTCCGTGCTGCAACATCAATTCGGGCGCGGCGCGGACGTGCAGGGCAGCACGGCCTTGCGCGTCGTCGAGTTGCGCCCGCTGATTTCTCTCTTCGTTCACAACGAGGCGTGGGGCAATCGCCTGCAACAACTCTTGCTCGTCGTCATGCTCGGCTGCGCCGCCGCGGTGGCGTTCTTGAAAAGCAGGCTCAGTCAGGCGCAGCGCGACGCGGCGGTCCTGCAACTGTGCTGCCTGTGGCTGCTGATGAGCGTCTTTCATAATCCTTACGACACGATTTTGCTGTTGCCGATTTTGATGGGACTATGGGCAGTGTCCGTGCCGCATCCACGACGGCGCGAACTGTGGACTGACAAGGGCGCGCTGTGGGTCTTGCAAGCGGCGATGGTCCTGGAGCTGCCGGGCATCTGGTGGAAACTGTCGAAGGCGCATGACCTTTCAAGCTACAACTGGGCCGGAGTCTTGTTCGCCAACTTCGACCGCGTGCTGGTCTTGTGCCTCTTCGTTTTTATCCTGAATCGCGCGCGGCTCTACTGGCTGGCCGCGCGCGAGCCAATCACAACGGGCGAGATGCTGGCGCAACCCGAATGAGCGACCGATTGAGCAGGACTGAAGTTTTTAAAGCGCGCTTCGCTCTAGCGATTCGCCGCGCTCTCAACGTGTGCTTGCGCGCGGCGCGGAATCTGGTTTTCCTGCGAAGCAAACCGCCGCGCAATCCGCAGCGCATCGTCGCTCATTTGATTGGCAACATCGGAGACATAGTGGTCGCTATCCCGGCCCTCGTCGCTTTACGCGAGCGTTATCCTGAGAGCCGTCTGATACTTTTCACTTCGGCGGGCGAGCGCGATAGGCGACTGGCGGGCGCGAAAGAATTGTTGGAGGGAGCTTCGTTTCTGGACGCGGTTGAGACATATGCGACCGAAGAAATCAGGAGTCCGCGCAGCGCGCTCAAGTTGCTGCGACGCTTGCGTGGCTTGGAGCCGGAGTTGTTCGTCTCGCTGCCGCCGTGCAATATCTCACCTTCAAACGTGCTGCGTAATCTCTTCTTCGCGCGCCTGACCGGAGCGCGCTTCGGCGTCGGCTTCGAGGTCGTGACGCTCTTTCTCTTCGCTTACGAGCAAGCTCTCTACACGGGCATCTACCCGTCGGAGATTAAGCGCAACCTCGGACACTTACGGGAACTCGGCGTTGTCTCTCCGGCCATCAAGTTTGAGTTCGGGCCGCTCGATGCGATGGAGCGGCAGAGCATCGAAGAGACTGCGCGACAGGCTGCGCCGTTCGTCGCTATCTGTCCGGGCGGCAAGCAGGTCGGGCATCGTTGGCCCGTCGAACGCTTCATCGCCGTCGCGCGCTATTTGAAAGACGAGCGAGGATTGAATCTCATCGCGGTCGGCTCAAAGGGCGAGCGCGAGTTGTGCGATGAAGTTCTGAATGCGGTCGGCGGCGGCGTCAATCTCGCCGGAGAGTTGTCGTTGCGCGGCACGACTGAGCTTTTATCACGCGCGCTCTTTTTGTTGACGAACGACACGGGGCCGATGCATCTGGCGGCGGCGCGCGGCGTTCCGGTCGTCGCCATTTATGGCACGAAGGATTTGGCGGGCCGCTGGTATCCGCACGGCGAAGGCCACGAACTTTTCCGCGCGCAAACGGCCTGCCGCCAGTGTCTCTTCGCCGAACGCGAGTATGACCATTGCGTCAGCCGCATCAGCGTCGAAGAAACGTTGGAAGGCTGTCGTCGCTTGCTGGCGCGTCTTGATTACAAAGGCGAGCCGCGCGCCGACGCCTCTTTGCGCGTTGATGAAGAATTGCATAAACAGCTTGTCCATTAAACTCGTCGCGCTTTTGAGGTCGCCGACAATTTGAACGAAGCGGGAAACTAAGGAGACTTAATCAAGATGCCCATTTCGCATCTCAAGGGAAATTTACCGGAAGGCTTTAATAATCCGACCGCGCTGCCGCAGGACGCGGAGCAGGCCAGAGAGTGGCAGGAAGCGAACCGCGCCTGGTGGGAAAGCAATCCCATGCGCTACGACTTCGGAGACGAAATCGGCCACGCGGAATTCAGCCGCGAGTTTTACGAAGAGATTGACCGCCGCTTTTTCGGCGACGCGGAAAAGTATCTGCCGCGAAAGAAAAAGCCCTTCGATGCGTTGATTGATTTCGAGGCTTTGCCGCGGCAGGACGTGTTGGAAATCGGCGTCGGCAACGGCAGCCACGCGCAACTGCTCGCCACGCACGCGCGCTCCTACAACGGCATTGACCTGACGAGCTATGCCGTCAAGAGCACGACGGAGCGGATGCGCCGTTTCAATCTTGACAAGCCGACCGTCACCGTCCAACAGATGGACGCCGAGCGGATGCGGTTCGCCGACGAGAGCTTTGATTTCATCTGGACCTGGGGCGTCATTCATCACTCGTCCAACACGCGGCAGATTTTGAGCGAGATGCGTAGAGTGCTGCGCCCCGGCGGGCGGGCCGTCACGATGGTCTACTATCGCAATCTCTGGAACTACTACATCTACGCGGGGCTGTTCGGCGGCTTGATTAAAGGGCATCTCTGGAAGACGGGCTCGCTGCATCAAACACGACAGCACGAAACCGACGGAGCGATTGCGCGCTTCTATTCGATTCCCGAATGGAAGCAATTGACCTCCGAATTTTTCAAGACCGAAGACGTGCGCATCTACGGCAGCAAGCCTGAAATCGTGCCGCTGCCCAGAGGCCGCGTCAAAGAGAGCGTGCTGAAAATTATCCCGGACCAACTGAGTCGCTTTATGACCAACAACTGCCGCATGGGAACCTTCCTCGTCTCCGTGTTGAAGAAAGAAAATTAAGCGAGAGACTACTCTCGCTATCGAGCAAGCAAGACGATGTGTGGCATAGCAGGCATTCTTTCGACCACCGGCAGACCTGAGACAAACGGGGCTGACGGCTCAACGTCTCTGCGCGCGCCGCTGGAACGAATGCTTGAGCACATCAACCATCGCGGCCCGGACGATAGCGGCGTCTCCATCTTTCAAACGGAAGCGGCGGCGGTCGCGCTTGCGCACACGCGCCTCTCCATCCTTGACCTCTCGCCCGCCGGACATCAGCCGATGCAGGACGCGCGCACCGGCAATTGGATTACCTTCAACGGCGAGATTTACAACTTTCGGGACGTGCGTGAGCGTCTCGACGCAAGCCCCGCGGCATGGCGCTCCGAGTCCGACACGGAAGTCATCCTGCGCGCCTACGAGCGTTGGGGCAAAGATTGCCTCGAACACCTGCGCGGGATGTTCGCCTTCGCTCTCTGGGACAACGCGCGGCAAGAGTTGTTCATCGCGCGCGACCGCCTCGGCATCAAGCCGCTTTATTACTACGCGACCGACGGCCTCTTTCTTTTCGGCTCCGAAGTCAGAGCCTTGCTGGCGAGCAATCTTGTGCCGCGAAAGCTCGACGCCGTGGCTCTCTGGCAGTATCTGGGTTATCAATCCGTGCCTGCGCCGCGCACGCTCATCGAAGGCGTGAATGTCCTGAAGCCGGGTTGCTGGATGACTGTTGACGCGGCGGGAAGAGTGAGGGAAGAAAGCTACTGGGATTTGCTCGGCAACGCTGCGACGGAAGCTCAAACAGTTTCCATGAGCGAGAGTCGCCGCCGTGTCAGAGAGTTGTTAGAAGAAGCGACCGCGCTGCATTTGGTCAGCGACGTTCCGGTCGGAGCCTTTCTTTCCGGCGGCATTGATTCGAGCGCGATTGTGGCTCTCGTCAGGGAAGCGGGGCAACAGCCTCGCACCTTCAGCGTCGTCTTCGACGAGAGCGCGTACGACGAAAACATCTACGCCCAAAAAATCGCCGCGCGCTTTCAGACCGAACACACGGAAGTTCACCTGACGGATAAAGCATTGCTCGACGAACTGCCGCTCGCGCTTGAGCAGATGGATCATCCGACCGGCGACGGCGTGAACACCTACGTCGTCTCGCGCGCCGTGCGTTCGACCGGCATCAAGGTGGCACTGTCGGGCTTGGGCGGCGACGAATTTTTCGCTGGCTACCCGTCGTTCAAAAGATTGCGGCGAACGATGAAGTACCTGCGACATTGGGGCAACGCGCCGCAGGGCTTGCGCAGCTTGGCGGCGGGCGCGATCAAGCGGCTCGGCGGCTCTTCGGTTCAGGCGACGAAGGCCGCCGCGATGATTGGCGGCGATGGCGAACTCGCGTCCGTCTTTCCCGTCACGCGGCAGTTGCTCTCAAACGAGCAGCGCCGCTCGCTCATGCATGAAGCATGGCCGCAGGCAGTCGCCGCGACGCCAGACCCTTACGTCGCGCTGCTGGCCGAGAGATACAGGCGCGCGACGACCGCCGAGATGCTCTCGCTCATCTCTTACGCGGAGGGACGCACGTACATGCATGACGTGCTGTTGCGCGACACAGACCAGATGAGCATGGCGCACGCGCTCGAAGTGCGCGTGCCGCTCCTTGACCACAAGCTCGTGGAATACTTGATGGGCTTGCCGGACGAGCACAAGCTTTCCAACGGCACGCCGAAGCGTTTGCTGGTCGAGAGTCTGGATGGATTGTTGCCGGAAGAGATTGTGAAGCGACCGAAGCGCGGCTTCACTTTGCCGTTCGAGCCTTGGATGCGCGGCGGCCTGCGCGGCTTCTGCGAGACGCGGCTCAGTCCTGAGCGCGTCGGCAGTCGCGGCTTTTTCAAGCCTGAGCGCGTGCGCGGTTTATGGCAATCGTTTTTGGACGGCGGCGCGAGCGTGTCATGGTCGCGCCTGTGGATTCTGGTCGTGCTGGAAGATTGGTTGGAGCGCAACGGCGTAGAGTATGACAACTGAGGCCGCGCCCGTTGATGCGAAAGGCCGCGATGGCTTCGCGCGTCAGGCGGCGGAGTTGACGATGACGACGCCGCGCACGAATTTGAACGTGGCCGTGCTGGTTGACAGCATCGCCGCGAAGTATGGCGGGCCGTCTTACTCCGTCCGAAGACTGTGGCAATCGGCCTTGAGCCAAGGCGTCAATGTCACGATTCATTCGACAGATAGTTTTCAAGCGAGCGAGTCGGACGAAGACCGTCGGCTCTGGCAACCGCTCGATTGTCGTCGCTGGCCAGCGGTCGGACTCAAGGCTCTGGGCTATTCAAACAAGATGGCCGAAGGCGTCGCGCAGTCCTTAGTCAAAGGCTCGTCCGTGATTAGCCAGCATGGATTGTGGCTGCACTACGGGCGCGTCGCCAAAAATCTTGGCAAGCAGGCGAGCGCGCCCGTCATCATTCACCCGCACGGGATGCTTGAGCCTTGGGCGTTGCGCCGTTCGAGTTGGAAGAAGCAGATGACGGGGCGGCTCTGGGAGTTTGAGAACCTGCGCACAGCCGCTTGCCTGCGCGTGACTTCGACGGATGAGCTACAGTCTGTCCGCGGCTTCGGCCTCAGGAATCCGGTTGCGTTGATTCCGCACGGCATCGATGTCGCGGACGACGCGAGCCTGCCGTCTACGCCTCAGGCCGAAGCGTTGCTGCCCGCGTTGAAGGGCCAGCGTGTTCTGCTTTTTCTCTCGCGCGTGCATCCGAAGAAAGGGTTGCGGGCGTTGCTTCAGGCTTGGGGCGCGCTCGGAGCAGCGAGACGTGATTGGCTTTTGGCGATTGCGGGGCCGGATCAAGGCGGGCATACGGACGAGTTGAAGCGATTGGCCGATGAGTTAAACTTGAACGCCTCGGTCGTCTTCACGGGCGCGCTCTTTGGCGAGCAGAAGCTGGCGGCTTACGCTCTCTCAGAGCTTTCGGTGTTGCCGTCGTTCAGCGAAAATTTCGGGGTCGCCGTGGCCGAAGCTCTAGCGGCGGGCGTGCCTGTCTTGACGACGCGCGGCACCCCTTGGAAAGATTTGCGCGAGCGCGGCTGCGGTTGGTGCGTGGAAGCGACAGCCGAACAGTTGGCGGCGACATTAAGCGAAGCTCTCTCGCTTTCTCCAACGGAATTGGCGAAGATGGGAGCGCGGGGCAGGCAGTGGATGCGGCGCGACTTTTCGTGGCCGCGTGTGGCCGCGCAGATGATAGAGGTTTGCGAGTGGACGCTCGGCGGCTCCAGCAGCCGTTCGACGCCGGGCTGCTTGATTCTGGATTGAGAGAATTGAAAGCAAGATTTTAGACAAAGGATTTTTGGGAATGATAATTCTGGGCATCAACGCTTATCACGGCGATGCGGCGGCGGCCATCATACGCGACGGGCAGTTAATCGCGGCGGTCGAAGAAGAGCGTTTCAATCGTTGCAAGCATTGCGCGGGGTTTCCGACCGAGGCCGTGCGTTATTGTCTGGACGTGGCCGGTGTCGAGATTGAAGACGTGGAACACATCGGCATCTCGCGCGACCCGTCGGCGCACTTGCACAAGAAGATTCTCTTCGCCGCGACACGCGCCGCAAAGAGCGTCGGCGGCTTTGACCGCTCTCGTTCGTCGTCGGGCGAAAAAAGCGGGCGCGGGATTTTCGGCGCGGTGGCAGACCGCCTCGCTAACGCCGCGAAGGTGCGCGACCTCAAGGAAGATTTAGCGCGCGCCTTGAATGTGCCGAAGAGCAGATTGAAAGCGCAGTTTCATAACATTGAGCATCATCGCGCGCACCTCGCCAGTTCCTTCTACATCTCGCCGTTCGAGCGCGCGGCCTTGCTGTCGATTGACGGCTTCGGCGATTTCATCTCGACGATGTGGGGCGAAGGCGACGGCAATTCGATAGAGGTTCTCGGACAGGTCGAGTATCCGCACTCGACCGGGATTCTCTACACGGCGACGACGCAGTTCATAGGCTTTCCTCACTACGGCGACGAAGGCAAAGTGATGGGCCTCGCGCCCTACGGCGAGCCGCGCTACATGGAAGAGTTTCGTAATTTAATCAGGACGGAAGAGGGCGGACGTTTTCGTCTTAACCTCGATTACTTTCGTCATCACGCCGAAGGCGTCGAGATGACCTGGGACGAGGGCTCGCCTGTCATCGGTCGCATCTTCTCCGACGAATACGCGAAGCTCTTCGGCCCGCCGCGCGAGCCGGGCGCGCCCTTGAAGGAACGCGAACGCGACATCGCCGCCAGCCTCCAACGCAGGCTTGAAGAGGTCGGCTTCCATGTCTTGAATCACTTGCACGAGAAGACGGGCCTGACCGACTTGGGACTCTCCGGCGGCGTCGCTTACAACTCCGTGATGAACGGAAAAATTCTGCTCAACACTCCGTTTCGCCGAATCTTCGTGCAGCCCGCGGCGGGCGATAGCGGCACAGCCATCGGCGTCTGTTATGAAATTTATAACGGCATCCTGAATCGCCCGCGCGACTTCGTGATGGAAGGAGCTTACACCGGCCCCGAATTCTCCGATGCGGAGATTTTGCGCGAGCTTGAGCAGAGCAACGTGGCCTTTGAAAAATTCTCCGACCGCGAAGTGACGCGGCGCGCGGCGCAGGACATCGCTGACGGAGCCGTCATGGGTTGGTTTCAGGGGCGCATGGAGTTTGGCCCACGCGCTCTGGGCAATCGCTCGATTGTAGTTGACCCGCGCCGCCCGGACATGAAAGAGATTCTCAACGACCGCATCAAAAAGCGCGAGCCGTTTCGTCCCTTCGCGCCTTCGATTCTGGAAGAGCGCGTCGGCGATTATTTCGAGCAGACGCATCCAGCGCCGACGATGTTGATGGTCTATCAAATCAAGCCCGAACATCGCGCGACGATTCCGGCGGTGACGCACGTTGACGGCTCCGGGCGCCTGCAAACCGTCACGCGCACATCCAACGAGCGTTACTATCAACTCATCTCCGACTTTCATGAACTGACGGGCGTTCCAGTCGTGCTCAACACTTCCTTCAACGAGAACGAGCCGATTGTCTGCACGCCGCGCCACGCCATTGATTGTTTCATGAAGACGCGGATGGACGTGCTCTATCTCGGCAACTATGCCGTGCGCCGTCGCCCCGCTTGAGTTTTGCAGGACGGAGTACTATCGGTCGCAGTCAAACTTGAAGGAGTGAAGGCTTGAACATTGAGACGTTGAAAACAGCAGCAGTGAAGGAAGGGAAGAGCATGAGGATTCTTGTGACAGGAGGCGCGGGCTTCATCGGCTCGCATCTGTGCGAGCGGCTCATCAAGGAGGGACATGATGTCATCTGCCTCGACAATTTTTTCACGGGCCGCCGCGAAAATGTTTTCCCGCTGCTCGACCATCGCCGCTTTGAACTGCTGCGCCACGACGTTATCGAACCCGTCTTGCTCGAAGTTGACCAAATCTACAACCTCGCTTGCCCTGCGTCGCCGATTCATTACCAGTACAATCCCGTCAAGACTGTGAAGACGAGCGTGATGGGCATGATTAATATGCTCGGCCTCGCCAAGCGCGTGCGGGCGCGGATTCTGCAAGCCTCGACTTCGGAAGTCTACGGCGACCCGGAAGTGCACCCGCAGCCGGAAGAGTATTGGGGCAACGTCAACCCGATTGGCATTCGCAGTTGCTACGATGAAGGCAAGCGCATCGCTGAAACCTTGATGATGGACTATCATCGCCAGAACAAAGTTGACACGCGCATCGCGCGCATCTTCAACACCTACGGGCCGCGCATGATGGAAGACGACGGGCGCGTCGTCTCCAACTTTATCGTGCAGGCGTTGCGCGGCGAAGAGATGACCATCTATGGCGAAGGACAACAGACGCGCTCGTTCTGCTATGTTGACGATTTGGTCGAAGGCTTGATGCGGCTGATGAACACCGACGACGTTCACGAGCCTGTCAATCTGGGCAATCCAGGCGAGTTCACCATCAAGGAACTGGCCGAAGAGGTGACGCGCGCGTGCGGCACGACCGCGCGCATCAAATACTGCCCGCTGCCGCAGGACGATCCCAAACAACGCAAGCCGGACATCACACGCGCGCTTCAAATCCTCAACTGGTCGCCCACCATTCCGCTGCGCGAAGGATTGCAGCGCACCGTCGCTTACTTTGCGGGGCGCGTTCAAGTCGCGCAGAAGACGAGCGCGTGAATCGTCAATCGTCAATCGTGTAGAGACGCCTCCATCGCTCTGCTGTCATGATTTAGCGCGTCGAGCCTGACTGTCCACAAATGCGTATCCTGATTCTTCATCAATTTTTCTACCCGGACCATTCGGCGGTCAGCCAGTTGATGACCGACCTCGCGGAGAGCCTCGTCGAGCGCGGCGTAGAGGTGACGGCGGTGGCCGGGCGCGGAAGATACAACGGCGGCGAACGGCTCTCGCGGCGCGAGGAATATCAGGGCATCAAGATTGAGCGCGCGTGGGCCACCAGTTTCGGCAAGCGCAGCATCGCTGGCAGGCTCGCGGATTATCTCTCGTTCTACGTTGGGGCGACCTGGAAACTCCTGCGCGTCGAACGCCACGACATCCTGCTCGCGTTGACGCAGCCGCCGCTCATCGGGCTCATCGGGCTGCTCATCGGTCGGCTGCGCGGGATGCGCGTCGTGGCCCTTGTTCAGGACGTTTATCCTGACGTGGCCGTCGCCGTCGGCGCTTTGAAAGAGCGCAGCCTCGGCGCGCGCTTCTTCGATTTCCTGAATCGCCGCGCGCTTCGCGGGATGGACAGAATCATCGTCCTCGGCGAATGCATGCGCGACCGCATCATTGCGAAAGTCGGAGCGGAGCGCGCAAGCAGAATCGACATTATCCACAACTGGGCCGACGGGCAGTTGATTAAGCCGCTGGCGAACGCGGCCGCGAATCCTTTCCGGCTGCGCCACAATTTAGAGCGTCAATTCGTCGTTCTCTTTTCGGGAAACTTCGGGCTCGTCAACGAATTTCAGACCGCGCTGGAAGCGGCGCGATTGTTGCGCGAGCGCAAGGATATAACTTTTCTCTTCGTCGGCGATGGCGTCCGCGCAGATGAAATCAAAGAACACGCGCGCCGTCATCAACTGGAAAATATACGCATGCTGCCGTATCAACCGAGGGCCGATTTGTGTTTCAGCCTGACGGCGGGCGACGCGCATTTGACGACGCTGGCCGAAGGCCTGGCGGGCTTGAGTGTGCCGAGCAAGACGTACGCCATCCTCGCCGCAGGGCGTCCGGTTCTCTTCGTCGGCGACGTGCGCAGCGCGGTCGCCAAACTCGTCGCCGAAAATGATTGCGGCGCGGTCGTCGCCTCCGGCCAGCCGGAGCAGTTGGCACAGGTGATAACCGAATGGGCCGCAAACCCCGCGAGGCTGGTCGAACTCGGCGCACGCGCTCGCGCGCTTTTTGAAAGCCGCTTCGAACGCCAGCATGCCATCACGGCGTATCTCGCCAGCTTCGAGAAATGTTTGAACGACGAGAAAGACAACCAGCCGATGACCGCCGAAGCCGGAGCGACACAGAGTTTTGGAACCGTAAAGTCAAAGGCCGAATCATAGCTTTGAAGAGTTTGCATCATAGCTTTGACGAGCATGCTTGAGATGTTTGTTCTGCGCTTCAATGGCGTATTCCTGCGCGCGCTTTTCCAGTTGAGATTAAAATGAAACCAACCGCTCTGGTGACTGGAGCCGGAGGCGCGATTGGCGCGACACTCGTCAGGCGTTTAGCGGAGCGAGGCTACGCCGTGCGCGCGGTCATGCGCGAGTCGGTCGCGGAATTGCCGGCGGGCGTCGAGGTCTTGCGCGGCGACATCACGGACTGCGGTTTTGTTCGCCGGTCAGTCGCCGGGATAGACACGATTTTTCATCTGGCGGCAAAGCTTCATCTTAATAATCCCGCGCCGGAATTGAAGGCCGACTATTTTCGCGTCAACGTCGAAGGCACGCGTTGTTTGGCTCAAGCGGCGCGTGCGTCGAAGGTTAAGCGGCTGATTTTTTTCAGCACGATTAGCGTGTACGGCAACAGCCAGCCGGGGCAATTGCTTGACGAAGAATCGGCGCTGCGTCCTGATTCATGGTACGCGGAGACGAAGATTGAGGGCGAGGCGTTAGCGCTCAGCGAACTGCCGTCGGCGGTCTTGCGCGTGGCCGCCGTCTATGGCCCGCGCATGAAGGGCAATTATCCGAGGCTCGTCGAAGCGATACGACGCAGGCGTCCGGCTCTCGTCGGCGACGGCAGCAATCGTCGCACGCTGGTTCACACGGATGACGTTTGCGACGCGGCCATCGCCGCTGCCGAACGGCCCGAAGCCGCCGGTCAAATCTACAACGTCACGGATGGCCGCGTGCATACGATGCGCGAGATTATCGCCGCCATCGCCGTTGCTCTCAAACAAAGACCGCCGCGGCTTCATCTTCCAGCGCGCCCCGTGCGACTCGTCGCCGGACTGCTTGAAGACGGACTGCGCATCGCTGGAAAGAAATCCTTTGTCGGGCGAGCGACGATTGATAAGCTGACGGAAGACATCGCCGTCAGCGGCGACAAGATTCAAAGAGAGCTTGGCTTTCATCCACGCTTCGATTTGGAGAGCGGCTGGCGTCAAACCATCGAACGGATGAACGCGTAGCTCGTCCTTTCAGTTGAACGCGCAACTCATAATTTTTCGTCTCATGACTCTTGAGAGCTTAGGCATCGCTGGCGTAGTTTTCGCTTTATCGTCATGGCTGACGAGCCGACTCTCTTCTCCGGCGGCGAGGTTGCGGCTGCTCGACCATCCGAACGAGCGTTCGCTGCACGCGACGCCTGTGCCGCGCACGGGCGGCCTCGCCATCCTCGCCAGCCTGACAGCAGGGCTCTCGCTCGAACTCGCGCGCTCTTTTCTGTCAGGCATGCGCGGCGAGTTTCAGTCAACTCAAAGCGGCTGGATACTGTTGATGCTTGCGCTCATCGTCGTCGTGTCGTTGTGGGACGACTGGGCGGAGTTGCCGTCGGGGCTGCGTTTCGTCGTTCACGCGTTGGCGGCGGCGGGCGTCGTGGTCGGCGGCGGGCTGATGATTGACGCGCTCGGCTTGCCGGGTTGGACAAGCGTCGCGCTCGGCTGGCTTGCCGTTCCAGTGACCATCCTGTGTTTGATGTGGATGACCAATCTTTATAATTTCATGGACGGCATGGACGGCTTCGCGGGCGGCATGACGGTGTTGGGCTTCGGCTTTCTGTGCTATCTGGCGTGGCGCGGCGGCGACGGCTTCATCGCCCTGCTGTCTTTGTTGACGGTGTGCGCGACCGGCGGCTTCCTGATTTTCAATCGTCCTCCGGCGCGGATTTTCATGGGCGACGCGGGCAGCACGCTGCTCGGCTTTCTGGCCGGAACGCTCTCCGTGCTCGGAGCGCGGCGCGGGCTGTTTGACCTCTGGGTTCCCGTGCTGATTTTCTCGCCCTTCATCGTTGACGCGACGACGACGCTCTTTCGCCGTCTCCTGCGCGGCGAAAAAATCTGGCGGGCGCATCGCCAGCATTACTATCAAAGGCTCGTGCTGCTCGGTTGGAGCCATCGCAAGACCGTGCTGCTGGAGTACTGTTTGATGCTGGCCTGCGGCCTGAGCGCGGTCTGTTACACAGCCACGGGCGCGAAGGCCAGGCTTGCTTTGCTCGCGGGCTGGCTCGTCGTCTATCTGGTGTTGGCCAACGGCGTCCGCTATGCAGAGTTGCGAAGCCGCGACGAAGAATTGAGGGCGCAGGCGTGAAGGATGAAAGCGTGGCGATAAGAGATGAAAGCTTAGCGATTGAGGTTGAAAAGCTTCATCATCATCCTTCTCATCTTTGGCCTTCAGACATTCTTTTGTTTCGCTTTGAAATTGAACTGTGCTATAAACAACGCCTCCATTCTGCTTGTTGATAACAAACTATCATCCGGGGCGATGATTCCACGCTGTCACTGACAGCCGCAACGCTTTTTGGCTTTCCCGACGTTATAAATTAACTGTTCAAGCTTGGGGTTGATCGGGCTGCTGGGGGCGGCAGAACAAAACTTGTCAATAATGACGACGACGGCAAAAGAAAAATTCGTTTCCAAACTGTGGTGGACGCGCCTCTTGAACAGGCGTTTGCAGTTTCTGTTGGACGTGTTGGTTCTGACGGTGGCCTTCCTCGTCGCCTATCTACTGCGCTTCGATTTTGCCATCCCGCCCGAATGGCTGCACCACGTCCTGGTGCAATGGACGTTCGTCGTCTTCCTGCAATTCGCGGCTCTGAATCTGGCCGGAGGCCGCTCCTTCATCTGGCGCTACACGGGCATCGCGCACGTTAAATCGTTTCTTTACGCGGCGGCTATCTCCTTCTCCATCGTGCTGCTGTTGCGCTTGGGGCTGCCCAAACATTTTCAGGAATGGCGTGTGCCGCTCTCGGTCAACATCATCGACACGCTGCTGGCGTTCGGCGGCGCGCTCGGGCTGCGCGTCTTTCGTCGCTCGTTGTTCGAGCGTTACGAAAAACGCAAGTGGCAGCGCTTGACCAACGGCAACGCTTTGAAGAAGCCGGTGTTGCTTATCGGAGCAGGGCAGGCGGGCGTGCTGGTGGCCAGAGAGATTGAGCGTCGCGCCGACGTTGACCTTGAAATCAAGGGCTTCGTGGACGACGACCCCGGCAAGCAGAAAAGGTCTGTCACGGGCGACATCAAAGTCCTCGGCACGACGCACGCCCTGCCGCGACTGGTGCGTGACCTTGGGATTGACCACGTTGTCATCACCATCGCGCAGGCGACTCGTCAGGACATCCAGCGCATCGTCGAGACGTGCGAAAAGATTCCGGTCAAAGTGCGCATCATTCCGGGGCTGTACGAAATCTTGCAGGGCCGCGTCGAGGTCAGCCGCATCCGCGACGTGCAAATTGAAGACCTGTTGGGCCGCGAACCCGTCCAGCTTGACGAGCAGAGTCTCGCTCAGTTTCTCAACGGCAAGACCGTGATGGTGACGGGCGCGGGCGGCTCAATCGGCGCGGAGTTGGCGCGGCAGGTCGCGCGCTTTCAGCCTTCAAAGCTGCTGCTGGTCGAGCGCGCAGAGTTCGGCCTCTTCAATGTCGAGCGCGAGTTGCGCGAGAGCGAAGCGACGCTCAACTTGGTTCCGCTCGTCGCGGACGTTTGCGACGACGGGCGGATGCGCTCAATCTTCACAACGCATCGCCCGCAGGTTATCCTGCACGCCGCCGCGCACAAGCATGTCCCTTTGATGGAGCACAATCCGGGCGAGGCCGTGAAGAACAACGTCCTGGGGACGTGCAAGCTCGGCGAGTTGGCCGGGGAGTTTGGGGCGGAAGTGTTCGTCCTGATTTCGACGGACAAGGCCGTCTGCCCGACTTCCGTGATGGGCGCAACAAAGCGTCTGGCCGAACTCGTCATACAGGATTTGAACTTGCGTTCTTCGACGCGCTTCGTGGCCGTGCGCTTCGGCAACGTCATCGGCTCAGCCGGTTCCGTGATTCCCATCTTCCGCGAACAGATTCGCAAGGGCGGCCCCGTCACCATCACAGACAAGCGCATGAAGCGTTACTTCATGACGATACCGGAAGCTTCGCAGCTTGTGCTGCAAGCGGGAGCCATCGGCAGAAGCGGCAACGGCGGCGAAGTCTTCATCCTGCAAATGGGCGAGCCTGTCAGGATTCTAGACCTGGCCGAATCCATCATCACGCTCTCCGGCTTCAAGCCGCACGAAGAGATTAGAATTATCGAGACGGGAAGACGGCCCGGCGAAAAGCTGTATGAAGATTTGACGATTAAGGAAGAGGACGTGGCCTCGACGCAGCACCCGAAAATCTTCATCAACAAGATTGCCAATCGTCCCGCCGAAGACATTCGCCGCGCTTTAGCGCAACTCGCTGAATTGTCGAAAAACGGCCACGAGCGAGAGCTTCGCTCTTATCTTAACGAACTGCTGCCGGAGGCTCAACTCGACGTGTCGCCTTCCGCGAGCGCGGCCAACTCCGCGCAGCAGGAGCCGCCAGCCCTTTATCCGACTGCTCAGCAGCCGGACGAGTCGCAGCAGTTATTCTCCACCGCGCAGCCTTAGGGAGCAACGCGCCAGCCCGAATGATGACGGCAGAGCTATTGCAGGATGAATAGCCACGCTTTCATCGTTCAAGCCTTGTCGTTCATCATCCGCTCTTAAAAACAGGAAGCAGCTTGCAAAGAAGAGAGAGCCGGGAAGAGTTGGAAGAGACGACGAGGCGCGAGCCGGAAGCGAAACCCGTCTGGCGTTATCTCGAAGCCATCATCTTTTACGGGCTGCTGGTCGTCATCAGTCTGACGGCGATTCCCTACGGAACCGTCGAGCCATGGTCGGTCGGGCTCTTCGAGTGCGCCGTCTTCGCCCTCGGAGCCATCTGGTTTCTGACCGGGCTGTTCAAAGACAACTGGCGCTTGCCGCCGCTTCGTCTGCTCTTGCCGCTGCTGGCCCTCGTCGTTTTCCTCGCGCTGCAAACAATCAATTTCGGCGGCGGCGGAAGCGGCGCAGCGGAGCTACAGGGCGCGCTGCGCGGCACAATCAGCGCCGACCCTTACGAGACGCGACTGACCATCCTGCGGCTGCTGGCTCTAACGCTCGTCTTCGTCCTGCTGCTCAGTCAAGCCAACTCGCGCGGGCGGCTGCGCGCTCTCATCTATCTGGTCATCGGCGTCGGCGTCTTGAGCGCGCTGTTCGGCATCCTGCGACAGACGACGCATCACAACGGTCTGGGATACCTGCTGCCGTACCTGAAGCCCAACTCCGGCTACGGTCAATTCATCAATCGCAACCACTTCGCGTTCCTGATGGAGATGTCGTTCGGGCTGCTGCTCGGACTGCTCATCGGCGGCGGCGTTGCTCGTGAGCGTTGGTTACTTTATCTAAGCCTCGCCATCCCGCTCTGGTTCGCGCTCATCCTGTCAAACTCGCGCGGCGGCATCTTCAGCATGTTGGGCCAGGTCATCTTCGCCGTCCTGATGCTGACTCTTGCGCGCTCGCCTGAGCGCAGGTCTGCGGGCGGGCGCGGGCGGAACATCTGGCTTGGGCGCATTAAGCAATCAATCATCACGCGCGCGCTGTTGATTATTGTGCTGGCGGTCGCGGTCGGCTTCAGCATCATCTGGATTGGCGGCGACCGTCTGGCGAGCAGGCTTGAGACGGCATCGCCGGACGCAAACAGCGAGGCCCTTGACCTCAGGCCGGGCGAGAGCCGCAGGGAAGTCTGGCGGGCCACTTGGTCGCTCATCAAGGATAATCCGCTGGCCGGCGTCGGCTTCGGCGGATACTGGGCCGTGATTCCGATGTATCACGACGCTTCGGGCATACTGACGCCGCAGCAAGCGCACAACGAATATCTGGACATACTGGCGAGCGGCGGAATCATCGGCTTCGCTCTCTGCGCGTGGTTTGTCGTCGTCGTCTTGATGGCGGCGCGCGCGCAGTTGCGCGCCCTCGACGGCTTTCGCCGCGCGGTCTGCTTCGGCGCGCTCGTCGGACTCTTCGGCGTGGCCGTGCATAGCCTCTTCGACTTCGGGCTGCACTTTGTCGTCGTCAACTCGCTCGTCTTCGTCGTGCTGCTCGTGCTGGCGATAGCCGACATGCGCGAGCCTGCGGAAGAGTAGGCGCAGCAAAGAAGCTGGCAGGGCGCGTCTGGCAGACGGCCTTGAAGGATGAAGAGCAAGCTGGAAGGATGAAGAGCAAGCTATCAGTCGTTGCGCTCAGTCAGTCGTTGCGCTTAGTTATGTTCGTTGAAGCGCGTGTGAATGTTTTGACGATTGAGCGGCGCGCGTCTGCTCTCTTTCGCTTACGCCGCAGGGGCTTTTATCACGCGGAGTTGATGTGATGAACCAACGCTCTTACAAGTCGCGCATGGCCGTCGTCGTTCTGGCTTGCCAGCTTTTTGGCGGAAGCCTTCTGGCGTTGCTGGCGCAGGATTTGAGGGGCGGGGCTTCCTTGCTGGCATCGCAGGATTTAATCGGCGGCGCGTCCGTCTCGTTGAAACGCCCGCCGCGCGTGCGCGACCTTCCGGGCGGCAGCGCGCTCTTGATTGTGCGGATTCGACAAACTCCTGCACAGCCATCTCGCCAACGTCCCGTCGAGCAGATAGCCAGAAATACTCAACGCCGCGCGCCGCGCCCGCAGCCGACTCCAGATGTGACGTCGCGACCGACCGCAGCCGAAACAGCGAACGTTAGTTTCGAAGCTTATAGCTCGCAGGGCGATAAGCTGTATGACCTCGGCAAGTTTGCCGAAGCTGTCGCCGCCTACCAGAAGGCCAGCCAGTTGAAGCCCGCCAACACTGTGGCGGCCAACAATCTCGGCGCGGCCTACTTTAACGCGGGCCGTTATGCGGACGCCGTGCAGGCTTTCAAGCAAGCGGTCAGCATCAACGGCAATGATGCCGACGCCTACTTCAATCTGGGCAACGCGCTCAGCCATCTCGAACAATATGAAGAAGCGGCGGATGCCTTTCGCCACACGATTAGCCTGAAGCCGGGTTGGGCCGAAGCGCACAACGGCCTCGGCGATGCTTACCTCAGCATGTCCAGATTCGACGAAGCGACGAAGGCTTACAGCGAAGCGATTCGCTTGAAAGCAGACCTCAAAGATTTGTACGGCAAACTCGGCTATGTCTACCAGCAAATCGGCAAATCCTCGGAAGCCGCAGACGCCCTCAAGCAAGCCGTCAGCTACAAGCCCGAAGATTCGCTGGCCTTCAACAATCTGGGCGCGGCTTATTACAAACTGGAAAAGTATGCTGAGGCCGCCGAGGCTTTCAAAAAATCTTTGGCTCTCAAGCCCAACGATGCCGAGACGCAGAACAATCTGGGCGCGGCTTACTACGCCGCCGGTCGTTACGACGAAGCCATCGAAGCCTTCAAGCAAGCGCTGCGTTTGAAGGATAACTACGGCGAGGCTTACTACAATCTGGGCAACGCCTACTTCATGACGACGCGCTACGCGGAAGCGAAATCTTCCTATCAACAGGCCATCGCTCTGCGGCGAAACTACACCGACGCCGATAACAATCTGGGCGCCACGCTCAACAATCTGGGACAATATGCGGAAGCCCTGGCCGCCTTCCAGCAAGCCAACCAACTGAGTCCGGACAACGCCGTCATTTATAACAATCTGGGCTACACGTACGACAAGCTCGGTCAATCAAACGAGGCCATCGCGGCTTACCAGACGGCGGCGCGGCTCAAGCCGGATTACGCGAAGGCTTACAACAATCTGGGCTACCTCTACGATAAAACCAGTCGCCACGCGGAAGCCGTCGAAGCTCTGCGCCGCGCCGTCGAACTCAAGCCAGACTACGCCGTCGCGCATTACAATCTTGGCCACGCTTACGTCGGCGCGAACAAATTGGCGGAAGCCATCGTTGCCTTCAAGCAGGCGATTCAACTTCAGCCCGCGTTCGTTCAGGCGCATCTGAATCTGGGCGCGGCCTACTATCGCGCAGGCCAATTCGCGGAAGCCGCCGAAGCCTTCAAGCAAGCCGTCAAGCTCAATCCGGCAGACCCGGAAGCGCACAACAATCTGGGCAACGCTTACTATAAACAGTCGCGCTTTCAGGAAGCCGCGGCTTCTTTCAGGGAAGCGATTCGTCTCAAGGCGGACTACGCGGAAGCGCGCCTCAGCCTCGGCATCACGGAGTTGACGCTCGGCAATAAAGCGGCTGCGTTGGAGCAATACAACGTTTTGAAAACGCTGAATCCAACACTCGCGGCGACGCTCAACGAACTGCTCAATCGCAAGCCGCGCGGAAAATGAATGAAGCTCTCGCGCAGCGCCGCGCAGCCTCTTTCGGTCTGCGTTGCTCGACGCTTGGCCCGCTCGGTTGCGGCAGGTTATCCAAAAAACTAACCCGCCGCGCGGGGAATAAATGATTGACCCCCGCAAGACAGCGGCAGTACACTTGCGTTCCTGCTTGCTCTGACGAGCGGCGCCCCAACCCTGTCGTGCGGTCACATGAAGGAGCCGTCACCTATGCGTCTTGAAAATCGAAAAGCCTTGAAAGCTCTAGCTCTTTTTCTAGTCTTCTCTCTATCGCAGCTTTACGTTCACGCGACGCTGGCCGGGCCGCCTGCGTTGAAGGCCGCCGGGGCCACGATGCCGCCGCCGCAAGCCATCACGGCGCGGCTGACGACGCGCGGCAATCAAGCCATCTCTGTGAACGGCACGAGCGCCGCGACCGGAGCCACCATTCTGACCGGAGCGACGATTGAAACCGGCGACGGCGTTGGCGCGACCATCAACCTTGGCCCGCTCGGCAGCGTTGACCTCGCCCCGAACACGAAATTGGAACTGCAATTCGACAACGACGGGATTAAGTTAAGACTGGTTTCCGGCTGCACCGTCTTGAGAAATAAGAAGGGCAAGAAAGCCGAAGTTTCGACGGAGCAGGGAATAGCGATTAAGGACGAAGGCTCGACCAGCAGCGGCGCGGGCGTTCCGCTCGACGTTTGTTTCCCGGCGGGCTCGCCGAGCCCGATTGTTAATCAAGGCGCGGCGGCGAATGCCGGAGCCGGAGCGGGCGGCAGCGCTGCGGGCGCAGCCGGAACAGCCGGGACAGCCGGAACCGCTGGCGGCGGCGGGCTGTTCGGCCTCGGCACAGCCGGAACCGTCGCGCTCCTGGGCGGCATCGGCGCAGCCATCATTATTCCCATCGTGCTGACCAGAGGCGGTGACGAAAGCGTCTCAAGACCTTAAAGCCGCTTGCTGCTTTTGTTCGCGCCAACTTCAATCTGCAAAGGCGTGCCTGCCATCCGTAGGCACGCTTTTTTTTCAAGACCGGCGCGAGCAATTGTCGGAAACTTGATTAAGCAAGCTTCACGTCAACAGTAATCACTTCGTGCTCACTCAGCATCATTCATCGCAGCGGATTGTGCGGCTCGTTGTCGCGGGCCTCGGCCTGCTCGTCTGTGTGTTGGGCGTCTGGCAAGCGGGCCGCGCGGGTCTATCAAGATTGTTGTCGGAGTATGCGGTGTTGACGCTGCGCACGCCTTCCCCTTTGCTCGCGCCTGCGAATGAAGCCGTCGCCCTGACGCCGAATGACCCGAACGCCCATTTCGCGCGCGCGGCGCTACTGGAAAGAGGAGGCCTGCAAGCGGAAGCGGCCAGCGAGCACGAGCGCGCCGCCGCCCTGCGCCCGCGCGATTATTATCTATGGATGATGCTCGGCAATTCGCGCGATGAGTTGAACGATGAAGAAGGGGCTCTCGCCGCCTTGAGCGAAGCCGTGCGTTTGGCTCCTTACTACGCGCAGCCGCGCTGGCAACTCGGCAACACTCTGTTCAGGGCCGGACGCGCCGACGAAGGCTTTGAAGAGATGCGCCGCGCCGCGCTCTCCAACCAAACGCTGCTGCCGAATATGATTGACCTCGCGTGGAATGCTTCAAACAAAGACCCCGCCGCCACGGAGAGTTTGGTGCGGCCTGAAAATAAACAGTGGCGAGCAGCCCTCGCCCATTTCTTCGCGCGCAAAGGACAATCCGCCGAAGCTCTGAAACTCTATCGCGCGACGGGCGGGCTGGCGGAAGCGGAGCGGCAAGTTCTGGTCAGCGAGTTGCTCTCTGCGAAAGGCTACGCGGAGGCTTACGAGGTGTGGGCTGCGGTCGAAAGTGGAAGTCAAACGCCGTCGCCAGCAGCGGGCGCGGGACACTTCACGAACGGCAGCTTCGAGAGCCAGCTAAGCTTTTCAGAGCAGGGCTTCGGCTGGCAGTTTGCGCGCGACCCGAACACTTTGAAAATCTCGCTCGACACGACGGAGCCGCGCGCGGGCAAGTTCTCTTTGCGGCTGGATTGGAACGGCAACTCGCAGCCGAACCCGCCCGTCACTTCGCAACTCTTGCTGGTCGAGCCGAACACACGTTATCGCCTGACGTTCGCCGCGCGCACGCAGGAGATTGTCAGCGGCGTGCTGCCGTTCATCGTCGTGATTGATAAAAACAGCGCTGACAATCATGCGCTAGCTCAATCGCCGCCGCTGGCGAAGGGGAGCAGCAGTTGGCAGGATTATTCGTTGGACTTGACTACTGGCAGCCAGACGCGCGCCGTGCTCGTCGGTCTTCAAAGAGAGAGTTGCGGCGCAGACCCTTGCCCCATCTTCGGGCGTCTCTGGCTCGACGCTTTCTCGATGCAGAAGTTGTCGGAGAGTAACTCGAAATAGCTTGTTCCTTGCGTTATGGAAAAATTTGCGGCAGCGGTCGGCAATCGAATCACAGACCTGATGCGCGCGGCCTCAAGCGGCGACCGTCGCGGCGTTGAGCTTCTAATCGCCGCGGGCGCGGACGTGAATGCAAGGGACGCGTTCGGCCATACGGCTTTGATGTTCGCGGCGGGGGAAGGTCACTTGGAAATCGCGCGCTGGTTGATTGGCAAGGGAGCCAACGTGAACGAGCGCAACCAAGTCGGCCATACGCCTTTGAGCCGCGCGCAGTCCAGAGGCCACCGCGAGATAGCGCAACTGCTCATCGGCGCGGGCGCGAAGGATGACAATAGAGAAGCGAGTCGTTCGTCGAAGGCGAGCGACGCGGGCGAACGCTTGCTGCGAGCCGCGCGCGATGGCGACACGAGCGAAGCTCTGGCTCTGCTTGCTCAAGGCGCGGAGACGGAGAGGAAGACGGAAGACGGTTGGAGCGCGCTGATGCTGGCTGTCGTCAAAGGCCATGCGGAGATTGCGCTGGCTCTGCTGGAATACGGCGCGGACGTTGACGCGCATAATCAACAGGGCTGGACTGCCTTGCGCTTTGCCGCGTCAATGGGCGATGTCGAGTTGATGCGATTGCTGGTCGAGCAGGGCGCGGACGTGAACCGGCAGGACAATGATGGTTGGAGCGCGTTGATGCAGGCTGCGTCGGAGGGAAACGTCAAGGCGACGGAAATTCTGCTGGCTGCCGGAGCGGATGCAGGCCAAAGAAATCGCGCCAGCGAAACGCCTTTGATGATGGCCCGTCGCAAAAATTTTCAAACGATTGTCGCGCTCATCAATGAAGCCTCCGCGGGCAAAGAGAGCAACTTCACTGCGCCTTAGTCTTCAAGTTTGCCGCCCGCGCGAAGCCGTGTCCGATAACGTCTCTGATAGCGTCAACGAATTGATGCGACATCAAAGAGCCTTGACGCTGCGCGCTTCAATGATCGTCAATCAACTTCAATGATTGGCCATCGACATTCAATGGTCGTCAATCAACTCCGGCCAGGTTTCCTCGCCCTCGTACTCTTCCATCAATCCTTCAACGCGTTGTAGCTCGCCGCTCAGTTCCGCCTTCTCTCGTTCCAACTCCCTGACGCGCCGCTTGAGTTGGCGATTCTGCGCCTCGAAGAATTTCAGATAGACGTACTCCATTCCCGCCACGCAGGCCAGCGCAAGGGCAAAAACGAAAGCGATTAAAGTTAGCATCGGCGATTCAGCTTAGCGTTCGGACTGTCTTTGCTTCACGGGAGAATGTTGTCTGGCAGGAAGCTTAAAACTAGAGCAGGCCGGAGTCAATAGCTCAAACCGCATCCGCGCCATTCGCCGCCGCGCTTTTTCTCAACGCGCTTCTGCCAAAGCCGCTCGCTTCTCCGCGACGACGACAGCGGAAGCTCTCTTCATTCAAACGCTCGCGGGCGCGCGACAGGCTAACGCCGCTTGCTGCTTGCTCCCTGACGCTTGCTTGATTTGGTCGCGCGCTTTCGTCGTCGCTGACGAAACAGCTTTTCGCCTTCGGCCACCAACTTCAGCGCGCGTTGCGGGCCGAAGCGACCGAGCGGCTTGAAGACCTTCTGCTTTATCTCGTTATATGAGACGAAGAAATGTTCTATCTCGTCAACGACGACTTCGTTGAGGCTTGAGAGCGAGCGGACGTGCTTATGCGTGCGCGATGCGGAGGCGACGGCAATCAGCCGGTCGTTGCGCGTCGTCACCTCGTCTTCGGTCTGCTCCGCTTCGATGACGCCGATGAGGCGCGCTTCGACCAGACAGCCCGCGAAGGCTGGCTCGTCCATCAAGAGCAACACGTCGAGCGGGTCGCCGTCGCCGCCGAGCGTCGCAGGCACGAAACCGAAGTCGAAAGGGAAGACCGCTCCGGCGGGCAACATCCCGCCGAGCTTGAAGAGTCCGAGGTCTTCATCGTAATTAAACTTGTTGCGGCTGCCCTTTGGCGTTTCGATGATGACATGCAAATCGCCGGATTCGGCAGCGAACGGTTTGAGGCTGCCGGGCGCGGTCGGGCTTGAAGATTTTCGCATCATATTTCCCCTTGAAAGATAGATAAAAATTTAGTCGCACATCTTCTCATAAGTTCGGAGCGAATGCGGAATGGAAATCGTGTGCTACGGGCCGGAGAGATTGAGCTTGCTTGATTGACGCTCTGCGGCGTGTGTGCTACTTTCCAATCTCCCCCGCGATTAATGCTCCGGCAGTAGGATAAGGGCCGCCGGAAAACGCCCGGACAAACTTAGCACGACACTAGCTTTCGCCACCCATCTTTCGCTTTCTCAGGAGAACTAATTATGCGTCATGTCGCTCGGCTCAGATACACACTTGTGGGCGCGATGCTGCTCACTTTGGCCGCCACCGCGCTCTTCTCAAACTTCTATTCTCAACCGTCGCAAGCCGTCTCAAAGAAGACTGCGGCGCGCTCTGCTGCTCCAGAGATTTCAACATCCCTCGTCATCAGTCAGGTTTACGGCGGTGGCGGCAACGCCGGAGCACAGTTTACCAACGACTTTATCGAAATTTTCAATAAGAACGATGTCGCCGTTGATGTGACCGGCTGGTCCGTGCAGTACACGTCCGCGACCGGGACAACTTGGTCTGTGACGCCCATCTGCGCGACCGGGCCTTGCCTCGTTCAGCCGTTCAAGTATTTTCTGGTGCAGGAAGCGGCAGGCGCCGCCTCGCCCGCTCCGTTGCCGACTCCCGACGCCACCGGCACGATTGCGATGTCAGCCACGACGGGCAAAGTGGCCCTCGTCAATACGACGGTCGCGCTAACGGGCGCTTGCCCTACGGGCGCACAGATTATTGATTTTGTTGGATACGGCACAACCGCCAACTGCTTCGAGGGCGTAGGCCCGGCCCCGCTCCTGAGCAATACGACCGCCGACCTGCGTTTCAACGGTGGCCGGGAAGAGACGGACAACAACAGCAGGGATTTCTTCGCTGCTGCTCCGAATCCGCGCAACAGCGCCTCGCCAGCCAATACCAACCCTTCATCTGTGTTTCGTAACAGGCGAGCCGACTTCGACGGCGATCATAAAACAGATGTCTCCGTCTGGCGTCCCACAGACCACAACTGGTATATCCTCCAAAGCAATTTGGGCAACAGCCTGAGAACGGTCATTGATTGGGGCAATGGAAGCCTCGGCGATGTGGTCGTCCCCGGCGACTACGACGGCGACGACAGGACGGACACAGCCGTCTTTCGTGCGAGCGAGAACAACTGGTACATCATCCGTAGCTCGGACAACACGCCGACGGTCGTGAACTGGGGCGCGTCGGGCGACGTTCCCGTCCCCGGCGATTACGACGGCGACGGCAAAACGGATGTCGCCGTCTGGCGCCCGTCGAGCGGCAACTGGCACATCATCGGCAGCCTGACCGGCGTACAGACTCGCCAGTGGGGCAACAGCACTGACCTTCCAGTGCCTAACTTCGATTCCGACGGCGACGCCAAAGCTGACCAAGTGGTCGTGCGCGTCTCGAATGGAAATGCCGTCTGGTACATACGCCCGAGCAACGGCGTCGCGCCCAATACGGTGACGGTGGCTTGGGGCATCAGCGGCGACCGCCTCGTCCCTGCGGACTACGATGGCGACGGCAAGACTGACATCGCCGTCTTTCGTCCAAACGATACCAACTGGTACATTCGCAACAGCACCGGAACCGTCACTGTCCGCAACTGGGGAGGCACGGAAGACATTCCTGTCCCCGGCGATTACGATGGCGACAACCGTTACGATGTCGCCGTCTGGCGCACAGACGGCAACTGGTACATCCTTAACAGCGGCAACGGCACTCCGTTCGCCACTGTCCTAAATCTGGGCCTGACCGTCGATACGAAAGTTCCATACGCGTATCTGCCGCCGACTCCCGGCGCCACAGTCCCGTAGGAAGACCGACGGCGCTCTTCGGTTGATTAACTCCAGACCCTCGCGTGCCTGGAGAGCTTGAAAGGGCTGAGGAAGTCATCTTCCTCAGCCCTTTCATTCGCCAGCGCGGGCTTTCCGGCTTGCCTGTCTTCGCGGCAGATGCGCGTTTCGGTTAATCATGTTAAGATGCGCCTTCTTTATGAAGGGAAGCGGGGCTGACCGCTCGGCTCAATGCTCTCTTCCACTCGTCCGAAAGTTTCACTGGCCGCTGGCGTTTTCCTGCAAGGCAAGACGCTCATTCGTTTTCTCTTCTTAAGAAAGGTTTTCAACGTGACCGGATTATCTCGTGGCAGGCGGGTTTCTCTCTCTGTGCGCCGTTCTCTTCTCGCTTTTACGGCTCTCGTTATCATGGCGGCGTTGTTGATTAACAACGGCTCCTTCATGCTTCCCATTGCTCATGCAGACACCTCTGCGCAGAGTTTGCCGTTTACGCAGAACTGGTCTAACGCCGGTCTTATCACCGCCGACGACAATTGGAGCGGCGTGCCCGGCATCATCGGTTATCGCGGCGACGACGCGACAGCCGGAACGGGCATTGACCCGCAAACGGTCACGCAGGACTTGAGCGGCGTCATTGATGTCAACGCCAATCGCAACGACCCGAACACGTTCACGACCGGCGGCGTCGCGGAGTTTGACGGCATCGCCGATCCGGTCGTCGCCCTGCAAGGCTCAGGGACGGCGGACTTCCCGAATCTGGTCTTCACACTCAACACGACCGGCCAATCAAACGTTAACGTCGCTTACAACCTGCGCGACATTGACGGCTCTGCCGACAACGCCGTCCAAGCCGTCGCCCTACAATTTCGTATTGGCTCTTCCGGCGCTTACACAAACGTTCCCGCGGGCTTCGTCGCGGACGCGACCTCCGGGCCGAGCCAGGCCACGCAGGTCACGCCCGTCAACGTCACGCTTCCGCCCGCAGCCGATAACCAGAGCGTCGTGCAAGTGCGTGTCATCACGACCAACGCGGTCGGCAGCGACGAATGGGTCGGCATAGACGACATCAACATCACCAGCGGCGGAACGGGCGTGAACAATCCTTCGGGCGTCGGCTCGGCCAATCCGAGCACGGTCGCCCCCGGCAATTCGACTCTGCTCACAGTCACCGTCACGCCCGGCAGCAACCCGCCGAGCACCGGCCTCGCCGTCAACGCCAACTTGACTTCCATCGGCGGCTCGGCCACGCAGCAACTCTTCGACGACGGCGCGCATGAAGACGGCGCGGCGGGCGATAACGTCTTCGCGTTTCGCGCCACCGTCACCGCTGGCACGGCGCAGGGCGCGAAGAGTTTGCCCGTCACCATCACAGACGCGCAGTCCCGCACCGCTAACACCAACATCTCTTTAATCGTCCAGTCGGCAGCCGGTCTGGCCATACATGACGTGCAGGGCAGCGGCTCGTCTTCACCCTTCGCCAATCAAAGCGTCACCGTCGCGGGCATCGTCACGGCTTTGCGCTTCAACGGCTCGAACTCCGCCGTCAACGGTTTCTTCCTACAGACGCCGGACGCCAACGCCGACGCCGACTCGAACACTTCCGAAGGCATCTTCGTTTTTTCATCGAGCGCGCCGCCTGCGAGTGTCGTGGTCGGCAATCTCATCACCGTCACCGGCACAGTCTCGGAGTTTATTCCGAGCGGCGACGTGAACAGCCCGCCGGAAACCGAACTGGTCGGGCCGCTCACCATCAGCGTCACGTCAACGGGCAACGCGCTCCCCGCTGCCATCACGCTGACCGCCGCCGACACCAGCCCGACCGGCTCTATCCAACAGCTTGAAAAATTCGAAGGCATGCGCGTTCGCGTCAACTCCCTGACGGCCACCGCGCCGACGCAGGGCGTCATTGACGAGCCGAACGCCACTTCAACGACGAACGGGACTTTCTACGGCGTCATCACAGGCATCGCGCGTCCCTTCCGCGAACCCGGCATAGAGGTTCCAGACCCCGTGCCGACGCCTTCGCCTTCCGGCACGCCGCCGCCCAACGTGCCGCGCTTCGACGCCAACCCCGAACGCTTGCGCGTTGACAGCGACGCGCAGCCCGGCTCGACCGCGCTCGAACTCTCGACCGGGGCCGTTGTTACCAATCTCGTCGGCCCGCTCGATTACGTCTTCCGCACGTACACAATCCTGCCAGACCCGACGCCCGTGGCCGGAGTCAGCGGCGGCTTCGCCGGAGCCGTTCCCGTGCCGACGCCGACCGCCAGCGAGTTCACCGTCGGCTCCTTTAACATGCAACGCTTCTACGACACGACGGACGATGCCGGAACGAGCGATGTCGTGCTGACGACGACCGCCTTCAACAATCGTCTGAACAAGGCTTCGCTCGCCATTCGCAACGTCATGCGGACGCCCGACATCATCGGCGTCGAAGAGATGGAGAACCTGACGACCTTGCAGGCTGTGGCCAGCAAGGTCAATAGCGATGCTGTCACTGCCGGCCAACCCAATCCCAACTATCAGGCGTTTCTGTCCGAGGGCAACGACATCGGCGGCATTGATGTCGGCTTCCTCGTCAAGACCGCGCGCGTCAACGTCATCGATGTCACGCAGCTTGGCAAGGCGACGACCTTCATTCAACCGGACGGCTCGTCTGCTCTTCTCAACGACCGCCCGCCGCTCGTCCTGCGCGCGACCATCAACAAGCCCGCGGGCGGCACGGAAGCCATCACCGTCATCGTCAATCACCTGCGCTCTTTGACGGGCGTGGACGACCCCGTTGACGGCCCTCGTATTCGCGCCAAGCGCAAGGCGCAGGCAGAATTTCTCGCCAACCTGATTCAGTCAAGACAGGCGGCAGACCCGGCGGAGAGAATCCTCTCCGTCGGCGACTACAATGCCTTCCAGTTTAACGACGGCTTCGTGGATAGCATCGGCACAATCAAGGGAACGCCGACGCCTGCCGATCAGGTTGTTCTAGCCAGCAGCGATCTCGTCAATCCGAATCTGACTGACTTGATTGACCTGCTCCCGGCGAGCGAGCGTTACACCTTCACCTTCGATGGCAACGCGCAGACGCTCGACCATGAACTGGTCAACAGCATTCTCCTGCCGCTCTTTAGCCGCATCAGCATCGCGCGCAACAACGGCGACTTTCAAGGCTCGCTGCGCAACGACTCCAACCGTCCTGAGCGCGTCTCCGACCACGACATGCCGGTCGCTTATTTCAACTTCACCGGCGCGGGCGGGGGCTTGCGACAGAAAGCTCACGCAGACTTCGACGGCGACATGAAGACAGACCTCTCCGTCATTCGTCCGAGCGCCTTCTTCCAGCCGCCTTTGAGTCCTTCGGGCGGTGATAATCCGAGAGGCATGGACTGGTTCATCAAGAACAGCCAGACCAGCAGCATCACGGTTAAGAGTTGGGGCATCTACAATGCGGATGTCGCCGTGCCTGCCGACTACGACGGCGACGGCAAGACAGACATCGCCGTCTGGCGTCGCAACGAAGGCAACTGGTACATCCTGCAAAGCCAGACCAACACCGGGCGCGTCGAAGAGATTGGATTCCCGAACGACGTTCCCGTCCCGGCTGACTACGACGGCGACGGCAAGGCAGATGTCGCCGTCTGGCGTCAGGACACGGGCGGCTGGATTATCCGCGAGAGTTCCCACAGCGGAACCTTCAGGCCGCAGGTCTTCTGGGGCGAAGCCGCTCTCGGCGACCTTGCAGTCCCCGGCGACTACGACGGCGACGGCAAGACCGACATCGCCGTCTGGCGCGCGGGCGAAGGCAACTGGTACGTCATCAATAGCCAGACCAACACCGTCAGCGTTCAGGGTTGGGGACAATCCGGCGACAAGCCCGTTCAATCAGACTATGACGGCGACGGCAAAACGGACTATGCGGTCTTTCGTCCGTCGGACGGCAACTGGTACATACGCAACAGCAGCGGCGGCGTCACCATTCGCAATTGGGGCCTTGCCACGGACACGCTCGTCCCTGGCGATTACGACGGCGACGGCAAGGCTGACATAGCCGTCTTCCGCCCGGAAGAAGGCAACTGGTACATCATCCAGAGCCAGACCAACACCGTCAGCGTGCAGACTTGGGGACAGTCCGGCGACCTCGCTCTGCCCTCAACCTACATCCCGCAATAAGAACGCGCGGTTAGCCCTTCGTTCATCGCGCTCGGCGAAAAGAAGAAGAAGCTGCGGATTGACTGCTTGCCAGTCCGCAGCTTCTTTTTCTTTAGCCTCTTCTTTGTTCGAGCCTTCTTCTCGTCGCCTGCCTGAGCACAACCTTCCTTACTGGCTAGCGTCCGATAACGCCCGATGGGAAACTACAGTTTTTAGGGAAGTAACCATCAAGCACATGATATAGGCATGGCGGCTTGCTTGAAGCACAATATTTTGTGCTTGTCTTGACTCTCCACGCAAGCCGGAGCCGCTTTGATTTTCCACGCAAGCTGGAAACTACGTGGTCAGCCAACTAAAGTGGGCAGGGAATTGTGAGCGAGAAATGTCTGGCTTGATGAAGCGGCTTAACCGAAGAAGACTTCGGCGACGCGATAGATTTCTTCGTCGAGCAGGTTGCGCGACGCGACGGCTTCTTCGAGCGGAATGCTGATGATGCTGTTGCCGCGCAAGGCCGTCATGCGTCCCCACTCCTTGGCCGTCACCATCTCGAAAGCCTTGACGCCGAAGCGCGTCGCCAGCACACGGTCGAACGGCGTCGGAGAGCCGCCGCGCTGCACGTAACCCAATTTCGTCACGCGCGTCTCGATGCCCGTGCAATCTTCTATCTCCTGCGCGAGAACCGTTCCGATGCCGCCGAGCTTGCCGTGCTTGTAAATATCCTGCTTGATTTCAGGCGCGAGGAAATCTTCGTCCGGGTGCGGGTGCGCGTCTTCGGCGACGACGACGATGGAGAAAGCGCGTCCTTCGGCTTCACGATGCTGTAGCAGTTCGCAGACGCGCGAGAGCCTGAACGGATGCTCCGGCACCAGCACCACGTCCGCGCCGCCCGCGATGCCGCCATAAGCGGCAATCCAACCTGTGTGGCGGCCCATCACTTCGACCACCATGACGCGATGGTGCGACTCGGCTGTCGAGTGCAGGCGGTCGATGGCGTCCGTGACGACGCCGACCGCAGTGTCAAAGCCGAAGGTGAAATCCGTGCCGCTCAAATCGTTGTCAATCGTCTTCGGGATGCCGATGATGGGATACTGGCGTTGCTGCCAGAGGTCGAGCGCGGCGGAGAGCGTGCCGTCGCCGCCGACGACGATGAGCGCCGTCAAGCCAAACTTCTTCCAGTTGCGCTCGATGGCTTCTATGTCCTGCGGGTTGCCGATCGGGTTGAGGCGCGACGTGCCCAGAATCGTGCCGCCGCGCGGAAGAATGCCCGTCACGGAGTTGCGGCTGAGCGGCTCTACATCGCCTTCGACCAGCCCGCGCCAGCCGTTCTTAATGCCCAGGACTTCCGTCCCGGAGTCTCTGAGAGCGCGCCTGACGACGGCGCGAATCACTGCGTTCAGGCCGGGGCAATCGCCGCCGCCCGTGAGAATTCCAATCAACCCTGCCATAAAATTTCTAACTGAACCAAAGCCAGCTTGCTCGCTTAAGAGCGAAGAGCCGCGAGGCTCCGGGTTCGCGCCTGACGCGACAAAGCTTCGCGCTCTGCTGCCCTCAAAAAGAGTATGGATTGCATTTGCTGAAAAGCACGGCCTATAATCGCGCGTCAGCCGCAGGCTGTCAAATATGCTCTCAAGAATGACCTGAAGGCGAACGTCGCTCGAAGACGTTTGGATGCTCTCTTCGTGCCTGATTCGGAAGCGCAATTGATACTCAGCCTCGAAACGGCGACCCGCACGGGCAGCGTCGCCCTGACACGCGGCCCGCGATTGCTGGCCCTGCGCGCAGGTGAAGCGCAAGCATCTCACTCCGCCAGATTGCTCAGCAGCGTGGAGGAGGCTCTGGAAGAAGCCGGAGCAAGGCTCTCGCAAGTGGAACTGTTTGCCGTCGCCAACGGCCCCGGAAGTTTTACGGGCTTGCGCATCGGGCTGGCGACCGTCAAGGCTTTCGCAGCGACTCTCAATCGTCCTTGCATTGGCGTCTCGACGCTCGCGGCGGTCGCTCATGCCGCGGGGCGTTCCCTTAGAACGCTGGCGATGATTCCAGCCGGGCGCGGCGAAGTGTTCGCGCAGCTTCTGTCAATTGAAGAGACGGGCGAAGCGACGCCGCTAGGCGAAGCCGTTCATCAAAGCCCCGAAAGATTGCTGGACAGCATCTCTCATTTCACGCAACTCAGTTTCGCGGGCGAGGGAGCGCAGCAGCATGAGACTTTGATTAAAGCCAGAGCAGAGCGTCTGGGCGTCACGGTGTCTGACGAGAACGCGAACGGTCTTGAAAGCGTAGCGACGAATGAAAAGCTCTGGCGCATCAGCGCGAGCGCGCCGGAGTTGGCGACGAACGTGGCCGCGCTGGCGCGATTGCGCCGGCAGAGCGGCGCGGAAATTAGCGCGGAACAATTGCGCGCCGTCTACGTGCGTCCATCCGACGCGGAGTTGAATGCGCAAGAGCGATGATGCCACTGGACACTTATCAAGCGAACGGGTTCGATCTCTGTTCGATGACGGAGCATGACCTCTCGGAAGTCGTCGAGATAGAAGAAGCGTGCGGGCTGAGCCGTTGGGGTTGGGACGGCTATCACGCGGAGTTGTTGTCGGCGCAGACGACTTTGATGCTGGTCGCGCGTCCTCTCTCAACGCAGCGCGAATGGATGAACGAGCGGGTCGCGGGCTTTATCGCCGCGCGGCTGATGGCTAACGAACTGCATATCAACAACGTCGCCGTCCGTGAAAACTACAGGCGACGCGGCATCGGCAATGCGCTGCTGGCGACCATTCTTGAGCGCGGCAGAGAGAGAGGCGCGAGCAAAGCTTTTCTGGAAGTCAGAGCGAGCAACACGGCGGCGCAAGCACTCTATGCGCGCCACGGATTTGAGATTGCCGGGCGGCGCGCTCGTTATTATTCCGAACCGCTGGAAGACGCGCTGGTGATGGCTGTCCAACTCTGAGTTCAACTTGATTTGACCGCGCTTTCTGCGCTACCATTTTCAACATTGGAGCAAGCCTGTGAATTGTTTCGTCAAAAAGCAGCAACAACGACTGCATCTTCCAACAAACAGATAAGGAGGAGATTCCCGATATGGAAATATCCAACACGGACGTCTTGAAAGAGCAACTGATGATGAGTGACCCGGAGTTTCGCGAACTGGCCCGCGAACACGGTCGTTATGAAGAAAGGCTCAGCGAGTTGTCCGCGCTTGCGTACCCGAGCGACGAAGAGCAGTTAGAGGAGGTCACGCTCAAGAAGAAAAAATTGGCCCTCAAAGATCAGATGTACTCCATCATGATGCAACATCAGAAGGGGCATGGAGCGGATCACTGACATCCGGGCCATCTGCACTTAAGATTATTCCCCGCTGTGGCGGCAGACTGAAAACGGGGGCGCGAGATCAAACGACAGCGCCCCCGTTTCTTTTAGCGGCGCGGCCTTGAGCGACAGTTGCCGCAAGCCGCGACCTGCCAATGCTCAGCCGCTTTGTCCCAAGGATTTCTAAACTATGGCGCGTGACGGTTATCCATATATTCTCATTCCCGGCCTGCTGGCAATTATCCTGTTCGCCTTAGGATACTGGCCTGTCGCCCTGCCTTTTCTGGCCGTGGCCGCCTTCATGGCCTACTTCTTTCGTGACCCGCAACGCAACGCCCCGACTGATGCGAACATCATCTTAGCGCCTGCTGACGGGCGCGTGACGCGCGTTCGCCTGCTCGCCCCGGAAGACGCCGATTCGCCAACGGCCGTCAGCATCTTTCTCTCGCCGCTCGACGTGCATATCAACCGCGCGCCGATTGCCGGAACAATCACGGACGTGACCTACCAGCACGGCAAGTTCATGATGGCAACGCATGAGGATTCCAGTCTGGTCAACGAGCAGAATGCTTTGACTATTCGGGGCGCGCATGTGACAGTGGTCTGCAAGCAGATTGCCGGAATCCTGGCGCGGCGGATTGTTTGCTGGAAGCGCGCCGGCGATAAAGTGGCCCTCGGCGAGCGCTTTGGCCTGATTAAGTTTAGCTCGCGCACAGACCTGATTATTCCCAAAGGAGTCGAAATCGTCGTCCGCGAAGGGATGCGCGTTCGCGGCGGCGCGACAATCATCGGGAGAATTCTTTGATGGCCGACACACAGGCAACAAACCCTGCGCAGGACTCGGCTGCGCCTGTCCGACGCGGGATTAAAAAGGGACTCTATCTGATTCCGTCGCTCTTCACGGCGGCCAACATAGGGATGGGCTTTTATGCTGTGATGTCCGCCCTAAAGGGCTTTCAATATTTGGGAGCGGGCGGCGAGGACTTTCAGAGCGCGGCCATGCACTTTGACAATGCAGCGAAGGCCATCGGCTGGGCTTTTCTCTTCGATGCCTTGGACGGGAGGATTGCGCGCATCACCAAGACGACAACAGAAATCGGCGTCCAGTTCGACTCGATTGCGGATGTCGTGACCTTCGGCCTGGCGCCTGCGATACTTGTCTATGCCTGGGGCTACGGCTCTGCTTTCAGAGACGGCAGCGACCTGCAAAACCTTGGACTCTTCCTCTCCTTCATGTATTTGATGTGCGGAGCTTTTCGGCTGGCCCGGTTCAATGTGCAGGCGGCCCGTCCGCGCCCGCTGGCCGAAGGAACCGTCAAACTGGATAAGAAAAACTTTATCGGCCTCCCGATTCCACCAGCGGCCACGCTGCTGGCGTCCATCATACACTTTGCCCCGCAGCCTTTGATTCAATACGAGCCGCGTTTGCGAACTCTCTATAGCGGACTGTTGATGGCTCTGGTCGGATGCCTCGGAGCTTTGATGGTCAGCACCCTGCGTTATACCAGCTTCAAAGCGGCTGGAACACACAGGCGCAGCGCTCGCGTCATGATTCTGCTGGTCGCCTCTATCGGAATGTTAATCTGGTATTTCTCTCGCTACGTCTTGCTGGCCTTGGCTGTGCTTTACGTCGCTCACGGCCTGCTCTTTCGCCTCGGCGCAATCTTTCGCCGCCGGCCCGCGAAAGAAGCTCTCCTCAGCGCCGCGCATGAAGAATAGCCCGCCCCGACCTCTACAGCCTTTTATTCAAACTCTCTAAGACTGCTAAGCCTTTGAACGCCGGTTCCCTGTGGGCTTAGTTCGGCCTTGAAAAAGCCAGCAGGCCATGACGAGTTGTGACGAAGAGCAATTTGCCTGCGGCGATTGGCGACGCTGCCACGCTCGCTTCTTCGCCGAGCGGAATAAGATTGATCTGTTTGCCGTCACGCAAATCAAGCACGACCCCTGCCTCACCTGAAAGGGGAATAAAAAGCGCTCCATCGTTTGCCGTCAAAGGTTGCGATGGGATTCTGCCCGCCAGTTGATGCTTCCAGAGCCTTGCTCCTTTCGGCAATGACAAGCAGTAGACAAAATTATCCAGAGAGGTTGCCAGCAACACGTTGCGGGCGATGGCTACGGCCTGCACAGCCGCGCCTGTGCGCGTGCGCCAGCGCAAACGACCGTTGCTTTCATTGACTGCGTAAACATATCCATCCGCAGAGCCGAAAAACAACATGCCTTCAGCCGCTGCGACAGACCCCTTAATCGCTCCGCGCGTCCGATAACGCCAAAGGGTTTTGCCCGTCCCTTGATCTAAAGCGAACAATGTCCCATCTTCGCTGCCCAGATAGAGACGCGAGCCAATCACTGTCGGTTGAGAGTTAAGTGCAGCAGGAAATTGCGCCAGCCATAAAACTTCCCCGCTGCTCTTTTTAATAGCATAGACGCGGCCATCGCTGGCCCCGCCGAACAGAGTGTTCTGATTCATCGCCAGCGCGCCACGAACAGGCTTCGGCAGTGTTCGCATCCACTGCGTAATGCCTCCTTCGCGTCCAAGCGCTCTCAAGGCGCCGGTCGCGCGCGGAGTCTTGCTCTCATCCAGACGTGCCTCCGAAGCGACGTATACAGCCTGCTCGTCAGCAATCGGGGAAGAGGAGAGGTCTCCCCCAATATCCATCTTCCAGATCAATTGTCCATCGTCAACCCTGAGCGACACCAGAGAACCCGCCGACAAAGGCAGATAAATCCGCACACCATCAGTCGCCGGCGTCAAATTGATAGTGTCTTCAGAGCGGAATTCCCACCGGAGCGTGAGCGGTTGGGAAAGCTCGATTTGGTTTGCTGCCTCGGCCTGAAGGCGCGACGGTAGGCTGCTGGAAGAAGCTTGAACAAGAAGCAGCAGGAAAAAGAGAAGCTTGATTAACTGGCAGCCAGATTGCTGCGAAGCGATTGTCATTGGTTTAATTGTTGAATAAAGAGCAGAGCCGCTTGTCTTTCATGGGCAATTTAATATCCTGTGCAGCTCCTCCTCTTTCCACTTCCGTCACTTTGTTGCATCGTAGATTGAACCCGTATAATCTACATGAATGACTGAAAAGGGAATGCCTTTGGACGCGTCCAGCCAGATGGAGGTTGACAGTTTGAGCGAAAATAATAGTCATGAAACCGTAATCATTCTGGATTTCGGCTCTCAATACACGCAATTGATAGCAAGACGTGTGCGAGAAGCGGGTGTCTATTGTGAAATCCTGCCATATAGTATAACTCTTGAAGAGATTCTCAAAAAAAACCCGAAGGGCTTAATTCTTTCCGGCAGCCCTGCTTCCGTTTACGATGAAGATGCGCCAAGGCCCGCGGCCAGATTGCTGGATAGCTTAAACTGCCCATTGCTGGGAATTTGTTACGGGTTACAGGTGGTTGCCGCCGATCTGGGCGGAGAAGTGCGGCCTGCTCAGGGCCGGGAATATGGATATGCGCGCCTGAGAATTATAGATAAAACCAGCCCGCTTTTTGCTTCGCTGCCGGAGGAGTTGGATGTCTGGATGAGTCATGGCGACCACGTTGTTGCTCCTCCGCCCGGGTTCCGCATAACGGCTGAAACGGATGAAGCGCTTAATGCTTTCGAGGATTTAAGCAAGCGCATATTCGGCCTTCAATTCCATCCTGAGGTGGCCCACACGCCGCTTGGCGGACAAATCCTGCGAAATTTCTTGTTCGGCATCTGTGGTTGCCGGGGCGATTGGTCTCCGCGCGCCGTTATCGCTGAACAAGTCTCCAACATCCGCGCGCTTGTTGGCTCCGAAGGACAGGTGATTTGTGGACTTTCCGGGGGCGTTGATTCGACCGTGGCGGCTGTTCTTGTCCAGCAAGCCATAGGGCAGCGGCAGACTTGTGTGTTTGTCGATAACGGTCTCTTAAGAGATGGTGAATTCGAGACGACGTTAGCCCTCTTCGCGCAACAAATGAGCTTGAATGTTAAGGGCGTGCGGGCTGGCGAGAAATTTTTGGGCGCTCTGAAGGGAGTCATCGATCCAGAGCAAAAGCGCAAAATTATTGGTCGGTTGTTCATCGAAATCTTCGAGGCTGAAGCCAGACGATTGGAAGAGGTTAAATATTTAGTCCAAGGAACGCTCTACCCAGATGTCATCGAATCGGTTTCAGTCCGCGGCCCCTCATCCGTCATCAAGAGTCATCACAATGTCGGCGGGCTTCCAGAAAAGATGAATCTGAAGCTGATTGAGCCTTTGCGCGAGTTATTCAAAGATGAGGCGCGAATGATCGGGCGTGAACTGGGAATCCCTGAAGAGATTTTGCAACGCCATCCTTTTCCGGGGCCGGGTTTGGCTGTCCGCATCCTGGGAGAAGTGACGGCGGAGAGAGTTGAATTGTTGCAAGCCGCCGACCGGATTGTCGAAGAAGAGTTGCGCTTAGCCAATTTATACAACGCCGTCTGGCAGGCCTTTCCTGTCTTGCT
>JAWVFT010000001.1:0-57448 GCA_033855775.1 Blastocatellia bacterium | reverse complement strand
TTGACCCGGTGCTGGCCACCAAGACCAAGAGCGGCTACACGTTCAACGTCACTCCGGTCAACTTCAACTTGGCCGCGACTCCCCCGTCGCTGGCGCAGTTCCACTCGTCAGCCATTCCGACGACTGTGTCGGGTGTTTCGCAGACCGGCACGCGCCGCTTCGGCATGGTCGAAGATGGCGTCATGCGTGGCGACACAGGCGGCACGGGCGCCACCAATCTTGGCACCGCCTACACCAGCGCGGAACTTCGCGCGACGGGCGCGTCGGCTGTCCCGGCCCTCGGCAACTAAGCCGACTTTATCAATTAACTCGTAGCGGCGAGGGCTGGAGTGAAAGCTTCAGCCCTCGCTTTTTTACTGTTCAGGGGCGAGGTTAAGATTCAAGGTTGCTGACATAATCGCTGGCCGCGTGTATATTTGAGTCGAGCGCGGATGGTCGCAAGCCGCCTTGCGCCGGAGTCGGGCGACAGAGCGCATCCTTCCCTCCACGGAACAAAATTTCTGATGAGCAAAGAGACATCCATCACCGAAGCGCGCGCCCTGGAGAGCGCGAGGGCTGTCGCGCCGGAGAAGGCCGCCGCGCCCGGAAGACTGGCGCGCATCTGGACGCTGGCGCGCAACGCTTTCCGCGAAGCCGTGCGCGACCGCGTGCTCTATAATCTGGTGCTCTTCGTGTTGCTGTTGACGGTCGGCGCGGTCTTTCTCAGCGAACTGTCGGCGGCGCAGGAAGCCAAAATTATCATTGACCTCGGCTTGAGCGCGATGCTGCTCTTCGGAGCCTTCATCAGCATCTTCGTCGGCGTCGGGCTGGTCTATAAAGAGATTGAGCGGCGGACGATTTACGCCATCTTTGCGAAGCCCGTCGGGCGCGGCGAATTTCTGGTGGGCAAATATTTGGGCCTTTGCCTGACGCTGCTGGTCAACGTCGCTGTGATGGGCGCGGGCGTCTCGCTGGCTCTGCTCTACGTCGGCGGCGGCATGAAGCTGGCGCTCGGCATCTGGCCCGCCGTGTTGTTAATCTACGTCGAGTTGATGATTCTGACGGCGGTGGCCCTGCTCTTCTCTTCCTTCTCTTCGCCCGCGCTCTCAGCGCTCCTGACCTTCTTCGTCTTCATCATCGGGCATTTCAGTTCCGACTTGAAAACCTTCGCCTCTTCGATGGGCACGCAGAGCGCGCGTTGGTTCTTCGGCGCGCTCTTTTACCTGCTGCCGAACCTGGCCAACTACAGCTACATCACTCCGGCGGCGCACGGGCAGCAGCCGACGCCCGCGATGCTCGCGGCCGCTCTTATCTACGCGCTTCTTTACGTCAGCGTCCTTTTGGCGGCAGCGACACTCATCTTCAATCGTCGTAATTTCAAATGAGCCTCCCGCAGCAGAGCACACATGAAGAGACGCGTTCGGGCGCGCGGCGGCAGACGTTGTTGCTTGCGCTGGTCATCACGCTTGGCCTCGGCGCGGTGGTCGCGTTGAGTCGTTGGATTGAACGCAATCGCCCGCCGGTTGACGCGGCGATGGAAGAAGAGAAGCTCTACGTGACGGGCGCGGCGGCCAAGCGCATGAGCCTCGGCTTCGGCGGACTCGTCGCCGATTGGTACTGGATGCGCTCGCTGCAATACGTCGGGCGCAGGGTCATCGCCCACGAGGGCGACATCCAGATTGATGACTTGAAGCCGCTCAATCTGAATCTGCTCTACCCTTTGCTCGACACGGCGACGACGCTCGACCCGCAGTTTGAGGCCGCCTACGAATATGGCGGCGTTGTGCTGCCTGCCATTGATGATGAACTCGCCATCAAGCTCTTGCGAAAGGGCATGGAGAACAATCCGTCTTACTGGCGCGCGCATCAGTATCTCGGCTACATCTACTGGAAGCGCGGCGACTTCATCAAGGCGAGCGAGGTTTACGCGGCGGGCGCGAAGATTCCGGGCGTGCCGCGTTGGATGGGCGAGATGAGCGCGCGGATGCAGGCCGAGGGCGGCAGCCGCCCGCTGGCGCGCGAGATGTACCGGCGCATCATGGACGAAGCCGACACGGAGAACATCAAGGAACTGGCCGCCGCGCGACTGCTCCAGGTTGACTCCTTCGACCAGCGCGATGCGATTAAGCCCGTCCTAGAAGCTTTCAAGGCGCGCGCCGGACGTTGCGCCGCTTCTTGGAAAGAAGTCTCCACGGAGTTGCGCGCGATACGCTTGCCCGACGGCTCTCGCCTGCGCTTCGACGATGCGGCGTCCCCGCTCGACCCCGCCGGGACAGCTTACTTTCTGGTTGACAACGGCTGCGGCGTAGACCTCGACCCGCGCTCGAAAGTCCCTTACAAATGAAAGGATGAAGGCTACAAGCGCGGCCAGACGATGAACAGTTAAGAGCAAAGCTTTCATCATTCATTGCCGCCGCGTCCGTAGCGTTTACGATTGTCATGGCTTCCGTTATCGAAATCGAAAACTTGACGAAGGATTACGAGGTCGGCTTTCTGCGTAAGCGGAAGGTGCGCGCCCTAGACGACCTTTCGCTCTCGGTTGAGGGCGGAGAAATCTTCGGCTTCCTGGGCGCCAACGGCGCGGGCAAGACGACGACGTTGAAGCTCCTGATGCGTCTGATTTATCCGACCGCCGGGCGGGCGCGCATCATGGGGCGCGACATCAACGACGTGCAGATGCACGCGCGCATCGGCTATCTGCCGGAGAATCCTTACTTCTACGACTACCTGACGGCGCGCGAGTTGTTGGAATATTTCGCGGAGTTGTTCGGCTACGGCAAGGCCGAACGGCGCAAGCGCGCTGCGGACTTGCTTGAGCGCGTGCGGCTTGAAGAGAAGAGTTGGGACAAGCAGTTGCGTAAATTCTCGAAGGGCATGTTGCAGCGCGTCGGGCTGGCGCAGGCCATCGTCAACGACCCGGAAATTATCTTTCTTGACGAGCCGATGAGCGGCCTCGACCCGGTTGGGCGGCGCGAGGTGCGCGACCTCATCGCCAACCTGCGCGCCAGAGGCAAGACCGTCTTCATGTGCTCGCACATTCTCTCGGACATCGAAGTCCTCTGCGACCGCGTGGCGATTATGCGGCGCGGTCGCCTCGCCGAGACGGGCCGCCTCGAAGAGTTGCGCGAGCGCGCGGGCGAGAGCGGGCGCGTCGAAATTCTGGCCGCGGGCGTTGAAGCCGAGGCCATGCTGCAAGCGATGCCCGCGCTCAAGGACGCGCACATCAGGCCGACCGCCGCCGGGGCGCGCATCGAAGTCGGCGATGAACGCGACGTGGACGCCGTGCTCGCCGCCCTGCGCAAAGCCGGAGGCCGCCTCGTCTCCGTGCAACCCGTCAGGCAATCGCTCGAAGAATTGTTCGTCCGCGAAACCACAGACAAGTGAAGACGAAGAAAGTCGAAAGTCTAAAGTCCAAAGTCGAAGGTCAAGACTGCGTTTTTGACTTTAGACTTTCGACTTTCGACTTTGGACTTATTTTCTGTCTTCTTCTATCCGTCATCTTTTGTCCGCAGGTGAGAGCGCAGCAGAGCGAGGTCGAGCGTCTTGTAAAATTGATTGAGTCGCGCTACGGGCGGATGCGTGGGCTGGCGGCTGAGTTTGAGCAGGCGTATCGCGCGCCGGGCGCGAGCGAGCGGCGCGAGCGTGGGCGATTGTTCCTGCAACGCCCGCGACGGATGCGTTGGGAGTATGACCCGAAGCCGGGCAAGCTCTTCATCGTTAACGGGCGCGAGGTCTGGTTCTACGTCGCGGCCGACCGCGAAGCGATTCACGCAGACGCCGCGCGCGTCGCGGACGCCCGCTTCCCCTTCCTCTTCCTGCTCGGCCAGACGAATCTGCGTAGACAGTTTAGCTCTATCACGCTCGCCGCGCAGGATGGCTGGATGACGGAAAGGCGCGAGCTAAAGTTGACGCCGCGCGGCGCGGCTGGCGGCTTGCGCGAGATTTACCTTGAGGTCTTCGCCGACGGCAGAATAGCGAAGGTGCGATTGATAGACGACGCGGGCGCAATCTCGGAAGTTAGCCTCACGAATGTCCGCGAAGACTTCGTTGCCCCGCCCGAAGCCTTCGAGTTTCGCCCGCCGCCGGGAGTGACAGTCAGAAGACAAAAGTAGAGCAAGGCGACAAGCGTGAGCGACGGCGACAAAGATAAGCGAGGGGCAATCAACTTTCATTAAAAGTTGGTTGCCCCTCGCTTGTGTCTGTCGTCCGTCGTCTGTCGTCTCTTGTGTCTATGGTCCATCGTTTTTATTTGAACTTCACGCCGGTCACTTCCATCTGAATGTTGGCGCGGACATCCGACTTGCTGAAGCCTTCGATGGTGACGGAGACGGGCAGCGTCTTGTTCGGCTCAAGCTCAATGATGTTTCTGGCGTTGTTGGGAACGACGATAACGAAGCGCTCCTTGATGGGCTTGCCTTCGAGGTCAACGACCGCCGCGCGCATCTCAAGGCCGCTGATGGTGCGGCCCGTAAAGTTGCGCGCCGTCGTGGTCAAAGTCATCACGACATCGCCGACGACGCGATTGCCTTCGGTCGCTTCAGGCTCGTCAACGCCGATGAATTTTTTCGCCTGCTCAAATTCCGGCGAGCCTGCGCGCAAGGCTCCTTCGAGTCGCTGCTGCGGCGGGCCTCCGGCTCCGAGCGGAGCTTGCGCGGGGCGCGTTTTGATAAAGATGAAGAGAGCCGCGATTAACAGCGCGCCGATGACGCCCGCGATGATGAAGGGAATGTTGCGCGAGCGTTCGGGCTTGCTGAGATTCCGTTCGGTGGTTGACATGGCGCGTCTCCCTCTGCTGCTGCGAATGGTCTGCCTTTACCGCTGCCGCGCTCAAAAGCGCTTCAAGCTGTCTCTTTAAATCAATCGTCCCTTGAAAAGTTTTAGACACCCGTTGCGCGAGCGATGTTCCAGGCGGATTCTACATCCAACCGCTCATTTTCCCTTAACCAGACTGCGCGGGCCGCGTCGCTCTTCGCTTTGGGCGCGTGGCGCGGGCACGCTCTTTTCGATGAGCGAGCCGGTGCCTGTGCGTTGACGAACGTTGCGCGGCCAGGTGATGCGAAAGCGACTGCCGGCCTGCGGCTCGCTCTCGACCGTAATCTCGCCTTCGAGCAACTCGACAATCTTGCGCGTGATGGCGAGGCCCAAGCCGGTTCCGCCGTAGGAGCGCGCGAGGCGGTCGTCAACCTGCCTGAACTCGTCGAAGATATAAGAGAGCGCGTCCGAAGAGATGCCGATGCCCGTGTCGGAGACTTCCAAGTACCAACGCTCGCCGGTGGTCGGCGCGGCTTTGATAGTGACCTGTCCGGCGGTCGTAAACTTGACGGCATTGCCGAGCAGATTTGATAAGACCTGTTGCAGCTTATGGCGGTCGGTCATGACCAATCCAAGCTCCGGCGAGACTTCGACGCGCAACTCGATGCCCTTGCCCGCCGTCTCGTCAATGTAGTCGTCAGCCATCTCCTGTATGAGCGCGGCGGCGTCAACCTTTTCCAGTTGCAGGGCGGAGCGTCCGGCTTCGAGGCGCGAATAGTCGAGCAAGTCGTTGACGAGTTCGAGCAGGCTGCGCGCGTTGCGTTCCATGCGCGTGACGGCCTCTTCCTGCAACGGCGCGAGCGGCAACTGGCGGTCACGCGCGAGCAACTGGCTCAGCCCGATGATGACGTTCAAGGGCGTGCGTAGTTCGTGCGTGATGTTGGAGACGAAAGCCGTCTTCAAGCGGTCGTGCTCGCGCAGGCGGTCGTAGGCCGCGACCAGTTCGTCGTGTTGCGCGACCTCTTCCGTGATGTCGCGGAAGACTGCGACCGCGCCTTCGCGTCGCCCGTCCTCGCCCGTCAAAGGCGTGGCGGAAATCGCCACGACGCGCTTCTCGCCGTCGCCGTGAATAAGCTGCAACTGCGCGATGGAGATTGTCTCTCGCGCTTCCAGAGCGCGCCACAAGGGAGTCTCTTCCGGGTTAAGCTCGCGCCCGTCCGTGTCTCTCAAAGCGATGTCGGCGATGAGGGCCGCCGCGCCGTCGCGGAAGTCAACGGGAGCGCGGCCAATGATGTGCGCCGCCGCAGGGTTAATCTTGTAGCGATGCTGGCGGTCAATGATAATGACGCCTTCGTTCATCTGATTGATGACGCTTTCAAGCTCTGCGGCGCGCGTGCGCTCTGCGCTGAAGGCGGCGGTCGCCAGCTTCTCTGCGCGCACGCGCTTGGAGACTTCCGACAGGATAAAGATGAGGTCGCCGCGAACGGCGCTGCGCTCGGTCGTCGGCCAGATGGTCACGTCCCAGAAGCTTGAGCTTTCCGCTTCGCCCGTCGCTTCCGGTTTGCGCGCGACGAGGTTGAGCGGAAGGCCGTAAGTGACGAAGGGCTTGCGCGTGCGCCGCACGTCTTCGATGACATCCGAGAGCGCGGCCACGCCCGCCGCCGCTTCGTAAAGACCGCGCCCGGCCAACTGCGTCGCGTCGCGCCCGATGAAGTTCGCAAACGTCTGGTTGGCGCGCTGCACGATCAACTGCGAGTCCAGGACCATCACGCCCAAAGGCAAGCCGTCGAGCACCTCTTCGATAAACGCGCCCTGCGTTTGCAGTTCCTTGAACTTGGTCTGCAAGTGCGTCGCCATGACGTTGAAATTCTGCGCCAGCGCTCCCACTTCGTCGTCCGTCTCGACCGCCGCGCGCTCGTTCAACTGCCCGTCGCCGATAGCGCTGGCCGAGAGCGCGAGCTTCCTGAGCGGCTTGGTGAAGCGACCGACGGCCCAGTAGCCGAGCAGGATGGACGTGAGCAGAACCAAAGCCCACGTCGCCGCCAGCAGCCAAGCGGAGCGGCCCGCAATCGTGTTCTCCGCCACCGGCACGCCGACCACGACGCTCCAACCGAAAGGCTCGACGCGCTGCAAGCTCGTCATCCTTGAAACGCCGTCGCTCCACTCGGCGCGCACGGCAAAGGGCGAAAGATTGAGAGAGAGCGGAGTCGGCCCGGACGAAAGCGAGCTTTTCAGTGTGCGGCCCTGCGGGTCGAAGACGGCGATGGCCGTGTCCGTGTCAGGCTCGGCATGATGGCGCAGTCGCGCGGTCAGCGACAGAGCCTCTGTCGGCGTCACGTTGTCGCCGCGCGCGGCGTAGGCCGGATGATTTTCCAGCCATGAGGTGAGCGTGCCGGAGGCGGCCAGCGTTTCGATGCGCGCGATGGCCGCCGCCTGCTCGTTCAAAACGCGGCGATAGCTGTTGAGTTGCAGCAGGCTGATGATGAGCAGAGGCAGAGAGAGCAGCGCCAACATCAACAGCAGTTTGGCGCGCACGCTGCGCAGGAATGGAGTGACCCGGCCATGCCTCATGATCGTTCATCAGATTCCGAATTAGAAATCCGTTTCCGTGTTAGAAATCCGTCCGCCGTCGTCGTGGCGGCGGCCAAACGGAGATGCGTGTTTCAAACGGCGGGCGCAAGCTGGCAGCGTAAACGATTATCACCTGCGCAATCATCTCGTCAACGAAACGATTGGCTCGCCACAGGGCATCACGCAGTTCAGAAAAGCTTCCCTGCCTGGCGCTCAAGCCCTCGCGCCAAAAAAAATCAGTAATCACCTGACGAAAGAGCATCAACTCGCGTGCCACTTCGTCCAGCAGCAAGCCCTGGTAGAAACGCACCTGCGGATGAGAGCGCAGGCGGCGCGTCGCTTCGACAATCTCTGCGTCGCTGCCGGCCGTCGCCAGCAGGCGCGCGAGTTCTTCCAAAAGCTCCGGCATGTGGCCCACTAGTTGGCCGTAGGCGAGGCGCGCGGGCAGTTCCGTCCGGCGTTCCGCGTAAACTTCGTCCGCCCATGCGCGGATGATGACGCCTTCATATTCACGCAGCAGCGTTGCGAATCTCTCGGACATCGGAAAGATGAAATTGAAGCTTTAAGAGTGGTCAGGTTTTCGGCAACAGGCGACTTAAAAGGGCTTCCAGTTGGTCGAAGTCAATGGGTTTGGTCACGTAGTCGTTGCAGCCCGCGGCGAGTGCGTCGGCGTGGAAATCAGCCGTATCATGGGCCGAAACGGCGACAATCGGAACCGAGCGCAGTTCCTTGACCTGCCGTATGCGCCGTGTGGCGGCGAGGCCGTCGAGCAGCGGCAAACTCAAGTCCATCAGAATCAGGCTCGGGCGTTCGCGCGCGGCAATCTCGACGGCCTCTTCGCCGTTGATGGCTTCCAGCACGCGATAGCCGCTCATTTCCAGCAAACGTCTCATCATAAAACGATTGTCTTCAAAGTCCTCAACCACCATGACGGTCAACGGCTGATAGCCATTGACAGTTTGCTCTACACTTTCGACCATTACAGGCATCTCCGACGCCCTCGCTATATTTTTGAGAACGTCCAATTATAATAGCTTATCTCAACGCTCTGCGGCGATGCATGGCTAGCATACGCTGGCTTTTTTTGTTAAGATGCCGCATCGAAACGCAACACAACCAAGCGTCGCTTTTGGGTTTTATCCATACACGCGCGCCGGGCTGGACGCTCGGCGGCGAAGCATGGGAGACACTTCCAGATAAAGGCTCGGAAGCCATATGAAGCCGTTATTATCGGAGTTACAGGATGCGACCGCGCTCCAAGAACTGGGGCGCGCGTCCGTCCAAATCGTCCACGACCTGAAAAACCAGCTAAATGGTCTCAAACTCTATGCCACGTTTCTGCGTAAGCGGATGGAGAAGACTGAACGGCCCGCGGACGAGCAGGAAACCATCGGCAAACTCATCGCCGGGCTGGAACGGGCCGCCGCCGACATGACGACGCTCGTGCGCTTCGGTCGCCCGCTCGAACTGCGCCGCCAGCACGGCGTTGACCTTGCAAAAATCGTCGGCTCTCTCTCCGGCGGCGAAGCTACGGATGAGGCCGTCAACTTTGACGCCGCGCCCGGCTCGTTCGAGGGCGAATTTGACATCGCGGCCCTGACCGAAGCCCTGAAGACCGTCACGGCGGGCGCGCTCAATCTGCGCCCCGCGGAAAACAACGGCCCGCTCAGGATTCAACTGCGCCCGGAAGAAGTCTCAGGCCAGCCGAGTGCGGTCATAGAGTGGAGCAGCGTGACGGCCAACGGAACTGACCCATTTCACTCTTTTGCCGGAAGCGACGCGCTGCGGATGTCTCTCGCCGCCAAAATCATAGCGGCGCACGGCGGCGAGACTACACGGCAGGCAGACACCATCCGTGTGCGCCTGCCGTTACAAAAGCAGTGACGAGTGACAAGCAGCGAGCATCAAGTTAAAACCAGTTGCCATCTCCTGCACGCTGGTTTCTTGTCTTTGCTCGTCACTTGTCACCCGTCACTTGTCACTGTTTTTATGAAGGAGTAGAGCACAGGTGGAGAATAAAGAAGCACGAATCTTAGTAGTAGACGACGAACCGATGATGGCCGATTCGCTGAAGCAGCATTTGGCCGAAGAAGGCTATACGGTGGACACGGCGGCGACCGGAGCCGAAGCCATAGAGTTGTTCGACAGGGGCGGGCATCACCTCGCCATCTGCGATTTGCAACTGCCGGACATGGACGGCCTCAGTGTCATGCGTCACATGAAGGACACGCATCCCTCGACGGAGATTATCGTCGTCACAGGTTACGGGACTGTGGCCCGCGCCGTGGAAGCGACGAAGGCGGGCGCGTTCTACTTCGTCGAGAAGCCTTTCGATTTCGACCAACTGCAACCGCTCGTCGAAAAAGCTCTGGAGCACCGCGAACTGACGGCCCGCGTCGAGAGCATGGGCCGTCAGCTTTCCACGCGCGCCGAATACTTCAACATCATCGGCGCGTCGCGCCAGATGCAGACCATCTACGAAACCATCGAATCGGTCGCCAAGTCGGACGCCAACGTCCTCATCGTCGGCGAATCCGGCACGGGCAAAGAGTTAATCGCCAACGCCATTCACTATAATTCGTTGCGCTCGAAGAAACCGTTCATCAAGGTCAACTGCGCCGCGCTGCCGAAAGAGTTGATTGAATCCGAACTCTTCGGCCACACGAAGGGCGCGTTCACAGGCGCGCACGCGGACAAGGAAGGATTGGTGCAGCACGCGGCGGGCGGCTCGCTCCTGCTGGACGAAATCGCGGAGATGCCCGTCGAGTTGCAACCGAAACTACTGCGCGTGCTGCAAGAGCGCAGCTATCGCAAGATAGGCTCGGAGAAGACCTACGCCGTTGATTTTCGTCTCATCTCTTCGACCAATCGCCCGCCCGCCGATGCCATCCGCGACGGCCTCCTGCGCGACGACCTCTTCTATCGCATCTCGACCATCACGATTCACGTTCCGCCTTTGCGCGAGCGCACGGAAGACATCCAACTGCTGACAGACCACTTTTTGATAACGTACGCGAAGAAGTATGAGCGGCCCATCACGGGCGTCTCGCAGGCTGCTTATCAACGCCTCTTCGCGCACGCGTGGCCGGGCAACGTGCGCGAATTGCAGAACGTCATCGAGCGCGCCGTGCTGCTCGCCAAGAGCAACAAGATTGAGCCGCTCGATTTGCCGTTCGACAACGGCTCGATGCCAGAGGGCGCGGCGCAGAACGCCGGTTGGGACGTGCCGCCCAACATGACGCTCGAAGACATCGAAAAACTTGTCATCGAAAAAACGCTGCAAAGAACCGGCGGCAACAAGCAGGCGGCGGCCAACATGCTCGGCATCTATCGCCCGCGCCTGTACAGCAAGATTCGGAAGTACAACATAGATGTCGCCACGCTCGCTTCGTCATAAGCGAAAGCATGAACGCGAGCGGAGAGCGCGCTCTCAAGAGAGAAAGGCCACGAAGAAAACAAGTCTTCTTCGTGGCCTTTCTCTCTTGAGGTTGAAAGCTTTCCGGGTCGTTACTTGTTGGCGCGCAGCCGCTCGATGAGTTTCTGCACGTTGGCGGCGTCGGGCGAATCAGGCACGAGTTTGAGGTACGTTTGCAAGCGCTCTATAGAGAGTTGCCGCTCGCCGCGCGCGGCGGCGAGACGCGCCAGCGAGAGATAAGCGCGGGCCGCTTTCAACTCGTTCAACTCGATGGCGCGGCGCAATTGCTTTTCGGCTTCGGCGGCGTCCTTGTCTACCAAAGCCATGCCTAGATAGAGATGCGGCACCCAGTTTGTCTCGCTGAGCGCGAGAGCCTCGCGCAGCACCGTGACGGCCTCGTCCAGTTGTTCGAGGGCCATCAAGACGATGCCATACTCGACGCGCGGCTCGTCGCGTTTGGGCGCAATCTGAAGCAGCGGCTTGAGCGTTTCAGCCGCCTGAGCGAACTGTTTTTGCAGCCGCAACTCTCGTCCAAGCTCAAGCCGCGCCGCGTAGTAGTTTGGATAAAGCTTGATGGCCGTTTGCAGTTCCGCGACGCCGCGTTCCGCAGCATTGTTGCCGAGAGCCTTCATGCCTTCACGATAATGCTTCTGCGCGTCCTTCGGCACGTTCACATCCACGTCCGCCGTGATGACGCCGGGCTTCGTCGTCGCCGGCTCCGGCTTGAGTTGCAGTTGGACGTAGACGATGAAGACCTGCGAGCGACGACGGTCGAGCGGGCGCACGCTGACTTGCGTCGAAGAGGGCGCGTACTTGTCGGTCGAGAGAGTCTCGATGACGTAATCGCCTTCGGGTATCCTGTTAAAACTGAACTGCCCTTCGCCTCTCGAAAACGCTTCTTCGACCAACACCATTCCACCCTGCTGGTAGAGACGCACGAGCACGTCGTTGACCGTGCCGCGAAACTGCACGCGCCCTTCGATGCGATGAAAGACAGATTGCGCTCGCGCCACAGGCGCAGAGATGACGAAGGTCAAAGCGAAGAGTGGAACGAGCCGCAAGAGCGCTCTGCCAAACATAAAAAATCCTCCTGCCATTCGTTGTCGGCTTGCCGGAAAGCGGTCTGGAGAGAAACCGCGACGGCGGCTGAAATCATAACATGCTTCGCGCCCGTTCTTCCTCATGCGGCGCGGTGCTCGCCGTAGTCCGAAGCCGCTAGGCGCGCATGAATCGAGCAGTGTATAGTAAGCATTATCCAACCGAATCGGAGTTGAAAGAAACATGGAGAAAGCTACTTTTGGAGCGGGCTGCTTCTGGGGCGTCGAGGCGGCGTTTCGTCAGGTCGAAGGCGTCACCCAAACGGCGGTCGGCTACGCGGGCGGGACGTTTCCCAACCCAACTTACAAGGATGTCTGTTCGGGCCGGACGGGCCACGCCGAAGTTGTCGAAGTCGAGTTCGACCCGGCGCGCGTCTCATACGAGCAACTGCTCAACGTCTTCTGGGAGAACCACGACCCGACGACGCTCAACCGGCAAGGGCCGGATGTCGGAGCGCAATATCGTTCGGCCATCTTTTATCACACGCCTGAACAGGAAGCGGCGGCCAGCGCGTCGAAATCGGCGCTCGCAGAGAGCGGCAAGCACACGCGCCCCATCGTGACGGAGATTACTCCGGCCCCCACCTTTTACCGCGCCGAAGATTATCACCAGCAATATTTTGAAAAGCGCGGCATCTCTCATTGTCACATCTGAACGGCAAAGGCCGGAGCATGGCTCTCAACATTCGCTAAGCTCCGGCCTTCGGCTCTTGAAGAAAGCGCTCTTATGAATCGCAGAAGATTCCTCAACTACAGTTTGCTCGGCAGCGCTCTGGCCGTCGCGCGTCCCGTCCTTTCAAACGAGAGACGGAGCGGCCCGCGCGCCGCGACCGCCGACGCCTTCGAGTTGGAAGAAGCGACCATCGCGCAGCTTCAAGACGGCATGAAGAACGGCAGGCTGACGGCGCGCTCCGTAGCCGAGAAATACTTGAAGCGCATCAAGCAACTCGACAAGCAAGGGCCAGCCGTCAACTCTATTATCGAACTCAACCCGGACGCGCTACAGATTGCCGACGCGCTCGACCGCGAACGCAAAGCGAAGGGAGCGCGCGGCCCCCTGCACGGCATCCCGCTGCTCATCAAAGACAACATTGACACGGCTGACCGCATGCAGACGACGGCAGGCTCGCTGGCTCTCGTCGGCGCAAAGACTCCGGCGCGCGACGCCTTCATCGTTGAGCGATTGCGCGCAGCCGGAGCGGTCATTCTAGGCAAGACGAACTTAAGCGAGTGGGCCAACTTTCGTTCGACTCATTCGACGAGCGGTTGGAGCGGGCGCGGCGGGCAGACGCGCAATCCGTACGCGCTCGACCGCAACCCTTGCGGCTCAAGCTCCGGCTCCGGCGCAGCCGTCGCGGCCAACTTCGCAGCCGCCGCCATCGGCACCGAAACGGACGGCTCCATCGTTTGTCCTTCATCTTCAAACTCGATTGTCGGCATCAAGCCCACGCTCGGACTTGTCAGCCGTTCGGGCATCATCCCGATTGCCCACAGCCAGGACACAGCCGGGCCGATGGCTCGCACCGTCACGGACGCGGCCATCCTGCTCAACGTTCTCGCCGCCGTGGACGCGCGCGACGAAGCGACGCAGAGCCGCAAGGCTGCGACCGCGATTGACTACACGGCGTCTCTGGACGCCAACGGATTGCGCGGCGCGCGCATCGGCGTGGCCCGCAAGTTTTTCGGCTTCAGCGACCGCGTTGACAAGTTGATGGAAGCCTCCATCGAAGTGATGAAACGAAGCGGCGCGGCAGTTGTTGACCCGGCGGATATTCCGACCACCGGAAAGTTTGACGACTCGGAGTTCGAGGTCTTGTTGTACGAGTTTAAGGCCGACCTCAACAAGTATCTGGCCGAGCGCGGCAGCCTTGCTCCGGCTCGCACTTTGAAAGAGTTGATTGAGTTCAACGAGCAGAACCGCGACCGCGAGATGCCCTACTTCGGTCAGGAGATTTTTATCCGCGCCGAAGCCAAAGGGCCGCTGACGGACAAAGAGTACAGGGAAGCTCTGGCGAAGAACCTGCGGATGGCAAGGGCGGAAGGCATTGATGCGGTGATGACGGAGCACGAGCTCGACGCTCTCATAGGGCCGACGGGCGGGCCGCCTTGGACGACAGACCTCATCAACGGCGACCACTTCTCCGGCGCAAGCTCGACGCCCGCGGCGGTCGCCGGCTATCCGAACATCAACGTCCCGGCGGGCTTCATCTATGGCCTGCCCGTCGGCATCTCTTTCTTTGGCCGCGCCTACAGCGAACAAGTCCTCATCAAACTGGCCTACGCCTTCGAGCAGGCGACCAGGTTTCGCCAGCCCCCGCGCTTTCTTACGAGCGACGAACTGCGCGCATAGCTCCGCTTTCATCAATCAACGTCAAACGAGAAAAAGGGTGGGCGGCCAGATAACCGCTCACCCTTTTTTCGGTTTTCAGCGTGACTGAGCCCACGCGCGACGAGCCTTCTTTTTAATGAAGGTATGCCGCCGGAACAGGCGTATCGCCAGTGAGCCCGAGGTAGAAATTGCTGCCCGTGTTGGACGCGCTGTTGATGATGTACCACGTTCCTTCGTTGGGACGCCAGACGGCGATGTCCGCCTTCGCGTCGTTGTCGTAGTTGCCCGGAACGAGTTCGTCGCTGACGTTGCCCCAGTTGCGAAGCGTCACGGTATTGTCGCCGCTGTTGCGTATGTACCAGTTGCCGGCGGCGCGGAAGACGGTGATGTCGGTCTTGCCGTCGCCGTCGAAATCGGCGGGAGCGGGACGGTCGCCGCCCGCGCCCCAGTTCAGCAGCGTGACGTTGTTGAGCGAGCTATTGACGATGTACCAGTTGCCTTCCGATGGACGATAGACGGCGATGTCGGTCATCCTGTCGCCGTCGAAATCGCCGAGCACGGGCTGGTCGCCGGTCGTTCCCCAACCGTGCACCGTCGAGGTGTTGTCGCGGCTGTTCAGGATATACCAGTTGCCGTCCGCTTGGCGCCAGACGGCCACGTCCGTCTTGTTGTCGCCATCATAATCGCCGGGGACGGGCAGGTCGCCCGCCTCTCCCCAGTTCTTAATGATGGGCGTCCCCGTAGAGCTTTGGACGATGTACCAGTTGCCGTCGGTCGCGCGCCAGACGGCGATGTCCGTCTTGCCGTCGCCATCATAATCAGCCGGGACAGCCACGTCGCCGAGGCTGCTCTCGCCCCAGTTAAATTGGACTGACGAAGGCGCTCCGCCGCTGTTGTTGATGTACCAGTTGCCTGTGCTGCCGCGCCAGATGGCGATGTCCGTATGAGCGTCGCCGTCGAAATCGTTCTTCGTGAAGGCGAGGCGGCCGGTCGCGCCGTCGTCGTTGTCAAGGGTTCCGACGCCCTGCGCGTCGCCGAGCGTAGCGCCGCCGGTCGGGCTGCTCAGATTGACGCGGAGAGTCTCGTTGCCTTCGATGACGGTATCGCCGAAGGCCGTGACGGCGACGGGCTGGCTCGTCGAGTTGGCCGGGAAAGTCACCACGCCTGAAGCGGTCTGGTAGTCGCCGGGAGTCTTGGCCGTGCCGTTGGCGGTCTGGTAGTTGACGGTCACTGAGAAAGCGCTCGGCCTTGACAGCGTGACGTTGAAGTTCAGAGCGGTCGTGCCGCTGTTGCCTTCGGCCACGGTCACGTCGTTAATCGAGACGGCTGGCGGGGCTTCGTTGTCGCCGATGGTGAGCACAGCCGTGCTCGGCGAACCGAGCGAGCTTGTGCCGCCCTGCGGATTGCTGAGGGCCAGATTGACCGTCTCGTTTCCTTCATACACGTTGTCGTCAATGATGGGCACGTCGAAGGTTTGCGACGAGACGCCATCGTTGAAGACGAGCGTGCCAGAGGCCGTCGTATAGTCAGAGCCTGCGGTCGCCGTGCCGTTCGTGGTCGCGTAGTCAACGCTGACCGTGCCGTTCGTGCCGCCGGAGCGTGTGACCGTGATGGTCGCGTGATGCGCGGGGTCGTTTTCGTTGACGCTGTAGGTCGCGGAGCTAAAGGCGAGAATGCCCATCGCCGCCGTGTCGTCGTTTTGAATCGTGCCTACGCCCGTATCGTCCGTGATAGTGGCGTTCGACGGATTCGAGAGCTTGACGTTGAATGTCTCGTCAGGCTCGACGCCCGTGTCGCCGTTGACCTGCACGACGACCTGCTTAACGGTATCGCCGGGATTGAAGATTAACTGCGTGGTCGAGAGCGCCGTGTAGTCGGACGGCGCGCTTGCTGTCACGTCCTGTGTGGCGTAGTCAACCGTGACGGTCTGGTCAATCGCTCTTGAGAGCGTGACGGTGAAGGTGTAGGCGGTGGTTCCGCTGTTGCCTTCCAGATGCGTCACGTCGTCAATCGAGAGATGCGGCAGAGGCTCGAAGTCGTAAACGACGTGCGCGGCGTTGACGCTGATGTTGAAGGCGTCAACGTTGCCGTCGAAGCCGGGCGACCATGGGCCGCCGACCTTGAAGAGCATCGCGCCGGAGTTGTTGAGCACGCCCGCGTTCGGGAAGCTGGCCAGCACCTGCTGCCACGTGCACGGACTGTTTTGCTGGCAGGGATTGGGAACGCTGGCGTTGCCGTTGATGGTGACGGTCGAGCGCGTGCCGTACCAGTTACCGGCGAGCGCGTTCCAGTTCTGCCAGACGTTTTGTTGCACGGTTCCAGATTGGTACGGCTCGAAGACGAGGCGGCCCTGATAACCTGTGAACGTGTCCGCAAGGTCGTAGTCAATGTCGAACTGAAGCGAAGGCGCGACGACCGTGTTGCTGTTGTTGTCCTGATAGCTGCTGTAGCGCAGGTCCGCGATGTCGTCCATGCGCGTTCCGGCGTAGGTCGCCGTGCCGAGGGCGTGGCGGCCCGTGGCGTCAACGGTCAGGAAGGCGCTGCCGACGCCGAGCGGCGGCGTGGCCGGGCCATCCTCAAAGCCGCCGGAGCCTGTCCCCGTGCCCGGATTGTCGTCGAAGAAAGTCCAGCCGTTCATGTTGACGGGCCAGACAACCACTGTGTTCGACACGCCCTGGAAGCCGAAGGTTCCGCGACCGGGCGTCGTCTCGACGTTGGTGTCCGTGCCGCTCAAAAGGAACGGAATATATTTGAGATTGGCCGAAGCGGGGCCTGCGATGTCAGGCTGGCCGCCCGGAGGCGTGGCCGTGCCGCCGTACGCCACAGGAATCTGCGCGGCGTAGCCGGGTTCGGCGCTGTTGGCGGTGGTCACGACCGGACTGGTCGTGCCGAACCAGTTGCCTCTGAAGTTCTTGACGTTGCTCGTTCCCGGCGCGGGGATTGAGCCGCCCGCTTGACGGTCAACAATCTGCCCGTACCAGTTGGCGCTGATGTTGTTGTTGGTGAACGAAGAATGAGCCGCCGATTGGACAGGCACGTTGGAGCCGCCGCTGCCGTCCAGGAAGAGAATGCCGACGGTCCAGTTGTTGGTGATGAAGTTTTCCACAACCGTCATGCTGTCGGTCTGGTTGCGGAAGATAAGGCCCGTCCGGTTAAAGTCAATGACGTTGTTACGGATGGTGTGTCCGTTGCTGTTGTTGATGTCAATGCCGGTGCGGTTGCCGGTGATGATGTTGTCGTGGACGAGAGCGCCGCTGATGGACAATCCCTGAATGGCGATGCCCGCGTTGTTGAGGCCGGGATTATTCCAGTCGGTCGTGTTGTTGCCGTCGCGTGTGATGGTAAAGCCGCTGATAGACACGTTGCTGGCGTTGATTTGAAGCGCGGTCGCGGGGCCGCCGATGGGGCCGCTGATAGTGACGACACCTGCGCCCGCTCCGTTGAGATTCACTGTCTTGTTGACGTTGACATCTTCGTGATAAGCGCCTGCGGCGACGTTGACCGTGCCGCCGGGGGCCACGCCGTTCACGCCGCCCTGAATGGTCGGGAAGGCGTCGTAGCCGATGGCCGTGGCCGGGCCTGCGCCGTCCGGGTCTGTGCCGGGGGCGCCCGTAAAGTCGTCGTCAACGTAGACGACCGCCGGCGCGCTGTCGTCGTTTTGAATCGTCCCTGTGCCGTCCGCGTCGGCGATGGTCGCGCCGCTCTCATTGCTGAGATGGACTGTGAACGCCTCGTCCGGCTCGACGAAGTAGTCGCCGTTGACGTTGACGGTAATCTGCTTCGTCGTGTCGCCCGCGGCGAAGTTGAGCGTGCCGTTGTTGCTGGCGTAGTCGTTATTGGCGACGGTCGCCGTGCCGTCAACGGTCGTGAAATCAACGGAGGTCGCAAACGTGGTGGCGCCCGTCTTCGTCACTGTGAAGGTGTAAACGGTCGTGCCGCTGTTGCCTTCCATGTGCGTCACGTCGTCAATGGAGAACGACGGGGCGGCATCATTGTCCGTGATTGTGCCGATGCCCTGAGCATCGCTGATGGTGGCGTTGACAGGATTGGTGAGGTTGAGGAAGAAATTCTCCGTCCCCTCATTGGCCATGTCGCCGACGACCGTGATGAGAACATCCTTGCTCGTCTCGTTGGGCGCAAACGTCAGGGTTCCGCTGGTGGATTGATAATCGCTTCCGGCGGTGGCTGTGCCGTCGGCGGTCGCGTAGTCAACCATCACAGGCACGCTGCTCTTGCCGTTGAGCGTGACGGTGAAGTGCGGGCCAATGACCGAATCGCCTTCGACGAAGGTCGGGTCGTCAACGGAGATGGCGGGCAGCGCCAGTTCGTAGTCGTTGATAGTCGAAGCGTTGTTCGCGCCAATCTCGAAGCCGTCAACGCTGCCGACGAAGTTGGCCCATGCGCCGCCCGATGATTGACCGACGCTCGTGCCGAGGCCGTAGCCGTCGGCGCGCGGGAACCACTCGACAATCGTTGCGCCCGGGAAGGCGTCAATGAAGGTGTCGAGCGGGAAGTAAGTGTTCGGGACAATCGGCCCGACGGTCGCGCTTGACCGCCACTTGCCAGCGCGCGCGTTCCATGTCTGCCAGACGCCCTTCTGGATAGCTCCCTGCTCAGGCGAATAGATAGGCTCGAAGACGAGCGTGGTGTTGCGCGTGCCGTTGCCGTCGGTGTCGACCATCATTTCGATGACGGGCGCGATGTTATTGCCCGGCGTCGAGGGGTCAACGTATGTGCTGTAGCTCATCGAAGAGATAGCATCGAGACGCGTGCCGTTGTAGGTGTTGGTCTTGAAGTAGCTCTTGCCTCCCTGACCAGCGCCGTCGCCTGCGCCGGTTGACATCTGGTAACTGCCGGAACCGTAAGGCGGCGTCGCGGGGCCACTCGTGAACGTGGCGCTCGCGGTCTGCTCGTTAAAGGCGGACCAGCCGTGGAGGTCTGTGGGCAGCACGACGACGACGTTGGAAGAAGCCGCGCCGTCGTTGTCCGTGATGGTCAGCGTGGCGGGGTTCGGTGTTCCGAGCGTCGCGCCCGCGGACGGAGCGGAGAGCGTCAGCGTGACGGTTTCGCTTGGCTCCGTGTCGGTGTCGTTGATGATGGCGACGGTGAAGGTCTTGCTGGTGTCACCGTTGGCGAAGCTCAAATCGCCGGAGGCCGTGGTGTAGTCCGCGCCTGCCGTGGCCGTGCCATCGGAGGTCGCGTAATGAATGGTCGCCGCGCCGCTCGTAGAAACAGTGCGGGTGACGGTGATGGTGGCGCTGGCGCGGCTTTCGTTGACGGAGTAGCTGGCCGCGCTGAACTGGAAGGTTCCGGTGTTCTGCGTGTCGTCGTTCGTGATTGTGCCTGTGCCGTCGGCGTCCGCGATGGTTGCGCCGGTGGCGTTCGACAGGTGAACGGTGAACGTCTCGTCAGCTTCGAAGGTCGTGTCGCCGTTGACGGTGACAGTCACCTGCTTCGCGGTATCGGCGGGCAGGAAGGTCAGGGTCGCAAGTGAAAGCGGCTCGTAGTCGTTGTCGGCGTCGGTGGCCGTGCCGTCAACGGTCGCGTAGTCAACGGTCGCGTTGAAGGCGGTCGCGCCGGTCTTCGTCACAGTGAAGGTGTAGCTGGTCGTGCCGCTGTCGCCTTCGTTGTGCGTCACGTCGTCGATGGAGAACGTGGGCGCGGTGACGTTGATGTTGGTCGGGGTGGTCTGGTTATCCACGGTCGCGGAGGCTGTGCCGTTGTTGGCGGACGTGGAGGTGAAAGTAGTGGTCGCCTGCCCATTGGTGATTGTCCCGCTGGTGGGCGAGACGTTGCCGTTGGTCGCGCTGAAGCTGACGGGCGTCGCGGGCACGAAGATGGTAGCCGAAGGAACCGCGCCGTCGGAGTTGTGCGTCATGTCAGCGGTGACGGTCGAAGCGCCGCCCGGCGCAATCGGGTTCGGCGAGGCCGAGGTCGTCAGGACGAGCCACGGATTGAAGTCAACGGCGGCGTCTACGGTCTGGCAGCCGGTCTGGCCTGGGCCGGCGTTGCAGCCCCACCAGTTGTTCTCCATCGTCGCTTGCAGGACGCCGGAGCCGACCTTGGTGACGCCCGTGCTGCTGTTGCCTGTGATGCGGTTAAAGTCAGCGATGAGCGTCAGCGTGCCTTGCGCGGTTGGGCTGTCGGCGCCTTGCGTTGTTGTTTCCTTGCCGCCCGATTCGCGCGTGTTGACGGCGGCGGGCAGCGGCCTTGAGTTCGCGCTCTGACGCGCGCTGAAGTTGGAGGTCGTTTCGAGGTAGAAGCCGTCAACGTTGCCGGTGATGGTGTTGCTGCGGAAGACGACGGAGTTGTTGCCGAGCCCGAAGCCGAACTGGTCTGTCGTCAAATAGACGCCGGTGGCGTTGGCCTTGCCCATGCCGTTGACGGTGTTGTTGGTGAAGGTCGTGGCGACGGGCGTGCTCTGCCCGCCAGCCGCCGAGAGGCCGACATCAACGTTGGTCACGGTGTTGTTGTTGACCGTGATGGGCAGGAAGGGCACAAACGTCCAGATGCCGTAGCCGTTGAGCTTGCTGTTCGCGACGGTGTTGCCCTGAATCAGGTCGGAGACGCCGCCGCCGTCGCCTGCGTTGTCCGTGTGAATGCCGCTGGCGGCGTCCGACACCTGATTGTTCAGGAACTGTATGCCGCGCGAGTGGTTGGCGGAGATGCCGTCGTTGGCGTCGGAGACGATGTTGCCGCTATATGTGCCGGCGCCGCTGAAGGAGAAGATGGCGATTGAGCCGCCGTCTCCGGTGACGTTCGAGACAGTGTTGTTGGTGAAGTTAAAGTCGCCGCCGCTGGACGCGTACATGCCGCGCAGGTAGATGTTCCTGACGGTCGTGTCGTGGACGGACAGGTTATTGAACGTGCCGAGCGTGTGATTGGTGATGATGCCGTTGCGCGCATCAATGTCTGCGCCGCTGCGGACTGTGCCGGAAGTCAGCGAAGGATTATCGCCGTCGAGCGTCAGGCCGCTGATGGTCACGTTGCTGGCCTGCACGAGAATCAGGTTGCTGCTGCCCGCGCAGAGCGAGCCGCCGCCCGCGCCGCCGCAATTCGGGTTCGAGATTGCGGGACGGAGCGTGACGCTCGCCTGTCCTGCGCCGGTCAGCGTCAGGGGCTTGGCGATGGTGACGTTTTCGGTGTACGTGCCTGCTGCGACATTGACCGTGCCGCCACTGGCAACATTGGTTGCGCCGCCCTGAATGGTCGGGAAGGCGTCGTAGCCGATTTCGGTGGCCGGGCCTGCGCCGTCCGGGTCTGTGCCGGGCGCCCCCGTAAAGTCGTCGTCAACGTAGACGACCGAGGCGGGCGGGCGCGTGTCATCGTTCGTGATGGCGCCCGTGCCGTCGGCATCCGCGATGGACGCGCCGGTGGCGTTGCTCAAATGAACGGTGAACGCTTCGTTAGGCTCGACGGTCGTGTCGCCGTTGACCAAGACAGTAACTTGCTTCGTCGCATCTCCGGGCAGGAAGGTCAACGTCGTCGCCGGAATGGCCGTGAAATCGGACGGCGCGGTGGCCGTGCCGTTGACGGTCGCGTAATCAACGGTCGAGTTGAAGGCGGTCGCGCCCGTCTTGGTGACGGTAAAGGTGTAGCTGGTCGTGCCGGAGTCGCCTTCATTGTGCGTCACGTCGTCAATGGAGAAGGCGGGAGCGCTGTCGTTGTCGTTGATGGTAACGGTCGCCGTCGAGGGCGAACCGAGCGTTGCGCCCGTCGCCGTGTCGAGGCTGACCGAGAATGTCTCGTCGCCTTCAAAGATGCTGTCGTCGTTGATGGGGACGGTGATGGTCTTGTTGGCCGCGTCGCCGTCCGTCCAGTTGAGCGTGCCGGTCTGCGCCGTGTAGTCGGCGCTGCCTGCCGTGCCGTCGGCGGTCGCGTAATGGACTGAGGCCGCGCCGTCGCTGCCGCCCGTGCGCGTCACGTTGATGACGATGTTGCCCGCGCCCTCGTTGACACTGTAGGTCGCGCTGCTGAGTTGCAGGCTGCCGGGAACGATAATCTCGTCCGCGCCGATGTCGGGCGTTGAGTTGCGGGTGTCGCCGTCAAAGTCGGTCGTGATGCCCGCGATGGACGTGCCCGCATGATTGACGGGTGAAACCGGCGAAGTCGTGACGTGGAGGTTGGTTGCGCTGACGAAGCTGGGATTGAGACTGATTGAGTTTGCATCCTGCCCCGTTTCTGACGGAAGCGCAGCCTTGTCCGTATAGGGCACAGCTGTGCCGATGCCGAACAAGACCATTTGCGTGTTGCTGGCGTTCACGAAGTAATCGTTGTAGTCAGCGCCGCCCGTCCCATAGGCATAAGTAGATGATGGGATGACGAAAGCGTAATGCTTGAGCGTCGAGGTATTCGACGTTACGTCAACCGAAATGATGTTGTCCTTGAGCGTCAAGTTGACGGGCGTAGTTGACACGATACGAACGCCCGCAGCGCTTTCCGATGACGTTGACGAACTGCCTGGGTCAAGGTCGCCGGTCAGCGAGATGCTGTTAAAGACAATCTTATCGCCGTTGCCGCCGCCAATCGAAAGACCGTTGGTTTGGTCGCCGGATGTGCCGTTGGAGTGGACGTTGTAAATCATGTTATTAGCGACGGTATTGCCGCTAGCGGCGGTGGCATCTTCGCCAACCTCGATACCAATCGCCGAACCCGTCTTTTCATCAACGATGTCGTGAATCAAGTTACGGGTAATCGTCGAGTTGGTAACTATCGTCGTTGTCGGTGTTGGCCCGAGTTCGCTACCGATAGCGATGCCAATGGCTTTACCGAAGGTCGAGCGATTGGCAAAGTCGCCGCCGACAAAACGCACTTCGTTTTGCGTTACGTTGGCTGTGTTCTGGTATTGAATAACGATACCGTCTCGTCCTATTTCGGTTGCGCCAAACGCCGCTGGCCCGACTAGGTTTTGCGAGATGACATTATTGTCATTCGAGTTTGCCACTCCGCCGCGCAGGTAGATGCCATAACGCGCGGAGATAACAAAGTTATTGTTGAAAGTGTTGGTGTCATTGTCCACACCGTCACTGGTAATGCTGAGAGTCGTGCCGCCGGAGAAAATACCGAAAGAAAGATTCGTTCCGGTGGCTTGGTTTGTGCCCGCCGCGATGAGTACGTTCTTCACTGTGTCGTTGGTCGCGCCAAGTCCTGTTCCCAAGCTGGAAAGCCAAATGGTGGCTATTGTTGCTGCCGTGTTGGTATTGGTAATCGTCAAGCTGCGGTCTGTTCCGCCGCTTGTCGAGCCATCAATCGTGACGTTATCCGCGCCGTTGAGTTTAATCAACGCAGATGTCGCGGAACCGGAAATAGTTCGCGCCGCGCCCGAAGGCTTAATGGTGAGCGTGAATCCTCCGGCAAACTGGTTCAGCGCGACAGTTCCGGTTTCACCCGTCAAATCGGAAGTGATGTTGATGGTTGTGTTGCCGGTCACTGAGCCGTTGTTGATGTTCTCGAACAAGCCGCCCGTGTTGGTCAGGGAGGTGTAGGTTTGACCCGTGCCGACGTTGACGGTGCCGTTGAAAACGTCCGCCGCATTGGTAATCGTCAAGACGGCTGTATTCGGTGTTCCGAGCGATGCGGTCACTGCGCCCGTGAGCGCGAGGTTGACGGTTTCGCTTGGTTCAGAAACCCCATCGTTGCAGACTGTCACGGTAAAGGTCTTCGATGCGGAATCGAGGTCAGCCCAATTCAGTGTGCCCGAAGTTGTGATGTAGTCAACGCCCGCCCCGCAGGATGCGCCGCCCGTCGCCGTCCCGTTGCTGGTCGCGTAGTTGACTGAAGCCGCGCCGTTGGAGCCACCCGTACGGGTTGCGGTGATGGTCGCCGTGACTCCGGTTTCGGTGATGCTGTAGGTCGGCGAACTGAATTGCACGCTACCGGGCGAAGGATAAAACTCATCCGCACCGATGTCGGGGTTTGTTGCGCCGTTGGGTCGCACTTGCGCGTCAATGTCTGTGCCTGCCCATGTAATCGCACCTGCAAAGAAAGAACCGGCATCAACGGCAGGCGAACCTGAAGGGATGTGTAAATCGGTGGCAGCAAAGAAGAGCGGGTCAGAGGAAATGCTGTTCGCATCAGGGCTGGCAGCGAAAGCCTTCCAAGCTGTTAAGGTTGCATAGTCTGTTGGTGTTGAAGTGTTAAGAGCAATGAAACCATTGGTCGTGTTGTTGACATAGAGGTCGTTGTTGTTTGAGACCGAACCTGCCGGACCAATCAAAGTCGCAGAAGGTGTAACCCATGTATAGTGCTTAGCACTTCCCGCTTGTGCGCCCGTAAAATTGGCAAAGATGTTATCGCGGACTTTTATTACAGGGCCGCTAGTCGAGCCGATTTCAAATGTTGTGTTTGAGCATGAAACTCCTGTTGGGGCAAGTCTCACGCTGTTCAAATCAATATTGTGTGTGGCTCCTGAACCGGTGCCTCCATCTTGCACTCTAATGCCAATAATTTGACGAGATGTCGCCGTCGAATTGTTATCGAGTCCATAAATGAAGTTGTTATAGACTCTCGAAACACTTGCAGCATTTGTCGTGAGATTAACTTTGATACCGGACAGAATGTGTGACGTAGAACTCGCGCTGGTGCTCTTTATGTCGTGGACTTTATTGTTGAAGATTTCGCACGTTCCGGCACTGACCGTGGACGAATTGGCAGTATTGTCCATAGAAATACCGTCAACGGCATTTGTGCCTGTGCTTGTGACGTTTCTAACTTCAACGTTGAAGATTTTGACACCGCTCTGGTTAGTCGCTCTAATACCCCACGTCGCCACCGTTCCATTGCCAATATCATTAGCAGTTGCCGCACCAATTGTCGTCGTGCCCCCGCCTGTTACACCGACTTCGCAACCCGTGTCTGGGAAGGACGCAGTACCAGACAATGTAATGCCAACGTAAGAGTTTTGGACGGTGATGTTGTAATACTTGTTGCCAGAGTTCGCGCCCGTCGTGGCGGTGGGTGTGCCGCCACCATTTGCTATGTTCTGAGAGATGCCGACAGAAGAAGTGTTCGTGCGGCTAAGCGTGATATTGGCGTTCTTGATGATGTTGTTTTGCGCGCCGTTAGTGACAGAACCATTGACGATGATGTAACCGAACTCAACCGCCGTGCTTACTCCAGCAGGCGCAACGTCAATGCCATCAAAGGTGATGTTGTCACCACCAAAGATGCAGATGCCATAATCAACTGTGCTAGTGCTGCCCGCTGGCGTGACAATTGGATTCGCTCCCGCGCCCGACTTCTGGAAGACGACAGGTGTAGCAGCAGAACCGCCTGTGATGCAGGGCGTGGTTTCCGCGAAGGTTGTACTCGCCGTAATATTGAAAGTCACGCCGCCTGAGCCGACACCCGCATTCACGTCGTTGATAGCTAAGGTCAATGTCGGGTAATCGCCGCCAGCGCCAATCGTCTTTGTGCCGGAAACGGGCGCACCTGTAGTGACACTTCCATTTAGCGGAGTGCTGGAAACCGCTTCGGTAGTTGCGAGAACTCTAAAGAAATAAGTCGTGCTGGCAGATAAGCCGGTAACGGTAATTCCGGTTGTATTAGCAGGGAAAATTGCGCCGAAAGTCTGGTAAGTTACGCCGCCATCAGTTGAAATTAAAACATTGTAGTTGGTTTCGTTGTTGGCATTGTCAACCCAATTGAGCGTGGCAAAGGATGCTCCGACGGTTGGGAACGTTAGAGATGTAGGAGCAGCCGGAGTTGTGACCGGAGGCGTGAATGTAATCTGCGTGTTTGTTGCTGGCACCGCCGCACCCGGATTTGCTCCGCCCAACGAGATTTGAGGAGTGTTATTGAATGTTGCCGTGTTTGCCGTCTGCTGCGTTAACAGTTCCGCTGCTGTCGGACTTGCCGAGACTGTAGATGCGTTGATTCCCGTCGAGTAAGAATACGAACCCGTTGTTCCCGAAGTCATCGTTCCGTACACATACTCAATATGACCGTCGGCTTCATAGAGTTTCACTTGGAAATTCATGTCAGGCCCGGCGTTCGAGAACAATTCCATGCCAATCCATTCGACCGTGAGTATCCGATTCGGTGACACGCCGGTAGTCAAGTATTTGATATTGCCATTCAATGTGCCAGCAGTGGGTACGACTAGATCGTCCCACATTGGGGCAAGAGTGTTAGGCGAAAAATTCGTGGACGCGCTTGAAGAAGAAAGACCTACGTTCTCGTAGTTATAAGGTGTCGATACCGTAGCACCGACGGCGGTCGAAGAAGTATTGAACGTGATAAAGCCATTGGTTGAGACGCGGAAATTCTGAAACGCGCCACCGTTGTAGATGAAGGTAAAGCCGATGGGCTGGTTATTGCTCAGGTTGTCGTCAAGGCTTGTCGTGTTTCTCCAACTCGTGACGCTCGTGCCGGTTCCAGATATAGAGCCATAGGTGATGCCGGTTGTCCTCGTGGGCGCGTAGTTATTGACAGCTTGAGGAGTGTTCACGCCATCAACAAAAAGGCTTTCCACCGGACTAGCATTCAAGTCGGCGATGGCAGCGGGGCCAGGGGACGGAACCATTGCGACGCCGTTGCTCTCCGTAGCGCCCGGCTTCTCTTTTTGTCCCTCCTGGGTTTTCTCAGCACTCGCGTTCTTATCTTCCTGAAAATTGTTCCATGCCTGCTGCACGTAACTCGTCGCAGTAACGATGGAAGCGATAAAGATAATGGCAACGAGGGCGACGATGAGACGTGCGCCGGTGGTTTTGGGGGCGATGAGGTTAGAGTAGTTTTTCATTGGGCGAATATCCTTCGGGGCTTTCTGGGCTTAGGGGCAAATGGGTTGAGAGTCCGGGCAATTGGCCGGCGGCGTGGCGCGCGGGCGTTGGGTGTTAGCGAGCGGCAGGCCGGACACGCGGGGGGCGTGCGGCCTGCTGCTCGCGCTGGAATGGGCGCGGGGGAAGCGCATCCAGATGTCGTCAAAATGTTTCTTGACCGGGAAAGCCGCAAATTGAGTCGGCTTGCGGGTTGTGCGTCGGCAGACTAAGGCGGAAAACGGCATTCCGCTTTGTCTTCTAGACCCGTTTGTAGGTAAGTCCCTTGAAAGGTGGAGCGTTATCAGGGGGGCGCTTTTTAGTGCGGTTCTACTAAGCTGGCAAAACTTAGGCCGGTAAACTAAAAACGTGCGGGTTCGTGTTTATCGCTACGAAATGAACGTGCAAGCTACAGGAACGGCCCCTCGTTGTCAAGCCTTTTTGTCGAAAACGTCACAATTATCGAAAAACCGTGGCGGCGTTAATCTAAATCCCGGTAAATCAGATATTTGAGGGATTAGCGCGAATCCAGACCGTGTTCGGATTGCTTCTGTTTGCCCTCCGATTGCTCTGATTTGCCTTCCGCTGAAAACAATTTGCCCTCAACCCGGAATAATTTGCCCTCAAATAACTTCCAGCGGAGTCAGACAGAAACAATTTGCGCTCAGATTAAAGTTATTCGAGGGCAGATTGTTTCCGTGTGAGGGCAAATCACTTCCGCCGGAGGGCGAATTACTTCCAGCCGGGGGCAAATTGTTCCGATCCGAGTCGAGACGGAAGCTGTGTGAGGGCGTTCGGAAACAATTTGAGGACACGGAGTCTTGAGGCAGGTTGAGGCCGTAGTAGTTTGTGAGGAGAGAGAGCGATTATGCGAGGGCGCGCGGCTTTCCCTGACTCCTGATGCTCCTAACATAAGACTTGCGCGCGGCAGTCGAGAGGCGTATGCTACGCGCGTTCCTTCGCGCCTAGAGATGACGCGCTTCTCAAGCGGGTTTCCCAAGTTTCAGCGGTTTCCTTAAATCTGAGGGTTGCCATCTACGGCTTTACCCAAACTCTTCACGAGCAGGAGAACTGTCATGCCGAAAGTCAAAGTCAAACTTAATTTCAATGCGCTCTCGATTAGCGAAAAAATCACGCGCGCACGCATCATCGTGCAGAACATGACGGCTAACACCGTCAACTTCCCTAACCCGACGCCGAAGCTGGCGGAGGTGACCGCCGTTATTGACGCAGCCGAACAGGCTTATAACGCTGCGCTGACAGCACGCGACATCTCCAAGCAGCGGACAGCGGAACTTGAACAACAGGAGGACGCGCTCGACGAGATGGCCTCGCGGCTGGTGGGCTTTGTCGAGAGCGCCAGCGGCGGCAAAGAGGACATCATCCTCAGCGCCGGAATGGACGTGCGCGCTCCGAGTCTGGCGAGCGGTCAGCCGCCCGCCATCCCTTCATCGCTTGCCCCGACCACGGGCGATAAAGATGGCGACGTTGACCTCTCTTGGAACGCTTCATCCAACGCCAGAAGCTACGTCGTGCAAAGCAGCCAAACCCCTACGGTCGAAACTTCATGGACGCAGGCGGCAATCGTCACCACGTCGAAGACGACTATCAGCGGGCTGGTGAGCGGCACGAAGTACTGGTTCAGGGTCGCGGCGGTCGGCGGCGGCGGGCAGAGCGGCTGGTCAGACCCCGCGGTCAAGATGGCCCCTTAAGAGAAAGCGCAAGCCCTCTCTACGCCCAAACGAAACCAGCGAACGCTTCAAGCGCCGGAAGGCGCCCGGCACAAGCCGGAAGGGCGCGAGCGCGTCTGCCTCTGCGGCGGCTGCGCTCGCGCCCTTACTTTCGGCGCGCGAGGGATATTCACGCGCATGACTATTCAAGCGCACGATTCTTGATGCGCGCCCTTTCAATGTTCCGCGCCGACGCTCGCCTCTGCTAAACTGCCGCCCGTTGAAAGAGAGCCGGGCCGCTCTCTACACCTCGCGCGCGTTAAGCCTTATGATTCTCTCCCGCATCAACGAACGAGCCGAGCTACGACTGCTCGAAGAACAGCACGCAGCCCTACTGTGCGCCCTGACCCGCCGCCACTGGGACTACTTCCGCCGCTGGATGCCAAACTTCTCGGACGACTACACGCTCGCCGAGAGCAGCGAGTTTATACGCCAGTGCATAGAGCGCCGCGCCGCCGGTCGAGAGCTTCCGGCGGGCATCTGGGACGCGGGCCAACTGGCGGGCGTCGTCTCACTGAAATCAATCGACCACAAGAATCACAGCGCCAGCCTCGGCTACTATCTGGCCGCCACGCATCAGGGGCGCGGCCTCGTCACAGCCTCGTGCCGCATCCTGCTCGATTACGCCTTCGAAGAACTGCGCCTCAATCGCGTTGACATCCTCTGCGCTCCCGGCAACCACAAAAGCCGCGCCATCCCCGAACGCCTCGGCTTCACTCTCGAAGGCACACTCCGCCAAGTCCAATGGCTCTACGACCGCTACGTTGACCTCAACGTCTACGCCATGCTCAAACACGAATGGAAAGTGATGCAGGGAGGGAGCGACGCGGGGACGCGGAGAGAAAGAGAGACGGGGATGACTCTGCGTGATGACGCTACATGATGACGATGCGTGATGACGCTACAAGATTGCGTTGACTATCTCGTCGCCGCGTCTCCGCGTCTCCGCGTCTCTCTTCATCGCGTCTCTCTTCAGTCTGCCATCTGCGCCGTTAGCTCGCCGAGCGGCAGAGACTCTTTCGCGTCCAACTGCGGCGACGCTTCACGATTGACGTGGCGGTAGAGAATGTCTCGCTGCTGCGGCGTGAAGCCCGCCTCGCGTATCAGATAACGCAGCATCTTCTCGTCGGCCACGTTGCTCGCGCCCGCCGCCGAGACGACGTTCTCCTCAATCATAATCGAACCCATGTCGTCCGCCCCGAACCGCAGCGCCACCTGCCCAAGCCTCAAGCCCTGCGTCAGCCAAGAGGATTGAAAGTGCTCCACGTTGTCCAGGAAGAGGCGCGAGACGGAGAGCATCTTCAGGTAGTCAATCCCGGTCGGCTCTTCCTTGATGCGACGACCAAGCGCCGTGTTCTCGCGCTGGAACGTCCAGGGGATGAAGGCCGTGAAGCCGCCCGTCTCGTCCTGTAGGTCGCGTATGCGCTGCAAGTGGCGGACGCGATGCTCAACGCGGTCGCCGATGCCGAACATCATCGTCGCCGTCGTGCGCAGGCCCACGCTGTGCGCCGCCCGCATCACCGAAAGCCACTCGCCGGTCGTGCATTTGGTCGAGACGCGCTGGCGAACTTCATCGTCAAGTATCTCGCCGCCGCCGCCCGGCAGGCTGTTCAACCCTGCGGCCTTCAAGCGCGCCATGATGGTTTCATAATCGAGGCCGGAGATGAGATGTATGTTGTGAATCTCAGGCGGCGAAAAACAGTGCAGTTGAAAGCCCGGATATTCGGCGTGCAGGTTGCGCAGCAGGTCTTCGTACCACTCGATGCCGAAGTCAGGGTGCAAGCCGCCCTGCATCAAGACGCCCGTGCCGCCGAGCGCGATAGTCTCGTCAATCTTGAGACGAATCTCGTCGAGCGTATGCACGTACGTCTCCGCGTGTCCGGGGCGGCGATAGAAGGCGCAGAAGGTGCAGACGACGTTGCAGACGTTCGTGTAGTTGATGTTGCGGTCGATGATGTACGTGACCACGCCCTGCGGGTGAAGGCGTTGGCGCACGGTGTCCGCGGCCAGACCGATGCGAACGAAGTCGTCCGATTCGAGCAGGAGCGCGCAGTCGTCCGCGGTCAATCGCTCGCCCGCCAGAGCGCGTTCAAGAATGGGCTGAATGTCGTTTGAATTTCTCATCTGGCTCGCCTGTCTCAGGCTTTCAACTCCGCGCCGACAAATAGCAACTTTGCTTCCACTTCGGATGCTTCAATGTTCGGCCACATTATCCGCAATCACAATCGCAAATCGCAAACCTGAAATGGCAAATCGCTAATCGCTCACGTCGTCCAGCATCCGCAGCGGGCGCACGGCGTCGAGCAACCCGTGCTTGTGCGCGAGCTTGTAGAAGAGGTCAAGCCCCGCTTTCATCTCCGCATCCAGACTGAAGGAAATATTTTCGAGCAGGTACGAGCGGAGTTCGGCGCGCGGCAGGCGGAGCAGGGGTTCGTAGGCGGCGGCAATCTCTTCGACGCTCGCCAGCCCTTCGTCACGCGCGCCCGCGAAGTCAATCTCGCGCGCTTCGTGGGCCGCGTCCTCGCGCGCCATCCACATCGCAAAGACGAAACCGAGGCCGGTCTTCTCGCGCCAGATGCTCGCCAAATCGTAAACGCGCAAGCCTTCGCGCGCGAATGTCATCGCCGGGTCGCCAATGAGAAGCGCAGCGTCCGCCTCATTCAACATCGCGTCGAGGTCTGGCGCTGCCGCCTTCCACTCCGGCTCGAAGCCGAAGAACTCGCGGAAGATGACGCGCGTGAGCGTCGCCGACGTGCGCGAGGAAGTGTCGAGCGCGACCCGGCGCGCTTCCTTCAACTCCGCGCCGCGCGTCACCAGCACGACCGAGCGAACACGCTCGCGAGAGCCGACGCAGACGTTCGGCACAATCAAGACTTCCGGTATCCTTTGATACTCTATGACGGGGACGAGCGCCGCTTCGACAAAGCCTCGCGCCAGCATGTCCGCGCAACGCGCAGGCGCCGCGTCCGGCACGAGGCGCACAGCCTGCCTTCTCTCGCCGCGCGTGAAGCTCCAAATCAGCGGAGCCGAGTTTAAATAGATGGAAGCCGCGACGCGCGGCGCGTCCGCTTCCCTGCTGCCGTCAATTATCTTTCCCATCGCTTTCATTAAAAACAAAATGGAGCCTAAAGGCAAACGCCCGTTGTCCAATGTTCGTTGACGATGCTCCCGATTTTTGGACACGAAAGGGCATCTAGTCTTGCCAGTGATGCAGTCGCGGCGCGCGGGCGACGCTTCAGTTATAAAGTGACGGCGAGTTGGAAGAGACTAGAGCGAGCGATGACGGCCTGAGCTTTGAGGAATGAGCTTGCCGCTCGATGAGAAAGGCTTGCCGCTTGATGAGAAAAGCGTCGGGGCTGCTCCCGGCGGCGAAGGTTTTTGTGGCGCCGGGAGCAGTGACCATTCAAGACTCAGCGGCAGCCCGTGTGCTCGCAGCCGCAACCGATTTCCGTGATGTCCTTCGCGTCCCGGCAATACTCGCTGCAATACTTGTCATCGTCCGTGACCGGGCAATTGCAACTCGGATGCGCGCAAGTCTTATCGTCAATTTCGTTTGCCATCTCAATTCCCTTCTTTCTCTGTCAAGCGTTAAAGACATGGGGGCCGTTTCCACAAGTTTTGCGAGTCGCGCCGCGCGACGTTCAGAACACACGAGCCGCAACGAGAGCGATGCTTTCATCCGTCTCAAGGCTGGTCGCTGAGCGTAATCTTGATGCGCCGCTTGCGCACTGGAATCTCCAGAGCGCTGTTGACCGGGACTTGATATTGCTGCCCGTCAACTGTCAGGTAGAGCGGCGACGGGGAAGCGGGCGCGGGCGGCGGCTGAACGGGCTGCGGAGCAGTGGGCGGCTCCGGCGGCGCCACAACCTGCGCGGCGCCGCTTGAGCGCGTCATCAGGTTATTGGCGACGATGCGCCAGGACGCGGGCGCGCATTCAAGGCGCAAGCCCGGCGTGTCAACCTCCGCCGATTCTCCCGGCGCGAGCGCGTTCAAGACAAACAAGCCTTCGCCGCATCGTATGCCGCCTTCTTTGTAAAACGTGACCGTCCCCGAAACATAAGTGTAGAAGCTCGCGCCGCGATTCTCGATGACGAAGCGGACGTTCTTGACCGGCGCTTCCGGCGTCCCTTGCAGCGTCGTGGTCAACAGGCTGGCCGTCAGGGCTTCGCGCCCCGCGCTGTCCAGAGCGACGGCCTTCTGCGCGATAGCAACGGGCTGTTCGACGGGAGGTTGAACGGTCGTCGCGTCCTGCGCGCGAGCGGCGACGACGCTGCACGCGACGAGCGCGCCGCAGAGAACAATGCTTTTCATCTTCACGCTATCTGTCTCCTGTTGACGATTTTGAGAATCAGCTTCAAGCAAATCTTTCGACGGTTTACCGGATTGTAGCGCTATTGCCGGAGCGGCGATAAGAGAATATCTGCGCCGCGCCCGCATCAGGCGACGACGATTGGCAGAAGCGCTGCGCCGCGCGGCATGATGTAGCCTTCCTCCCGGCTGTCAACTTGAGCCAGAGCCTCGTCCAAAGTTCGCGCGGGCGTCATGCGCATCAAGCGCGCGTCATCTTCAGCCAATGCGGAAACAAGCACGACGCGAAACCGCTCGGCCTTTAAGAGCAAAGACCAGGCTGTCTGCCCGTTGACTTCATAGCCTTCGCGCAAACGCGCTTCCAATGCGCGCGAATCTGCGGCGTCGAACCACTTCAGGAAATCCGCTCGACCCAGCCCGTCCGCGCATTCGGCGACGAGGATAATCGTGCCGCCTTCGGCGCAGGCGTAAGAAGCCATCTCCAGAGTCTTGTGCGCTTGAATCAAGTTGATGTCGTAGGGCCAACCGCCACAACTGGCAATCACGACCTGACGGCGCGCGTCTATCTCGACAGAATGCGAGGCGGCATACTCCGCGCAGCCGCGACGATGCGCCGCGCGCCAGTCGCCCGCGTAGACACGCACGGCGCGACCGCGCTCGTCCGTCACAGCGTTAATCAAAAACGACGACGCAACCTTTGCCGCGATGCGCTCGCACTCTTCATGCACGATGTTGCCGTCCAACAGTCCGGTTCCGACGCCCGCGCGCCTGCCGCCGCGCTCGAAATCGAGAGCCAGCATGTGCGTCGCTTCAATCGTCCGCGTCGCGGCCAGCCCCGGAATGACCGACTTGCGCCCGCCCGTGAAGCCCACGAAGTAATGAAAGTTGATGCCGCCCGTCAGGATAACGTGCGTGTGCTCCAACAAAGCGCGGTTGAGCAAGATGGGCGTCCCGCGCTCCGTGCTGCCCAGGTCAACATGGCTCGCCGCAGCGGAGGCGTCGTGGTCGAGCGTCTTGATTCTCTGCGTGATGAAGGGCGTCAGCAGTTCGCGTTTCTCTTCCGCCGTGACGGGGCGATGCAGGCCCGTCGCAAAGATGATGTTGATGTCGCGCGGCGCAATGCCGAGTTCAATCAAACGCCGCACGAGCAGGTTGACGACTTGCGCGCTCGCGCTCGCGCGCGTCGCATCCGAGACGACGATGAGCGCGCTGTCGCCCGCCGCAATCAACTCTTCGAGCGGGCGCGAATCAATGGGCGCGTCTATCGCCTCTCCGATTTCAACGTCCGTCAACGCGCGCTCGTCGTCCGTCGTCGTCGCCAACACACGATAACGCGACTCATCATAATCCAAAGCGAGCGCGCCGTGTCCATAGCCTAAAGCAATTTGCATCTGAGCGAATGTTTGAGACGAAAGCTGCAAGCCAACCGGAGTTTCAGACTCCACAGCCGGACGGAGTTTCAAACTCCAAAATTGACGAGCGCGCGTTCGATGACGTTGAGCGAGGCGAAGTCTGTCTCGCCGGCCCTTCGAGCGTCGCTCAACCAGCGGCGCAGCTTGTTCGCCTCGTCAAGCGAAGTGATGCGGCACGCGCCCGTCAGAGCCAGCGTCACCAGACAATGCGGCGCGCCGTGCGTCACCAACGCCGCTTGCAGCGCCGCCTGTTCGCGTATGTCCAGAGTGAGCAGCAGGCTGATTTCCATACTCAATGCGGGGGTTAGGGGTTGGGGGAAAGGGGTTAGGGAAGACAAAAATCAGATTGAGCGTTTCGCTACGTTTTGCTCTGCGCCTGTATCTTCCCCAACCCCCAACCCCTTTCCCCCAAATCCCTGTCCCATCTATTCTCTTTCCGACCGGAAACAAGCGATTCCGGTGTGGCAGAAGTGAAGCGTTTCGTCTTCGTAGTCGGGCGTCTCCATTTGAATCGTCAGATGGTCAACGCCGAATTGTTCGGACAGCTTCGCGCGCAGTTCTTTCAAGAGTTCGGGCTGAGAGATGAACTCCGCGTGGACGACGTGCGCGCTCAGGGCTTCGCGTCCCGAAGTGATTGTCCAGACGTGCAAGTCGTGAACATCCTGCACGCCGCTCGTCTTAAGAATTGCGTCTTCGACCGCCGCCAGATTGATGTGCGCGGGCGTGCCTTCCAGCAGCACGTTCGTTGACTCGTGAATCAAATTCCAGGAACTCCACACTATCAACGCGCCGATGAGCACGCTCATTAAAGGGTCGGCTGTCTGCCATCCGTAGAGCGACATCAGCGCGCCCGCGATAATCGCTCCGACCGAGCCGAGCAGGTCGCCGATGACGTGCAGCCAGGCCCCGCGCAAATTCAAATCGTGGCCGCGCTCGCTGTGCAGCAGCCACGCGCAAATGATATTAATCAAGAGGCCGCCCGTTGCCACCAACAGCATCGAGCCGCTCTTGACTTGCGGCGGGTGCGACCAACGCCCGTAGGCTTCGTAGCAGATGAGCAGGGCGATGAGGACGAGCGCGACGCCGTTAATCCACGCCGCCAGAATCTCCAGGCGGTAATAGCCGAACGTCTTGCTCGGCGTCGCCGGACGCGAGCCGAACCAGACCGCCAAGAGAGCCAAACCCAGAGCCGCCACGTCGGCCAGCATATGCCCTGCGTCGGCCAGCAACGCCAGAGAGCCTGTCCACCAGCCGCCCAAAGCTTCGGCCAGCATGTAAATGGCCGTCAGGGCCAGCACCAGCCGCAAGCGATGACGGCTGCGCTCCGCACGTCCATGCGTATGCGCCCCGCCATGAAAATGCGCGGCCCCCTCAGAGCGCGCCGGACGAATCTTAAATGCTGCTTCACTAGCCATAACTACTTATTGATAAGTGATGGGTGATAGGTGATGAGTTAAGAGCAATACACAACGAACTGTTTTTACTTATTACCTATCACCCATCACCTATCACTTGATTTTATCAAGAGCCTGCGTGACATCGGCGATGATGTCGTTGGCGTCTTCGATGCCGAGGGCGAAGCGGACGGTGGAGGCGGAGACGCCCGCGGCGCGCAATTGTTCGCCTGTGAATCCGTAGTGCGACGAGTAGAGCGGATAGCTGACGAGCGTTTCCACGCCGCCCAGACTCGGCGCGCTCTTGACTAGTCGCAGCGCGTCGAAAAAGCGTTCGGCCTCCGCCTCGCCGCCCGTCAAGTCAATCGCCACGACGCCGCCAAAGCCCTTCATCTGCCGCCGCGCCAACTCGTAGTCCAAGCTCTCCTCAAGGCCCGGATAATAAACCTGAGCCACGCTTTCATGCTCTTTGAGCACGCGCGCCAGCCTCAGCGCATTCTCGCACGCCGCGCGCACGCGCACGTCCAAAGTCTTCAACCCGCGTCCCAACAGGTAAGCCGCCGACGGGTCGAGCGTCGCCCCGACCATCATCGCCATGCGCCGCACGCGCTTGATGTCCGCTGCGCTGCCAGCGACAACGCCCGCCGTCAAATCCGAATGGCCGCCGAAATATTTCGTCGCGCTGTGCATCACGGCGTCAATGCCGTAAGCGATGGGACGCTGCAAGACGGGCGTGGCAAACGTGCTGTCAATAATCGAGAAGAGCTTGGCGGAGCGCGCCGAACGCGCTGCGAGTTCCAAGTCAACTAGACGATTGATGGGATTGGACGGCGACTCGAACCAGAAGACGCGCGTGCGCTCCGAGCGCAAGTTGGGCAGGCGCGCGATGTCGTTGATGCTGATGAAACGCGCGCTGACCTGAAAGCGGCTGAGGACTTCCGTCAGAGCTTTGACCGTGCCGCCGTAGATGGAATCGCAGGCGATAACTTCGTCGCCCGCTTCGCACATGGCGGCCAGCGCGCAGAACGTCGCCGCAGAGCCGGAAGACGTGACGACCGCCGCCTCCGCGCCCTCAAGCAAAGCTATCTTTCGTTCGACTTCGCTGACGGTCGGGTTCGCATAGCGAGAATAAAAGTAGCTGTCCGGCAACTCTCCGCGCGCGTAGCGGCGCATCTCGTCGAAAGTCTCAAAGCCGTAAGATGAAGACTGGAAGATGGGAGAGACGACCGCGCCGAAGGGCTGGCGTCGTTGCTCGCCGCCGTGAACCGTGAGCGTCGCGGGCGCTTGTGCGTCCCCTTTGCCGCGTTCGTCCGAAGCCATCCTCACGACCTCCTTCATCCTTCGCCGCGCCCGCCAGCCGCAATGATGCCGAGGGCTGGCCGACGGCTTCTAAGATTAGCAGATTACGCCAGCCCTTAACAGTCGCGCGCCGAAGCCCTCCGGCGCATTCATCCGGGCGCGTCGCCGCAGCGCAAAAGATAAACGCTCCGCGCGGAAAACTCCGGCGGAGCGCTTAACGAAGCGTTGATGACGGCGGACTACAAAGAGGCGACGTTGAGCGCCGCGTGATAGTCGCGGTAGAGTTCCTTGTATTCGCGCGTGGCGCGTTCGAGCGCGTGCGGCAGATAGTCAAGGTCGGCCAGATTGACGACCAGATTGACGTTCTGAACGAAGGCCGCGTGCGTGTCGAGCGTGCGGGCCGTCGGCGATAGATGAACGAAGAGCAGGCGACGACGCTGCGCCGGACGCAGGGCGTTGACCTCGCGCGTGACGAAGGCCGCGCCCTTCTCCATCGTGTCAAACTCCGCTTCGAGAATGACCACGTTAATCTCTCCCTCGCGCATCCGCTCGATAGCCTGCGACGTGTCCTCGGCCACGAAGACTTCGTAGTCGCTCTCGGCCAGCAAACGCGCCGCCATCTCGCGCCGAACGGCAGGCACACAGACTAGAGCACGCGGGCGTTCCCAAGCAAGGAGTCCAGAGCCTCGCGTTTCAGTCTTCGCTCCCGGCACGCCGCGCTGCAACAACTCCGTCAGCAAACGCGCCAGGTCAACGGCCTCATCCGCCGGAGGACTGGAAGGCTGTGGATGCAGCTTCGCGCTGTCAACCGGAAACTCAAGCTTGTAGGCCGGAGCCGCCGTCGGCTGCTTGTAACGCACGCTCTCCAGCGCAGGCGATTCGCCCACGCCGAGCGCGCTCTGCTCTGCAAGGCCGCCGCCGGCAGCAGCGGGCGGTTGCCCGTTGATGATGTTCTGACACTTCGGGCAGCGAATCGTAAACGCGCGCGCTGGAAGCTTCGCTTCGTCTAACTGCAAACGCGTTGAGCAACTGGAACAGATGACAATCATAGGAATCAAGAGTCAAGAGCCTGAAGTCTGAAAGCGGGAGCCGAGAGCCTGAAGCGTCGCTTCGATGACGAAAGAGTCGCTTCGACGGCGCGCTCCGCGTTCCACGCTTATTCAATCATGCTAAGCATGGATTCGGTTTCCGTCTGCGCGCCGAAGGAAGAGTTCTCGGCGCGAATGAAATCCTCTGACGAGGAAAGACCTTTGAGAGCCAGCAGCAGGTTGTTCTGATTCGTGGCGAAGGCGAGGCCGTCTTCCATCGTCACGATCTTGCGTTCAATCATCTCACGAATCACCGTGTCGAAATCCTGCATCCCTTCAAGGCGCCCGTCGCGCATCGCGTCGAGCAGCGATTTGCCGTCCGACTCGCCCTCTTCTATATACTCGCGCGTGCGCGGCGTTGATTTCAAAACCTCCACGGCGGCGACGCGCCCACGCATGTCCGAGCGCGGAATCAAACGCTGCGAGACGATGTAGCGAAACGTTTGCGCCAGCCGCGTGCGAATGACCTTCTCTTCGTTTTTCGGATAGAGGCCGATGATGCGGTCAATGGATTTCGAAGCGTCAATCGTGTGCAAAGTCGAGAGCACCAGATGTCCAGTCTCCGCCGCTTCGAGCGCGATTTCCGTCGTCTCAAAGTCGCGCATCTCGCCAATCAGGATGACCTTCGGAGCCTGTCGCAGAGCGGCGCGCAGGGCTGACGGAAAATCCTTCGTGTCAGAGCCGACCTCACGTTGATTGATGGTCGAACTCTTGTGCATGTGCAGAAACTCAATCGGGTCTTCGATAGTAACGATGTGGTAATGCTTCTTCTCGTTAATCATGTCGATGACGGCGGCCAGCGTAGAGCTTTTGCCGGAGCCGGTCGGGCCTGTCAAAAGCACTATGCCGTTGCGAAGCTCCGCCATGTCGGCCAACTGCTGCGGCAGCCCCAGAGCCTTGATGGTCGGAATCTCCGTCGGGATGACGCGCATCACAATGCTGAAGGAGCCGCGCTGCTGAAAGATGTTGACGCGAAAGCGCGTCCGCGACGGCAGGCTGTAGCTGAGGTCTGCGGTGCCAGTATGCGCGAGGCGTTCAGCCGCTTCCGGGTGGCCCTGCATCAACGTCATGGCGATGACTTCCGTCTGGTACGGCGTCAGCTTTTGCAGGCCGAGCGGTTGGACGGGCATCAGTTTGCCGTTGACCTCGACCTGCGGCGGTTGCCCGACGCTGAAATTCAAGTCGCTGATTCGGTCAGAGGCGAGCAGCATGCGCTCGATAATGGGCGGCAGATCAAAGCAACTCATCCGGGCGGAACTCCATGTCGGGGATTGGGAAATATGTTGAACCGAAGGGCGAGATGGCTAACCGTAAACTTCAGTCAGTTCAAGAGCGCGGCCAACGGAGAAACAGCTCCTCCAAGACCACTAAGATTGTCTCGTATAACATAAATAAACGCAAGCTAATTCTGTTGGCCGCAAAGTTTTTCAAGGGATTTTAAAGATTGGACAGCAATTCTCTGGCTTGGACTGTGATGTTCGCGGGGTTTTTAAGTAGCAGGCTGATGACGGCAATGGAGTCCGCCCCGGCGGCGAGGGTCGCGGCGGCAGTCTCAAAAGTTATGCCGCCGATGGCTACGAGCGACATCGGCCCGACTGCGCGACGAACCTTCCGCAGCCCGTCGAGGCCGACCAAAGCGTCCGGGTTTCCCTTCGACGAAGTGTTGAAGATGGGGCCGAGGGCGATGTAATCGACGGGCAACTGCGCGGCGGCCAAAGCCTGTTCCAACGTATGCGTCGAGAAGCCGATGATAGCGTCGTCTCCCAACAACTCGCGCGCGGCTGCGGGCGGCAAATCGTCCTGTCCCAGATGAACGCCGTCGGCGCCAATCGCCAGCGCGATGTCCACGCGGTCGTTGATGATGAGCCGCATCTTCAATCGTCGCGCGACCGCGAGCGCGTCCGCCGCCGCTCTGTAAAATTCGCGCGGCGATTGATGCTTCTCGCGCAGTTGAACGAAGGCCGCGCCGCCTGCGCCGAGGCGTTCGACCTGTTCGGCATGCGACAAACCGGAGAGGCGCGCATCCGTAATCGGATAGAGCTTTGGCAGCTTGATTCTCATCGCTTAACTTTCGCCGTAGCTTAGCACAACAGCGTGAGACTCTTTCGTTCGTGCTGCTGCTAGTTGTGGTCGCCGAGTCCGTGTCGTTGTTTGCAGAGTTTGCAGGCGGTCGGCGGCTCTATGTTATCGACAGCGTGGTTGATGGGCTTGAGCGAGCGCAGGTAAGCGAAGACGGCTTTCAAGTCTTCATCCGTCATCCCGCGATAGAAGACCCATGGCATGACGGAGTTGAGAGCGCGAGCGCGGACGTGTCCGGTGCGCATCATCTCAAGAAAGAGTTGTTCGTCGTAGTAGGCGATGCCGGTCGCGTGCGGCGTGATGTTGGCGCTTGAGATTTCGCCGCCGGGATACTTCAGCGTATAGCCTCCGGCGAACTCAAGCCCCGGCAGCAGTTGGCCTTCGTCCCGCGCCGAGTGGCAACCGGCGCAGCCGCCCATCTTGACCAGATACTCGCCACGCTTCGCAGAGTCGGCAGTATCGGGCGACGGCACAACGTCACTCAAGGGCCGCGGCAAATCTTGAATCAAACGGCTCAGCGGAAAAGGAACACGCGTCGGCGGCAAGGCGTTGCGCACGGGAGCGAGGGCGCGCAGGTAAACAATCAGTGAAGCCAGGTCTTCATCCGACAGTTCGCTGTAAGTCATGTAGGGCATGACGGGAAAGAGAGCGCGACCGTCGTGGCCGATGCCCTCGCGGATGGCGCGCGCCAGTTGGTCGTCAGTCCAGGAGCCCGCGCCCGTCTCGCGGTCTGAGGTGATGTTGGAGGTGACGAGCCACGGCAAGCCTTCGACGCTCCAATCTCTTCCGGCTCCGGCTTTGCCCTCGACGGGCGGCGCGCCCGGCGCGTTCCAGTTCTTCTCCGAATGACAGTCGAAACAGGCCATCACATTCTCGGCCAGATAACGCCCGCGCTCGACGCGCGCCGGTGTGCGCTCGAAATGGCGGTCGGTCAGAGAGCGCGCTCTGGCTCCGATGATGGGACGCCAACCAATCGTCAGCGTAATCGCAAGGGCCAGCCCGCAGACGATTGCGCAGAGAGCGATGCTGAGAATCTTCTTCCACCTGTGTGCCATCAAACGAAACTCCTTTTCGTTGATGAAGAGAGCTTGCGCAGAGAAGGACGGCGCAAGCTTGTCCGCTCAACGCGCTGGCCTTCGACGCACGGCGGCGGCGGGTTAGAGTTGGAGCGGTTCGACGCGCACGCTTGAGTCAGGCGAAACCACGACGATGTGATTGTCCGGCACATCTTCCCAATCGGTCGGGTCATCCGTGAGCCGTTCGCTGGCGATGATGACGGCGGCGGCTCGCTGGTCGCGCTTGACGGCGCGCATATCGCAAACGCCGTCGGGCAGACACTCAAAGCGCTGCCCGCGCGAGTAGTGCAATGAATTTCCTTTGACGCCTGCGCCCGATGCGTAACGTGTGACGACGGTCGAGCGTCCGTCGGTCACTGCAAAGTTGTAGAAGGAAGACTCTGTGACCCCTGATTTTTGCGTCCAGTCGTTCAAGAGCGCGATGGTCTCGACGAGCGCGCGGCGTATCTCATCGCCGCTCGTTTCGCCGAAGGGAGTTCGCAGAGCGTTGAGGAAGACGGCGAAGGCGTGTTCCGAGTCGGTCGTGCCTTGAATCATGTCGTAGAATTCATCCTTGAGACTTTCGCGCAAGGCTCGCTTGATGCGATGAAAGTCCGCGACGAAGCCGTTGTGCATCCACATGAAACGGTCGTAGGCAAACGGATGCACGTTGGCTTCCGTCACGGCCATGCCGGGAGAGGCGGCGCGCACATGCGCGAAGAGGCAGGAGGCGCGCGTCTTGGCCGCTAAGTTTTGCAGGTTGCGGTTAGACCATGCGGGCGAGACGGAGCGTTGGACGCAAGGGCTTGGGTCAACTTCGGGGACGTACCAGCCGACGCCGAAGCCGTCGCCGTTCAAAGGCTCGGCCCGCTCGCGCGCGTGCGAGCTTTGCATAATCAGCGAGTTCGTCGGGCGATAGAGCAAGTCCGCTAGGAGCAGCGGCGTGCCCGCGTAAGTCAGGAAACGACACATCGGATTCAACCTCGGCGGGAGCAACAGATGAGCGAGCGCAAGGATGATACAACGGAACAAGGCGAATCGTCGTCTGGCAACGGCGAGCCGCGCCCCGGCAGCTATTACTACGACGACGCGACCGGCTACGAGCTTTACGACCCGGCGGAAGATGAGGACGAAACAGAGTCGAGCGAAGCGACAGACGATGCGCGTGAAGCGTTAAATGATGAGCGACGAGACGCCGAGCGATGAGTGATGAGCGATGACGAGACGATAGCTGATGAACGATGCGACGACGCCGAATAACGAAACGGCGGGCGACGAATGACGAGCGATGCATAGCATCTTCTTCATCCTTCATCGCCCGCCGTCGCTCGTCATCCGTTACTCGCCGTCTTGTTGCTCGTCCTTCGTCTTTCGGCGGCTGTTGTCAAGACGTTCAATGCTGCTCGCTCATCGCTCGTCGCTTTATGATTCTTTCTTCTTCGGTCGCTCGTTGGCTCTGAGGACGCGCTTGCGCAGGCGAATGGTCTGCGGCGTGACTTCGACCAACTCGTCGTCGGCGATAAATTCCAAAGCCTGTTCGAGCGACAAGTCTTTGACCGGCACGAGCCGCATCGCTTCATCGGCCGAGGCCGCGCGCATGTTCGTCAGCTTCTTCTCCTTGATGGCGTTGACATCAAGGTCAACGGCGCGGGCGTTCTCGCCGATAATCATGCCTTCGTAAACTTTCGCGCCGGGACGCGCGAAGAGCGAGCCGCGCTCCTGCAAGTTGAAGAGAGCGTAGGTCGTCGTTTCGCCCATGCGGTCGGCGACGAGCGAGCCCGTTGCGCGCCCGCGCATCTCGCCCTGCCAGGGGCCGAAGCGCAGGAAGAGCGTGTTGAGCAAGCCCGTGCCTTTCGTCTCCGTCAGAAACTCGTTGCGGAAACCGATGAGGCCGCGCGACGGAGCTTCAAACTCAAGGCGCACGCGCCCCGTCCCGTGATTGACCATCTTCATCATCTGCCCTTTGCGCCGTCCCATCGCTTCGGTGACGACGCCGATAAACTCGTCCGGGCAATCAACGACTACTTGCTCGATTGGCTCAAGCGTTTGGCCGTCAACTTTGCGCGTGATGACCTCCGGCTTTGAAACCTGTAGCTCGTAACCCTCGCGGCGCATCATCTCTATGAGAATGGCAAGCTGCAACTCGCCGCGTCCCGAAACCTTGAATTGGTCCGGCGTCTCCGTCGGCTCAACGCGGATAGCGACGTTGCCGAGGATTTCCCTGTCGAGCCGCTCGCCAATCTGGCGCGACGTGACATACTTGCCTTCGCGTCCGGCGAACGGCGAATTGTTGACGCCGAAAATCATGGAGATGGTCGGCTCGTCAACGGCGATGACAGGCAGGCGTTGCGGATTCTCGACGCTCGTCACAGTCTCGCCGATTTCTATGCCCTCCATGCCGGCCAGCGCGACAATCTCGCCAAGGCCCGCGCGCTCGACAGACTGCCGCTTGAGTCCCTCGAAGACATAAAGCTGCGAGACGCGCGTCTTCTGCGTCGAGCCGTCGCGCTTGATAATCGCCACCGTGTCGCCGAGCGCGATAGAGCCGGAGAAGATGCGACCGATAGCGAGGCGACCGACGTAAGAGTCATAGTCTAGATTGGCGACCAGCAGTTGCAGCGTGTCATCGCGCAGGGCTTGCGGCGCAGGAATGCTTTCGACAATCTGGTCGAACAGCGGGCGCAGGTTCGTTGACTCGTCCGTCAAACTTTTCTTCGCCACGCCGTCGCGCGAGATGGCGTAGAGAATCGGAAACTCAATCTGCTCGTCGGTCGCGTCCAAGTCCAGAAACAACTCGTAGATTTCATCCACGACTTCCGCGGGCCTGGCATCGTGACGGTCAATCTTGTTGACGAGCGCGATGGTCGGCAGGCGAGCTTCGAGGGCTTTGCGCAACACGAAACGGGTCTGCGGCAAACAACCTTCGGCAGCGTCAACCAGCAGCATCACGCCGTCCACCATCTTCAAGACGCGCTCGACCTCGCCGCCGAAGTCTGCGTGGCCCGGCGTGTCAACGATATTTATCTTCACCTCGCCGTAGCGCACAGCCGTGTTCTTCGCCATGATGGTGATGCCGCGCTCGCGCTCCAAATCCATCGAGTCCATCACGCGGTCGATGATGTGCTCGTTCTCGCGGTAAGTCCCTGCCTGCTTGAGCATCGCGTCCACGAGCGTCGTCTTGCCGTGGTCAACGTGCGCGATAATGGCGATGTTGCGTATATCTTTTCTCTCTTCAGTCATACATTCCCCTGCACAGATGAAAATCTCCGTTCGGGCGGCGAGCCGCCAAACCAGACATCATAACATGCGCGCCGAAAAGCAGGTAGGAAGGATGAACGACGAAAGGCCGAGTGATAGTGAAGGACTGAGCGATAACGAAGGACTGCGCGATAGTGAAAGATGAAAGCGTGGCAACTCAAGCCGGGTCGCCACGCTTTCATCCTTCGTCACTGACTTGGCTCTAACTATTTCCTATTCGCGCTTGAAAGCTCCTGTCTGCCTGAGAGCTTCATAGAGCACGATGCCGACGGAGGTAGCCAGATTGAGGCTGCGCACCTGCGGATTGAGCATCGGAATCTTCAAGCATCGCTCCCAGTTTGCGCGCAGCAATTCTTCCGGCAGCCCGCGCGTCTCGCGGCCAAAGACGAGGCAGTCGTTTGCGGCAAACTGCCAATCAACATACGCGCGCCCGGCTTTAGTGCTCAGGTAAATGAAGCGCGCGGCGGGCAGAGTGGCTTCGAGCGCGGGCAAGTCCAGATGACGATGAAGCTCGACTTCCGGCCAGTAGTCGAGTCCGGCGCGCTTGACGGCGCGGTCGTCCAGACGAAAGCCCGTCACGCCGACGATGTGCAAAGGCACACGCGTCGCCGCGCACAGGCGCGCGATGTTGCCGGTGTTCGGCGGAATCTCAGGCTCGACGAGGGCGACGCTAATCATCTTTTAAGCAGCGATCGACAGACAACGAATGATGAGCTACGGCAATGATGAATGACAAGCGATGACAAGCGATGAACTGCGATGACAAGCTATGAGTCGTGAGCATTGAGGGGCGCGGGCTGTGAGTTGTCGTTCGCGTCAGCTTGCGCGAGACAAAGAAAAGAACGGCGCGCTTCGTGTGAAGCAATCGCCGTTCTTTGTGCATGGCCGCAAGCGGCCCAGTTTGTTGCGTGCGCCTATGGAAGGTTGTTGTCGTTTCCCGTGTGGGTAAACTACGTGTAGGTGAACTATCTCTTCTTGGAGCCGCCCTTCTTCGAGCCGCCCTTCTTAGCGCCGCCGCCCTTCTTGGCGCCGCCGCCCTTCTTAGCACCGCCAGCTTTCTTACCACCGCTCTTTTTGCTTCCACCTTTTTTAGTTGCCATAGGTTGTTGCTGCTCCTTTTCAGTTAGTTGCCAAGACCACAAGATAATGTATCAAGTTTCCTCTTGTGGCCTAGAGTAAGCGGCGCACAACATGTTGGTATATAAACGTAAAGCGAGAAGATGTCAATAACTTATTACTGATTCGATGATTTTTTTTATCAAGCGCTTGAAGAGCTTCGCGGCGAGGCGAGTTGAAAAGAGATGAGATTGTCGCTCGATGAAGGATGAGCGATGCTTGATGATGCCGTTGAGCGTCTCATCATCGTCTCTGATTGAGGCGCGCGAGCGAGGCTGAGGCTGGCCGCTGTGCGAAGAATGAAGGCCGCGCGAAGGCTCATCTGAAGTAAGGAGTGAAGACCCATTGGTCGTGGCGGTCGATGCCGTAGTAGAGGATGACTGAATCGCGTTGGCTGCGACTGGCGACGCCGATGAAGGGGCCGGTCGGGTTCTCCGAGTTGTCTTCGCCGCCCGGAGCTTCGTCCTTCGAATCGGTGTCGAGGATGCTCGTCATGATGGGCAAAGGCCCGCCGGACTTGGTGACGAAGAGTTGGTCTGTGGTCTGCGGCATGCGCCCGCCTGAATAGACCGTGACGGCGCGCAGGAAAGCGATGAAGGCCGGGTCTGTTCGTCTAATCAACTTCCATTCGCCGGAACTGGACAAGGGATCGCGCGCGGCTTCGGGGCGCAGGACTTGCACCTTCTTCGTGCCGCTCGGAATCCCTTCCAGCAGTTGCTCCATCGAAGTCGGCAAGCTTTTGGCAATCGTGTAGCGACGAATCGCTTCGGCCACTTCTTCGCCGCGCGCGATGGCTTCTTCTTCGCGCGAGCGTTGGGCTTGCTGGCGCACGCTCGGCGCGGCGGCGGTGATTAAGAGCAGCATGATGGCCATCACTGCAAGCAGCGCGACGAGCGTGTAGCCGCGCTCGTCGCGGTGTCGGCCACTGCCGCTAACTGCAAGGGTCGGAGTAGATTGAAGACGCGCGGGCGTCATCTTTCGCGCGCCCGTTTTATGGCTCTTCATCGTCTTCTCCCTGCGGCGGAGGCGTGTAGCGCTGGTTCGGATTGGGGAAGCCGCTGGCCGGTTGCGCCGGAGAGCCGGGCGTGTTGCCGCCGCTCGTGTCGTTGGTGAGAGGAAGCGTGTGTTTGATTTTCAGTGTCGTGTCAACGAGGGCCACTTCGCGCTCGGAGATGCTGGTGATGCGGAAGCGACCGCCGACCACATCGCCGCGCTGGACGCTCAAGAGGTCGCGGCTGGCTTTATCTTTCAAGAGGGCCGTATTGTTGGAACTGGGTTTGGCCAGCACGCCAACGAAAGCAAAGTTGGGCGTGGGCGGAGCTTGCACGTTGAGCGTCGCCGTGTTGGAAAAGAGTTGGCCGTCGCCGGAGCGCACGCTGATTTGTCTTGGGCCTTCAAACGAAATCATGCCGCCGGGAACGCTGGCGGTGAGTTGCTGCCCGTTGACGAAACGCGTCGGGACTTCGGCGCTGTTAATCTCGACGCGGACGGCGGGCGTAAACTTGTCGCCTGTGACTTCGAGCGTAAAGTCGCCGGTTCGCGCGTAGACGTTGACGGGCGCGATGGAAGCGACGAGCAGATTTGGCGGCGTCGGCGTGGGCGGCGGCGGCAACGACGGAGCAGCGCCCGGCGTGGGCGGCGGGGTCGGCGGCGGGCCTTCGTAGTAAGCGAAGATGTTGCGACCGGCCTCCGGCAAAGAGGGCTGCGCGATGCGATAGTCAATCGGCCGCAACTCTTCGAGCACGTCGCCTTCTTCAACTTGATCCGGCACGGGCTTTTTGACGGACGGCGTGGATGAAGCGCTGGCTTTCGAATTGCTGTTCGCGGTCGTCGGCTTCTTCGCCGGAGCCGATGAGCCGAAGAGCATGTAAGAGACAGAGATAAACGCGACGCCGCCGAGCACGATGGCGGCAATCGTCTTGTTGCGTTCAGCCGGAGTTTTGCCTTCGAGTAAAGCCATTATGAAAACCTCTCAACGCGTCCCCGCCGTCGGCACTGTCGCTGTCGTCGCTTCACGACGAAAGTAAGCGGCCATGTCCAGGCGCAGGCTGACAAGCGCCGCGCCGCCGCGCGCGACCGGATTGGCGCCGATGCCTTCAGGGCTCGTCTCTGCCGCTGCGGCGGCGGCGGCTGCTGCGCTCGAATCGGTGGCCTTCTCCAACTCAACCGAGTTGATAACGATAAACTGATTGCTGCTTTCGATGGCGCGCACCAGGCGACGCAAATTCGGGTATGGGCCTTCGACCGTCAGGTTGATGCCGAGGCCGGGATACAGGCTCTGCAAGCGCGCGTTGCCGGTTCTCGTCGCGCTGCCCGTCGTGTTGGCTCCGAGCGGATCGAGCATCGTGTAGTTGACGGCGGTATTGCGCAGGCCGTTGCTGCGAACGAGATTGTTCAGCGTGGCGAGCAGCGTGACGCGCCCGTCGTTGCGCGTCGAGAGACGATTCGCTTCAAAGTCTTCGACGCTCTGCGTAATTTCGTCAATCGTCACCTGCTTGTTCTCGTTGAGCTTGAAATTCTCACGAATCCTTTGGAGTTGATTATAGGTCTCTTCGCGTTTATGCTGCGCCGTGTCGAGCCGCGCGTAGGCCGGGCGCAAGTAGAAGAAATAGGCGAAGACGACCGCGAGCAGCATGAGCGCACTGGCGGCAAGGCCAGCGAGTTCGGGCACGCCGAGCATTGTTCGCTGGCGCGACTGGCGCAACTTATCGACGCGCACGCGCAGTTGAGCGCGACGCGGCGGCGGGCGATTTTCTGTCGGCTGCGAATCGCTCATCTGGTCGCTCCATTCTCGACGGCAGGCGCAGTTGAAGCCGCGATGCTGTTGCTGCGAGCCGGGCTGGTGGGCACCCCTGCGCGCGGCGTGTAGCGCACGCGCAGAGTCCATTCCGTCCCGCTCTCGCCTCTTCCCTTTTGCAGAGCTTGAGCCACAGGCTCGGCTTGAAAAATCCCTGTGCGATCCATGTCGCCAATCATTCCGGTGACGCTGCCGGGCGTTTTCTCTATGACGGCCAGTTCGAGAATCGCAATCGTCTGGTTGTCGCGCAGGGCCACGTCGCGCACGCTGATGCGCGTGACGCGAATGGCTCCGGGCAGAGCCGCCTCAAGGTCTGCGAAGAGGCGCGACCATGAAAAACGCTTGCGCCCGATTAAAGCCTGCGCGGCCTTCAGAGAGCTTAACTGCTCCGGCGTCATTGCGTCCTTCACCTCCGCGGCCTGCTGGCCGAGCGTGCTCATCTGCGCGGTCAAGTCTTTGAGGTCACGCTCGACGGCTTCGGCCTTGGTGTTGGTCTGGCTCGTCAGGCTGATGATAAAGACGAGGGCCACGAGCGAGGCGGCGGTCAGAATGCCTGTGATTGCCCACGGCAGAGCGCGGTTGCGAAAAGGCTGGCTGGCAAGATTGAGTCTGGCGCTCACGACAACGAGATTCCTGTCCCGCCCGACGGCGGAGGATGAGGCTGATAGAAATTTATCAGACGATAAAAGCATACACGCCAGCGCCAAACAGGCGCAACCGGAGGACAGACAACTACGGCGTCCCTCAACGGTCGGCCAACGGTTACACGCATTGAACGCCGGCGGGTTGCAGAAATGCGTCGCGCAGGCAGAAACGATGAAAGCGTCGCTATCCGAGCTTGGATAGCGACGCTTTCATCGTTTCATCGTGGCGGTGTTGCTACTTGTTCCCGGTCGCCTGACTGACGACGCGCGAGTTGACAATCTTCCCGGCGGTGTCGAGCGTCAGTTCGATGACGGCCCCGGAGGTGTCTGTCACGCGGCGCAGAGTTTGCCCCGCGGTGTTCTTCGTTTCCGACAGCACGTTGAGGCTTGAGACGTTGCCGACCGTTTGCTGGTTGACCACTTTGCCCGCGGTGTCGAGCGTGCGTTCGACGATATTGCCCGCGCGGTCAACCGTGCGCTGCACGGTCTGGCCCAGTGTGTTGACGGTCTGGGCGAGCAGCCCATTCGGGGCGGTCAGATTACTGACGGCTCCGCCGGGGCCGACCGCCGTGTTGGCGACATTGCCCACAGTCCCGACCGTGTTATCAACGCTCTGCAAGAGGCGTTCGAGAATTTGCGGGTTGCGGTCGATGGTGGTCAGCGTGCGGTCAATAATCGCGGCCACGTTGTCGAGCCTGACCTTCAACAAGACTTCGGCGCGCACGCCTTTAATCGTCAGCTTGACTTTATCAATGCCGACATCCGCGCCCGCCGTCAATTGCAGCAAGTTGGCGAGCCGCGCGTCGAGCGCGACGTGCGCCCGCAAGTTTTCCACGTCGAGCGTGATTTCATCGACCGAGAGATTCGGCACGTCGAGCAACACGTCTGGGTCGCCCGTCGCCGCCTCCTGCCGCCGCCGCGCGCTGGCGGCCTCCTGTCGCTGCCTGTCTTCCTGCGAGAGCGGGCGCGCGGGCGTGACGGGCGTTGGCGTCGGTCGCGCGTTCGCGTCTGTCTGCGGCAGTTGGCCGCTGGTGGTCGTCGTCTGAATCGAGGCGTCGCGCGAGCCGCTGTTCGTCGTGCGCGTGTTCTGCGCCACTGCGATGACGACGCTCGCCAGAAAAACGAGCGTGATTAACGCTCCACTTCTTATGAGCTTGTTCACCTGTCTTGTCTCCTCCAAAATAGTTTGATGAATACTGCGTAACTTGTGCTGAGTGGTCGGGGGCTACGTTGCGAAACATCGCTGTCTATCGAGTGGAGAGAGCGAAGATGAAAGCGTGGCTTTCAAATATCTGACAGCCACGCTTTCAAACCTGGAATCGTGTTTAGGGAACGGCTGCCGGGGCGCGGCGCACGTTGAGGCGTTCGAGCACGCGCGCAAGGCTGGCGCGAAAGCGAACGTGGCCGCGCACGTTGCGCAGCAGCACGTCAATCTCGTCTGCGCCGACGCCCACGCCGACGCGCAGCAGCAACCCGCGCGCAGTCTCTTCGCCCACCTCGACGGAAGTCGAAGCCGCGAAGTCGCGCTCGGTGATACGCCGCTCCGTGATGTTCAAGTCGAAAGTCTCGTCGGCGTTTGTGCGATTGGCGGACTGAACAACGTTGTCGGGCGACGCAGGGGCCTGCGCGCGGTCGCCTGGCGGGCTCGTCTGAGCCGCGCAGAAAGCAGCCGCGCCGAAGATGAGCAAAAAGATGTGCGCCGTGCGCGCGAGCTTCCAATTCATTTAGGGCTTCCCTCTTGTTTCCGGCGTAGAGTTGATTGGCGCAGCATTGGTTGACGCGGGCTGTTCGCCAGCGGGCGGCGCGGCGTTGTCTCGCGGCGTGTCGTCGGTGACGGGAGTTTCGCCGAGAGCTTCGGCGACGATGCGGTCGATGTCTGCGAAGACGCTGCTAATGCGCAGTTGGATGCCGATGTTGCGATAGGTGACGCCGGGTTGGACTGGGCGCGGAAGATTCTGCCTGTCCGCTTCCCAGACCGTCTCGCGTTCGGGCTGGCCCGTGAACTCCACCTTCGGCTCCGGCACGGCTTCAAAGCGCAACTCGCTGGCCGTCACGTTCGCGGTAATTTCAAGGTCGTTGGGTTTCGCAGAAGTTGCCGAAGAAGTCGCGGCGGGCGCGTCAGTTTGCGCGGCGGAGTTGGTTGATGTCGCGGGCGGAGTCGGTTGCTCAGTCGTCGGCTGCTGCGCGACGACTTGCACAGCCGGACTTCCGCAAGCCAAGAGCAAGGCCAAAATGAAGAGAGCCTTTCTGCTGCTCACACTGACACCTCCAGTTCGAACGCTCCGTGTCGCACCGCGCGCAAATTTCTTTCATTAGGGGAAGCAAAAGGGAATGCCGGGTATGGTAACAGATATTGCGCTGAGCGCAAGATTTATTCGGAGCGCGGAGGCAGGATGTTGTGTTCGCCGCTCGGCGAGAGACTGTAGGCGCAGACTTGATTGCGCCCGCTGCGCTTGGCGCGATAGAGGGCTGAGTCTGCCAGCTCTATCAACTCGATGGGGTCGCGCGCATCTTCCGGGAAGGCTGCGACGCCGATGCTGATGGTGATGCGATGCGTGCGTTCGGGCTCGTTTGAGCCGCGCCGTGTGGCCGGAAACTCGTGCGCTTCGATGGCCAGACGGATGCGCTCGGCGGCCACCAAGCCTTGCGCGTACTGCGCGTCGAGCATGAAAGAAGCGAACTCTTCGCCGCCGAAGCGAGCCGCCACGTCGCCCGCGCGCAAGGAGCGCGTAATGACCGCGCCGACGCCCTCCAGGGTTTCGTTGCCGATGAGATGACCGTAAGTGTCGTTGACCTCTTTGAAGTGGTCGAGGTCCATCATCAGGACGCAGAAGGGGCGCGCTTCGGCTTCGGCCCGCGCGGCCTCGCGGCGCAGTTCGGAGAAGAAAGACTTGCTCGTCAGCAGCCCCGTCAATTCGTCATGCACCAGCAGGCGACGAATCTGTTGCTGAAACTCGCGGTCAATCTCGTCGAGCATGTCAAAGCGCATCAGATGTTCGCCGATGATGAGCTTGTCGCCGTCGTGCAGGACGGTTTCCATGATGGCTTGACCGTTGACGAGCGTGCCGTTGGTCGAGCCTAAATCGCTGATGCGATACTCCGTCTCGCCCGTCGCCGCGTCGTGCTTAATCGAAATTCGCGCGTGCAGCCTTGAGGCGCGAGCGTCGTTAATCCGCACGTCGGCTTCGAGCGCGCGGCCTAAGATAACTTCGTCGCGTTCGAGCGGAATCGGCACGGCCATCAGTTCGCCGCGCAGGAAGACGAGCGCAGGGCGGCGCGGCTCGCGCTGAACGTAAGGGCCTTCGAGAGTGTCTTCGTAAGGGCGATTGCTCATTGTCAGGACGGCAAAGATTTTCTAGATGGCGATTAGCTGCTGATGATAAAGAATGCGCTACCGGGCGCCCGCGCAAATTTATCAAGCCATAGACCAACACGACCTCAAGCCCGAACATATTAACGCGACGAAGCGGCAGCAACAAGCGCCACGCGGCAGCGATGAAAGCGACGGCGACGAACGCCGCGATGAACGTTGAAAGATGAACAGCGAACCGGCAATCGCCGGACTGTCATTCCACGTTCATCAACGCCGCCTTCATCATCGCTGCTTCGCTGCCTGCTTGTCGCGCGCCGCCGCTTACTTCTATAATCGTTTCTTCTCATGATGATACTTGGCCTTTGGCTGCCTGAGCCGCGTCCGCGTGGCTCGAAGCATTGACGACGGAGGTTTTGAGGTGCAAAGCGTTTTGAAAGAAGAAGGAACAACGGCGTGCCCATGGGCGGGGACGGAGATTTCGGTCGAGCGCGTGGCGGTGGCGCGTCTGCCGACGGAGATTGGCGATTTTAAGATTGCGGGCTATCGCTCGCGCTTGAGCGACGAAGCTTTCGTCGTGCTGTTCAAGGGCGAGATGCTGCGGGAGATTCCGACGCTGGTCAGGATTCACTCGCAATGCCTGACGGGCGATGTCTTCGGCTCTTTGAAGTGCGACTGCGGGCGGCAGCTACATCACGCCATGCAGATGATTGAAGAGGCGGGGCGCGGGGCCATCGTCTACCAGCATCAGGAAGGACGCGGCATTGGCATTCTCAACAAGCTGCGCGCTTACGCCTTGCAGGACGAGGGCGCGGATACGGTCGAGGCCAACGAGCGACTGGGCTTCGCCGTTGACTCGCGCGAGTACAAGCAATGCGCCGAAGTCCTGTTCGACATGGGGCTGTGCAAGGTGCGCTTGATGTCGAACAATCCTTTGAAGATTCGCGCGTTGGAGGAAGCCGGGCTCGAAGTTGTCGAGCGCGTGCCGATTGAAGTGGAGACGACCGAATCAGCCGGACACTACCTGCGCACGAAGAAGGAGAAGATGGGCCACTTGCTCAAGTTCGATATTTAACCGCCAAGGTTTTCCGCATGCGCTTTGACTTACTCTAGCGCGATGAAAGCTGAGAGAGGCCGCGACTAATAAAATATTCGCGGCCACTCTCGTTGAGCGCAATCGTCTTTCGACGGCTTAAGCCTTCTTGCTGCGCAACTCCTTGACGGTCGTGCGGACGCGCTCTGCGTCAGGAGCCTTCGGCGACAGCTTCAAATATTTTTCCAGTTCGTCGGCGGCGCGCTTGGTGTCGCCCTTCTTCCAGTAGATGCCGCCCAGATAATAATGGAGCAGGCTCAGGCCGTCGCCGCCGACGTTGAGGGCGCGCACCAGTTCCTTCTCCGCTTCGTCGTAGCGACGCAGGTTAATCAGCGTCACGCCGAGATACATGTGCGCGGCCCACGAATAATCGTTGCGCTGGATGGCTTGTCGCAGTTGGGCTTCGGCCTCCGCAAATTCTTTCCGGTCGTGCAGCGCGATGCCGTAGTTAAGCCGCGCCGTAAAGTCGTCTGGCTTGATTTTCAAGACGGACTGAAACGTCTCGGCGGCCCTGGCAGGCTGGCCGAGTTTCAGATATTGCAAGCCCAGTTCGTTGAGAGCAATGGTGAATTGCGGATAGTAGCTGACGGCTGCCTGCAACTGCTCGACGGCCTTCTTGCTGTCGCCCGCCCGAATCGAGTCGAGAGCTTTCTCGTAGAGTTGGACGGCTGGCTTAGGCACGGTGGCGAGGGCCGCATTGACAATGCCGGGGCGTGAGCCGCCGTTCATCCCGCGCTTCAGTTGCAGGTTGATCATCACGTTGAAGGTGCGCGGAATGTTAGAGCGCGCAATGTCGGGGCCGGAGGCGTTGCGGCTGCGGATGCCGACATCATCAATCGTCACAGACTCTCTGGCAATCTCGTAATCCTCGCCGGCGTCAATCGCCAGACTATAAGAACCCGCAGCGAGCGAGTTGAAAATGAACGAGCCGTTCAAGTCTGCGATGACCAAGAGCCTTTCGGAACTGGTGCTGTCGAGCGTCACCTTGACGGCCACAGCATCCGAGCGGCGGCCCGAAGGAAAGTAGATGCGCCCCTGAATTCTATGGCGGCCTCCCGTTCCCATAGAATCCACTCCGCCCTGCCCGTAGGCGAGAGCCACGGGAATAAAAATCAGCAGGGCAGCGCAACCAAGGCAGAGCAGGCGAAGACGTTGATGATGACGGCGGGGAGCAACAGTGAGACCGGGAGAGAGAAACATGATGCAAAACTCCTTTCTCAAACGGCCAAGCAAGTCGAGTTAGATGTCGTTGATATTCGTGCTGCGGGTGCGGATAGCATACCACTAAAAAAGAAGAGGGAGAAGCGTTATCCACGCCTCTCCCCCGAAAAGCTTTCGTGCGCCGGAGCGCGTGGCTCCGGCGCATGAAAGCAAGCAGTTTAGAACTGGAACTTGATGCCCAAGCGCAGGCTGGACGGGAACTGGAAGATCGTGCCGCGTCCGAAGAACGGATTCACGAAACGATTCGCCGCAACGTTCGCCACACCGGAAATACCGCTGTTGATGGAGACCGTTTCGTCCAGGCGAATAGCGCGCTGGTTGTTGAAGACGTTGAACCAGTCAACCTGAAAACGCAACTGGCGATTCTCACCAAACTGAATCGGATAGTAAGCGTTAAGGTCGAGGTTGTAGGTCGTCGGCGTGCGTGTGCCGCCAACGCTGTCCACCCTGTTCGGGAAGCCAGCCACGTCAATGGCCGTGTTCGGAACCGGCACGATCGCCGTTCCGCGTTGAACGTCGAACCCTTCGTTGTTGCCATAGACCGGGTGCGGGATCAAAGCGTTGAACGGAATGCCGGATTGCGCGCGGAACGAGGCGCCGATCAGCAGCTTGAACGGCGTGCGATAGCTGCCGTCAAACTTGAGCTGGTGCGGGCGGTCGTTCGGCAAGCGTCCGTAGGTCTTGTCGAGCAGGCTGATGAGATCGAACAACGAAGTGATGTTCGGGTCAGTCTGGCCGTTGTCGTTGCGGAACAAGCCTTCGTAGTTGCCAATCAAGCTGGAGAAGACGTAAGAAGCGATGAACTGGTAGTTGTTCGTGAAGCGCTTCGTGGCCGAAAATTCGAGCGCGCGGTAGTAGCGACGAGCGCGACCGAAACGCGAGCCGGTGACTTCTTCAGCCCGACGGTCTGTCAGGCTTTCGCCCGGATTGAACAGGAAGTAGGTCGTGCCATCGTCGAACGAGCCGTCTTCAATCACAGAACCCTGCGTGCGGTAGATGCCGCGCGCGCTGACCGCGAGGTCTTTGACGAGTTCGTATTCGACACCGGCAGTCGCTTCGTTGACGGTCTGCGGCTTGAGGTCGGGGTCAATCGGAGTTGACTCGCAACCCAGGCAGCCGAGGCCGGAAGCCGAACCGGCAACGATGCTGGAGCCAGCCGCTGCATTGAGCAGGGTGACGTTGGCATTCTTGTCGAGCTGGATGTCGTCGCCGCCTGCGCGAACGTTGATATCGAGCGGGACAGGAGTTTCAAGGAAGCGAGCGAAGTTGAAGAACACTTTGCCCTTGCCCTTGCCGGTGAAGTCGTAGATAAGACCGACGCGCGGCTGAAGGTTATCCTTGAAGTTGTTCAGTTTCAGGTAGGACGAGGTGGTGCCGTAAGCTTGCTGGTAGTCCCAGCGCAGGCCGAAGTTGAACTGAACGTTCTTGCTCAGCTTGTAGTCGTCCTGAATGTAGAAGCTCTCGACGCGCGTCTTGGTGAAATCGTTGCCCGTGTTCAAAAGGAAGTCACGGACGCGAACGCTCGTCAGCACGAGAATCGGGCTGCCGGAGTTCAACTGCGCGGGCGACAGACTGACGGTCGTCGCGTTCAGGATGCCGGTCGGCCCCTGACCGCCAGTGATGGCCTGATTCAGGCGCGTGGTCAAAGCAGCCGACGGACAAAGAACGTTCGTCGTGTTGGCCGTGTTGACGATACAGACACCAAAGTTATTGGTGACGCGAACGCCACCCGGCATGTTCGTCGCTTTGTGAAGCGCCGGAACGGGGTTGCCGTTGGAGTCCAAAACTTCTTCGCCAAACGGGTCGGCGAAAGTTCTGGCCGGGCCGCTGGAGCGCGTGAAGATTTGATACTTGTTATCGTTGAACTCGAAACCGTACTTGAAGGTGTGCTTGCCGTAGACGTTCTGCAAGCGAGCCTGAAATTCCATACGGTTGCGCTTCTGGTCGCTGACGAGGCCGAAGCCGTTGCGAACGAGGTTGCGCTGGATGGTGCCGCCGCGACCGTCAACGAAGGCCAACTGCAACTGGTTCGGGTTGGCGTTGAGTCTCAGCGTGGTTGCAGTCACAGGCACGGCGTTGCCGCCGCGCAGGACTGCGAAGCTGTCCGTCACCAAAGAGGTGCCAGCCACCGCCGCGTCCGGGATAGTGTTGGCGCGCTGCAAGTGGAGACCGAAAGCAAATTCACCGATCCATGTCGGCGTGATGGTCGAATTCAAACGCGCGGTGTAGTTGTGGCCGCCCGTTTCAATCGTGCCGCGGAAGCTGTTCGGGTCAATGCCGAAGCCTGAGTTGCCGAACAGGAAGCCCGTCTGACGGGTGAAGTCACCAAACGTCGAGAAGGTGAACGTGTTGTTCTGGTTGATGCCCCAGGTCAGTTTGCCGGAATAGAACGGCGTCGTGATCTTGTTATCGACTTCCTGACGGAATGTCTGGGTCAGGAAGCTGTTCTCGCGCCGCTGCGGGTTGAAAGCGCCGAAGAACCAGAGCTTTTCTTTCGCAATCGGGCCGCCGATGTCGAAACCGGCATCGACTTCGGAGAAGCCGTTCGGCGCAGCGCCGGTGAACGGGAAATTTCTCGTCTCGCGGACGAGGGCCTTCGTCGTCAAGTAGCCAAACACGTCGCCGCGAAACTCGTTGGTGCCGCTCTTGGTGATGACGTTGAAGATGCCGCCCGTTGACTTGCCATACTCGGCGCCGTACGCGCCCGTCTTGATTTCCACTTCCTGCACAAACTCGAACGGCAGGT